>JANODE010000128.1:0-1671 GCA_031412525.1 Akkermansiaceae bacterium | reverse complement strand
GGCTTCCTGCACCGCGCAGCCGATGCTCGCCATCCAGTGACTGGAGAAGAGACCGTCACCGTAAAAGTGATCCAACAGATCGGCGTTGGTGCCGCCGAAGAGAACTTGCACGGCATCCTTCTCGCCGCGGATGATCGCGCCGAATTCTCCGCAGCTGGAGGCACAGAGCAGGGCTTCCGGCAGATGTCCGGGATGGCCGGTTAGGAAATCACGAAGGTTCTGCTGAGACGCGTCCGCCAAGGTGGAAAAAGCCTCGGTCGGTGTGTAGGTTTCACCACTAGCAGCAATGAGTCCGCGGGTGGCGAGTTTGTCCATCAGGCGGCCGAAAACCGTTCGCATCGGTTTGGCAACGCTTAGCGAGTCGGCCGAGAACTCGCCGCTGACGCCCATTTCACGCAGTCCGGAGGTGATCAGCGCAGCGGCGAGGTTGTCTTCCGAGGCCATCACGGATTCGAGTTCCGCACGACCGCGCAGGGCGATGACTTCTTCCAGTGCCTTGCTTGCAACATCGCGGAGCTGGCCTAACGGAATAGGTGGTTGCGGCGATCGGGCGACGGTCGGCTCGGTGCGTTCCCAATCGACATGATAGACTAGATCGCGGCTGCCGCCGGAAGCCCCGGCGCGGCGCACGGCCGACATGCTGACGGCCCGGAAGCCGTCCACCAGCACGCACGGATGACCCGCCTCGTCGTAGAGTCCAATGCGGCCTTCGATCAATTCTTCGTTGAAATGCAGGACCTTGGCGCGGACATGCGTGGAAGCCCCCGGCGAACGGAGGAACAGGATCCTTGCGAATCTAACCGGCAGTTTCATTTTCGCCTTGCGGTCCTCGACCGTCTTGGCACCGGCCGAGAACACCTGGAGCGCACCGTCTAGCAGCACTGGATGCAACGCGTATTCAGCGGCGCGCGATTCAATCGCTTCTGATAGAGAAACCCGTCCCGCTGATTTCCCGGCTCCGGCAGCCAGCTCGCGGATCGGCTTGAACTCGTCTCCATAGCGGAGCCCGAGATCACTCATGTGGCCGTAGAACGCGCCGACGCCTTCTGATTCCAAATCAGCATCCGGCGCTTCGAGAGCGGAGTTTCCAAATGCCGATTCGGTGCGCTCGCTGCGCATCGAACCAATGACATGCACGGACCAGGACGCGGCCTGATCGAACTTGCTCTGAATGGTGAAGGTGCGCTCGGCAGGTTCGTAGGTGAGCTCCATGATCAACGCCGACGCGGGATCCGGCAGAATCAACGGGCGGCGGATTTCGAAATCCTCGATCGCGAACGGCCGTCCTTCGAACAACTGTAATCCGGCTTCCAGCGCCATTTCCACAAAGCCCGCGGCTGGGAAAATGATGTGAGTATCGACCTTGTGATCTTTGAGGAACGCCATGTGACGGCCGTCGAGGCGCGTCGTCCATGTCGGCGTGGCGCGCGGCTGGCGTGAGTCTAGCAGACCCTTTCCGCCGGCTCCAAGGCGTGCTTCGCGGAGCTCGCTGCATTCGTGCCACCAGCGGGCGCGGTCAAACGGATAGGCGGGCAGCGTGAGGATTTCGCGCGATGGCGTCATCGCGGAGAAATCGATGACCACTCCACCGCGGTGCAGTTCCAGCGCCGCTTCGAGATAGGAATCGTGCTCGCGGTCGCGGCGGGTCGAGGCGGTCACCTGGCCCTTGAG
>JANODE010000127.1:0-9194 GCA_031412525.1 Akkermansiaceae bacterium | reverse complement strand
TTGGGCATAGGCAGCGGTGGTGAACATGACGGTGCGCTCGGGTCGGGTGACGTTTGACGGACGCTGGGAGAGCATGATTTTTTTCGAATCGAACTGAAATCCGGGCAGCCCACCGATGTATTGGGCGTTGTAGCCATATCCACCGGTTCCTTCCTCAAAACCAGGGACTATGGCGCGGAAAAGCGGGCACACGGTTCCGCTTCTCCCAACGATCCTACGGTAGTGAACAAGCGCCGACTGCCGATGAGGCAAGCGCTTCAGATTTCGGCACAAAAGATTCTCTCCCAGCTTTCGCTCCATAACGGTTATAATCGCATTGACGGGATTGGGGAGGATGCTCACCTTTCTATCATAGCAGAAAGTTAGTCAGTTTCTGATTTGGCCCTCCTGCTCGAATAGCAAACAATCACAACTATCTATCATGTCAAACCTCACAGACGCACAGGAAAAGGACTACACCCGTCAAATCACGGGTATCCTGAAGGAATACAAGGCCGAGATGATCACGAAAGACACCGATCCCACCCAGCGAATCACCAACCTTGAAAACGGAGCAAAAGCCACTGACGACGCAGAAGCTGCCGAAGTGAAGGCGGAGGCGGCGAAAATTGCGGCTATCGCCCTTACCACCACGCTGCGGGAAAACAACTACAAGCTCGCGCAAGCCAGCGTCGGTCTCATTGAAGGTGCGCTCGGCAAAGATCACCCAGCTGCGGCACGCGCCCGCGGAATCCGCAGTTCCATGTCGAATGCGGCCGCACAACCCGTCCCCGCGCCAAATCCGTAACCCTCCGCCACCACGGCCCCAACATCTAGCCCGGAGGGAACGCTCCACTACACCCATCCCGCGTTCCTCCGGGCCAAGGGAGGGGCTTGTTTGCAAAACAGATCGCTCGCTTGCCTCCACCTACTGCTACTTCCTGCGAGCAAACCGATTCCCTGATTCCCTCCCCCGTTCCTTTTCCGATAGCCGCAATTCCCTTCGCATATAAGACCGTTCCTATTCGAAAAAGCAGCGCTGTTTTTGCAGTGAAGACCATTCTTTTTGTTGCATGTCCATCATTATCAAGCATTTGCGATCCTTGGCGCCGGACTTTCTCGATGGAAACCGCGTCATTTTATCTTCAGTTTGGACCACCTAACCGGACACGGCCGCGAGAAGCGCCGCAGGCCCGCTGCATCACGGCCGCAAAGCTACGCGTTTATAGCTATTCTAGCGAATCCGTGGAAATGGTTCTTGGCACCAACCGCAGCCAACGACTAAATCGACGTGTCCACTTCGGTGGATGGGGACTTGAAAATCCTCCCGTACAGCGGTCGGCATCGACCGAAACGATGCCGCCAAACCGACCAAACGGCCGGGGAGGCGGTGGTGTATGTCCAGGCTTTCTCTTCGGGGACGGCTAAAGGCCATCGCGGTCGTCTGTACGCGGCTTTTCAACTCCCCGTCCACCAGGAAGGACATCCATCCGCCTTCCCCATGAAACCAATCTCGCTCGTATTCTTATCCGCGCTGCTCAGTATCACCCACGTCTTCTCTCAGGAAGAAAAGGCCGCCGATCTCAACATAGTATCAACCGCCCGCATTCTCGGCATTATCCCGGATGGCACTCCGCCACCCCCTTCCCCTCCCAAGCCGGAACTTTTCATTCCCAAGAGGGACATAATTGAAACTACGACCCACGAACAGGGCGGCCGCACCATCACCATCCGGCAAGTCAAGCCCTTTGACCTCCCCCCGCCGCCCGCGCCACTGGAACAGGCGGTCGTCCAACGGGATGAAGAATTCAGTGCGAGTCTCGCAAATTACCGCGCCGACCACCCCAAATCCGGACTGCTTTTCCTCGGAGCAACGGTTTATCGTTCTCAGGACTCCCGACCGCGCACCCTCGTTCGGTACTGGCCCGAGGGAACGCGCGAAGACATCACATTCTGGTCATCCGCTGATTTCGCACTGATTGCGGGCGGCATCCAATCCTTCGTTGATTCTGCATCCGACACCCACCACATCTTCATGAGTTGGAGCAATGTGGAAATTGACCGCATGGCTGATTTGCAAGCCGTCAAGGGCCGGGAATCCGAAGCCCCCCACATGCCTGATTTTCCCGAGGGCAAGGCCACCTTTGAAATCGTCGGCACACAGCCCGCCGCCGAGGACCTACCTCCCATCCAGGCCCTCCATGATCTCTATAACAGCGAATATGATCGCTTGCAGAAAGCCTATGAAGGTCGCGAGAAAGCCCGCCTCGAGCACGAGGCCGAGTTGAAAGCCAACCCGCCCAAACCCCAGAACATCACCCTCAACTACTGGCGCACCGAGAAACCTGCTTCCAAGGAGAAGGGAGGGGCAACACGATGAAACAACTTCTGCTTGCCGCGCTTAGCGTCCTGGGCCTCGCTTCCGTCGCTTCCGCTGTTGAAGATACCAATGACAACGGACTCAGTGATGTCTGGGAGAGGCATTTCAACTTCGGAAACCTGTTTCCCGGCACCTTTGATCCCCAGGCCGACTCCGATGGGGATGGCTGGAGCAACGCGCAGGAAGCCGCCGCCGGAACCAACCCCTTCGATGCCAACCCACCCAACGGAATCATCCGGCCAAAGATCGTCCAAGTCCCCGCCGTCCTCGGCGCATCCGATGAAAATGGTATTCCCGTTGTCATCACTCCGGAAGCCGTCACCGTCACCTGGCCCACAATAGTCGGAAAAAAATACATTCTGCTATTCTCGCCCGACCTCACGGAAGAAAGTTGGATTCCGGTTGGAGATCCCTTCGTCGGCTCTGGCAACATTGTTACCTATGGGTTCGAGGTCAATGGTTCCGACAAACGATTCTGGCGCGTTGCCGCAGACGACACGGATACCGACAGTGACGGTCTGACCGATGCCGAGGAGTATCTCCTCAACGTCGACGATGACCATGATGGAGTGCCCGACGAATGGGAGCGGCGAATCTCAAGCATCCTACTCGCCGATTACGGAATCATTGCCCCCACAGATCCGGCTCAGTTTGACGTAAATGCTGATTATGGCGGGATCAATACCTCGGCGGGCCTCGTCTACCAAAGTCTCGCCGGAAATTTCGACCTTGCCACTACTGAAATTGTGGCCACTCCCTTCTTGGAGGGCAGCATCAAATCGATTCAAATCAATAAGGCGGGATTCTGTGATTTTCCGCAGCTCTTTCCGCCACCTGTTTGGCTGGAGACTGGCCCCGTGGTGAACTACTACAAAACATTACGCACAGATTTCCTTTGGAACAAAAAATCCGAGGCCCCACTTACATCCCACGCGTTTGCGTGGACCGAGGAACAAGGGCACAGAATCAAGAATGAAACTTATGCATGGGATTCTACGCTTGGTTGGGTTTCTACTAGCGAAATGATTGCCCAGAATTGGACTGCGGATACTTGGCAATGGGCGGCCGATTATGTAGAACCGGATGATCCTTCACAGCGTGAATGGTACATGTCCTTCTATGGGCACTTTGACGCTGGCGACTTTGGCGAAAACGTGAACGTCTCTGGCGATGACCCACCCGCACTCCCGGACAATAGTGTCGTGGGGCAATGGACAAGCACCACGCCGACCAAGAGAATCGGCTCTGGCGCGGATCACTCCACAGGCACTCAAGCTACAATGCCCGTTCCCGGGGTGGGTTACAGCCCCACATACAAAATGAGCGAAACCTTTTCCATCACCGCAGAACTTTCAGACCCTTATACCACAGGAAATTTGATCGCTGATGCTCAGACCGCGCTGGGGGCGGCCTCTCCGTTTTCACAGCCGCCTGTGTCTTGGCGAAACCTCGTTGAAAACGAATCGAAAATCTCGCTAATGGGTGGACAATACCGTCTCGGATGGACGCTTCCATCTACATTGCCGATCTATCCCGGAAATACTCAGATAAAAGCGGTATTTGTTTGGCAGGTAGTCACCGATCCGGAAGTCCCTCCGACGCCATCGGCGGGATCCGGTCGCATGATCGCCTGGAAACACGAACGGGTGAATGCGACACCCGGCACTCTGGCCCAAACCCAATGGCACGACCTTCCTCCCCCAGTGAAAGACGGCACATCCTGGATACGCCCGGTATCAGCTCGCGGCTCCATCACTTTACCCGGGGCGATTCTCGTGAACAACGACGATGACGACGGGAACGGACAGGCGGATAGTAAACAGACTTCCCATACACTCGGGACTGAAAACGACCTGATCGCCCTGAACTTCGAGGCCACTGCTCCGGGAGCGGACGAGAAATCCATGATCTATCGTCTTGAAGCGACAGGAGCGGGTAAGGTCCGTCTTTGGGAAGCCTTTCCGAACCAGCAGCCACAACTGGTCGGGCTGCCCTACAAACTTCAAACCCGCGATTATGCCGGAGGTGCTGGGCCGCGTCCCACTTACTACATCGAAGCCACCAACGCGGGCTCGATGAGCCTGAAACTCCATGCCGAGGTCCTTGGCCAGAAACTCGCCCTTGTTGCCACGGCCGAGTTTCAGAGTCTGGACATCTCCATCGGCTTCGCGGCCAACATGAAGGGCGTCATCGGAGACATCGTGCCTTCCTACCTTGCGAACAGCAAGGCGGTGCATTTCGTCACCACCAAGAGCACCACTTCCACCGATGCGGTCGTTCTGACTGCCAGTGGAATCAGTCCGGAAGCAATCACCCCGCAGGGCCCCAAGCAGCTCGTCGAATGGGTGGGAGCAGTGCCAACTGCCGGAGCGCCTTATAATGGAAGCGTGCCCCGGACATCCACGGGCAAATATCCCGTCGCCATCCGCCTCATCGCCACCGGCCAAACGACAGCCGCCACGAATGTCTGGGTGACGTGGGCGGATCTTTCTCCCCAAGACAGCACCCCACTCATTAGGACTCCTGAGGATATTATAAATCCCACCACGGGACTTATCATCGGCATCACGTTTCGCGGTAAAATTTCATGGCGATACGTTTGCCAGCCTGACTCAATGTTTGACCTCAATCAGGACGTGCCAAATTTCAACCTCGCACCAAGCGTTCCTGCGCCAGGAAACCATCCATGGACTGGTAACGCTCTCGCGCCTGGCGCTTCTATATCCTATGATGCATCAAGACAAGTTAGAGTTATTTATAAATCAAATGATTCAAATGTGCAGCAATTTCTACATGTTGGAACTCCTGATATAATGGCTTATCCATCTGATCCTATCGAAGGCAATGACGATCCGGATATGGTCGGCGAGACAATTCCATATTTGCCTCAAGGAACGACCGCGATTATGCGTGACGGAGACCAGCCATTTGTTTCGCTGGATCATGCCACTGGCAATGGGAATCCTAATGCGACCATTTTCGGGTTAGCGCAATTCAAGCAATTTGCAAGAATCCAAATTGGAAGCCGATGGTATAAATGTTCCGCTGATGAATTGAGTGAAGTCACTTTCAAATTGAAAAGGGACAATGGAAAATGGATCGATAACGGATCCATTTTCGTGACTGGCAACAGCCAATTTCCACCACCATGAAAACGATCGACAAATTACCCAACTTGATATTTTCTTGCCTTATTATTCTTCTCGGAGCGTGCCGCGAAAAGAAGTCCGAGAATCCTGTTGATTTATCATCACATCCGTCTCCTGAAAACAAGGCCTCGTTGGCGTCGAAAGAAACGGGAAAATATACAGCCCCTTCCTCACTCGCCAAGGCGGTGCCGACTGTAGAGCAAAACATACAGAATCAGAAAGAAGCCATCGAAAATGTAAGGATCTCGCTATTTTTGGTGCCGCTAGGCGAAACCGCCACCAAGGATCGACAGGAAGCATGGGATCGGATGGCTCCTGCTCCTAAAGGCTGGACCAGCGAACAGTATCAGTATGCCTCCAACTTGCTGGATCGTTATGCCGATTCACCTCCTATCGAACGACTTGTAATGTGGCAGCTATGCGGCATTCGCATAGCATATCAGGCGCCGCCCAACAAGATCACTATTGGATTGGGCGGTATTGGTGTGAGTCGTGAAAAAACCGAAAACAAACTAAAAGAGACGCTTTACTCCGCTTTGGGAAAGAGCCCGGAAGACTTACCTTACGATGAAGCAATAATTGAGGGAATCAAGCTTCTTAAAGGATCAGTTAACGATTCTCCGAGCAGCCAGAAATAGTTATCCCATTGAGATGGAGGCGAAATCGCCGGCTTTCGAATTTAGCAAGTGGGCCGACGACGGTTTCTGTTTTGTCATTGAAAACGGTTCCTTTCTTCCATTGTAACAAATTTATGAATACCCGTACCATCTCATTGGCTGCTTTCGTTGCGTTCACCATGTCACCATGCTGCCGTCCCAAAGCGGCCGAGAAGTCAGTTCCAGTGGTCGAAACAGATTCCAAGGGCAAAAAAACCACCGCGCAAGCCGATTTAGAAACCTCTATAGCACCCTCGCCAAATTCGTCTCAAACAGGAGCGGACAAAATTTCAACCGGCACAGAATCCAACCGCGTCTCCTATGAAAAGTTGGAAAAGGATCTTGAAGATGCCCTTGCCAAAATTCCTCCCCCTAGGACCATGGAGGAATATGATGCGCGGCGTGTTCGATACCGCGAGATGCTGGATCACCGGAGAGATCTCTTGTTCTCCATACCCGTCAGCCCGAATGCTGAAAAAGCGCGGAATGAGGCATGGAACAAGCTGGATCTCAAAAGACACAGCGGTTATTTTGACAAAGAGCAGCGAGACTACATCGAAAGTCTCATGAAGAATTACTATGATGCTCCTCAACTCGAAAAATTGGTTATGTGGGAGTTGGTAAGATGCCGCATGGATTATTGGAAATCCAACAACACCGGAAGAGGAGGATTAGGGGAGATCGGATCTAGTGAATTATTACTCAGAAGAGAGATGGCTATGCTGCTATTTGCCGCACTTGAAATCGACGCGAAAGAACTCTTCGCAGCAGTGGAGTTAAAGCGGATGCTTTCGGATGATGCCTCAGAGAGGAAACGCGCAAGCGAAGCAGACGAAAAGATTGAAGAAATTTACACCGAGCAGTCAAAAGTCGCGGAAGAAATTCTGGAAAAGCACTGGAAACTGCCACCATGAAAAACTTTTTATTGTGGACATGCCTTGCTTTGCTTATCGGATGCAGCAAGCAGACCGGAAAGCAAACCTCTAATCAGGAATTTGGCGAACCACAAGAAATTGCAAGTGGTGGACTCACAAAAAGCGCGGTATCGTCTCGACAAGTAGACGGCTCTTTACTTGGGGAAGAGCAGTATGAAAGGCTTGGTGAGGAACGGGTGCGCCGTTTTCTTTCCGAGCCCGGCCCTCCAGAATACGTGGCTATCAGGAACGAGACGTGGACAGTTGGTGAAGCTGGTTTGGTGGACTACAGAAACAATCCGAAGTATACGGAGATGATGAACAACGACTTGGAATACCGTTACGAGCATCATCCCTTTTTCATTTTCGAAGGAAAAGTATTTCAATTGATTCGTGAAGCGGAAAAGCAAGCTCCCGAAGCGCGTTTCAGGATTGGATATTTAGTCATTCTCAGATACGCTACCCATCCCAAGGAAGGTATTTCCCTATGGAATACTATGTGGAATCACATTGGCCCCGATGATCACCTAGTAGCCAAAGCCGTAGAATTGATGAGTGAAGCATCCGGGGAAAATTTGGAGACTCTCGGCGCATTCTCACCTGCATTAGCAGATTTTGCAGAGAAGTGGATGGGCGAACATCCCATAGTCGGACTCGATTGGCGTGAATGAAATTTACTTCGGTTCTTGTTTGATCTCAAAACACTTATCCTTTATATGAAAAAGTTTTTGAGAATTTTGATTCTTCTAGTGACCATTCCTACAGTCGGGATGGTTATTGCTGCTACTATCAGCGCGATGCTGCATGACTCAGGATTGAAAAAGGAAAATATCAAACTCAAGGAGCAAATTGCAGGGCTAAATTCAATGATCGAAGGTCTGAAAAACGAACCTCAGGTCCTCTACGCAAGGGCACACGATCAAAAGAAGCATAATCAATTCTCTGCTGCTAGAACCACACTGACTGATTTGAAAGGCAAGTATCCGGATTTCAGCGGGGCGGAAATTTCACACGCGTTTGAGGGAATAGACGTAGCGGAAAAAGCATTTCAAGAAGCACAGATAGTAAAGGACGCTCTAAAAGCAAAGCAGGATGAGCAGCGACGAATAGAGACTGCTCGATTGGCCGAGCAAAAACGAATCGAGTCAGAGCGGGCCAGAGAAGAAGCGATGAAGCTTGCTGAACAGAAGCGGCTCCAAGACGAAAAAGATGCCGCACTCCGTGCGAAAAATCTCGCGATTGCCGTGAAAAGCTTAGTGAAGACGACTGACGATATAAAAGATATCGATTGGTATCGGGATGCGGGAACCAAAGAAACAAACAACCAAAAAAATGTGCATGCCTACATCGCGAGCTCCAAAGGAAGGGTTTGGCTTCGATTCAAGATGAGCTACAGCGGAGATGACTGGCTATTTGTAAAGTCAGTCTCCTTCAAAGTGGATGACAAGGTGACTTCCTTGGACTACGGCTTGTTCAATGACTGGGAACGGGACAATGGGGCGGGTGATATCTGGGAATGGAAAGACTCCATGATGGATGCCAAATCCTGGAGCTTGATCAATAGCATTGCTGACTCGAAAAAGACAATCATGCGGTACGAGGGACGCCAGTATCAGTCGGACCGCGAAATTGGACCATCAGAGAAGAAATCTCTAAAAAATGTCATCAAGGCTTTTGAAGCGATGGGCGGCACACCTCCAAACTAAACGTAAGGTGATCGCCCTCGCGTAATGAAAAATTGTGAGAGACTCAGTTTTTCGGATTCCACCAGCCGTTGTTTTCTTCGGGGCCGAACCAGCCGAGGTTCCATTTTTCGGCATCGCCGCCGTGGGGGTTGAGGCCTGGGCTGGAGGTGTTTTTCGATTCCGCGGTGACGCTGCCGTCGCACCAGGCGACGAGGGCTTTGCCGTTAGCGCGGAAGTGGACGGTGGGGGACGGGCGGCTGCCGGATGGGCCAAAACCGTAATCCCAGAACGGCGGCTCGCAGGTGGCGGATGCTTGCAGACCGCCGGGTTGGGCATAGGCAGCGGTGGTGAACATGACGGTGCGCTCGGGTCGGGTGACGTTTGACGGACGCTGGGAGAGCATGATTTTTTTCGAATCGAACTGAAATCCG
>JANODE010000126.1:0-20374 GCA_031412525.1 Akkermansiaceae bacterium | reverse complement strand
GAGAACTAGGATCGTTACCCCTGATATGACCGCGCACAGAATTTTTGGATTGGCATGGTTGCTTCTCTCTCAAACCCAATCGTTCGTTTCGGCGGCGGAGGTGCCGCGTGAGCGGATTTCTATCAATGCCGGCTGGCGCTTTTCGAAAGAGGATCCGGCGGATACGGGTGATCGCTTGAGCTACTCCAAGATCAAGGCCTGGATTCTGCCGACAGGGGCGGAGTTCTCCAAAAAACCGGAACTGGCCAAGTCCACACGCCCGGCCGGAAATCCCGGTGCGGATGTATCCTACACGCGGCCCGACTTCGATGACAGCAAGTGGCGTTCGCTCGATCTCCCGCACGACTGGGGCGTGGAAGGCCCGTTCAAAATGGAATACCCCGGGGAAACCGGCAAACTGCCGTGGTGGGGTGTCGCTTGGTATCGCAAACATCTGGAAATCCCCGCCGCCGATCAGGGTCGCCGGATCTTCCTTGATGTGGACGGAGCGATGTCCTACTCGACGGTCTGGCTCAACGGCCAATGTGTCGGTGGCTGGCCCTATGGCTATTCATCGTGGCGGGTGGATCTAACGCCGTTCCTGAAGTTCGGGGCGGACAATGTGATCGCCATTCGCCTGGATAATCCCCCGCAGTCATCGCGCTGGTATCCGGGCGGTGGTATCTATCGAAATGTCTGGCTCGTGAAAACCTCGCCGGTGCGGGTCGCCCATTGGGGAACACAGATCACCACTCCGGAAGTCAGCGAACAATCGGCCACCGTGAAAATCAAAGTCCGACTGGACAACTCCACGGACACCGATGCGCTGGTGGCGGTGAAACATGAAATTTTCGAACTCGATGCGACCGGCAACCGCGGCAAGTCGGTTGCGTCCTGTGTCACGCCGGATTTGAAAATTCCAGCGCAACAATCCGCTTCTGGCGCGACTCAGATGATTCTCCAATCGCCGCGGCTCTGGAGCATCGATCAATCCCACCGCTATCTCGCCGTGACCACCGTCGAGCAGAACGGCAAGGCCATGGATCGATATGAAACTCCGTTCGGCGTCCGCACGATCGCCTTCACGGCCGATCAGGGATTTCTCCTCAACGGCAGGAAAGTGGAAATCAAAGGCGTCTGCAATCATCACGATCTTGGTGCGCTGGGAGCTGCGCTCAACGTGCGCGCGTTGGAACGGCAGTTGGGGATTCTCAAGGAGATGGGCTGCAACGCCATCCGCACCAGCCACAATCCGCCCGCTCCGGAACTGCTCGATTTGTGCGACCGGATGGGCTTCGTCGTCATGGCCGAATCGTTCGACTGCTGGCGCACCGGCAAGAACAAGAACGACTATCATGTGCTCTATCCGGAGTGGCACGAGCAGGACCTCCGCGCGTTGGTTAGGCGTGACCGCAACCACCCCTGCGTCGTCCTGTGGAGCTCCGGCAACGAGGTCCCGGATCAGGACAAGCCCGAGGGCCCGGCGATCGCCCGCGAGCACGCCGCCATCATCCAGTCCGAAGACGCCACGCGGCCGGTCACAACCGCCGTGAGTTCTTATAAAGGCGGATTCAGTGGCTTTCAGAAAGAGTTCGATGTTTTCGGCTGGAACTACAAACCCGCCCATTACGGAGAGTTCCGCGCAGCCAATTCCAATCTCCCGATCATCGGCAGCGAAACATCCTCCAGCGTCAGTTCGCGCGGAGAATATTTCTTTCCCGTGAGCGAGAACAAGGACCACGGCAAGGTGGATTTCCAGGTGAGTTCTTACGATTTGTATGCTCCGGAATGGGCGACCACGCCGGACGCCGAGTTTGCAGGCCAGGACAAGAATCCGTTCGTCGCGGGCGAGTTCGTTTGGACCGGTTTCGACTATCTCGGCGAGCCGACGCCCTACAACTGGGATCTAACGACCTTGTTGAATTTCACCGATCCAGCCCAACAAGCCAAGGCGAAGGCGGAGCTGGCCGAGCTGGGAAAAATCAACTCGCCGGCGCGCAGTTCCTACTTCGGCATCCTGGATCTGGCGGGCTTCCGCAAGGACCGCTACTATCTCTATCAGGCAAGGTGGCGTCCTGAGATCCCGCTGGCACACATCCTGCCGCATTGGAACTGGCCGGAGCGTGTCGGACAGGTCACTCCAGTCCACGTTTACACCTCGGGTGACGCGGCGGAGTTGTTTCTCAACGGCCGCTCGCTGGGTTTGAAAAAGCGTGGAGAATTTCAATACCGCCTGCGTTGGGACGACGTGATCTACGAGCCCGGCGAGTTGAAGGTCGTGGCCTACAAGCAGGGCAAGGAGTGGGCTACTAACACAGTCAGGACCACCGGCACCGCGGCCCAACTTACGCTCGATGCGGATCGTTCCAACATCCGTTCGGATGGCAATGACCTTTCATTCATCACCGTCGAAGTGAAGGACACCGAAGGTCTGCTTGTGCCGCGAGCGAAAAATCCCATCCGGTTTCAAATCGAGGGGCCGGGTGAAATCGTCGTTACGGACAACGGCGATCCTACCTGCCTCGAACCCTTCCAGTCAAAGGAACGCCAAGCCTTTAACGGTCTGGCGCTTGTAGTCGTCCGGGCGGAAGCTGGAAAGATTGGAAACATCACCCTCAAGGCGGAATCTCAAGGTTTGAAATCCGCGGCCATTCAGCTTGTTACGGGTGACCGGGAAATTTCCCGGGCAAAGTGAAACGCATCCATCACCATCTTTGCGGCGCAGCCTTGGCTGCTGCTGCCGGCTGTTTCACTCTCGTCTCTGGCATCCAATCGATCCGTGCCGAAACCTCCGTCGATCAAGTTTTCCGGAATCCGCCAGCTTTCGCACGTCCGACTGTCATGTGGATGTGGATGGGTTCCAACATCACCCGCGATGGCATCACGCGCGACCTTGAGGCCCTGCGCGATGCCGGCCTCGGCGGCACGCTCATGTTCAGCCTCGCGGATACCACCACTCCCTGGCCGCGCGACATTGCCAAGGCACCGACACCCGAGGTCATCGCCTTCACCGCGCCATGGTGGAAACTCGTCCGTCACGCGGCCATGGAGTCGCGCCGGCTGGGGCTTGATTTCGGCATGAGCAACTGCCCGGGCTATTCGAGCAGCGGTGGCCCTTGGATCAAACCCGAGCATGCCATGCAGGAGGTGGTCTGGTCCGAAACGAGGGCGGCAGGCGGCCGCGAGTTTTCCGGCCAGCTTCCGCGCCCGACTCCTGACCTTCGCGGCATCCAGCGCTATCCCGTCTGGAATCCGGAAAACGGCAAACTCGAACGCCCCGAACACCCGGAGCGGCGATCGTTTTTCCGCGATATCGCCGTGCTCGCACTGCCGGCGAAAGGGCCGGTCGCTTTCGATCAGGTGGTGGATCTAACGAGTCGTATCGGTGCCGATGGTCAGCTCCAATGGTCCGCTCCGCCCGGCGAGTGGATTCTCTATCGCTTCGGTCACACCGTCATGGGACCGATCCAACAGCCGCCACAGTGGCAGGCTAACGGATTCGAATGCGACAAACTCAGCGCCGAGGCCGTCGGATTCCACGTGAACCATATCATCAATGACGCAAAACCCCACGTCGGTGAACTATTCGGCAAGGGATTCAATTTCTACCACTTCGACAGCTACGAGTCGTGGATGCCGCGATGGACGCCGCGCATGCGCGAGGAGTTTCAAAAGCGCCGCGGCTATGATCCGATCCCGTTTCTGCCCACCCTCGCCAAGCGCGAGATCGGCGGGAGTGCCCGCACCGATGCCTACAACGAGGATTTCAAACGAACCGTCGCCGACCTGTTCCGTGAAAATTATTTCCCTGTCATCGCCAGTAAACTCCGCGCGGCGGGTCTCCGATTTTCCTGCGAACCCTACGGCGGCCCCTGGAAAATTCCTGAAGTCACCCCACATGTGGATCGCCTGCTAACGGAATTCTGGACCCACGGCGGAAACTACCACCGCTCCGGCCACCTGTTGGAAACCGTGCAATCCGGCATGGCCGCCGGATTCAATCCGATCGAAGCGGAGGCCTACACCGGCCAGCCTGATGTCAGCCAGTGGTCTGAAACTCCGGCGTGGCTCAAATCCATCGGCGACGAGGCATTCTGCGATGGCATCAACCATCTCGTCCTGCACCGCTACACCCATCAACCCTGGGGCGACCGCCACAAGCCTGGTGTCGTCATGGGCCGCTGGGGCACGCACTTCGACCACACCCAGACCTGGTGGGAACCGGGCAAGGCGTGGATCGCCTATCTGACGCGCTGTCAGGCGCTGCTTCAGTGGGGAAAGCCTGCTCCAGCAGATGCGTCCGCCGTTTCATTCAGCGTCACCGGTGGACAGCCCAAGCTGCGCGCCATTCGCCGCCAGCATGGATCTAACGAAGTATTCTTCGTCGCCAATACCGCCCGCATGGCAGGCTCGGCCCGGGTTCGTTTCCCGGTCTCCGGCCGCCAACCCGAACTCTGGCACCCCGTCACCGGCGTGATGCGTCCGCTGCCCGTTTTTCAAGTGGCGGATGGCGGTGTCGAAATCGATCTGGAGTTCGCGCCGTCCGAGAGTTTTTTCGTGGTGTTCCGTTCTGACATTGCTGCCGGAATCCGACCCACGGATCTCTCGAATTTCCCGCCTGTGAAACCAGCTATGCCGCTCGATGCCGCGAAGTGGACGGTGGCCTTCGACCCTGCGTGGGGCGGACCTGCCAGTATAAAGTTTGATCGTCTCATCGATTGGAAAGATCACACGGATCCGGGAATCAAATACTACAGTGGCACCGCAACCTACTCCACCACCTTTACTGCGGACGACGCCCTCAAGTCCGGGAGCCGCCCGATCTGGCTCGATCTCGGTGTGGTGCGGGACATCGCGTCCATCCGTCTCAATAGTCGCGACCTCGGAGTGGTCTGGACCGCACCCTGGCGGGTCGACATCACAGGAGTCCTGCTCAGTGGTGAAAATCGCCTGGAAATCCGTGTCACCAACTGTTGGGCGAATCGCCTCATCGGCGACGAACAACAACCCGCAGACTGCGAATGGAACAAGGGCGACATGGGCTTCGGCGGCCCGCTCAAGGCGTTTCCCGAATGGGTGCTTAAAGATCGACCCCGGCCCTCCAAAGAAAGATATACCTTCACGACATGGAATTACTTTACCGCCAAATCACCGCTCCTCTCCTCCGGTCTGCTTGGTCCGGTAATTCTCCTCACATCTGCATGAATCGATTTCTAACCGTGTTGCTGGTCCTCTTTGGTCCCGGCGTTCTTCGGGCCGCCGAACCCACGGTCGTCACCGTCTCGCCGCAGGAGGTCCGGCAGGAGTTCCAAGGCATGGGTTGCGGCGCGATTTTCTATGAGGCGCACGTCACCAGCCTCGGCAAAAACGGCCGTGCGGAGGAGCAGGAAAAACTCTACGACGACATCTTCAGCAAGGTGCGCACCGATTTCCTGCAACTGCAGATCCGCTGGGACCACGAGCCGAACAACGACAACGACGATCCCTACGTCCAGAACTTCGACCCGAAGAATTTCGCATACTGCGAGCATCCGTTGAAAATCTCCGCCGCTGCGAAAAAGCGCAACCCTAACATGAAGCTATATGCTGTGCTTTACACGCCGCCGCCGTGGATGAAGACCAACAACGACGCCGGTGGTGGCGGCTCGTCAAAAGCCACAATCAAGCCCGGTCTCGAACTCGAAATCGGCGAATACATCTGGGCTTTTCTCGCCTACATGCAAAAGCACGGACAACCGATCGACTACCTCAGCATCTCCAATGAGGCGGATTGGGGACACGACCAACCCGGATGCTTTCTCACTACCGATCAACACACCGCCCTGTTTGCTAGAATTGCGGAATACCTGGATGAAATGGCCCGCCGCAACCCTGAAGTGCCGAGCCCCAAACTGGTGGCACCGAACATGCTCAGCGCCGTGGACACTGCGAATCATTCGTTGCCCGCCCTTCTGGCAGCAGCCGCCGATCAGGTGGATGTGGTTGGCAACCACGACTACGACCGGCGCGGTCACCGTTGGGCGAAGATGCGTGAAGTCGCCGGAAACAAGCCGCTTTGGATGACCGAAGCCTGCTTCAACGGCGTGGACAAGTCGCCCGGATTGATCAACTCCGCTGGCGAATTCTGGCTCTACATGACCGAGGCCTTCAACGAGGGCGTGAATGTCTGGATGGCCTACGACTGGGTCTATCCGCCGCGTCAGGGCGGTGAGGCGTTGATTCATCTCGATTGGGGAAAAAGCTACAATCACACCAAGATCTATCACGGATTCCGCCAGTGGTGCGCATCGCTGGTCCCCGGCATGCGTCTGGTGCACAGCGAGGTCAGCGGGCCATTCGCGAGCGGCATCGCCAAGCCCGGTATCAAGGCATCGTCGTTCCTCGCTGCCGACAAATCGAAACTCGTCGTCCACATCGCCGCCGTCCAGGATCCGGATGCCGAAATCGAGATACGCATCGCCCCGCCATTCGCCGATGCGCCATTCCGCATCTGGCGCACGAGCCGGGAAGAAGACCTCGTGGAACTCCCATCCGGCCGGGCAAACAATGGCCGGATCACCACACGCCTGCCCGGTCGGGGGCTTCTAACTATTTCATTGGAAAAAACTAACAAAACTGCTGCCCGTGCTCCGGACCCGATTCAGGTGGTCCTGCTTGCGGGCCAATCCAACATGGACGGAAATGTTCCCATCACCGCGCTTCCACCGGAGTTCAAGCAGCCGCCGGGAAACGTCAGCTTGATCGACAAGGGGAAACCGGCGCGGATCGCTGGTGGCAAGTTTTTCGGGCCCGAAGTGGCATTTGCCGCGACCGTCGCCGCTGCCAGGCCGTCTGACGATTTCCTCCTCGTCAAGCGGGCGATGGGTGGCACCTCGCTGGCAGGTTGGGCACCGCAGTGGGACAAGTCACGGTTGGCTTCGAAATACAATACCGCCGCCGGCCCGATCTATCGAAAGCTGTTGGAAGATCATGCCACCGCGATCCAGGGCCGTCCCGCACGCCTCACCGGAGTGCTCTGGATGCAGGGCGAAAGCGACACGCGGTATCAGGCACTCGGACCGAACTATTTCGAGAACTTCAAGACACTGATCGCTGCGTTCCGTCGCGATTTGAACGCACCGGAACTTCCCTTCTTTTTCGGACGGGTCAACATGCCCGCCGACGCCACCGAGGAGGATCAGAAGACGATCAAGTTCCCCTACATCCAGCAGGTGCGGGCGGCCCAAGAGCGTGCAGCCCGCGAGATTCCGGGCGTTTTCCTGATTGAAACCGACGATCTGGCCAAGCAGGCCGACGGAATTCACTATGACGCCGCCGGGCAGATTGCGCTCGGTCGCCGCTTTGCCGAAGCGTGTCTTAAAACGGTGGGGCAGGAACCGAAGATCCCGCCGGTGGAAGCAATTTCGGTTGCAGGCCGTCCGGCATTTCTAATCGCTGCCAAAGAAGAGGCGGAAGGAAAACCGAAGGCATGGGTCTGGTATGCGCCGACCTTGCCGAAACTACCCGGTGCGGAGGAGCGCTGGATGTTCGAGAGATTGCGCGAAGCCGGTATCGCCATCGCCGGCATCGACGTGGGCGAATCCTACGGGAGTCCTGCGGGACGGGAGTTGTTCTCGAAGTTCTATGCGGAGATGACGGAAAAGCGCGGATTCTCCCGCAAGCCCGTGATGTTAGGCCGCAGTCGTGGCGGCTTGATGAATCTTTCCTGGGCGGCTCAAAATCCTGACAAGGTCGCGGCCTTCGCCGGTATTTATCCGGTTTGCAATTTCGCCAGTTATCCCGGCGTGGCCAAGGCGGCACCGGCCTATCAGATGACTCCGGAAACCCTCCAAAATGGTCTGGCCACGCACAATCCCATCGACCGTCTCGCTCCGCTTGCCAAGGCGGGCGTGCCGCTTTTCGCCATTCATGGTGACAGCGACAAGGTGGTGCCGCTGGAGGACAACTCGGGACTTCTGAAATCCCGTTATGAAACCCTCGGCGGCTCGATGCGGTTGATCGTCCCATCCGGTCAGGGGCACAACCTCTGGCAGGGGTTCTTCCAGTGCCGGGAACTGCTCGATTTCGTCATCACCCACGCCAAGCAATGACTCGTTCGGCGTTTATGAGGCAATGATTTGCCGACTCTCCAGACGCCTGTTTTCCAAATTGTCGCTCGCCGCCGTCGCGCTCACACCGGAATCCGCAACTCTGTTCGTGAAGGTTTATCCTGCAGATCGTGAAAAGGATTCCACCTAAATCATCAGACCGGTGGATGGTTTCATTCCTGAAAGCTGATCCACGAATTGCCACTGCATGCGGATTCAGCATTGAGGATCTGGATTGATCTTCCCGTCTGCGGAAAAAACTGCGCTCTGTGATTCTTCACCTCTCCGCTCTGAGTCTGCCATTTCCACCTGTAAAAATCCCCCGTGCGGGGGATAGGCGATTTTTCGCATGATCCTACATTCGGGATGTTTAGAATCTGAGAAACTTTCCGTTAGCGCGTTCCTCAGCCTTTTAAATCCTGCATTCCCCGAAACCCAATAAAACCATAACCCATGAAACCTAAGTATTCCCGTCGCTTCTCCATCCTCGGAGCCATCGTCTTCACCGCCACCGCCGCCCCTGCGGCCGATGTCAACCTGATCGTTTCCGACCCATTCGGAGCCTGGTCCTTCAACTCGGCCGGCAGCACGCAGCAGGAAACCGCCACCGCCGTTGGCACCATCACCACCGCCGGGAGTTTGGCCGTGACGGTCACCTCGGCAACCGTCGTTGGCAGCCCCCTCACGATCAATGTCCCCGTGGCCCTCAGCGACACCCCCACCACATGGTCGCTCAAAGTCGTGGCCGCGTTGAACGCCACACCCGCGATCACCGCCCAATTCTCGGCCGGCGGCACGGCTCCCGCGATTGTCCTAACGGGAAATGCGGCCTCCCCACTGCCCACTACGGATGCCACGCTCAACATCGCCATAGCCAACGGCACCGCGGCGGGCATCACGCCGGTGGTGAATTCCGCGAACACCCGCAACGCACGCTCGTGGAGCGACGGATTCGCCCCCGCGCCGGGAAATGCCTATCTCACGGGCGCGAATGTCCTGCGGACCCCCACCGCAGACGCGAACGTCACTTTCCTCGGTGACTCTCTCAGGTTCGATCCCGTAGCGGGTGATAACAATTCGCTGTTATATAAAATCGCCGGCAACCGCACCGTCACGGTCAACAATCTCATCCTCAACGGCGGGATTGTGGCCAATGGTGAGAACAACACGACATTCACGCTGGCCGGGAACGTGAACGTCACGGCGGTATCCGGGCTGCGAGCCTCGGATGCGGGGGGGCGGGCTCTCATCGTGACCGCGCCCATTTCCGGCTCATCCCGTCTCTACGTCGGAAGCAACTCGACCCCACAAGCGAACACCTTCAGCCTCTCGGGAAATAACAGCGGGTTCAGCGGCGGCTTCTCCCTAGGAGGCACCTACACCAACAACGGGGCCAAGGTTTTCAACGCCAGCTCCTCCACCCTCCGCGTCGGCCACGTCAGCGCCCTCGGCACCGGCGTGCTTGAGCTCAAGGAAGGCACCATGAACCTCAATGGATTCAGTCCGACGGGTCTTGCCGGCCTCACCGTTCCGGACGCCGGCTCAGCCACTATCCGCACCGCAGGCAGCACGCTCACCGCCACCGCCGTCAACCTCGGCACGACCACGGGAGCGAGCCTGAAAATCGACAATGCCGGACTGGCCAATCCAGTCACCGCTCCTATTGCGAGCACCACCCTCTCGGTGAACGGACCGTCAACACTCAGCGTCCTCGGCACCGGACTGACCGTTGGCACCTTCCCGCTCATTTCCCACACAGGCGCCATCACCGGTGCGGGTGGATATGCCGGTCTATCGCTTGCATTGCCTCCCGGCGTCTCGGGCACCTTGCTGGACAATCCCGGATCGCTCGACGTGAACATCACCGGCATCGAGTTCATCAAATGGACCGGGGCGATCAGCAACAACTGGAACATCAACTCCGCCGACACGAACTGGAAAACAGCGGTCGGAAACGTCGCCACTACCTACCAGCAAAACGCCGCGGGCGGAAACAGCGTGCTTTTCGATGAATCGGAGGCTGCCGCCAGCCCGGTGCCGATCAGCATCCCGGCGGCCGTCAGCCCGAACGCGATCACGTTCAACAATCCAACCAAGGACTACGGGTTTTCGGGACAAGCGATCACCGGCACCGCGGCACTGGTGAAAGGCGGTGTGGGCACGGTCACCTTTTCCAACGGCTACAACGCGACCGGAGGAGTCACCATCAACGGAGGCAAGGTCGTGTACACCGCCTCCGGACCTGCCGGTTCCGCGGCGACGCCTGTTAGCACTTTCATCGCTGCCGGCGCCACCCTCGAACATTCCATCGCGGCCAATCAAAACCAAGGGGCGATCTCCATCACCGGCGGCGGCATTCTCCGCAAAAGCGGGGCGGGCACCCTCACTTTCAACAACGGCAACAGCACCATCGCCCTCGCGGCCGGCGGCCTGATCGACATCATCGCCGGAAAGTTCACCCTCGGGAACTTCGACTCGCAGGGCTCCAACGCCGCAACCAACCAGTCCGACCTGAACATCGCGACCGGAGCCACCTTCGACGCCTATGTCGCCAATCTAACGGTGGATAGCCTGACCGGGGCCGGCACCTATCAGGCCGGCTATTTCGGCCCGCGAAACCTGACGGTGGGCATCAATGGAGCGAGCAGCACCTTCAGCGGCACCATCAAGGGTAATGGAGTTAATGGCGACTCCCAGACCCAGCTCATCAAACGTGGCAACGGCACGCTCACCCTGACCGGCACCATCAACGCCCGCGGCGCGTATGGCGGTAGCTCGCTGGAAGTGCGCGGTGGTACCAACGCCTTGCCGAGCACGCTGATTCTCAGTCCGACCGATCCGCTTTCCACCACCGGCTACACCGGAGGCGGAATCTACATGAGTCCCGGAAACACCGATGTCACCGTGATCAACCAGACCGCAGGCACCCTGGTCGGCAACCTGCTCGCCATCGGTGAATATGGAAAATCCACCTACAACTTCTCCGGCGGCACCGTCAACGCGGGCCGCGTGGAGTTCGCATGGAACGGCGGGGGCAACAACGGAGCGGCTGAATTGAATCTCAGCGGCACCGCCCGGATCAACGTCAACTCCAACGGCAATATCCTCATGGGGCAATACTGGGGCCGTGATATCACCATCAACCAGACCAGTGGGGAAGTCATCCAGTTCAGCGATGCCGGCGTAACGCGCGGAGGCACCGGCAAAATGCGGTTTCTCAGCGGCAACCAGAACGTGACCTGGAATCTCTCCGGGGGCACCCTTTCCATCGCCGGCATGGAGCGGGCTTCCGGCAGCGGCTTCGGTGGCGGAAACGGAATCCTCAATCTCAACGGCGGCATCCTCCAGATCACCAACGCGTCATTCGCCGCCCCCGCCGGCGACGCAAACGGCAAGCCGGTCGTGGCCGCCAAGGTGCTGGGCGATGAAGTCACGCCTAACAGCGGCGCCCGTATCGACAACTACGGTCTTGCCGTCACCTTCGCCGCGCCGATCCAGCACGGCCCGACCGGCGTGTTCGACGGCGGCCTGAAGGTCGAAACCTCCGTCCCCGGTGGTTCGCTGACTCTATCAGGCATCAACACCTACACCGGCAACACCACGGTCCCCACCGGAAACTCGCTCATCCTCGCCGACAACGCGGGACTGACCTTCGTTCTCGACGGAACCCTCAACAACAAGGTCACCGGAGCCGGCACGGTTTCGTTCTCGGGTGATTTCACCATCGATACCACCTTCGCCGATATCACCAACGGCAACTCCTGGACCTTGGTTAATGCGCCGATCCCGCCCGGAACCTTCACCTCCTCCTTCAGCCTGGTCGGCTTCTCCGAAGTCGGCGTGACCGGAGTCCATCAGAAAACCGAGGGTGCCAACACTTGGAGCTTCAATGAAGGCACCGGCGTCCTGTCGCTCTCCGTTACCTCGCTCAGCGGCTATGCGCTCTGGATCAGCAATTACGACGTAGGCGGTCTGGATCAACCCACCGACGATGCGGAGTTCGATGGAACGGAAAACCTGTTGGAATACATTTTCAATGGTAATCCAACCGTTTCGGATCCGGTGATTCTTCCCACCCTCAATGACAGCGGTGCGAACTTCGTGTTCAGCTTCACCCGGGTGGAGGATACCGTCAACGACACCACTCAGATCTTCCAATACGGCTCCGATCTAACGGGCTGGACCTCGGTGAACATCACCACTCCGACCGGTCCCGAGGTCACGCTCGGCACCTTGGGTGTCCCGTCCGCCGGTTTGCGGACGGTCACCGTCACCATCCCGAAATCGGCCGAAGTCGGCGGAAAACTGTTCGGTCGCCTCAAGGCTTCCAAGCCCTGATCGTTGGATTGCATTCCGTCCTCGTCGGACTCAACAGGTCCGGCGCGGACGGTTTTTCCGTTTGGCTTAAGGTCATGAATCGAACCGGAACTTCATGCGTGGCTGCCATCCGGCGTTCGCTGCTGGCCTTCACCGCGTTGGTTCCGGTGGCTCTCTCGCAGACCGTGCCGCCGGTCGTTCATACCGTTGACTCGTTCGATCCAGCCGGCAGCAGGGGATTCAGTTATTCCGGTGGCCAGATCGGAAACGTGTGGAGCAACTGGTTCGGCGGAGCCTTTCAGTCGCTCTCATGGGACCCCACGGTGGACGCGGCGGGAAACACCGCTTCCGGCTCGATGAAGATCCTCGCGAATTTCTCGGGCAACAACAACCAGTTCACCGTGATCAACGGTTTCAGCGGGATCAACCCCTCGGTCAGCGCGCGGCAGTTCACCGCTCTCGAGTGTGACGTTAGATTCGGCGCGGGTTCCGCGACTTATCTGAGAAACGGCTCTCCAACTTTCGGTTATGTCGAGTTCGGCATGGCCACGCCGAGCTACGGCCAGCTCTACTTCGGCGGAATGTACATCCCCGCCACGGAAACCGGCTGGGTGCATGTCACCATTCCGCTGAACCCCGCAACGAATCCGAATCTGCTCAAGATCAAAAACGTGATGGTCCACATCTGGGGCGGCACTTCCCTGGCCGGCGCCAGCACCTTATGGGTGGACAATCTGAAATTCACCGGCACCACGGTCACGGATACGGCGACCGTCAACTACGCGGTTGGCAGGCAGTCCATCGATGGTTTCGGCGCTTCCTCGGCATGGAACAGCACCTGGTCCACGGCGGAGGCGGACTTGTTTTTCTCTACCGGATCGAACGGCATCGGGCTCTCGCTTTTGCGCAGCCGGATCACACCGGAGGGAACGACATGGGAAACCAACATCATGAAGATGGCCCAGGCCCGCGGCGCGAAGGTCTGGAGCGCGCCATGGACCCCGCCCGCCAGCTACAAGGACTCCAACAACGTCAACGGCGGCAACCTGATAGGAAATGCCACGAACTATCAGAACTACGCCAACCAGCTCGCGAACTACGTGGCGTCGATGAAAACGACCCAGGGCGTCAACCTTGAAGCGGTCTCCGTACAGAACGAGCCCAACGCATCCACGGACTACGAATCCTGCGTCTGGACTCCGCAACAGATCCATGACTTCGTGCCGTATCTGGCTTCGGCGCTAACGGCCCGCGGCGTGGCAAGCACGAAGGTCATGCTGCCGGAGAGCATGCACTGGGAGTTCTCCCTCGCGGTCCCGACGATGAGCGACCCCGCCACCGCCCAACAGGTCGGCATTCTCGGCGGTCACAACTACGGAAGCAGCGCCGCCGCCATCACCCAGTTCGGCTCTCCATGTCCGGTGCCGCTTTGGGAAACCGAGCATTTCATCGAAACCGGCGGGGACACCATCACCAACGGCCTGGCGCTCGCGCAGGAAATCCACGAGTTCATGACCGTGGCCGAAGTGAACGCCTATCATTACTGGTGGCTGAAAGGCAGCGGCACCGGATCTCTCGCTGGCAACAGCACGGCGGCTCCCGCCAAGCGCCTCTACGTGATGGGGAACTACAGCAAGTTCGTGCGCCCCGGCTTCCAGCGCGTCACGGTGGCCAGCAACACCACCGCGCTGATCTCCGCCTACAAGAATCCCGCCACCTTGGATTTCGTCATCGTGGCCGCGAATCCCACCGCATGGCCGGTGACGCAAACCTTCAATCTATCATCCTGCCCGTCGGTTACCTCGCTGGACCGCTGGGTCACCTCCGACACGCTCTCCCTGAGCAGCCAGGCGGCGGTCAACGTGACTGCGGGAGTTTTCACCGCCGATCTGCCGCCCTATTCCGTAATCACCTACACCTCTGTCGCGGCGACCTCCCCGGTGATCGCCCTGAAGGCCAGCGACGCGCTGGGATCAAGTTCCTTCAACGTCGTTGGAAACTGGGACGATACCGTCGCTCCCACCGCGGCGAAGGACTACACCGCCGCCCAGTATGTTTTGCGAACCCCTTTAACCGGGGGAAACCACACGTTCGGCGGGCATTCACTCACCCTTCCTCCGCAGGGAATCCTCCGTTTTAAAGGCGGCAACAACGACACGATCACCATCGCGAATCTAACCCTCGACGGCGGTTCGATCGAGAACGGCAACGGCAACACCGCATTCACGCTGGCCGGCTCCATCTCCGTCAACGCCGACTCCATCATCTATCCGGCAGGCGATGCCACCCGCTCCATTCACATCGCGTCGAAACTCGATGGCACCGGTTCGCTGATCTGCGGCAGCGGCGGCCCCGGAACCGTCAGCCTCGGCGGCAACAACGATTCCTACACCGGATCCATCATCGTGAACGGAGGAACCATCCTGAAAGCCGGCACTCCGGCCAATCTCGGCGGCAATCCCGAGACCTTCCATGCCGGCCAGCTCACGCTCGCCAACGGCACCTTCCAGCCTACCGCGGGTTTCGGGATGAATCGCCCTAACGGCGGTATCACGCTGGGAACCGGCGGTGGCACGTTCTCCATCAACACCGACCTCACGCTCACGGTTGCGAATCCCGTCAGCGGCGCCGGCAACCTCACCAAGACCGGCGCCGGCACGCTCCTGCTGAACGGAACGAATTCCCACAGCGGCACCACGACCGTGTCCACGGGAACGCTCACGGTGAACGGTCTCGTTGGCGGCGGCATCGTGACAACCGCCAGCGGCACGACCTTCGGCGGCACCGGCACCATCGCCGGGAACACGACGGTTAGTGGAACCCTCGCGCCATCGCCCGCCGGACTCACGTTTGCCGGCATCCTGGGCTTCGGCTCCACCGGCAAGGTGCAATGGGAGCTGATCGGAAATTCATTGGTAACGGCTGACAAAGTCTCTGCCGCCGCCGTCAGCGTCACCGGCGGCGCGAAGATCGATGTGGTGCTCAACAGCCCCGGCAGCACGACGAATTTACTCCACAGTTTCTGGCGCGCTCCGCGATCTTTCCCCGTGATCACAGCGTCCCCGATGACCGGTTCGTTCACGCTCGGCTCCGTGACCGCCGACGCGGGCGGCCGGCCGGTCGCGACTTACGGCGTCTTCACCCTGCAAAACTCCGCCACCGGCGTGAACCTAGTCTGGACGCCCATCCCCGGCTTTCCTAACATCGACGACCCGGCTCTGACGCTCACCAGTCCCCCCGGAAACACAGTTTCGATACCGGCTAACAACCTCAGCCTGCGGGTCAGCGCGTCCATCACCGGCGGGGCGGGCACGACGATCGCATGGTCGCAGGTTTCCGGCCCCGGAGTCGCGACCTTTGCCGATCCCGCCGCCGCTGACATGCGGGTTTCCTTCTCGGCGGGTGGCACTTACGTCCTCCGCTGCACCGTGACCAATGCGGTCGGTACCATCTATCAGGATCTTGCCGTTCTGGTCGCTCCCGTCACCTCGCTCACGCTGCGCGAGGGTGTGGAATCCTACTCACATGCCGCCACTTTCATTCGCAGTGACACGCCAACCATGAACTCGGGCGCCCGCGACCAGATCATCGTTGGTCGCAACGGCGCAGCCCTTCGCGGTCTGCTCGCCTTCGACGTTTCGCAAATTCCCGCTGGTGCGGTGATCGACAGCGTGACCCTCGATCTCTGGTCGGTTTCCGCCGGCAGCGGCACGGCGCTCAACACGCTCGAGCTGCACAAGCTTCTAACGATCTTCACCGAAGGCACCGGCGACGGCATCACCGCCACCAACGGCGCGGGCACCGGAGCCGACTGGCTCACGCGCACCGGCAGTGTGGCGGACCTGTGGAACCTGTCCGGTGGTGCGGCAGGCTCCGATTTCGAAACCGCGACGCTCGCCACCCTCGCCGGATTCAATCCCAGCAGCGCACCTGTCGGCACCCGCTACACATTCAGCTCCACTCCTGCGCTGGTCGCGGCGGTTAGCGGCGTCGCTGGCACCGCCGCGCCCCTCGGTCTCATGCTCAACATGGCCAACGACACCACCGGCGGCAGCGTTTTCGCCCGCTTTGGATCCGACAACCATGCGACTCTCGCCCAGCGCCCGCTGCTCACGATCCGTTACTCCGTCGATCAAGCCCCAGCCCTCGCGACCGGCAACGCGCCTGCCGCGCAGACCGGCGTCGCAGCAGCCCTCGGTGGCAGCACCACCAACGCGGCCAGTTCGCTCTGGAGTGTCGTCAGCGGACCGGGCGGCGCCAGTTTCGGCAATGCCGCACAGGCCACCACCACCGTCACCTTCGGCCAACCCGGTTCCTATCTCCTGCGCCTTTCAGCTGCCAATGCTTTCGGTGAAACCTCCTCAACGCTCACTGTCAGCGTGCAGGATCTAACTCCACCCGTGATCACCGTGCCTTCCAATATGATTGTTGAAGCGACAAACTCTTCAGGCGCGGTGGTGACCTTCTCGACCTCCGCCACAGATGCGGTGAGCGGTTCGCGCACGACCACCAACACGCCCGCCTCCGGTTCCATCTTCCCGCTCGGCACGACGACAGTCGCCGTGACCGCCAGCGACGCGGCGGGCAACTCTGCCAGCCAGACCTTCACCGTCACAATCACCGCCCTACCCGCCGCTGACTCCTTCGCCGTGTGGGCAGGAGAAAACTTTACGAGCGCCGAACTCGCCGATCCGAAGATCAGCGGTCCCAACGCAGCTCCCGCCGGTGATGGTCTGAGCAATTTGTTGAAATGTGCCCTCGGTCTGCCGGCGAAGACCCCGTCCACGACCGGTATCACGCTTTCAGATTTCAATGGAACTTGGCGCATTACCTACCGCCGCCCAGCTAACCGCCCCGATCTCGTTTACGATGTCGAGATGTCATCGGACCTGGAATCGGGGTTGTGGACCTCCGGTGGAGTGATACACGAGCGGGGCACCACCGGTGAAACGGAAACCTGGCAGGGCTCGTGCACGCCCCCGGCGGGCGATGAAAAAATGTTCCTCCGCCTGCATGTGAGCCAGCCCTGACGAATTGCCACTCCCATGATCGCTCTTCTCCACCTACTCAGGTGCCGCCTGTTCGCCTCGCGCTGGCCGACCTTGGAACGCATGAAGGGCTGGATAAAAGCCACGCGATCCGCGCGACTTCCAAGTCGCTCTTTGGTCCCTATCAGTTTCAGGAAGTTGCCCTCCATCCCTCGAAGCACCCGTGGGCGACTCAGACCATCCACAACCCGAAGGTGATGAAAGTCGGAAACCGGTATCTCATCTATCATCTCGGCATCCCCGTCTGGCAAACCAGTTTCGCCTGGGCGAACTCGATCGAGGGCCCCTGGCAACCGGTCGCCAAACCCGTGCTTTCCACCAACAACCCGTCGATCCTCGTGCGCTCCGATGGCTCCGCGTATGCCGTGGGTGAAATTCAAACCGCGCCAGACCAGGACGGCGAATGGGATGCCTACATGCAGGCGTTTGAAGCGCGATCCGTCGATGGTCCCTATCGATTATCAGGCGGGTCCGGCAACATCCTGCCCGGAAGCTTCGAGCTGGAAGACCCCGTCGTCTGGATACAAGGCGGTCGCTATCAGGTACTCTGCACGGACTGCGAATCCAAGGCGACTGGAATGCGCAAGGCACTGGTGCCGGCAGACAGTTGCGGCACTCGTCGACTCACTACATGAAGCGGGAGTCGTTTGCTCCGGTTTTCGAACTGAAACTGGATCAGATTGAAACGCTGCTGAGCCCGGACTTTTTCTTGCAGGAAAAGCGCTTACGCTGCATCGACAGCCACTTCTTTCGCTTCAATGGTTTGCGCCGGACTGACAGTTTCCGGAATCCATGGCGAGCCGGAGAATCCTGACTCCACGGACGAAGTCGTTGCCGCTCGGCCTGAAAAAATCCCCCCTGCGGGGGATAGCCATTTTCCCGCATCATTCTACTTTTTGGAGTAGGTCAGTTTGCAAAATCCGTCCCTTGGCGATTTCGCGGCCGATCCAAACCCACATTCCTCAAACTCAAAAAAACCTCCATGAAACCCAGATTCAATTCCCGCCTTTTTGACTTTTCCACTATTCTTCTCGCCCTTTCGATAGGCACCGTTCATGCGCAAAGCCTGTGGACAGGCTCAACGGACTCCGTGTTTTCCACCGGTTCCAATTTCTCTCCCGCCATCGCCACCACCAGCGCAAGTAATCTGGACATTCAGTTCAACGGTTCGGACGCCAGCACTGAAGACCTCACCCTTGCAGTCGCGTTCGGCGGTAGTGCCGGGGGTGCCGGCAGCATCCTGAGTGTCCTCACAGCCCAAAGCAACCCGCTCACGATCACCGGCAGTGGAACTGCTGCGATTCGTCTTTCAAGCGGGCTGACCGTGCAGGCGGGTGCTGGTGCGGTTACCCTCGCTGGCATTGGCAATCTCGCCATCGGCGGCCTTTCCACCGCCTCCAGCCACTCCATCAGCAACCTCTCCTCCAACCTCCTCAACCTCGGTTCCTGGCCCGTCATCGCAGGAGGCGGCAACGCCCGAAACCTCACCGTCGAGGCGGCGGGCGACATCGTGAGCAATGGCAACTGGAGCAACTCCGTCAGCCCGCTACCGAGCTCCAATCCGTTGTCTCTGACAAAGACCGGCGCTGGCAAACTCACCTTGGGCGGTGCCAACCTCGTCACGGGCAACACCCTCGTCAGCGCGGGTGTCCTCGAACTCACCAACGCCCTCGCCCTCCAAAACAGCGCCCTCGATACCTCGGGTGCCGGAACTGTCGCGATCACCGGCCCCACCACCCTCACTATCGGCGGCCTCGCCGGCACGACCGGCCTTTCCTCCGTCATCACCACCGGCTATTCTGGCATCACCGAGCTGACTCTCAATCCCCGCTCCGGAACCCAGACCTACACCGGTGCCATCGCCAACGGAGCCACGGGCATGAACCTCGTTAAATCCGGTGGGGGGACTCAAGTTCTGTCCGGAACCAACAGCTTCAGCGGAACCACCTCGGTCAACGGCGGTATCTTCCGCCTTGGCTCGGCTGACGCCCTCGGCAGCACTACGAAGCTGATCGTAAGCGGAGCCGGCGGAGCCATCGGTGCCGCCATCGGGAACTTCGATTTCGCCGGAATTTCACCGGCCAACGCGATCCCGCTCGAACTTAACAGCGGCGCGAACAACAACGACATCGGTGCGTTTCAGAATTCAAGCGCCACTGCCGCCACCTACTCGGGCACGGTGGAACTCAAGCGCGCGACAATCGTCGGTACTGGCAATATCACGCTGACGGGTGGCTTCACGGGAGGCGGTTTCAGCCTGAACAAAAACGGCACGTCCACTCTGGCCATCACCAACGGTGGCACGACCAGCCTCAACGAGCTGAGAGCCAATCGCGGCACCATCCAGGTAAATTCCGGTACCACTCTGAACGTCGCTTCGATCGTCGTTGGCTCCGGCAACAACGTCAGCTCCGGCCTCACCCTCAACGGAGGTTCTGTCATCTGCTCCGGAACCTCGCTCTTTGGAACCGCCACCACGGGCACTGCCAGCGCCACTCTTACGCTTAGCGCCGGTACTTTCACCGTCGTCGGTCTCTCCAAAGGATCCCCCGTTGGTGCAAGCGTCCAGTTCAATACCAACTTCAACGGTGGTGTCCTCAAGGCAAGCGTCGACAATCCGACATTCCTGACCGGAGCCAACAACGCGCGGATCCAAGCCGGTGGTGCATTGATCGACGACGGAGGTTTCCTCATCACCATACCGCAGCCTCTGATCCACGACAACGCGCTCGCGGCTACTCCGGACGGCGGCCTGGCCAAATCCGGCCTTGGCACTCTCACTCTCTCCGGCACGAACACCTACACCGGCAATACCACCGTCAATGCCGGCACCCTAGAACTCGCCGCCACCACTGGCGGCCTGACGTTTGTTCCCACCACCAACGGCGTCTCCAACAAAATCACTGGAACCGGCACGCTCGCATTGAAAGGAATTTTTAACAT
>JANODE010000125.1:0-78713 GCA_031412525.1 Akkermansiaceae bacterium | reverse complement strand
ACTGAAGCTCGCCAAACTGAAACAAAAGTGTAACCCTAGCCTCAACAAGTGTTACCGATGTTCTGACCCAAAAGTGTTACCTATGTTTTGACTGCGCCATCGGGGAGTCCGATCAAAAATCAACAATCGTCAATCAACAATCGTCAATCCTCTTCGGGAGCGGCGGATGGATTGATGAATGACGATTGTTGAACTTTGATTTTTGATCGAAAGAGATGCATCCCAACAAAAAAACCGGCCCCCACCCGGGGACCGGTTCAAACTCACCATGAAACAGCTTACGCGGCCTTGGCGAAGACCCAGACCTCCGCCGTGTCCGCTGCGGCGGAAAAGGTGAGGCCCACCGTGCTGCTGGCCCCCACGGCGGTGGGAGCTGGCTGGCAGAGCAGGGTGAAGCCACCGACCCGCAGAATCGCGGACGGAGCCTCCGCGCCATCGGCCCCGGTGACGGTGACGGTGCCGGTGTTCGCATTGCCCGCCTTGATGACGATGAGATAGATGAACGAGGTGGCGGCGGCTGGCAGCGTGACGCCCTGCCAGTCCTTGCCATCGCCATCCGTGATGGTGGGCGTGCCGGTGGTCTGCGCGACTTGGCCGGTGGAATGGGTGAGGGTGGCCACGTTGGCGACGGCGGCGGAAAGCACCTTGAAGGCGTAGGCAAGGTCCAGGCCGGTGAAGGTTTTGGCGATGGCCTTGCCGATGTTGACGCCGCCGGTGATGCCCTCCTGGGTGGACTTGGAGCGGGCGATGAAGTTGAGGTCGATGTTAGCGGAGGTAATATCCATGATACTAGGGATGGCTTGTCACCCGGAGATTTGGAAAATAGGTCCCATAGGGCTTATGGGACCTATCATTTCACGCCTTCTTCCTCTTCGGAAACGGCACGATCACGCGCTCCGCAGGCTTCTTCAACCTGCGGCCCACGGCCACCCCGGCGGCTCCGGCGAGCAATCCGGCACCCACAACGCCCGCCTTCCAGAGCTTGCGCTCGTTGCCGATTTCCTCGCTCCAGGTCTTCTCACGGCGCACGCGCCGCTTGGATCCGGGAGCGAAGACGCGGGCGGACTTGCCACGCGGATCCCGCACGTCCCAGCCGGCCTCGGCGGCGACGTCGTCGAACGAGTTGAGGGTTGAGAGTTGAGAGTTGAGAGTAAACAACCCCATGCGCTGCGCGGGGGTGGAGAAACGCTTCTTTTTCCCCTCTCTCGCTTTTTCCGCCGCGTAGGCCCCGCCACCCAGAATGGCCGCGCCCGCCACGCCGCCGATGATCGAACGCCGGCGCACGCTCTTTTTGAGATTCGCGAGCGCGTTGTGCTCCGCCCGGGCGATCTTCTCGGCATTGTTGAATTTCCCCTTCGCCTTGAACGGCACCGGGGACTTCGGCTTCTTCGCCACCATCAGGCCGCCTTGGGAGGCGCGGCTTTCGCGTTGCTTCATGATGGAGAAATAGTCGTCCGCCTGCTTGGATCCCGCCGCGCTGAGTCCGCCGAGCAGCGCGCCATGCGCACCGCCGCCGATGGCCGCGCCCACGCCGGCCTTGGCTGCGGAGTTGTCGCGCGGCTTTTCCTTTTTCGCGAAGTCCAGCACCTCCAACAGACCGGCTTCCAACAGGATCGCCCGGGCGGGCGTGGCGAAGGTGTTAGGCAGATAACCGTTCACCTTATCCTTGATGGCCTTGACGGCCTTGAGGTTCGCGTCGCGGAAACGGGGCGAGCGTTTCATGCCGGTGGCATACGCCAGTACTCCGCCGGTGATGGCCGCCTTTTTCGCCGCCTCACCCGCCCAGCCTTTTTCCCACTCGCGCTTTTTCTTCCGGCCGCTGGCATCGCGGGCCCGGGGCTTGCCGGTGATGACGTCGGACGCATCCTTCACCAGACGGCCGCCGCGCGTGCCCCACTTGCTGATGTCGCCCGCTTTCCGATAGGCCGCCTTCACCACCTGCATGTCGCCGATGGGAAGATCAACCGAGGTATTCGAGCCGCGCCGATAAGCCTCTTGCGTCCCGGCCGCCACCTTGAGCGGCGAGGCATAGGTCTTCTTGTCCTTGGTGACGAGTTGGTCGCTCACGGCGAACTCGATGCCCATGCGCTGCGCGGGGGTAGAGAAAGATTTCTTTTCGGACTTTTTCTTTTTCACCAATGCCGCCCCCCCAGCAACCGTAGCCAGGGAACCACCAACAACGATTCGAGTATCGCGTTTTTTTGCTCGTCGCGCCGCACCTTCAAGAGCATCCGCCTCCTTGAGCATGGGACTAAGGTGAGACTGAAACGAGCCGTCCTTGTGCTGATTCCACCGTTTTGCAATGTCATAGTCTCTATCGATCTTATTCCGCAGTAAGGCTGCGGCTTTCGATTGAGCCTTGCCAAACGCGAAATCGATGACGCCCATGCGCTGCGCGGGAGTAGAGAACACCTTCTTTTTCAACGCCCGGCCGATCTTGGCAAAGGTGGGGAAATACTCGATGGCTTTTTCCTTCGCCTTGTTTTTGATGAGCTGGAGTCCTTCATGCGCCACGGCCTTGGGAGTCACGGTCTCGCGGACCTGGCGGGCGGCACGCGCCACGCCGCTGCTGGCGTAGCCGAGCGCGGCATCCGCCTTTTTCCTGAGCTTGCGTGCCTGATGGGCACCCACCAGGGCACCGGCACCGACCGCGCCAGTCCCGGCGATGATCGCACCATCGCGGACTTTGGATAGAGTGTCGCGCTTTTCCTCCAAGTTGAGAGTTGAGAGTTGATGGTTGAGAGTTGGAAGACGCTGGAGTCGGACTTTCGCCAGACGTTTCTTTTTCCCCCAATAGCTTGGCGCAGCTTTTTTCACCACCGGCGCCGTTTTCACGACCTGCAGCGGAGCGACCGCCGCCGGCTTCGGCAGGCGGCCCTTGTGGATGACAGCGGCGGCCACACCACCCGCCGCCGCGGCACCGATGCCGATGCGCTTGAGTGCGGCGCGATCGCGCGCGATCTCCTCCTCCACGGTCTCACGTGCGAGCTCAAAAACCCTTACGCAAGGGGATGGCTGGCGATGCGGGAACGCGTCCCCCAAAAGGAGACGCGCCGGACTCTGATAGCTTTTGTTGTTTTTCATGACTTCGAAATCGTTTTCATTTCTAACACGCTGGGCGACGGCCGCCTTGGGCACGCCCTTTTTCGTCGTGCCGCTGTAGCTGACCTGCACCTTGTCCCCCGCCTTGGCGGTGAGGCCCGGCTTGGACTGGACCTTGAAGGTGCGATCGCCGTGTTTCATCACCAGCACGCCACGCGAGCCGCCGTTGACCTTGGCCACCTCCCACTCGGCATCCTGCTTCGGCTTGAGCTTGGCCGGGACACCATCCGCGCCCCGCACGACCACGCCTTCCTGCCCGCGCTTCACCACCTTCTGGAAAACCTTCTCCACCCCCGCCGCATCGGAAACCTTTTTCCCGGAAACGCGCCTAACGGCACCAAACGGCAGCGGACGCTTTTCCCCGTCCTTCGGGAAAATATGCAGCTTGAGTTTTCGGGTGGCCGCGCCGCCGGTCTTCACCGCGCCGGCGATCTTCTCGATGCCCTCGCCCTTTCTGAAAACCTCGCCCTCGAGCACGGCATCCGGATTTTTCCGGAAGTGGCGTTTGAGTCGCGCGGAGACGTGCGGCAGGTCCAGCGGATTGCCGCTTTTCGAGAACACCCCGTCCTTCGTCGCCCGCGCATAGACCCCGTCGAGCTTCGGGCTAACAGTGCCGCCGTTTTTGCCATCCCATTGTTTCATATTTTCTTTCTATCAACTCTCAACTATCAACTCTCAACTATTTGGGAAACAGCGCATCCGCATCAAGCGGCGTGAGCCCGTAGGTCATCATGGCGGTGGCCACAGCGCTGTCCCGGTCCATCTCGCCGCGGTTGGTGGCCATGACGAGGTCCATCAGGGATTTCACGCCCTTGTCGCCGATGCTGCCGATCAGGCCCGGAGGCGGTGGCGGACCGGCGGCGGGATCCGGCGCGCCGGTCTTCGCACGCTCCAGGGCGGCGATGAGCGCGGTCGGGTTTTCGAGATCGGTTAGCAGCAGCTCGATGGGCACGCCGAGGCGCTTGGAAACCTCCATGGCAATGACGATTTCCGCGCCCTTCGCTTCAACCACGTCCGCGTAGTCGTTGTTGTAGTCCGAGGCGAGCTGGCTGCGGGTTTTCATGCCGTTTTTCACGAGGTCGAGATCCGCCGAGACCTGGAAGCCGACGTCTCCGGTGAGGCTCGCACCATAGCGCCAGCTCCCCCGGTCCCAGTTCTTGCTGGAGCGGATCCGGCCGGAGGCGATGCCGAAGAGCAGGACCTTGCGCTTCACCCGGTTCAGGATGATGTGCTCCAACAGTTCCTGATACCAGCGGAAGGTGCGCTGCGCTGCCTGCGTTTCGAGACGGGCGGTGACACCGCCGAGCGCTGCTAGATTATAGACGAAGCCGTAGGGCAGGTTCATCGCGAGGGCGATTTCCCGGATCAGCGCCTCGACGAGCGCCATGAAGGCACCGCTGGGCCGCTGGACGCCGGGGGCGAACTCGAAGTCCTCCACGGCGGAATCGACCTTCATCACGGTGCCGGCCTGCGCCTTCATCGTCGGCGGCAGTCCGCTGCCAGCGGGCGCATCCTCCCATTCCGCAGCGCCCTTCGCGCCAACGTCCTTGGTGCGGATGAAGGCGGCATAAGAGGCGGCGAACTTCGCGGCGATCTTCTCATGCCCTAGCAGCTCGTAAAGGTCCCGCGCATGCGGCAGCGCCGGTCCTAACTTGGAGACGCCGTGGTATTGGTCCGTGCGGTTAGGGAAAAACAGGTGGATGAAATTGTCCGGCTTCACCTCACCTTCCAGATCATATTGGATGGTGCGGCTCCGCTTGTAGATCTCATAGCCGGTGACCTCGCCGCGCTCGTTGATCTTGATGCCGTTGATATTGAGCTCGTCCGCCTGCGAGGGATTCTGCGGGTTGCCGATGCGGTCGCCCTCGATCGCCTGGAGCCGGAGCTCGCCGTTTTTCACGTGCTCGATCCAGCCGTGCTGGCCGTCGCGCACGGCAGAGGTGAAACCGAGCTGGATCAGCGTGCGGAAGCGGTGGCGGCCGGTGATGTCCGCACGGCCGCACCAGTCGTGGAAATACTCGCTGTATTCGGCGTTCGTTTTCCGGTCCCCCGTGGCAGGCTGGTACTCGAGCTGGCCCACGGTATAAACGCCGAGCTTCTGCAGGAGCCCGGCGATGATGCAGAAGTTTTCCTCCATATCCCGCGCTTCCATCATCGCGTCGATGCGCTCGCGTTGTTTCCGCCAGCTTTCGGAGGATCCCTGGTCATTGAGCGTGGCAGGCCTGCCGCGTGCGTTCCCCCGCTTCACCGCGGCGAACTGCACTAACTGGTCCCGCGCTACCACCCGGTTCAGCGCCCACTTCGGGCTAACAAAAGAAATCGCCTTGTCCACCGCCGACATCGGCCGGGTTTTGTCGCTACTCATGCCTGCCGCCGGGAGTCAACGGGGCGGATCGGTTGGCCGTTGGCGGGAGGCCGTTGGCGGTCGAAGAGCAAAGCGCGAAGCACCGGCCGCCAACCGCCCACTGCCCACTGCAAACTCTTCAGAAGTCCTCCGTCCGGCTGTTGGAGAAATCCACCGTCGCCTGGCGCGGCGCCGCGGTGCCGGAGCGTTCGCTTTTCACTTCCGTGGCGGCGCGCAGACGGTCCCGCAGATCCGTGGTGTCCCGCGTATGGGAAACGCTGCCGGAACCTTGGGAGGTGAAGCCGCCCTTGAGGCCCTGCTTGATGCTGGCGATTTCCGCATCCAGCTCGTCCCCGTTGTAACTCCGATAGATGATCTTCCAGTCTGAAACGCCCATGCCTCCCCTGCGGCGTCAACGACCGGCCATTACGCAAGGGCGTGCTTGCGGGGTAGCAGAATCCGGAATACAAAAACCTCCAGCTTCCATAAAACCCCGCCGCACTCTCGACAACCGACCGGCCGCAGCCCCCTCGAAAGAGCAACAGGCAAAAAAGGGATGCATCATCCTAGTGCTTATCCTGGCTGCGCTCTTCGTCGCGATCGCTACCATCAACCAGATCTATCCGTCCCCATCTCGCAGCGACCGTTGGCAGAAGTCCTACGACAAGAAGATCGAGGACGCGAAAACCCGCAACTACCTAGACAACATCAAACCCAGCCTGCCGAAGTGACCGAACCCCGCCAGCGCCTGGTGAGCACTCCCCGCTTCGATGCGTGGCGGGCGGAGCTATGCATCGCCCTGGCACCGCGCGGGGCAAAGACCGACCTCGCCCGCTTCATGGCCGGCGAGCGTGGCATGCCCGTCCACAACTGGCGCAGCCGCATCACCCGCATGCTCCGGGACGGCGAGGTGATCAACGCCGAGGACCTCCTGGCCATCTCCGCATGGATGAAGTCACGGGCGGGGTGAGATAGGTTCACTTATTCATAACTAAACCTAACGGAATGATGGAATCTATCAGTAAATCCCATTGTGCAAGGGCGCGGATTTTTCCAGCGAATCAGGCGAATCCGTAAGGCGTGAACGTGCCTATCTCTTGAAGGTAGAGAACCACGCTTTCGCGTGTGTAAATTGCCTTGTAAGTTCCTCTCAGAAATTACAAACTTACCCCACCATGAATGACCTAACTCCTGCCACTCCCGCCGCTTCCCTTACTGGACGCGATCGCATAAACGCCATGAAATCCCGCGCCAAGGCGAAAGCCAAGGCGGCGCGCGAAAAGTTCCACCAACGCGCGGCCGGGTGGATTCACCCGCAAGAGCGGGTGAAAGTGGCGGACCGTCTGATTCAATCCGTGATCCGCCGGATTGAGTTTCCAAAGTATGGCGATGCATTCCCGCTGTCCGCCACCGATAAGGCGGACGCGCAAGCGGCCGGTTTCAAGGCATGCGTGGAAACCGGATTTTTTGAACACGGTTTCGCTACTGTGAACGTTTTCAAGGGCATCCGCAATGCCATCCAGTCGCGTGATTGCCTGCGCCTGCGCTGTCACTGGGAATATGCCACCGGAAACGACTATCTTGAAAAATCGCTTGGCATGGTCGCAACGGATACTTTCGAGCCCCGCCTTACCCCTTACCAACGGGGAGCTGCAAAAGAAGTCATGCGGACGCTTCGCGCGGCGATGGCATGCGACGAATCCCGCAAGGCGGTTTCCGCTTTCAAATCCCAGCGGGATTTTTTCCTGATCGTGCTGGGATGCATCACGGAAAAAACCCCGCGCGGCATGAATTCCGGCACGTTTGACACGCGGAAAAGCCGCTTTTTGGACTATCTCGCCAAGGGCACGAAACACCTACGCACCACGCGCCAAGCTCCGCCGGACCTTGCGGGTGAAATCATGCAAGCCCTTGCTGACCGCGCCCTTGCGTAAGGACCCCACGGGGGCGGGCGCAAACGCTCGCCCCTTTTCTTCAAACCTGCTACACCGTCCGCATCATGAATCCGTTTCCAGAAATCCACAAACGCCTCGCCGCCCCTAATGTTTCATTGTGGGGTGACGCCGCGCGAGCGCCGATCCGCGTGAAAATTGACAAGCCGACTCCCGCGCAAATCACTGCGGCCGAAAATCTGGCCGCTGAATTCGCCGTGGATTTCTGGACTGGCGAAAATGACGCGGTGATTGAACCGCTCGATTGCGAGGAATGCGAATTCCACGAAATCTAATCGCCCCGCGCAATCACCGCCCCGCCTGCCATCCCGGCATGCGGGGCTTTTTTTGTGTGAAGGGCAAACCCGCCCGCCGACTCAACCATCTAACGACATCCCCACCATGGCCAAGAAAAAACAAGCCGCCCCTGCCGTGCCCGTGCTTTCACTCGATGAAATCGCCGGGCTTTCCACCAACGACGCCGCCGACCAGTTCGCCGACCGCTATCAGGCCCGCACCCGTGCTTTCACGGAAATGGGCAAGCTCGTCTGGCACTTGGAAAACCGCGCCGCCGTCCCGAAAGGACAAACCATTTACGGCCTGCTGCAGAAGCGCGGCGTCCCGGAAGGGACCGTGAACAACGCCCGCCTTGTGGAAAAGTTCATCACCGCCTTCGTCACGCCGGGGCTGGTCACCGAGGCCCGCGCCGACGAGATCATCACCTATCGGATCGTGAACCAATGCGCCCGCCTGCTTTCCGGAAAGTCCGCCATCACGATGAAACCGGAAGAGCTGGCCCCGCTGCTCAATGACGGCCAGAAAGCCGCCATCGGCGACGAGCTGGATTCGCTCGACGAGCACGGCCAGTCCATCGCCGGCCGCGCCGAAAGTGAAGCGACCCGCAAGGCGGAAGAAAAACGCACCGCCGATCTGGCCGCCGCCGCCCTGGCAGCCGCCCTGGCAGCCGCGCCCGCGCCCGCCGCCGGTGAAACCGCCACTCCCCCGCCTGCTTCGACGGAACCTGAAACCGTGGTGGTGGATGGCACGAAGGAAGCTCCGGAAGTCACGGCCGCCACACCTGCCGCCGCCCCCGCGACCGCTCCGGCGCCGCTCACGATCGCCGGGTCCACCTCCAGCCATGAAACCCGCCCGGACAATGCGGCGGACCTGCTAGGCAAGATCGCCGATCTTGAGCTGCAATCATACGACCTCGACGTGGACGGCCTAACCGCCGTCCGCGACAAGCTCCGCGAATGGCAGGAACTGCTGGATTCCAGCATCGAAAACGCCGCCAGCGCAAAAAAGTCTGAGGAGGTGCAAGCCGCCTGAACCATCCCCCGCCCCTGAATCCCCCCAGCCCGCTCCCTAACCGGAGCGGGCTCTTTTTGTGTGAAGGCGGGCCGTCCGTGCCTGCCACTTGATCATGAACGCACCAATCCATCCGTGGGCCATCTATGAGCTTGTCGAAGGAAAATGGAAAATCCTCCGCACAAAGCGCGGCAAGCCGATCCATTACAGTTCTTTAGGGAATGCGACCGGCATGTTCCTTCTGTTCCGTTTTTCACATCAAACTCACTGTGTTGGCCCTGCCTAACCACTTTCCCCCGCCCAGCAACACACACAACCGGCCAAGGCCCGTCTCCCGTCCCGGGGAGGCGGGCCTTTTGCCGTGTGGAGGCACGACGCCTCCGTCCAGCATGTAAGGGTGCAATGGCAGCCCTTGTCCCGCCGCAGGCTTCTGAGGGCCGCAGCGGGGCGAGGGCAAACCCTTACGCAAGGGCGGCGAACATCGAACGCCTAACATCGAATTTCCGAAGTGAAAAAAATCATGCACACGCAGCTAACAAAAATCGGACCGGCCCGCAAGGTGGCCCATCAACGCATCTGGATCGAAGGCCGCCGTCTGGCAGATGCCGGGTTCAAGCCCGGCGATCGCTACGACCGCAGCGAGCCACCGCAAGGTGGCCTGATCCTGCTCCGCGCCGACAACGGCGAAGGCCAGTTCAAAGTCTCTGGCAAGGGCGACAAGCCCATCATCGACATCACCGGCGCGATCGTCCCCCGCCTTTTCCCCCAGCCCGCCACCCACGTTTCCGTGGAGTTCACCCCCGGCCACATCTTCATCTCCCTCTGATCTATCAACTATCAACCATCAACCATCAACCATCAACTTCCCATGACCCTGACTCTATCTGCCGATTCCCTCCGCCCGGTCGCAAGCCTTTTCCGCCGCCTGAAAATCCGCACCACACTGCCGATCCTCGATCACATCCGCCTGACCGTGACCGAGGGCAAGCCCGAGGTGCTGCTGGAAACCACCGACCTCGACGTCCACCTGGCCGTGATCGTGCCCATCGCCGGGCCCACCACGCCCGGCAGCTTCACCATCCCGCGTGTGGAGTTCTTCCAGCTCGCCGGCAAGTCCGACAAGGGCAGCCTCGTCCGCTTCGAGTCGCCGATGGCTTGCGACGACGCCTACGCCGTCCACATCAGTTCGATGACGAAGAAGCTTCGCTCCGACCGCACGGTGACCGGCCTCTCGCCGGAAAACTTTCCGCCCTGCCCGCAGATCGATGGGAAGCCCGTGATTTTTCCCGCCGCCTCGCTTGATGCCATCCGCCGCGTGCGGCCTGCCACTTCCGCCGATGATACTCACTACGTGCTGAAAGGCGTCTTCCTGACCGCCGTGGAGGGTGGCAACGTGGTGGCCACAGACGGCCGCCGCCTCGCCACATCCCGCGCCCGGGTGCCGTCTCCGGATTCCATCCTGCCGAACGCGGTGGCGGACCTGCTGGTGGATCCACTTTGCCAAGCCGCCGCGATCTGGCGGCGCGAGGATTGCCTGGCGTCCATGACTTTCGGCCCCGCCCGTCTTTCCTTCAAGCTGATCGAAGGGAATTTCCCGAACTACCGCCAAGTGATCCCGCTCGATTTCACCAGCTCCTGCACCTTCCCCTCCTCGATCGTGCCCGCCCTCGTCACCTGGCTGCGCCCACACAAGGACAGCTCCGTGAAACTCACCTTCGGCCCTAACACCGTCACCCTCACGGTGAAATGGAAGGATGACGCCACTTCCACCAGCGTGCCCGCCCTTCTTTCCGGCCCGGTGCCGGAGTTCATCGCCTTCAATCCGCAGTTCCTGGCCGATGCCCTCGCCATGGGACTCCAGACCATCGACATGAACAGCGAGGCCGAGCCCGGCGTGCTCACCGATGGCATCACCCGCTACGTCCTCATGCCCATGCGCGTGACCACCGCCGCCGCCGCCCCTGAAGGAGAGGCGGACTCCGATCCGCCAGCCGATGAAGAGCCCGAAGACGCCGAAGAGCCGGAAGAAGAGCCGGAGGAAGACACCGAACCCGAAGCGGAAACCGATCCTGCCGATTTTGAACCCGGCGATGCCCCGGATCTCTTCGTGGAAGCCTATTACGACACTTTGGACGGGCTGGATCCGGACCAAAAGGAATACGACCGCATCCTCGCCGCTTGGCGCGCCGCCGGCGAACCCGAAGACATCGCCACCTTCATCCTCTTCCGCGCCGCCAAACCGGAGCCACAGGACGAACTGCCCGCCGCGGCCGCGAAACCTGCTAAAAAATCCCGCGCCAAGCGCAGCGCGGTCTGACCCTTACGCAAGGTTTTCTTCCCTGAAAACTGAAAACTAGAAACTAGAAACTCTATGAGCCTCCACGACCGAGCCATCCTCATCGACCTGACGCTCACCGGCGTCTCCACCAGCCGCATCGACCAAAGCGTGACCGCCTCCGTGCTCCGCGCGAATGCCGCCAAGGACGACGCCGGCCGCTGGGTGTCCCGCCTTTGGCCGAAGGAGGCCATCGACCCGATCGCCCGCCACGACGCCAAGACCGGCAGCCTGCACCGGGAAATGACGCTCTCCTGGCTGGACAACTCGCTGCGCATCCTGCCGACCGCCCGCTTTGAGGAATACATGCAGTTGATGCGCGAGCGCCGGCCGGAGCGCGAGGCGATCGTGCGGGACCATTTCATCAGCCGTTACCCGCATTGGCTGCAGGAGGCCGCGAAAATGCGCCAGAGCCTCTTCCGGCCCGCCGAGTATCCGGATCAGGCCACGGCCGCCAGCCGTTTCACTTTCCGGGTAGAAGCCCAGCCGGTGCCGCACCGCGACGATTTCCGCGTCAGCCTCTCCGCCGGGGACATGCGGGAAATGCAGTCCGTCCTCGATGCCCGCTTGGTCGAGGCCGGGAAAGTGGCCCGCAACGACCTGGTCTCCCGGATTTCCGAGCCGCTGGTCCGCATCGTCGAGCGCCTGTCCGATCCGGACTGCAAGTTCAAGGACTCGCTCATCGACAACATCCGGACCATCGCCGCCGCCATCCCCGCGCTGAACGTGACGGAAGATCCCGCCCTGGAAGACGTCCGCCTCCGCATCCACAACGGCCTCGCCCAGCTCGATCCGGACAGCCTCCGCGAATCCCGCTCCGACCGCTCCCGCGCCGCCAGCGAGGCGAACCAGATCCTCGCCAGCCTGGCACCGTGGATGGAAGCCATCGACGAGGCCGCGTGATGTTAATTTTTGCGACCTCATTTGTGGCGAAAAAAATCAACATTTCCCGAATCCGTCACCTCTCAGCGTGACTATCCTTTGCCATGAACTCTCAACACCTAACCTTTACCCAGCGTTTCCGCCGGACCTTTGGAAATCCCCGCAATTCCCGACCGGATCTCAAACCCGGCGGGTGGTGGGAAACCGAATATTTTGCGCTGTCATGGATGCCATCTGCCGCGCCTTCACTTCTTATCCGGAATTCGAACAACCGCAATTTCGGACCGTTCTGCGTCCGCCCAGCCCCTCGCGACGACCGGGAATCATTGGATGCAATGCTGTGTCACTACCGTGAACGTCTTGCCAAGATCATTTCTGACCCGCAGGATCACTATCACGATTTGATTGATTTCCGGACCCGCGTCCGGCTTCAATTCTTACTTCTCCAACCCGAACCCGCAATTTCATGAAAATCGGAGTCAACATCACCCACGCCGAAGCCCTCGCCGCCTACACCGCGGCCGGCCATGCTTTTCCGACCATTCCGGCGGGGAAAAATACCATTTGGCACCATTTCACAACAGTGGATGGCTTGCCCGCCGTCATCCTCAATCAGCGAGGAATGACACCCGAAGCCACCGACAACGAGCAAGAAGTGAACGGTTGCCTGCTTGCCATCGCACTCGAAGCTCCCACGCCCGAGGCCGGACAGCAGGCTCTTGAAGGCTGGGTGCAAGACATGCTGGAGCTTTGATTTCCCCAGGTTTCCCCTTCCCAGCCCGGCGCGGTCCCCACCCGCCGGGCTTTTTTGTGACTACGTCTCTCCAGTGAAGCCCTTACGCAAGGGCTCTTCGCTGCTCACTGATCACTGATCACTCGGCACTTCTCCGGGTTACAAATTGTTCCACGTGGAACATTTGCGCCTTTTTTCTTGCTTTCGCATACAAACGCATACAATCCCCGCCAGATCGACCCATGAAACCAACCGCCATCATCCGCATCCTCGCTCATGCCTTCCGCCACGGGCTCAAAGTCCTGCTTGTTTCCAGTCCCGGCGTCGGGAAATCCGCCCTTGTCGAGCTGGCCGCCACCGCGGCCGGAGCTGACCTGGTCGTGATGCATCCCGCCGTTTCCGACCCCACGGACTTCAAGGGCATGCCCGCCGTGGTGAAGGCCGGGACCAAGTCGCTCGCTGAGTTCCTGCCCTTTGGCAACCTCCGCAAGCTGGTGGAGGCCACCTCACTGACCATCTGCTTCATCGACGACATCGGCCAGGCACCGCATGCCGTGCAGGCCGCGCTGATGCAGCTCATCCACGCCCGCGAGGTGGATGGGCAGAAAATTTCCAAGCACGTCGTCTTCGTCGGCGCGACCAACGATTCCAGCCACATGGCCGGGGTGTCCTCGATTCTGGAGCCGGTGAAATCCCGCTGGGACACCATCCTGCCGCTCGAATGCGACGTGGACGATTGGGTCGCCTGGGCGCTGCATGCCAAGATCCCGCCGCAGCTCATCGCATTCATCCGCTTCCGCCCCGCCCTGCTCAACGATTTCAAGGCCACCCGCGAGCTGAAAAACTCGCCCTGCCCGCGCACCGTCGAGGCCGTGGGGAAATGGGTGGCCAGCGGCATCGAGGACTATCAGGTCTTCGAAGGAGCCGCCGGTGCCGGCTTCGCCACCGAGTTCACTGCCTTCCTCACCGTCTGGCGCTCCATCTCGGATCTGGACGCCATCATCGCCAATCCCCACACCGCCCACGTCCCGACCGGCAATCCCTCCCTAACCGTCGCCGTGGCCTGCGCCCTCGCCCACAAGGCCACCCCCCAGAACTTCGCCAACGTCATGGCCTATCTGGACCGCCTGCCGAAGGAATACGAGGTCCTCGCCGTCCGCGATGCCACCGGCCGCGACAAGTCCCTCGCAGAAACCGCCGCCTACACCAAGTGGGTCGTCGCCAACCATGAAATCTACGCGTGATGAAAATCCTCCAGCCGCTGCGCATCGCCGCCTACGAGCACCACGGCGCGCTCCACCCCATCCCTGACTGGTGCCCGGTCCATTGCGCCATCGCCACCGATGGCAAGGGCTGGCGCTTGCTGGACGGCCAGCAGAATCCCGTCCTCATCCACTTCGGCTTCTATCGGCTGAAACATCAGACCGTCCTGATCATCGGGCGGTTCTCATTCCGGCTGGATCGCAAGAAGCCACTCCAATGAAACGCCGCACCCGCAAGAGCGATCAAAACGGCCGCCAGCACAAGGAGGCCTTCGACCACGCCTATCAGGTGATGAAGCCGTTGGCAAAAAAGCGCGCCCGCAACGAAAAACCTCATCACAACCGCCTCGCCGAACGCATCCGCTTCACCGTCGATATCGAGCTGGAAAAAGGCGGCACCATTGAGGTCGGGTTTTGCCGAACCACCGGCTTTCGCCTGACAGGCAATCTGGGAATGGCATGGGAGACGATAGGCCTCCACCCCGAGCACCACCGTGATGCGAAAAAGCGCCTCGAAGCCTACCGAACGAAGCTCATCCGCTGGCAGCACCTCCACGAAAACGGAACGCTCACTTTCCGCCACTTCAACCTGTTGTTAGCAGCTTTGTGCTACGGCGTCTCGAATCCGTAAGGCATCACCGTGACTATCAAATGAACATGAAATCCCTCGACCAACGCCTCCAACAAGCGCGCCTCACGCTGCTGCTAGATTTCCCTTTCTTCGGCCAGCTCGCCCTCCGCCTCTCGCCGGTGATCGACCCGAATGTGCCCACGGCAGAGACGAACGGCCGCGAGATCCGTTTCAATCCGGACTTCTGTGAGAAGCTCAACGACAAGCAGCTCGCCTGGCTGTACGCCCATGAGGTTTCCCACCCGGCCCTCGGCCACTTGTGGCGGATCAAGGGCAAGGACCTGGAAAAGGCGAACATCGCCGCGGACTATGTGGTGAACGAAATGCTCGAGTCCTTGGTGAACGGCCAGAAAGGCGCGACCAACCGCCTGCAGGCCTGCCCCGGCGCACTGCGCGATCGCAAGTATGACGGCCTCTCGATGGAGCAGATTTACAGCCTGCTGCCAGATCCACCACCGGGCAGCAGCTCCGGCGGCGCCATCGGCACCTTCACCAAGCCCGAGGCCGATCAAAAGCCGGACGACGCCCCACAGGAAAGTCTTGAACAGGAATGGAAAGCCGCAGCCGCCGAGGCCGCCACCATGGCCCGCAGCCGCGCTCGTGGCGAACTCCCCGGCGCGATCGCCGAGCTGCTCCGTGAGCTCTTCGAGCCAGCCGTGCCGTGGCAGGACGTTCTCCGCCAGTTCGTGAGCCGCATCGTGCGGGACGATTACACCTTCCGCCGTCCCAACCGCCGCTTCGCCCACATGGGTGTGATGCTCCCCACGCTCCGCAGCGAGGGCATGGGCACCATCGGCGTGGCCGTGGACACCTCCGGCTCTATCAAGTGCAACGAGGCGCTTTTGAAAACCTTCCTCTCAGAACTTCAAGGCATCCTGGACACCACCCGGCCGGAGGCGATGCACCTGCTGGACTGCGACGCCCGCGTCCACACCCACACCAAGCTCACCAGCGGCGACGACCTGCGCGGCACCACCTTCCACGGCGGCGGCGGCACCCGTTTCGAGCCCGTTTTCGAGTGGTTCGACCGCGAGAACATCACCCCGGACTGCCTCATCTACTTCACCGACCTCGAAGGCTCCTTCCCCGCCCGCGAGCCCGCCTATCCGACCCTCTGGCTCAACTACGGCAGCCCCCGTAGCAAGGCCCCGTTTGGAGAAACCATCAACGTCCCGAAATCATGAGCACTCCCGATACCGCCGCCCTCTGCCGTTTCCTCGATCTAGCCAAATCCGGCCGCAGCCCCAAGGCATCTTCCGGCGAGCGCGTGGCTAACAAACTGGCGAAAGCCCTGCAGGCCATCGGTGACGACATGGTCCTTCTCGATGACGACGCCATCACCGGTTTCCACCTGCTCTGCCAGCTCACCGGCGGCCCCTGGGCCACGGACGCTGACAAGGCGCGGGTTTTTGAAATGCTGGCCCACGCGGCAGGCTGAGTTCCTAACATCCAAACAGACCCTTACGTAATGAAATACCGCCAAGTCCTCGCCATCGTCTTTTTCTCCGCCTGTCTGCGCGTATCTATCGGAAGCGCGGAGCTGGCTGTCAGCACGCTGCCATTCATCCCGGCGGCCGCCCTGGTGGCCGTGCTGTGTGGCGGCACCGCCTACCTGTTGATGCGGTCCGTCCAACGGTTCATGGAACTCTGATAGCCCATGCTCGCGCCCGAGTCATCGCCGGTTCACCAACTCGTCGCCATCTGGTGGCGGGAGAAGGAACTGCCGCGCTACAAGGACGTGCCCGCCCGCCGACGCGAGCTGTTGGAAGCGGTGGTTAGAGAATTCGAGCTGCTCGACGGGTGGTATGACTTCACCTCAGACGTGCGCGCGATCTGGGCGAGCCACTGGCTGAACCGCGCCGAAAACCGCACCGCGCGCATCCATCCGGACACGACCGCCCGGGCCGCTTGGTTTTTCGACTCGCCCCTCACTCCCTGCGGCAAGGACCTAGCCGCCGGTGCCAACTGATTTCCCCACACACCATGCTCCCATGCCTCATGATCCCGAATTCACACCTCCGCTGGATGCAAATCCTGCGCCACTCCGAAAAAGCCTTGCGCCACGTTCGCAAGGCCATCGAGCGATTCCACCAAGGAAAGCCAAAGAAGCCGCTGAGTCGTTCCAAAACGCCCACAGCACCTTGTTTGGAACTCCATCCGGAAAAACCACCTGGAGCGTCCGCGTCTCCGATGATCCTGACGACTGGTTCTATCGGGCAGAGCAAAGCACCGAAAGGAACCAAGGCCCGCCCACCATCGCCCAAATCCTCGGCAAGGACAAAGGCGATCCCACGCTCCAAAACTTCGTCACCCTCACCAACCTCCAAGTCGAAGCGTGCATCTCCAGCCACTGGTCGAAAGCATTCCCGATCCAAGGCTGGGAAGAAGCGGTCCTCCATGCGGGACAGCGGCGGCTGATCGTGCTCGGCGCAGAGCCGATAGAACCACCTGCCCCGGCAGATGCCGCATGGCGGATCCGGGCCATCTACCACATCAATGACGATCGGAAATACTGCGGCCGTCCCATCACCCGCTTCTGTCTCGCCCTCGGCAGCCACACGACTCTGACAGAACGCGCGGATCAAACTGACGCGCTGATAGAGCACTTGAAGAAAGTTTCGCAACAGCGGCTGCAGGGAAACTCGAAAAGCGGCGCACAAATCGTAATCGGACATGTTCCGGCCTTTGGCGCTGTCTCGTTAGGCCCGGCTGGAAAAATCATCGTCACACCCTCCGCATGACCTTCCTCAAGCCACTCGAAACCCTGTCCGCGCGGCGTGGATCCATCACCACGATCTTCGCGGACTTCGTGCGTCTGGCAGCGTGCAGCCTGGCACCGCGGCATGAGGTGGACGGCCGCTCGCTGTCTATCCGCGAGGACGAATACATGGAAGTGATCGGCCGCTACGACAAGCGCGAGGCCGGGCTGCTGGCGGAGGCCTTCGGCGAGTTTCTGTTGGAAGCGGACAAACATCCCCACACGGACATTCTCGGCACCGCATGGCTGGATTTCCGGAGCCCGCTCCGGTCGTGGAAATCCCCGTGGCAATACCACCACCGAAGCCCACCAAGGACGGCTGGGTGCAGGACGACCTTTTCGCAGCCTAACCATTATGAACAATCTACCTGCCTATCAATGGATCCTCGGCCGTGACACCGGAATTTCCTCCAAGACCATCTGGGCCGTGATGATGGGAGTCATCACCGAGCCGATCCGCTGCAACGCGCAGTATGACATCCCCTGGGATTGCCACGACTTCGGCCGCTGTTACCGCCTGCTAGATGCGATTCCCGAATGGAAGGCACGCCTGCAGGAAGTGGCCGTGCTGGTTCCCAAGTGGGCACCGCTGATCCGGGAATGGGCGAGGCTTGAGGAACTTCTGCTGGACCCATCCGCATCGAAAAAATTCCACAGCCTGCTCCACGCACTCTGCAAGGAAGGCTACACGTTAGAGCCCCTTGCGTAAGGGTATCTAACCTAACCACTCACACACCATCGCCATGAAATCAACCATCGAACCATCCGGCCCCACGACGGCCGAAGAAACCGTGCGCATCGTCAGCACGGACATCGTGCACGTCTCGGTGCACAACACCCGCCAACCGACCGAAAAGGAAGTGACCGCTTCCGGCCTGGTCGAGTCGATCAAAAGCCAAGGCCAGCTCACACCGGGCCTTGCACGGCCGCATCCGGAGAAAAAGGGCGAGCTCGAGCTCGCCGCCGGCGCGTGCCGTCTGGTGTCCTGCAAAAAACTGGGCATTCTCTATCGGGTGATCGTCCGCGAAATGACGGACGCCGAGCTGCTCGACGCCATTCTGACAGAGAACCTGCAGCGCACCGATCCGGATCCGGAGGCCGAGGCGGACCTCATCAAGCTTCGCCTCGATGAAGGCGTGACTCCATCGGAAATCGCCGCGCGCTACGGCAAGACGGATATCTGGGTGAAGCGACGGATGAAGCTGCTGGATGTGATCCCGGCCGTCCGCAAGAAATTCGCCACCACCTACACTCATTTCACCGTGGAGATGCGCGAGCGTTTCGGCGCGCTGACGCCCGAACTGCAGAAGGCAATCAGTGGAGATGGCTGGCGGATGGAACAAACCCGCTCTTTCAAGCAACTGAACGAGTTGATTGCCCGTCAATCGGCGGACCTCAAGGGTTGCAAGACCTGGCTCAATGACCCGGACACCTTCGTCCCCGGCTGCGGGCCCGGCTGCGCCACCGACACGGCCGGCGACCTGTTTTCCGACGGGAAAGGCTGCGGCACCTGCCAGAATCTGGGCTGCTTCAAGAAACGCCTCGCCCTCGCCACCGACAAGGCGATCACCACCGCGCTCGCCGGCAGGAAAATCACGGACGTCGTGCTCTACACCAGCAAGGGCTATCAGGGATTGGTGGCCTATCAGGGCAAAGACCACAAGCTGCTCGATCAGTGGGATTTCGAACGCGCCTACACCGTCAGCAAGAAGGAAACGGACCTCGCCGCCCTCAACTTGGCGAACTCCGCCAATCCCCAACTGGTTTTCCTCACCCGCAAGGCGGCCAAGGGAGGGGCAAATGGTGCCATCGCAAAGGATCCGGGGAAAAAGGAGCCCCGCGAGAATGCCGTCCACGCCAAGCGGCGCGCGGTGATGAACGAACTCATCAAGACGCGCCTGGCAAAGGCCCCGCGTCCGGAATTTCCCGGCATCCTCGTCCTCGTAGGCGCGTTCGGCACCCATTCCAACCGCAACGGCGGCGTCCACAGCGACCCACGGACGTGGGAGATCGTCGATGACGGCGTGAACGGCCGCTCGTTCGATGGCGGCAACGACAAGAAGCTGCTGATAGAGGAAGCCTTGTGGGAATCCGTCCGCCGCGTGCTCACCGGCCGGCTCACGTTTTTCAAAAACGGCGACCTGCTCGACAAAGGCCGCGAAGCGGAAATGAGACGCACGGCCGCTCTCATCGGCGTCGATTACGAGACGGAATATGCTCGAATCTGCACCGAGGAGGTGAAGGTGCCAAAGTCATGGGGCCCAGGCATCCATGCGGTGACGCTGAAGCCGGCATCCGCCGTCAATACGCTCAAGAAATCGGCGGAAAAGGCTGAGAAACCGGCGAAAAAGGCCGCCAAGAAGGCTGCAAAAAAAGCAGCCAAACCCAACCCGCACCGGGGAACCGTCTATACCGAAGCCCAGAAGGAGGAGGTCGTGAAATACGTGACGGAATACAACGATCTGAATGGCAAGGGTGGCCAAAGCGCGGCGGCGAAGAAATTCAACGTCTCCCAACTGACGATCGCCGCATGGCTCAAGGCTGCTAAAACGGTAATTGAAACCGCCTGAAACCACCGTGGATTTCATCCAACAGCCGCTCGACTTCAACGGCGAGGATCCGGAGCTCCAGATGCGCATGCGGTGGGCGGAAAACCGCCGCCGCGAGCGCGAGTTCTGGACGCCGGAGCGGCTGACGTTGTCCTGGATGCAGGGAACGACACCGGATGAATCCGACATGGACTGGTGGAACCGCCAGCCCAAATACAAGCAGCGCGAATGGCTGACTTTCCACGAACGGGAGCGCGAACGGATGCGTCGGGAGAAAACTCCCCGTCGACCGTTTGCCGATGCCTGGGCGGAATGGGAGGCCATTTGCGCGGAAGGCGCTGCACGGGATGAAGTCCAGGTGCAGCGCTATATGGCCATTCTGCGCGAGGATTTCCTCGCAGGCCGTCCCTGTTCGATTTCCCTCGAAAAAGCCGATTTCACCATCCGCTGGCGGCTCGAAATGAACCTCCGCGAGGCGCTCGCCCGCCTTGCAATCCCCTCCCAATGTCTAGAAGCATCTCAAAAAGCCCCGAGCTGACGCTCGAAATCACCCGCGGCACGTGCCGTGTGGTGGTGTATGGGAAACGCTCCACCAAAGGCTGGAATGTGGACCTGATCGAAGGCGCGAAGTGCGAGCGGCAGGGCCACCGGAAGGCGAAAGAGGATGCCATCGAGCTGGCGCTGGATTGCTGCGAGCCGGGAATGGTGGCGGTTTTCCGTGTCAAGCCCTCCAACTGAGTCAAACTGCGTCTTGAAATCCGCATCCCCCGTGTCAGTGTCAAAATCTCCCGTCGTTATGTCCGATCGAAATCTTTTTGCCGAAGTCCTGCTTGCAGGTGCCCACTCCCTGGAAGCCCTCCGTGCCGAATTCGGCGCGGGCCCCGGCGAGGACGGTGAGATCAACCTCGCCAGCGTAGAGCCGGACGCCTTCGACTCGCTGCGCGGCAGCAAGGTGATGCCAATACCGGGCGTAAAGGCATACCTGGCCACGGACGACGAGCTGACCAATGAATCGATCAATCTGATGGAACAGGCAATGGAGAAGGCCTATCATGTGCAGGCTCCGTTTTTCATCACCTCGATGCGCGACGGCTCTGAGAAAAAGGAGACGCTGCGGGTGAAGTATTTCTACCTGGACCGCGAATAAAAAAAGGGAGGGCTGACGTTCGTAGCCTTAAAGCGCTCCGCACTCAGGTGCGAAACATCGGCCGGTCAACCCTCCTCCTCGCGGTGGCTGTCACCCTTGCGCAAGGGTGGCTCCTCGTCCTCGGCCGCATCGGCGCGCTGGACGTCGGCAGCGGTTTCCAAGGGCAGCGGCGCGGACAGGAGACTGGTGGCGGCGGCGCAAATGATCTGCATTTGCTCGCAGTCGCAGTAGTGATCGTCATCGCGCTTGTTATAGAACTCCTGACGGCTGATGCCGCGACGGTCCGTAATGGTGCGCTGGCCCATGGCGGTGACCTGGCGGGCGTATTCATCATCGGTGCCCTCCGGATCGATTTCCCATTTGCCGATATAGCCGTGCATCATGGCGAGGAGGCGATCGAGCGCGCCGTATTTCGCCCACACCCAGAGGCTGATGGTCTGCACCCTGCCCTGCTGGGTGGTGCCGATGGCGGGATCCGCTTTCGATATCTGGTAGAGCATGTCCTCCCCCTCGACCTTGAAGCTCCAGCGGTCGTCGCCCTTGAGGGCCTTCCACTTGTAGCCGCTCTCGACGACGTATTTGTAGACCTCGGAGGTGAACGCACTGGAGTCGAAGACCACCTTCGTCGCCTGCACCTGCCACTCCGCAGCTATCGTGCGGATGGCATCTAACGACCACGCGATGCCATGAGTGAGCTTCCTCGACCAACCACCCAGTCCCCACGCGCGAATGACATAGACATAGTGCCGGCCGCCCTTGGCCTGCACGTCGATGGTCATGAAGCGTTCCTTTTCCTCCGGCCACGGGTCGCGAGGGTTGTACGCCGTTTTCCGCTGTTCGAGATATTTGTCGTGCTTCGCGTAGGCGAAGAGGTGGCTCCAGACCTGACCGCGTGTTTCGTTGATGTGGTCCTTGTAGGGCTTGATATTTCCAACAGAAAGCGCCTGCAGGGCCTCGATATACTCGCGCACCTGGAGCGTCCACTCCGGCCAGTAGGGCAGGAGCGCGTTCCAGTTATAGGAACGGACGTTAGAAGGTGCGTTGGGGTTGGTGGCCACCCACTTTTCATGGCGGCTGATATATTTCCGCTCGCTGCTGTGTGGTCGGATTTCCCGGAAGGCATGGTCGCAATCGGGATTCCAGCATTGATAGCGGATGGTTTTGTAAAGCTCGTCCCAGCGGTACGAGCCGTTCACGCTGTCATAGGTCTCATCGGTGGTGTCCCACTTCATGCCGCCGGTGGACTCGCGATCGCCCCAGTCCAGGTCGTGCTCGTGGGCGCACTTCGGGCAGGCGATCTTGAGGATGCGGCGGTCACCGGCGAGGTATGCCTGGTGCAGCTCGTCCATCTCACTATCAGGAGTGGAGATTACGATTTTCTTATAGTTCGAGCCATAGGAGCGGAAGCGCTTGGAGATCATGCCCAGCGTGCCCTTCTTGTAGGAGCGGGCCTCGTCACAAACGACGATCCGATAGGGCGTGGACTGCAGCGCGCCGGTGGCCTCGGCACCGGTAATAATGAAGGGCATGCCCGGCAGATAGAGCTCCAGCGTCTTGCGCTGCGGGCCTTTCGGCGGCAGCCGTTCCGCAACCGGCCCGCACCGCTCGAACAGCGGATAGACGCGCATGTTTGAGAGCTTTTTCGCCTCCTTGTCATTGTGCGCGACCCACAGCGTCGGCCCGGGATCCTCACAGATGATCCATGCGAGCGCAGCTAACAGCGTGAGTGTCTTCGCAGACTGCGCGGAGCACATGATGACGATTTCGTTCACGGTGGGATCCGCGATGTCCTCCATGATCTGCCGGATGAACCGCGTGTCTTCGGACGACCAGCGGACGTTCCGGACCGGATCGGTTACATGCTGCTCTGCCCAAGCCCAAGGTCGGGTGTCGCCGGGTGGCCGTACAACGCGGCAGACACTTTCGACCAAAACGTTTTTTTTTCAGCCCATTGTCCGAGTGCCAAAGTTTCGAGCGCCTCATGGTGACGGCGCCGGATCCTCTTCACGCCCTCGCCCACCTCCACGCCGGCAACCTCTTCCGCCATCGTGTATTCGCTCTGCCGGAGAGTGAGCGTGAATCCTGAAATCAGCTCGGAGAGGACCTTTTTCACCTCATCCACGGAACACAGCTCCCCGCGGAGCTTCGCGTTGACAATCCGCATCCGCTCGTTCTGGAGCGCGATTTTTTCGTTATCCAGGTCGCCCTTCGATTTGTTGGGTTTCCGGCCCAGCTTGTTGCGCTCGATGAAGGCCTGCCAGGCTTTAACATCGAAGCCTCGCTCGGTGCGGCCGGGGCAGTCCTTGTGCTTCTGCCAGCGCTGGATCGACTTTCGGTCGACGCCGAGGTGCGAAGCCAGCGCCTCCTGCGTGCCCAAGTAGACCACTTCCTCGCCGAGTGCCAATTCCTCCACTCCGCCCCGGCGCTGTCAACGGGACAACGTCGCGCCCATTGTCCCACGCCTCCGAAACGGCACCCGGTGGGGGGACAATGAAAAAAATACCCCACGCGGCGAAGGGTCGCGCCTTCGGAACACCCGCATAAGTCTCTGTAAACAAATAGATTCCTTTCTCCATGGTGGAGGTATTCAGGGGTTTACACGGGTTTTCGGGACTTTGCCCGCTTTGCCCCAACGCTTTCAGGATTTGTCTCTTTTTTACCAGACCTCAGAACACCCCATACAACCCCTGCTTACTCTTACACAAGGGTTACAATTCGTTCCGCTTCAGAAACTTAGAGGGGCTAAGGGAGATGCAGGGGTGCAGGGGTCATCACCACTCTTCCAACACCACGTCAGACCATGAAAACCATACCCCAATCCGAATTCGTAGCGGAGGCCACTAAGCGCTTCGGCCCCAAAGCCCGCAACTGGCAGTTCGTTTGCCCTGCCTGCGGCACTCTGCAGACACCCCAGCAGTTTCTTGACGCCGGAGTGTCTGAAGACAAAGTCCGCACCGTAATGGGTTTCTCATGCATCGGCCGTTACACCGGCCAAGGAGATGCAGGGATTGCTGCGAAATCAAAAGGACTGCCCTGGGATCGCGGGTGCAACTGGACACTGGGCGGCCTTCTCCGCATTCATACCCTTGCCCTGATCCTAGACGACGGCAGCCATAGCCCCATTTTCGAGCTTGCGCCTCCTGCTAACGCCGCTCCGTGCCCTGCGGAATCACAGAGCCACGCGGAATCGCAGGCGCGTCATTCAGGCGAGTGTGCTCCGGAAACTCCGGCCTGACGCTTGATAGTTTGAATGGCAGCGTGAGCTTTCCGCCATTGGCATCAATCGCCTCCAACAGCGCGTCCACGGCCCAATCGACAAGCTGACCCTGCGTAGTCCCAAACTTGTCTCCGATCTCCTTCAAGCGGTGAGCACGCCCTTTTCTTAGGCGGATTACCTGGGATCGCTCAGGAGCCGGCTCAACGCCTTCTGTTTTTGCTGCTTTTTTAGCGCTCACGGCGTCCACTATGCATACAAATGCAACCAAAGCGAATACAAAAACACACGGGAATTCCATATTTTATGCCGACCAAATGACATTTTCAAAAACATCAAATGTTTTTATTGCCTGATAGAATCCAACCGCATACAAATGCATACACATGGCCACGCAACCACAAACCCCTGACACAAAGCCAAGAGCAACCTCCATCCGGCTATCCGGAGAGAACTTGGAAGCACTTCGCAGGCTCGGCAAAATATGCAATCTGACCGTGAACGCCCTTGTCGGCCTCGCGGTCGATTCATTCACCGATCACGTCGAACGCACCGGCAAGCTACCCCTATCCAAGCTCCGGAAAGGCAAACGAGGAGGTGCCAATGAAAACCGAGGTTGAGCGCGCCATCTACTCCACCAACCAAGCCATCCAATACGTTGGCTCCAAACAATTTTTCCAACAGCTGCTAGACGCTTATCCCACCCTGCTCACACCCATCCGCATATGCAAACCTACCGGCACCAAAAGGGACGGCAAGCCCACCAAGGGGAAAACGGAATACCTAAAGGCTACCATCGACACAGTCCTCAAAGCCGCGCAGATGGAACAACGGTTTGTGGAGAAAAGTTAGATCGCCCCGATCTTTGTCCGAGTAATAGCAGACAGCCCGATATATGTCTCCTCGGTCACCCTGAGAGAATCGCCCAAAGCGTCGGCAATCTCCACCATTTCAGCCCCCTTCATTGCCAGGTGACTGGCGAAAGTATGCCTCAGCGTGTGATAGCTCACCCACCCGAGCCCCTTCGACTCACAGTAGGTCTTGAAGGCTTTTTTCGGGTTGTATCGATACTTCGGTGGTTTAGGCCACTTACTTTTGCGCGGTGCCAGCAGGAACGTCCCCTTCCCCTTGTAGCCATACTTTTCCAAGCACGCCTTGAGTCGGGGATGCACCTCGATCGACCGGCATTCTTTGTCCTTCGGCTTCCAAAACGGCGTCTCCTGCACCGTGAGGATCAATCCGCCTTCCTTGGGAGTGATCCAGCTCTCACCCATCGCGAGCATCTCGCCGAACCGCAGTCCGGAAAAGAAACCGATGTGCAAGATCCAATCAATTTCGTCGGACGGCGGATTCTCCAGCAAAAGCTCCCTTTCCTTAAAGGTGCAGAATCTTTCGCGCCTCGTTTTTTTCACACGGCCCAACACGATCCCCTCCATTGGGTGCTCACGAAGGTAATTCTCCTTCACCAGCCAACTCAAAAAACCCTTCAAGCGCAGCAGGTAGGAATTCACAGAAGCATCCGACATCTTCTCCGCACCACCCCGCCCGCTGCGGGCCTGCAACTCGGAGCGCCACTCCTCCACCTTCTTGCGCGTGATCATCGACACCTTCGGATTTCCCCAATCCTTGGCCAGCTTGCCCAGCGTGATCCTGGCGATCTCACTTGTTCTATCAGTATGCACTCTTGCCTCATGCTGCTTCTTTCGCCAAAGGTCCAACAGCGACTCCATTTTGTCCGTCGTCTGCACGTGCAGCGCTTTCCTGGTGTGCAGGTCGAAAGCCTTGTCCACCGCCTGACCCGGATCCTGCGTCTTCAAAGCGATGGCCGGCGGCCTCTTCCCCTCGACAGTCGGAGGCTGGTAGTAATACCAGCCCCGTTTGAGATAAAGCCCCTTGATCTTCATGCGTGCTACCGGGTAGCAAAATCGGGTAGCAAACAACCAGCGGAAAAACGTGAAATAACGCGTTTTAGCGCCTCCTGCTCCAGTTTCGCCTTGCGTTGGCTCGCCCGTTTGCTACCCAAGTGCCGCAACGCGTTGTCCCTTGTAGAACAAGGCTTCCAGAGCCTCAACTCTACATCAGATAACCGCGAAAGCCGCTGTAGCTCAGGGGTAGAGCAATTCATTCGTAATGAATAGGTCGTCGGTTCGAATCCGACCAGCGGCTCCATTTCAGAGTTTGCGACACCGTGCGACATAGCGCGACTAAGTGCCTCATTCAGAGCACCTTGCAAGTCACAGCCAACGCCGTTCGCAGCGACGGGCCGCGACTCGAAAAGACCCGAAACGACTGGATCGAGTGACGATTCCGGTGACAACGCACTTTTGTTAGCCATCCCCGGAAGTTTGGCCACGAAGCCAGCGAGAGGCGAAGAAGCCTGATCGACGTAATTTCGAGCGGTCAATTTGGGATCGCTGTGCCGCATGAGGAGCATTGCAAATGCAAGCGGCACCCCAGCCTCAGCGAGCCGGGTTCCGAAGCTGTGGCGGAACGAATGGAAGTCCAGAATCTTGCCACGATCATCGACTTTGGGAATCCCCGCTGCTTTCAGATCCCGATGAAACGCATCAAGTCGATGAGGGACCTTGAACGCTTTCGACGAAGGACCCGGAGAGTCACAGGAATTGCGATAATCGATCAAAATTTCTCGCAAACCTTGGAAAATCGGAAGCGTCGCGCTTTTCTTATTCTTGGCGTGTTCGGCCAGAATCGTGAAAGTGGGACTGGTCTCTGACAGATTGAAATCGCCCCAGCACATCGACGCGATTTCACTCCGCCGCAATCCCGTGTAGTAGGCAACCGCATAGACGACGCGACGGTCCAGAGTCGCCACCTCCATCATTGAGAGGAAATTTTCATGAGAAAACGCCTGACGATTGCGAACCTCCCGCCCTCTGGTGTCCACCTTGCCAACGGAGGCGAGAGGATCAGCCGGGAGGCAACCCGACCGCACCAACCAATTGAGAAACCCCCGCACGCATCCAAGATACTCCTTGAGGGTTTTGGCGGACCTGCCCCGACAGGCACCCCGCCAATGCATGAACGACTGCGGAGTTATGTCAGGTACCCGCTTCCATCCGCATTCACGCATCAAGACACCCATGTTCAACTTGCTGACACCACAATGATGTGACCCGGCACCCCTGACCGCCATATCAGCAACCCAATCGGCAATGAGGGAGTTCAGAGGCATCGACAGGGTTTCGACCTGGAGCTGAGGAGCAACAAGGCCCATACGCTCATTTCGCACCTGTTTAACGATTCCCGCTAGCTTGCTCTGCGCGACCTGCTTGTCGGTCACCCCGAGAGGAACCGGAGTGTCTTTTAGGTCGCCATCCAACCGATAGCGCCCAGACCAAGTTTTTGCCTTAACCCTCACGCCATTGACCAACCGAGAGCGCTTGAAAATGTGTTGTTTCATGACTGTGAAGGAATGATTTCGGATTCAATACCTGCGAATTTCAGCACGTCTGACAAACGCAATCGGACAGAACGGCCAATCGTTTGGGCATTTAGCCGCCCCTCTGCAATACGCCGCTCGACCCATTTGACCGAAAAACCGACTATTTTCGCCGCCTCCGGTTTGGTGATAAGCCGATCCGCCCCCGGAGCCATCAAGGACGCTCCCCGTTTTGTTTTTGAAGTATGATTTTTCATTGTGACAAGCCAAATACAGGGAACCGAGGTTATCGAATTCCCTTTTTTGTTGCGAGAAAATCACCTGTTTCCCTGAGCTGTGTTGCAGCCACGACACTACGCCGGACAGCTTCAACAGCTCAGGGAACAAGCGGCGCATAACGGATTACCCTCCGAGCGACTTCAATGGGGTTTGCGCACATACGGATTTCCCTCCGGGCGACTTTACTGGGGCTTGCACACAAACGGATTTCCCTCCGGGCGACTTTATTGGGGTTTGCACACAACGGCACTACGCCGGGCGACTTGATGCGCAGGGGCCTAGCAACCATCCCACATGCCGTCAATGGTTTTTTTGAGGACGGATCACGTCTATTCCTCCCGTTGGTCGAACACGCGTCCCCCCAAAAGTTAGCGGCGGGTTGTAAATTCGCTCCGACGAGCTGTTGGGAAGCCCATTCTCGCGAATTGACCCGCCGGGCTTTTCAGGTGCTCCGCAGGCAAGGGAATGATTCCCTTGACCCCAATTTGATCTAATGTTTGATGTGCGCCCATCGGCGCGATTGAATGGATGCTGAAATGAAATTGAGGTGCTTATTCCGGTTGGTGCGCCACGATTTGTTCGCTGGGGCGTTTTTTGCGAATGACGAGTTTCCAGAAAGCCACGGCACTGGTCAGGACCGCCCCAAGCCACAATGCGATTATTCTCGTTCGATGGGCCAGCTCGTGGGGATAAAGTCCCAGACCACTCGGCTCGGGCAGTTCTGCGCCCGCCTCTCCGAAGGCCTTCGACGCTCGCTCCGGCGTGATCTTGTGGATGAACACATTGTCGCCCTGCTGGACTACGGCCACATAGACTCTGTCTCCCACGGTGTTATACCACATATCGAGAACAGGAATGTAGCCTTCTTCCGGCGGACGAAAGGGTTCTCGTGAGATCAGCAGAATCCTCTCTTCCGTCGGTTGAGCGGGAAGGAATACTGGAGATCCAACGAAGACAAATCGTTGGTGTGGATCGACAACACCGCCGAGCTTGCGAGTTGGCCCAAATAGCTCTTCGAACTGGCTCCACGTTGTTGGGTAAGTGCCCCGTTGGTCGTGATACACCGTGGTGAATCGGCCCAGATTGGAAATGTCTGCCATCAGCGCGAACTTATGGGAGCGCCCGGAGGCAGCAACGACACTCGCAAGCAGCGTTGCCAGTATGAGACTCCGAGCTTTCATTAGCGAACTGTGTAATTAGTTCACCCTTGCCAAGGGTGGCAAGGATGCTTCAAAAATTGGATTTAGGCGATTCCTAGCGGACATGGAAGGAAAAAGACACAGGGACGCGTTCAATCGCAGATGACTGATTTGTGATTTTCTTGGTGGGCGCTGGACGGTAGCATTCCGCCAACGAATTCAGCCGCGGACTCGGGGCAAGTCGTCGTGAATCTGATAATTACGGACTTCACGCTGAGGGACTAAATGCAAATCCCCAAGGAAATCGGCCTGCTGGGCAAGTCGCACAGCATTTCTCGGAATCCTCCCAAGTGGAACCGCCCGAAGTGGGTCGGGGACAAATTCGGCGCGCACAGACTCTTCTTCAAGATTCAGCGACAACCCAAGCGATTGATTCACGAAATCCAGCGCCTTGGCGGCAAAGACAGGTGCGGACGCACCACACAAAACAATTGGTGCGGTTTTTGGGACTTTTCCCCGAAATGGGAATTTGCCAGGTCGAACCCCGAAGGCTTTGCAGATCTCCAGATAGCAGCCTAGCTGAATCGCCGCCAGACGGGCATTGCGGTAGCCTTTCAGATCGTAGCCGGATCGCAGCCGCCACAAATCGACCTGTGAGAGATTCAGAACACCGAGACGAACTGCCTTTTTCAGCTGTGAGGCATCGGCCCGGTGTTTTCCGGCGTTGATTTTCTCGCTGCGGTAGCTCCGCGCCAGTCGGTGGATCATCACGGTTGCCTTGCCAATCAATTTCGCCTCGGCTCGGGCCGCTTTCGGCAACAGACGCTTGTTGAAGCTTCCCCACCAACGGCCCGGAAGACTTCCCGCTTCGCCGTCTTTTCCGAGATACTTGGAGAAGTAGCCCGAGAAATCCCGCACAAGCTGCATGTTCTCCTCTCGCGAATGCCACCAGCGGTGCTGCTCGTGCTGCTCGGGAGTCGGCCCCGTGGTAAAAAAAGAAGTCCATTGCCTAACCATCCACGCTTGAAATTCAGCCCGCAGCTTGTCGTTTCCGAGTCCATAGAGAATCAAGTGATAGTGAATCGCCCCGCGGCTTTGAAGCTCGCGCTTCCAGAAGCCCGACACACCGGGGAAGCGCTTGGAGGCGGATAGCCGGCGGGAAACCTTCTCGAAGGCCTCCATGACCTCCGCATGATCGAAGAGCGCCACATCGCAGCCGGGGAGCGTCAATGCCATCGTGTAGGCGACGGCTGAAAGCTTCATGGTGGCGAGCACGCGCTGGAGGCGACGCCGGGACTTGTGCGAAAACTCGGTGACCTGTCCGCGCTTGGCTTGATCCGGTCCACCGGGGCGGAGCTGCTTGTCGATCCGGTTGGGGTCGAGGTTGGGAATTCCGGGGAAATCCGCTCTCGCGCCTTCCGGCCAACAAACGAGCGGCTTTTCGATGGAAGGCAGCAACTGCTTTTCCCGAACCTTGGAAACGGTGTTTCTGTTTTCCCTCCATTCCTGCCGATTCTCCTCCGGATGGGTTTTCCGGGGAGGTAGGCTGGAATTATGGCCCATAGACAAGAGGGCCGCCGACGGGGCGGGGCGGCGCCCGCTATCGCGGGCATCCGCCTCCGTCCCCTCGGCGTGGTCCGATTGCCAGCCGATGCCTAAAATCCACCTGCCACCCTCCGCGCCCGATACATGAGGGCACGATTCTCCGATGTTGTGCAAAATCGCCCCTTTCCGTTATGAGGCTGATTCGACAATCGCGAGGATCGCCAACTTGAGGGAACCGTTCAGGGACGGCCATTTTTCGACCACCCGGAGCAACAACCGGAGATCGGGTGACGATAGCGGTGACAACCCCTCAGCCAAACCCTTGCCGCATAAGGGCAAATCGGTCGGTTCGAATCCGACCAGCGGCTCCATTTTTCGTAGGTAGTCGATCGAGGATCGACCCGATGCAGAAGTTTCGGGAACCTGAACCTAACTTGCGTGCCATGGCGATAGGAGACCCTATAAAGATTATCTCCTATCAGGTTAGAAGACCATGCTATAATCATTTTTTGCAAAAAATGCATGGATCTTTACTACGCGATCACGTGTATTTTTAAAACAACTTTACAATCAAGGGTATTTACGTCAAAAATTTTTCAGTGCTGTCCCTGCATGAAAACATACCCTTACCTGAAAGTGATTACGGTCGCTTGCGCCGCTGCCGCATTGGCATCGTGCGCCTCGCAACCACAAACCAAGAAGATGCCGGTCTCGGCGTCGCTCCGTCCTGACTCCTCGCTTTCCGAGCGGGTGTTTCAGGAAGTCAATTCCTACCGCCGCAGCCACGGCGCGTCGGATCTTCAACGCCATGCCGGTCTTGACCGCCTGGCCCAGAAACACAGTGAGTATCTGCGATCCAATCGCGGGACTTTCAGTGTGCATGGGAAAAACGTCAGTCATATTGGATTCGAAGGACGAGCCCTGATGGCTCGCGAGTCCTACCACATGGAGAACATCAGCGAAAACGTGGCCGCCGCCAATCATCCGGGATCGACATCCGCTGCTGCTTTGGTGAACTTGTGGTCGAATTCGAAAGATCATAATTATAACATGCGCAGCGCTTGGACCTACACCGGGATTGGTATTGTGGTGGATAGCGATGGCACGGTATTTGCCACCCAGCTATTCGCGACGATGACCCATTCCCAGATGTCGACTCGCGAGCGCTTCAACCGCTTCTGAGTCACCACTGCATGCCCGATCTGACCTTCGAATCCGCCTGTCACGCGCGTGGTCTGTCATGGATCGCAGGAGTGGATGAGGCGGGTCGGGGGCCTCTCGCGGGTCCGGTGGCAGCTGCCGCCGTCATTCTACCGCGCGGATTCGCCTGCCCGGGGCTCGATGATTCTAAAAAAATCTCCCCGGCCGGCCGCGATGTGTTTTTTGAAATCATCACGACCGATCCGGAGATCATCTGGTCGGTCGCTACGGCGAATCATGAGGAAATCGACCGCATCAACATCCTGCGCGCCACCCACCTGGCCATGCGGCGGGCCGTGGAGGCGCTCCAGCAGAAACCGGATTTCTGTTTGATCGATGGTCTGCCGGTCAGGGATTTCCACATCCCACACCAGGGGATTGTTAAAGGTGATGGCATTTCCCTTTCCATCGCCGCCGCCAGCATCATCGCGAAGGTGACGCGCGACCGGATCATGCTGAAAATTGATAGAGAGTTCCCTCAATTCGGCTTTGCGAAGCATCAGGGATATGGCACGAAGGCGCATCTTGAAGCGCTTCGGACTCACGGCCCTTGTCGCCACCATCGTCGCTCGTTTCAGCCGGTCGCTCAACTCACCCTGCCTTTTGACGGGGCCTGATGGAGAAGTCCGAGACCGGATCTGGTTGGGAAATTATGGTGAAGCTGTGGCCGCCGACTGGCTCCGCGCAAACGGCTGCCGTATCTTGGCAAAAAACTACAAGGGCCCGAAGCGCGGTGAGGTGGACATTGTGGCGCGGGAAGGAAAACTGCTGCTGTTCGTTGAAGTGAAAACACGCCGAGAGGGCAGCAAAATCCGGGCGCTGGACGCAGTAAACCGCGAAAAACAAGGGCTGATCGAGCGCGGGGCAAACGCCTGGCTCAAGCGACTCGGCACACGCGACCTGCCATGGCGCTTCGATGTGATCGAAGTTTACGTGGAAGATGGCAAAAAACCGCGAGTGAACCGAGTGCGGGACGCTTTTTAGGCATGGGATACGGCTTGCGGGACATCGCTTGCCCACGCACCTTTTCCAACACGTTTCATGGATCACTTCACAGAATCAATGGCTTGGCTGGCAAGGCGGGACGGCAGCGTCGTGATCGGCCACGGGCCATTTTCCGAATCCGACGCAGCGCCAACCAGCGGCACCGCCTTTTACATTCAGGATTTCGCACTGAAAGGGACGCGGCCCTGGAAGATTCCCAGCAGAATCGAGCGGATGATGGCGGCGGACCTGGCTGACCGGTTTTCCGGGGTGCCAACGCTATCCTGTGTGTGGCAGCCACTGGATGCCGCGCCGTTTTCCGTGATTTTTCAAGAAGTGATGTCCTGCATCCATGGAGGGATTTTTGAAAAAACCGTGCCCGTCGTGACCGAATGCGGCAGTGCCCGCGAGTCGCCGGGTCTCGCGGTGACCGCCGCGATGGCCCGTCGATCGGTGCCGTTGCAGTCCTACGGCTGGGTGCAAACGGAGACGGGTTTTGCCGGTGCCACTCCAGAATTGTTGTTTTCACTGAATGAAAACCGCCTTGAAACCATGGCTCTGGCTGGCACCGCGAGAAGCGAGGATCGGGAGGTTTTTGCCGTCGATGAAAAAGAAATCCGCGAACACGAATATGTCGCGCAGACGCTGGTTTCGAAATTGCTCGATCTTGGCAAAGTCGAGCGGCTGTCGCGTGAAATCCTTGATCTGGGGCCGATCGTTCATTTTCTCACCACGATCAGCCTTGAATTACCCGTCAGGTTGGAGGCGGAGGATTTGCTCCGACGGCTGCATCCGACACCGGCGCTGGGCCCGCTGCCACGCACGGTTGAGACTCTCGACCGCCTGCTGGAATGGCGAGAGCGCCTCGGCTGCCCAAGGGAATTCGGCGCTCCGTTCGGACTTTGGGACGAAGGGAGATTCGACGCCGTTGTCGCCATCCGGGGAATCTGGTGGGATGGACTGCAATTGAAGTTGCCTGCCGGTTGCGGCATTATTGAGGCCAGCCGACTCGTCAACGAATGGCGTGAATTACGGCTAAAACGCGAGGCCGTGAGGCAGTTTTTGGGTGCTTCTTGAAAAAAAGTTTCAACCCTCAATTCTCTCATTTCCAGCTAGATAGGCGTATATTAGAGGTATGGATAAGTTTTTAATTAAAAAAGATTGATCATTTTCTAAAAACTATCAGTATCTGGAGCGTATCGCCTCTCTGGAATATGCTGAACAGCCGCCATCCTCGCCGATTCAAATACGGAATGCTGTCGCTCGCAGCATGTCTGTCGGCGACCCAGACGGAGGCTGCGGTCCCGGCCCAAGTGGCCAACCCAATCAGCCGGATTGCCCGGATTTTCGACTCACAACTCGTTAAGACCGAGGATCGTGTGACTTGGTTGGACAACCGGGTATCCACCTTCGCCCTCCACCGCGAACACGCCATGAAGGTTGGTCTCGGCTACCGTGGTTGCCGTGGCAAAGTGGGGGGAGCTGATCCTTCCGTCACTTTGGACCTCGGCGCTACCATGCCGATCAGCACGATCTTCCTGATCCCGGCTCAAAGGGAATTTTTAGAAGATCCGGGCATTTTCCCAAAACGTTTTACCATCGAGCTGTCGAATCGGGCTGATTTCGGCCAACGAATCATCCTTTTTACCTCTGGCGTGAATGTTTATCCCCAGTCGGATGGAAATCCGGTACCATTCAGCGCCCGGGATTCCGCACGCTATGTGAGGCTGACGGTCCATGAAGGCCACAACCGGGGTGTGGTCGACCTTTTCGGCCTTTCCGAAATCGTGGTGATCTCCAACCGCGAGCCAGTTTCCTTCGGGGCCGCGGTCTCCACTGTCGGCAATCTCGATTCCACCGGGATCTGGTACCCGGCGGCGTTGACCGACGGCCGGACACCGCTTGGCATTTGGCAAAACGGCTTCAAACCAGACAAGGACCTGGGAGATTCCGTCACGGTGAACGACAACAACGACCAAGTCTCTTGGAGTGTGCAACTGGATGCGGCCGCTCCCCTTGACCGGCTTGTATTGTTTCCCTATCAGCTCAGCCGGTCCTTCGAGTCCTCAGTGTTTCCTGAATCCCTCAGCATCCACCTTCAGAACGATGAACTATCTGGTGAGCAGCTTGTTTACCAATGGACGAATCCCCTCCCAGGATCCAGCAGCATGACTCCGTTGGTCATTCCACTGGCGGGAAAAATCGCGAAAAGCATTCGAATTACCGGGACAAGTCCCTACCTGATCGGCGAACAACGGGTGCAGGCGCTTTCAGAAATCGAGGCCTGGTCGAAGGGCGAAAACCTCGCGATCAACCTGCCGGTCCGCCGATTGCACGGCAACGAAACCACCACCGTTTCTTCCCTGACTGACAACTTCGCCTCTGAGAAAAAAATCATCCCGGTTTCCGTCTGGCTGGACCAGCTTTACGAGCGTGGTCGCATGGAGCGTGAGCTGGCCTCGCTCAGGCCGATCCACCGTCAGCTCGCATCCGAGAGCGAACTGAACGCGACATGGGGCTCCGCCGTGATTCTTGGGCTCACTTTCCTGATTCCGGTCTTCATTGTCGAACGCCGCCGTTTGATGTCACGGGACCAGCTCGACCAATTGCGGAAACGCATCGCCTCTGATCTCCACGATGACATTGGCAGCAATCTTGGCAGCATTTCGCTCATTGCCCGCACGGCCCGCAAAGATTTGGTCCGGCTGCAAGGCCCGGAGGAAGTCGCTGAAGATCTTGGCGAAGTGGAATCCATTGCCCGCGAGAGTTCCCTTGCCATGCGCGACATCGTCTGGCTGCTCGAGCGCCGCCAGGACTCCATCGGTGATCTCGTCCAGCGTATGCGCGAAACCGCAAACCGCCTGCTGCGGGAAATCAATTTCACGCTCGATTGCGAGTCTAACAAGACTGCCGCCAAGCTGTCTCTTGACGCCAAGCGCCATCTTTTCCTGTTCTACAAGGAGGCGATTCACAACGTGCTCAAGCATTCGCACGCCAATCGCGTTTCCATCCGGCTCTGGGATGAGGACGACAAGCTGGCGTTGGAAATCCTGGACAACGGCATCGGGCTCCCGCTCGACGAATCCAAATCACCCACCTCCGTCCGGAAACTGGAAGATCGGGCACGAGTGCTGGAGGGACTTCTACAGATCGCCTCCTCCAAGGAAACCGGCACTCAAATCCGCCTGCTCGTCAAACGTTCTCATCTAACCGCCCACCCCACCCTGTCATGATCGCTGAAGCCACCACCACCACTTGCATTTGGATTCTCGAAGATCACGAGGTTTTCGCGAAACAAGTCCGCCGCCTCATCAGCGGAGAAAACGACATGATCTGCCCGCACCACTTTGCCAGCGCGGCCGATCTTTTCGATAAACTGAAATTCACCAACGAGCGCCCGGACCTGCTGCTGCTCGACCTCGGGCTGCCCCGCCGCGACGGTTTGGAAGTGCTTTGTGACATCCGCGTGCTCCTGCCGGAGGTGAAAGTGCTGATCCTCACGGCTTCCGACGATCGGGATAAAGTCTATCGCGCCATCTGCAACGGCGCATCCGGCTACCTGTTGAAAACGTCGGATCCCGATGAAATTCTCTCCGGTATTCGCGACGTGATTCACGGTGCCTCGGCCCTTAGCGCGCCGATTGCCAACATGATCCTCCAAGGCTTCTCGCGGCATGGCCCGGTGAGCCAGATCGAGGCCATGACCAGCCGCGAGGAGGAAGTCCTGCGTTTTCTGGTGAAGGGTCTCATCAAAAAGGAAATCGCCGATGAGCTATCCATCTCGCAGCACACCGTGGACATGCACCTGCGCTCGGTTTATCGCAAACTGGAAGTCCGTTCCCAAACGGAAGCGGTTTCCAAGGCCCTGCGCCAAGGCCTCGTCTAACATTCTTTGTCTGGAGTTATCGCCATCCAACGGCGGTGTTTGAAAACAAAAACCCCCGGCTCGGTCAACGAGTCGGGGGTTTTTATTGAAATCAATTCGGGCCAGGGAGAAATCAGGCTTCCTCTTCCTTGGTGTCGCCCGCGTCCACCGAGATGGTGAGGGTGGCGATCACTTCCGGGTGGAGACGCACTGTCACTTCGGATTTGCCGGACTTTTTGATTGGCTTGTCTAGCTCGATGGCGTGGCGATCGATGACGATGCCGGCTGCTTCGAGCTCCTTGTGGATGTCCATGTTGGTGACCGAACCAAATGCCTTGCCGCCTTGACCGGTGGAGAGGGTGAACTTCGGCTTGATCTTGGAAATCTTGGTGGCGAGTTCCTGGAAGGCGACCAGTTCTTCAGCTTCGCGCGCCGCACGGTTCGCCTTGAGGGCTTCGACGTGGCGGAGGTTTGATTTGCTGGCTTCAAAAGCCTTGCCTTGTGGGATCAGAAAGTTGCGGGCATAGCCGGCGCGAACTTTGACGACGTCGGCTTCGGCACCAAGGCCTTCGATTTTTTCTTTGAGAATGACTTGTGCGTTGGCCATGGGAATCAGTGGTAAAAAGTTCGTTTGGGGGCGGCGATTTAGGCTTCGATGTAAATTGAGTCAAGAAGAATGCAGCCTTATTCCGGGCGACGGGTGAGAAATCATGCTCTCCGAAGGAATTTCCAGGATTCGGGCTCTTGGGATTGCCGTTGCCTCCTTCGGTGGCATGATTTTCAAAGTGAAACGATTCTCTCATTGGCGGGACCGCGCGGAGATGCTGACGCCGCCGCTTCCATGGGATCGGCCGCGCTGGCACCAGGCCAACGGACCGCCTGTTGTGCTGCTCCACGGCTTGTGGCGTGGCTGGCGCGCCATGGAACCTCTCGCCCGGGCGCTGGCGGACGCCGGATTTTCAACACTGAACGTCCCCTACCCTTCATCGCGCCTGCCAGTGGAGGCGCCCACCGAATTCGTCAGGCGCGAGGTGGAAAAAATTTCGCGAGATGAGCCAGTGCATTTCATCACGCACTCATTAGGCGGAATTATTCTTCGCTCGCTGCTGGCCGGAAACGTGACCTGGAAAACCGGCCGGGTGGTGATGCTTGCTCCTCCCAACGGCGGGAGCGAGATTGTGGATTGGATAAGACGCCACCCTGCCCTCAAAAGTGTGCTAGGCCCCGCGGGTGAGGAGTTGGGAACCCAAGGACTGCCGCCCCGGCTGCCACCGCTACCGTCCGGCCTCGAAGCGGCGGTGATCATGGGAAGCCGCAGTTCCATTCCGATGTTCAGAAAGCTCCTAAGCCAGGAAAATGACGGTATTGTTTCAGCGGAAAGAGGGAGAATTGACGGGTTACGCGGATTCAGCGTGGTCCCCGCGGATCATACATTTATCCAAATGCATCCGGAAGCGATCCGGCTCAGCCTGCATTTCCTGGAGACCGGCGAGTGGTCCACTTAGTTCTGAATCTGGTTCAACGGTTTTTTCAAAAACTGCTCGTCACGAAGTTTCCGCAAGTATTCGAGATACTTCTGCTGAGCAATGAGGTCGGGATCGTTCCCAACCGGTGTCTCTTGGCCATACTTTTTCCATGGCCCATATGGCACCTGGCCGGCCTCAACGAAGCGCCAGTGCACTTTTTGTCCGGATTTCAGTCCGAGATAATCGCGAATCGAAGGTGAGAGGTCGATGCCCGCCGCGCCGTTCTGCGTGGTTTTCGGCGGCTTGGTGCCAAAAACAAACTCCCAGTCGTCGGTTTCCCACGGCCCGCAATCCTCCCACTGGCCGTAACAGCTGCGGTTGCCGAAATAAATCTGAATCCAACGCCCCTTGCATACGGTTTTTCCTGGCTCCGGTCGGAGGCGGTTGAACCAGGGAATCACGCGTGAGGCCTCAGGTTTGTGGGCACCGTAACCGAGCACATCGTTGTAAGGCAGTGCGATGTAAAAGGGATTGAGCTTGGGAATGAACGCCTTGGGTCGGAACTCACCGCTCGTGTGGCTGGCCACGCGGTTGGATGGCTCCGGATCGTCGAATCCTCCGAAATTCGATGCCCATTGCTGGTCCCACGATGACTTATTGTTAGGGGTGGGATTGCGCTCCGTCGGCGTCTCACCAATCCAAAAAATCGTGCAGGTGACGTGGGTTTTCCATGGGTACAAAATCCGCGCCGTTTGCGCTTGAGGGCGAACGGGAGCCACCGGGCGGCTACCGGTAGGAACCACTACTTTCGGGGCAGCATTGCTGACCTTGGTTCCCTGCCCGGACGCGCCCATCGATCCGGCCAAAAACGCCGGAATCAGTAGGCAAAAGAAGGAAGTTTTTCGGGAAATTCGGAACATACCGGAGAACCAATGGGCACGGAAATAAACCATCCGTCGCGAAGACTTGAACGAAATCGGTCCTCACCGCAAGCCAAAGGTCTCTGGTCAAAATCTTCACGATTCCCGCGTTCTCAAGAATTGACCCAAAAAAGCCCGCGCCAGATCGACTGGCACGGGCCCGTTTGCGTAATCTTTGTTCAGACGCCTGCCTCGCTCACTTCTTCCTGCGATTCAGGGCGGCTAGAGACAAAATCGAGTTCTTCCACGTCTGTCTTTTTGACGACGTTGACGGAATCACCCGATTTGACATCACCGCGCAGCAGTGACTCGGCGAGCGGATCTTCGAGGAAACGCTCCACCGCGCGGCGCATTGGACGTGCACCGTAAGCCGGATCGAATCCTTTGATCGCCAGAAGGTCGCGCGCGTCGTTGGTGAGAGTGAGCGCAATGTCTTTCTCCTTCAGGCGCTTGACGAGCTTGGATACCTCGAGATCGACAATTTGATTCAGATCGACCTTTTCCAGCATGTGGAAAACAACCAGGTCATCGAGGCGGTTGAGAAACTCCGGTTTGAAGTAACGTTTAGATTCCTCGAGAATCTTGTCCTTCATGCCCTGGAAGTCGGCTTGATCTTCATTCATTGCGCCGAACCCGAGTGAGGTTTGGCGCTTGATGGAGGAAGCTCCGACATTGGAGGTCATGATGATGATCGTGTTGCGGAAATCGATCTTGCGACCCAACGAATCGGTGACCGTGCCTTCTTCGAGAATCTGCAGGAGCAAATTCATCACGTCCGGGTGCGCTTTTTCCACTTCGTCGAAAAGAACCACAGAATATGGGCGGCGACGGACGGCTTCCGAAAGCTGGCCACCTTCCTCATAACCTACATATCCCGGAGGCGAGCCGATCAGACGGCTGGCAGTGAATTTCTCCATGTATTCCGACATGTCGATCTGGATCAGGGAATCCGCGTCGCCGAACATGAACTCGGCCAAGTTGCGGGCGAGGTAGGTTTTACCGACACCAGTAGGTCCGAGGAACAGGAATGAACCAATTGGCCGGCGCGGGTCTTTCAGGTCTGCGCGCGAACGTCGCAGAGCTTTGGAAATGGCAATCACCGCCTCGTTTTGACCGATCACCCGGCCCTTGAGTTCGTCTTCCATTTTCAGTAGCTTCTCAGCTTCCTTCTCTTCCATGCGGCGAAGCGGCACGCCGGTCCACTTGGAGACAACGGCCATGATGTCGTCGTCGGTGACGGTGACGATGGTTTCTTCGGAGGAGGCACGCCAGTTCTTCAGCGTATCTTCGAGGTTTTTCTTCGCATGCTTTTCGTCATCCCGAAGTGAGGCGGCTTTTTCGAAATTCTGCTCGGCAATGGCTGCCACCTTGTCGCGGTTGATTTCGACGATGGCGGCTTCCAATTCCTTGATGGAAGGCGGGCGCGTCATCGTGCCGATCCGCGCGCGGGCACCGGCTTCATCAAGGACATCAATGGCCTTGTCGGGCAGGAATCGGGCGGTGAGATAGCGCGATGTTAGTTTCACCGCAGCTTCGATGGCCGACGGCGTGAAGGTCGCCTTGTGGTGGGTTTCATATTTCTCCTGAAGCCCTTGGAGAATCTTGATCGCATCGTCGACGGACGGTTCTTCAACCTTCACCTGTTGGAACCGGCGCTCGAGCGCAGAGTCTTTTTCGATGTATTTCCGGTATTCGTTGAGAGTGGTAGCGCCGACGCATTGCAGTTCAGCACGGCTGAGCGCGGGCTTGATGATGTTGGAGGCATCCATGGCACCCTCGGCGGAACCGGCACCGACGATTGTGTGCAGTTCGTCGATGAACAGGATGACGTTTTTCACCTTCCGAATCTCATCCATCACCGCCTTGATGCGCTCTTCGAATTGGCCGCGGTATTTCGTGCCGGCCACCATCAATGCGAGGTCCAGCGTGATGACTTTTTTATCGCGGAGAATTTCGGGAACATTGCCGGTGGCGATTTCCTGGGCGAGACCTTCGACGATCGCGGTTTTTCCTACACCCGCTTCTCCGATGAGCACCGGGTTGTTTTTCGTGCGGCGGCAGAGGATTTGGATCACGCGTTCGATCTCGCTCTCACGTCCAATCACAGGGTCCAAGCCACCATCGCGGGCGACTTTCGTCAAATCACGGCCGAAAGCCTTAAGAGCGGGTGTCTTGGATTTCCCGTCAGCTTCCGCGTTGGGAGCTTGCGGCTGGCTTTCATCTTCGAATGGACCGTCGCCGTCTTCGACTTCCTCGTCGTCATCGTCGTCGTCATCCTGATCGTCAGGAGAAAAATTCGGATCGATTTCCGCGAGAATTTCATTGCGGGTGCGCTGGATATCCACATCGAGGCGCTTCAAGACGCGTGCAGCAACGCCTTCGCCTTCGCGGAGCAGGCCCAGAAGCAGATGCTCAGTGCCAACATATGAGTGATTCAGTGCCTTCGCTTCCTTGTTGGCCAGGGCGAGGACCTTTTTCACACGAGGAGTGTAGGGAATGTTTCCCGCAGCTTTTTGAGGCGGGCCGGAACCGACCTCCTTTTCCACTTCCATGCGGACGGCTTCGAGTTCCAAGCCCATGCGTTCGAGCACGTTGACGGCCACGCCTTGGCCGAGCTTGATCAGGCCGAGGAGCAAGTGCTCGGTGCCTACATAGGAATGATTGAATCGATCGGCTTCCTTTCGGGCCAGAGCGAGGACTTGTTGAGCGCGTGGGGTGAAGTTGTTCATGCGTCGCCGGAGTTGGGTGAGTCAGAAGGCTTTTTTTCGTCTTTTGATGAAATACGAGTATCAGGAGAATCAAGGGAATGCAAACGGGAGCGCACGATTTCTGCACGAATCGCGTCCCTTTCCTCGGGAGAAAGTTTGCGTCCAGAGTGAAGCTGGAGGTGGGCTGGCTGGATATCCATCAGCAGGGAATCGCAGACCATCACCGTTTCCGCCGGGAAAAATCCGAGAGTTCCACCGAGGCGAAGGAGGGAAAGGTGATTCAGCGCTTCTTTCGAATCGATGATGTGGGCGTGACGCAAAACCCCGTAGGCGCGGCCGATTTTGTCGGCAACCATTTCCGGGTCGTCCTCCACCAGCTTTTCGCGGGCGTTTTGCTCGTGATTGGCAACCTGCGAAATGACGCGCTCGAGCCGACGGATGATCGTTTCCTCGCTTTCGCCCAGCGTTGATTGATTGGAAATCTGATAGAGGTTTCCGAGCGACTCGGTGCCTTCGCCGTAAAGCCCGCGCACGGCGAGGCCAATCTTGTTCACGGCCTGCAATACCTGGCCGATCTGGTCGCTCAGAACAAGGCCCGGCAGATGGAGCATCGCAGAAGCGCGCAGACCGGTGCCAAGATTGGTCGGGCAGGTCGTTAGATAACCGAGCGTCGGATCGAAGGCGAATTCCAGGGAACCTTCCAGCTCCGTGTCGAGCTCTGATAGAGCATTGAACGCCGCCGTGAGCTGGAGGCCCGGCCGAATTGCCTGCATGCGGAGGTGATCCTCCTCGTTGAGCATCAGGCTGAAGGTTTGCCGGCGCTCAATGACAGCTGCAGAGCCATCACCACGAGCGGCGTGCTCACGGGAAATCAGGTGGCGCTCGACGAGCACTTGCTTTTGCACGGAGGTCAGATCGCCCAATTCATGGGAGAACGCGCCCTTCATCGCGGGCAGCGCTTCCACGGCTGGCCGCATGAGGTCGAGGGCGGCGGCACGTTGGTCACGCTTCGCCCAGCCAGGAAACGGCTGGCGGCGTAAATTTCGCGCGAGGCGGATCCGGGAAGTCAGGACGGCTCCATGCTCCCCCGGCCCGCCGGTCATCCAATCGGCGGGGTGCTTGATGAGGGTGGAGAAGCGCATCATGTTGGTTTCAAATTTCAATGGCCGGAACTCAGATTTTCACTTCATCGAGGTTGCGGATTTCATCGCGAATTCCCGCGGCTTCCTCGTAGCTTTCTGAAGCGATTGCCTGATCGAGTCGCGAGCGAAGTTCTTCGATCCGCTGGCTGCGGAATTGGATGGCCATCAGCCCTTCCGGCACTTTGCCGATATGCGATGTTCCCTTGTGCATGCCGCGAACCATTTGCGCGACTTCTTCGCCGAAGGTCGCATAACAATCGCTGCATCCAAAACGGCGCACTCTTCGCAGGTCGTCGAGAGAAAATCCACAGGTGACGCACTGCTTGCCGTTTCCGGGAGATTTCTTTGAAGGACTACCCGCTGAAATCGTTCCGGGTCCGCCGGGCAGACCGCCCAAAAGGAGATCTGCGAGGGAAAAGCCGGTCGGATCCGTGACTCCACGCTCCTGCGCGCAACCGTCGCAAAGGCACACCTTCTTCATCTGCCCTTCGACGAGTTGGGTCAGGAAGACAGTGGCCTTTTTTTCGCAGAAATCACATTTCATGGGTTATCTATCGTTAACATCTAAGCAAAGGGAGTGCCAGTGCTCATTGCAAGTTCGTGGAAGGCTTCGAGGAAACGCTTGGTGATCGGTCCGGGCTTGCCAGAGCCGATGATCCGGCGGTCCAGCGCCACGACTGGAATGACTTCCGCGGCTGTCCCTGTTAGGAAACATTCGTCAGCGGTGAAAATGTCATAACGGGTGAGCGAGAGCTCCTTGAAGGGGACACCCAGTTTTTCTGCCAGCTCGATGATCACCGCGCGGGTGATGCCATCCAAAGCGCCGTCCGAGATGAGGGGCGTTAGAAGCACTCCATTTTTCAAAAGGAAGAGGTTGTCACCCGTGCACTCGGCCACGTAGCCCTGCTCGTTGAGCATGACGGCTTCGAGGGCATTCGCCTGGATCGCCTCCACCTTCGCCATGATGTTGTTCAAATAGTTAAGCGATTTCACCTGAGGCATCAGCGCACCTGGCGCCGGGCGGCGAGTCGCGCAGGTGATGATGGAAAGGCCGTTCTGATAGTGCTCGTCTGGATAGAGCTTGATGGTCGAAGCGATGATGAACATCGATGGCACCGGGCAGAGATAGGGATTAAGGCCGAGTTCACCCGCGCCGCGCGTAACGACGAGGCGGATGTAGCCGTCGGTAAGACCGTTGGCGGCGACTGTTTCGCAGGTGAATTTGCAAACTTCTTCCTGCGTCCACGGCAGGTTCAAGATGATGGCTCGCGATGAATCGAACAACCGGCGGATGTGTTCTTCCAGCCGGAAGATCCGGCCGTTGTAAAAGCGGATTCCTTCAAAAACTCCGTCGCCGTAGAGAAGACCGTGGTCAAAGACCGATATCTTCGCTTCAGATTCATCCACCAGTTTGCCGTCGAGCCAGATTTTCATGTGAGATTCTTGGCAAAGGGTAAGGAGAAGCTGGCTGCTGGCAAGGCGGAGATTGCAGAAGATTCATTCTTCCGAAATAGCGGCCCATTTCGCGAACGGCTGTCGTGACAGATGCGAGTTGAAATACCGCGGATCATCCGAAACTTCCATCCCTAGCCAAGAGGGCATTTCCGGCGACTCGTTCCTATCAGAAAGCTCCACCTCGGCGATGATGAGCCCGGCATTTTCACCATGAAAAACATCCACCTCCCAGATGTGCGCGCCGTGCCGGATCTCGTGCCGTGTTTTCTCGATCACCGACGGCAGGCATAATTCCAACAGCTCCCTCGCGTCCTGCGGCGGGATGGCATACTCGAACTCCGCCCGGGTAATTCCGTGGGTGCGTCCCTTGATCGTGATCCACGCGTTGTCTCCAGCCAATCGCACGCGCACCGTGCGGTCCGGGTCCTGCGAGAGATAGCCCTGCGAAATTCCGATACCCACCGCGCCATCGCGCCAAGATTCATCCACAACAAGGAATTTCCGTTCGATTTCCGCAGGCATCAGAACATCAAGGGTCAGGGGCGGTTTCCGGCGGATCCGTGATCGATTTCCAATCCAGGCTGCCATGATCGAGCCGCTGGACCTCGCTCAGATAGACCGCGTCCTCGTTTTTCGGGTCCAGTTCCGCTGCCAGTTGAATGAAAAGCCGCGCTAGCTTCTTGTTTTCTTCACCGCCCTGTTTTTCCAGCATCTGGCCGCGCGTCAGGATCAAACGCGCAAAAACCGGCGGGCTGTAATTCCCATCAGTGACCGCCGGCAGGATCCCCTTCGCCAGTTGGAAATTCACTATCACCGCCTTTTTGTTCCGCGGGGAAAGTTGCAATGCAAGTCCCAGCATCCGCCGCGCTCCGGCGATCGAAGCCGGGGAGGCTTTCGATTCTGCCAGGTGATTGGAAGCGATCGTTGCCAGATTGGTCGCGTAATCCTCGCGCTCCGAATCCAACAATCCCAACTCGTTCGTGAACAAACTCACCCGCACTTTCGGCGGATCCCACGCGAACGACATCGCCGGCTCCTCCGCCCCGAGAAACATCGCCGAGGCGCAAAAAACTGCGGCTGCTTGCCAGAATCGCATCATCACGCGTAAGGATGGAAGAACCCGATTCATTGGCAAGTGGCAATTCCCGATCCGTCCTCCCGAAAATCCGCCCTCCGTAGGACCATGCGAGCGCTCCTCCGCATGCTGGAGTCGAAGTCGGGTGCGGTTTGCCACGCTCTCCATCTTTGGCTCGCCGACCGTCCCCACCTCAAAACCATTGCCGTCTTCTCCCCGCTCCCGGGAGAAATTGACCTATCAGATTTCATCGCCCGCCATCCGGAAATCCGCTGGGCCTATCCGCGAGTCATCGATGATCATTTCCTTGAATTTCACGAAGTTCGCAACCCTGCCGTTGACCTTTTTCCCGGCATATTTTCCATCCTGGAGCCCTCGCCATCTCTGCCTGAGATCCAACCCGCCGATATCGACGCCTTCATCTGCCCTGGCCTCGCCTTCGATCCAAACGGCGGGCGTCTCGGCCGCGGCAAAGGCTACTACGATCGAATCTTGGAAAAATCCCGATCCGACGCGCTGAAAATCGGCGTCTGTTTCCCAGAGCAACTCGTTCCCGACACGTTCTCCGAGCCGCACGACATCCGCATGGACGCAGTCATTTTTGAAGAGGTTGAGAGTTGAGAGTTGAGAGTTGAGAGTTGAGAGTTGAGAGTTGAGAGTTGAGAGCAAGATCAGAAGCACTTCTTCCAACTTTCAACACTCAACTACAAACTCTCAACTTCCTCACGCCCAATTCGGCACATCCAGCCGGAATTCCGGAATCCGCGCGAAAATCCATTCACCGCCAGCCGTCTCGCCGAAAAATGCCCCGGACGCCCGCGCGCCGTTCGCCACGACGTGGTAGCTGTTATAAGAAAAATGTCCGCCCGGCTCGATCGACGGCGTTTGCCCTACCACACCATCGCCTTCTACGACCGTTACCTCTCCTTCGTCCTCATGCACCACCCACTTCCGCCCGCGGATGGTCACCGGCACCGGCGAGTCGTTATGGATGGAGATGAAATACACAAACGGGTGCGGCTTGTTCGGCGGCGCGTCGAGGCTGGGCATGTAGATGACATCATCCACCTTCACCCGCAGTCCCTCGAATTCGCGAATCACGCCTGCCATCTCCCCCATCGTTTCCGCTGATCCACGGACTGCCAAGCAAGAAAGAGAGTTGCGGCAAACTGTCCAATCGTTATCAAAACGCATGCTGCCACCCATTCCCGTCGCTCTTTCGATCGCAGGCTCGGATTGCTCCGCAGGTGCCGGGATCCAGGCGGATCTGAAGACATTCCAGCACTTTCACGTCCACGGCCTCACCGCGGTGACCTGCGTGGTTTCCGAAACCGCCAACATCGTCCGCGCCGTGCACGCGGTGCCGGTGGAAATCGTGGCCGACCAGATTTCACTCCTGATGAAAAGCTTCCCCGTCGCGGCGGTCAAAACCGGCATGCTTTTTTCCGCAGATCACGTGCGGGCGGTTGCGGAAATTTTAAGAAACCATCCGGAAATCCTGCTGGTGGTCGATCCGGTAATGATCGCATCAACTGGCGATTCATTGTTAGAGGTGGAGGCGGTGGATTGTTATAAAAACCTGCTACTGCCCCTCGCCCGCGTCATCACGCCAAACCTGCCGGAAGCGGAGGCACTGTTAGGCGAACACATTCCCGACGAAAGTTCCCTCGAACCTGCCGCCCGCAAGCTCTCGCAGCTTTTCGGTACCGCCGTCCTACTCAAAGGCGGGCACCTCGACGGCCCCGACTGCATCGACCTCTTGATCGAAAACGGCACAGTCCACCGTTTTTCCGCCCCGCGCATTCCCCTGCCCGGCTCGCACGGCACTGGCTGCACGCTTTCCGCCGCCATCGCGGCCGCGCTCGCACTCGGAAATTCACTGCCGGAAGCCGTCCGCCTGGCAAAACACTACCTCGGCGAAACCCTGCGGAACTCCTATCAGTTCACCTCGGCTACCGGAGAAATCGTGCACGCGTTGAATCAAGGCTCCGTTTGAAGCAAACTGCACACGCCGCTGTGTCGAGCCACGGCCTGCTGGAAAACCCTTCGAAGAATTCACTCGCCCTTGCCGCGCAGCTTTCATAAAACCGGATTGCTTCTGCGAGAAATTTTTCACCGACCAAACCCCAATCTTTTTCAGTATCATGCCCGTCAATTTCTCTTCCCGCAAAAGACTGGTGTTCCTGGTCCTTTACAAAACTACACAAGCTCTTTTTGTCCTACTGGGCATCTCTCAGGTCATCCCGAACGAGGGTTGGGGCATACTGTGGGTTTTTTTCGCAGGTCTCATGGCCCTTGATTGCCTGCACAACCAAATCCTCAATTGCAAAGACCTGTGGAACAAAGGTCCTGAGATTTTACGCGAAGAAATACCTTCGGGGATTGAAAACAAAGTGCGATTGCTCGAACTAGATGATCTTCGTATCAAGTTTTTGATAACCCATTCGAATTACACAAGGCGGCGTAACGAGATTCTCGATTCGTCCTTGCGGACACTCTGACTCAAACGTCAGCACTGGGTAACTTGTTAGCAAAATCCACGGCACGCGACAGGAAGCCTTTGAGTGAAACCCGAAAAAACGAGACGTGACATCACCCGCCGATTCACTAAGTTCTCCGAAACGTTTCCGCTGTTCCCCAATACCCATATGGACAATCCCCTCAACGCTCTCGGCTTCAAGTTTCTCAACGCTTCGCTCGAAGCCGACTCTGCCGACCAGGCGGATCTCACGCAGCTCACGCGCCGGGGGTTCCTGCTCGCCGCCGCCTCACTCACCAGTTGTGCCGCTGCCGAGCCATTGGCCAGCCGGCCACCATCGGCCGCCGCCGCGCCGGTGAAAACCCCTTCTAACACCGCCTACCGCACACCCACGGTCCAAGGTCCGGTGCCGCGGAATCCAGACATGAACTTGGATGCGAATTTCTCGAAAAAAAGCGGCGTCAGTTTCTCCCGCGTTCACGTTTCCGGGAATTACATCGCAATGACCTTCGATGACGGCCCGCACCCGCAAAACACGACGCGGCTGCTCGACATGCTCCGCGCCCGCAACATCAAGGCGACCTTCTACGTCATCGGCCAAAGCGTGAACCTCTATCCGCAGGTCGTCCGCCGCACGGTAGAGGAAGGCCATGAAATCGCCAATCACAGCCACACCCACCGCTTATTGAGCAAACTCAGCGATAGCGAGGTCGTCGCCGATCTCGGCCGCTGCGAAGCCGCCATCGTCAACGCCTGCGGCATGAAACCGCGCACCATGCGGCCTCCCTATGGTGGTCTCCTTCAGCGGCAGCGGGAAATCGTTCACTCGCAGTTCGGCTATCCCACGATTCTCTGGTCCGTCGATCCGCTCGACTGGAAACGCCCGGGCGCCGGGGTGATCAGCTCGCGCATCCTCGCAGGTGCCAGCCCCGGCGGCATTGTCCTCGCTCACGATCTCCACGCTCAAACGGTGGACGCCATGCCCGCCACACTCGACGGCCTGCTCCGCCGTGGATTCAAATTCGTAACGGTTTCCCAACTGCTCGCCATGCAGACCGCCGCTCCATCCGCGCAGGCATCTGTGGCACCCGCCAATTCCTGAGCATTTCCCGTCCCCGCCTAAATCCGTGAGCGAGATGATGTTCGGCGAGCGATACTTCGCCACGCGGGAACGGCTTTCGGAAGTAATGCATGGCATTGCCGAACTCGCGGTGGAGACCGGCACGGATCTCGGCGACCGACTGCCGTTCGCCGAGATGGCAAAAGGACTGGGAACGCCCTTCCTTTTTGTCGTCTCCGGTGAAGTGAACGCCGGAAAATCGACGCTGATCAACGGCCTCTTCGGCCGTGAACTCTGTCGCGTGAACATCCTGCCGGAAACCGACCGCGTGCTCTGGTACCGTCACGGCAGCCCGGCGCGCGATGTGGAGGTCACGCCCATGTTAGAGGAGCGCTATCGCCCGGTTGAATTCCTCCGCGATTTCAACCTGATCGACACGCCGGGCACCAATTCCATCGTCCAGGGCCATCAGGACATCACGGAAAAATTCCTCCCCGCCGCCGATCTCATTCTGTTTGTTTTCCCCGTCACCAACCCGTGGGGAGCCGCCACCTGGAACCTCATTTCAAGACTGCCTCCCGATGCGATGGAGCGTGTCGTTTTCATCATCCAACAGGCGGATCAACGCGAGGCCATCGACATCAGCGTCATCCTTGGCCACATGGCGGATCTTTCGATGAAACGCATCGGTCGCACGCCGCCGATTTTCGCGGTGTCCGGGAAGCAGGCGTTCGAGGCAAAACGGTCCAAACCGTTCGCTGGCGATTTGCTGAAAAAAAGCGGCTTTCCTGAGTTGGAGAAATTCATCTCTCGCAGCGTGTGCGAATCCCCTTCCCGCAAAAAAACGCTGGATGACTGGCGCTATCAGGCTGCAACCGCCCTGCGCCTGGTGGAAGACCACATCGAGGACCAGACGCGCGAGCTCAACCATCAGGGGCGTTTCCTGGAATCCGTCGAGCGCGAGATCGACGACATCCGGGAAAAATTCGTCACCCGCCTGCCGCGCCACCTCACCGGTGTGGCGGAGATTTTCGAGACCGAGGGCGTGTGGGTTTCCAAAAAACTCCGCCGCAAGCTGGGCGTGATTCCTTCGTTTTTCCGGCTCTTCGTGGGCGACCGCACCGGACCGGAGATGGAGTCAGTCTTCATCGAGCGGTTGCAGACCGCCGTCGAGGCAGTCGCGGAAAAGGACGGGTTGGAGGTCGTCGATTACTGCCGGCAGCACTGGAACGACCTCGTCGGCCGCGTGAAGGAATCGATGGGCGTCGAAATGGGCGATCCTGCACCGCTGGATGAAACGCTGGCTGCCGCGAAGAAGCGCTTCGTCAGTCGGCTCGGCCGCGCCGCCCGCCAGGGAATCGGCAATCTCAAGGTGCGTAACCAGCTCGACAAGGAATTGCGCCGCCGCAACGTGGCATTAAAATCCTTCCTCTTCATGACGCTCGTTCTCCTCACTGCCGGAGCCACTTGCGGCGCGCTCGGCATTCCATGGGCACCCGGCATCCTGTGCGCTCTATCAGGTGTGTTCCTGACGGGCGGCGTGCTCACCGCACTGGTCACCAAAAAAACCATCACCGCGGATTTCCAGAAACGCCTGCTGGATACATGCGGAAGTTTTGCCAGCACCCTGCGCTCGGATTATGAAGAAGCACTGCGCATCGTTTTCCAGGACTACCTGTCGTCGCTCGGCGCCGTCCGCAGCCACCTCGCGCACGAAAAAATCGCCGTGGAACCAAAGTTGAAACGCTGGCAGGAGCTGTTCCTAACACTCAAGGCGATCGAGCAGGATCTGTGAGCTGGATTCGCGAAAAAACCGCAGGCCGGAAATTCCAGCCTGCGGTGGTTGATTCGGTTAGAGCGTGTGCGGTTACTCGGCTGCGGGTGGTGGTGCGCCACCTTCAGGAGGTGCGCCCGGTCCGCCCTTACCTTTCGGCCCGCCTTTGCCGCCAGGTCCGCGCATCGGTGGAAGTTTTTCGCCAGCGGCGATTGCGGCTTCGGCTTCTTCAGGATCCAGCTTGCCGTTCTTGTCGGCATCGTATTTTTCGAGCAGGGCCTTGTGTTGAGCCTCCATGTCGGCGCGCATCGCGGCACGCTCGTCTTCGGAGAGTTTGCCGTCGCCATCCTTGTCGTATTTGGCGTTCATTGCCTTCCGCTCTTCCTGGCGGGCATCCTGCATGGCCTTGCGCTCGTCTTCGGAGAGCTTGCCGTCGCCGTCTTTGTCGAATTTTTTCAAGACCGCGGCTGGGACGGGGCGTTTGCCGCCTGGACGGGGTCCGTCTCCCGGAGGACCGCCTTGGGCGGATGCGAACGCACAGGTGCCTAGCAGGACACCGAGAGTGATGAGTTTGGTGGTTTTCATGTTGTCGATTGTTCTTATGGGTTGGAGGCCTTGTGACGGTCTCGTCTCCGCATCAAACCTCGGTGCTGGAAAAAGGTTGCGCGGCGGCGGTTGGAATGAGTTGCCACACCTGCCGCCGCCGTCTTGGATTCGTCCGCCAATGGAGGAAACCCCGAAGCCACCAGCCCAATCCAAAGCCCTCGTCTTCATCCGGCGCAGCGCCAGCACGCTTTTCCTCTGGGGACTGGTCACCACCATTTTCATGAGCCGCCAATCGTGGGCGTTTCTCGGGCTGATGGGAGTGCTCGCCGTCGTGGCCACGGTGGAATATTTCCGCATGCTGCGGGCGGCCGGGGTGAAGTGTTTTCCGGTGTTCGGCATCGCGCTGGGCGTCGTTTACATCGGTCTGTTATACGCCGGCTTGATGCGGGGCCAAAACGAGGTTTCCTTCGCGCTGGATGCGGTGATGCTTTTCATCGCCGCTGCTGGTGCCTTCACCCTCCAGCTCCGTCATCCGATTCTCGGGCTGGAATCACTAACCGGAGTGGCGACCACGCTGTTAGGTTTCGTTTACGTGCCTTTCCTTTTCAACTTCACCGCCCGGGTGACCTTCATGGTGCGCGGCGAAACGGAGGTGCCGGGCATCGTGAGCGATCACGGAGCCTATCTTCTGTTATGGCTGCTGGCAGTGACGAAATTCACCGACATGGGAGCCTACATCACCGGGTCGATGATCGGCCGCCACAAGATGATCCCGCATGTGAGTCCGGGAAAAACCTGGGAAGGCTTCGGCGGTGCGCTGTTTTTTTCTCAGGTCGCGGCTTGCGGACTTTACGCGCTGTTTCCGTCACAGCTTTTCTTCTTCCAGAAATGGGGCCACGTCGTCTGCCTCGGCTTCATTCTCGCAGTGCTCGCCGTCATCGGTGATCTCGCGGAAAGCGTGGTGAAACGCGCGCTCAGCGCCAAGGACTCGGGCAGGATGCTTCCCGGCATCGGCGGATCACTGGACCTGGTGGACAGCATCTGCTTCACCGCTCCTGCACTGTATTTCTATCTGAAATGGGTCCTGCACTCTCCCGTATGAACGCTCCACGCAAACGCCGGGTCGTCCTGCTAGGCTCCACCGGCTCGATCGGCACCTCCACCCTCAAGGTGGCACGCGAGCTGCCGGAACACATCGAGATCATCGCATTGGCCGCCGGTGGAAGTATTGAAAAACTGGCGGCGCAGACTCGCGAAACCGGCGTGAAGCACGTGGCGCTTTACGACGAATCCAAAGCAGACGCCCTCCGCGCACTTTTGCCGGGCGACGTCACGCTCCACCTCGGCGCGCAGGGACTCGTCGATCTGGCAACCCTAACCGATGCGGATGTCGTGCTCGTCGCCATCGTCGGGACCGCCGGATTATTCCCTGCCCTCGCCGCCATCGAGGCTGGCAAGGATCTGGCCATCGCGTCCAAGGAAATCCTCGTCATGGCCGGCGAGGTCATCACCGCCGCTGCTCATCAACGAGGAGTGAAATTGCTGCCGGTGGACAGCGAACACAATGCCATCTATCAGTGTCTCGACGGCCATCGTGGCGGCGGGAACGAAATTTCCCGGCTCATTCTAACCGCATCCGGCGGGCCGTTCCGCGCGCTGCCGGCGGATCAGTTGGAACACGTCACGCCCGCCCAGGCGCTCAAGCATCCGACTTGGGAAATGGGGCCGAAAATCACGATCGATTCCGCCACGCTTTTCAACAAGGGGCTCGAGATGATCGAGGCGCGCTGGCTTTTCGGCATCGGCATGGACCGCATCGATGTGGTGGTGCATCCGCAGAGCGTGGTGCATTCGATGGTCGAGTTTACCGACGGCTCGGTGCTGGCGCAGATGAGCCGCACCGACATGTGTTTCCCGATCCAATACGCCCTCACCTGGCCACAGCGGGTGAAAGGTGGCCTGCTCCCGCTGGATTTCACCGCGCTGGCCAAGTTGGAGTTCGAGGCACCGCGCACCGTGGATTTTCCTGCGATTGATCTCGCCCGGCGGGCAGGGACAATCGGCGGCACGCTTCCCGCTGTTTTCAACGCAGCGAACGAAATCGCCGTGGACGCTTTCCGCAACGGCAGCATCCCATTCCCCGGCATCTGGAAATGCGTCGCGGCGGTGATGGATGCCCACGAAGTCCAGCCGTCGTCCACGCTGGAATCCGTGGTTGCCGCGGACCAGTGGGCGCGTGAAACTGCACTCGCATTCTGTGCCGCCTGCCCATCCTCTCCGACATGAAATTTTCGCGCCGATTCATTGCCCTGTTCTCCCTGCTGATCGCATCAGGCGCGCTGGCGTCTACCACCGACGCCCTGCTGGTCCAGAAATCCTATCAGCTCGCACTCGACAAGTGGGCGCTCGAGATGCGCACAGCCACGACTGCCGAGGAACGCGCAAAAACACTCGGCAACCGCCCGGACGTCACTGCCGCCGCCCGGAAGATGTGGGATCAGATCGGAGCGTCACTGGGCGAGGAATGGACGATCGAGCCGGCGGCCTGGTTTTTACGAACCACTCAAGGCCTGATCACCACCAACCCTAACGGATCTACCGCACCCACCTTCGCCAAGGAAAACGACACCATCCGCAAAGCCGTCGAGTCCTATCACATGAACAGCGGCAAGCTCATTCCGATGTGCCTGGCACTTGTCGGAAATCCGGACCCGCGATCGTTGTCGATCCTTGAAAAAATCCAAGCCAGCCACCGGGATCAGAAAATCCAGGGCGTCGCCGCCCTGTGTGCCGCGATGCAGCTCAAAACGATCGGGGATGATCCGGAGCTGATGAAAAAACGCCTCACCTATCTCCGCAAGGCCATCATCCAGAGTTCCGATATCGAACTCAACGGCACCTCTGTCGCCAAGATCGCCGAGGACGAACTCTACATCATCCGCTACCTCACCAAGGGCCGCGTCGCGCCGGATCTCGCCGGCGTTGATTCCGCCAACCGACCCCTCAGTCTATCAGCCAACAAGGGCAAGGTCATCGTCTTGTTGTTCTGGGGCTCCAGCGATCCCGATGCCAGCCGGGTGATCGAAATCACCGCCGCGATGGAGTCCAAATTCCGCGGGCGGCCGTTCACCATCATCGGCGTGAATCGCGATCCCTTGGAAAAACTTCGCGCCATGCAGGCGGACGGCACCGTGACCTGGCAGAATTTTTCGGACCCGGAAAACAAACTTGCAGCCGATTATCGTGTGGGATCGTGGCCGCTGGCCTACGTGCTCGATGGCGAGAGGAAAATCCATTACGCCGGTGCTCCCGGCTCGTTCGTCGAACTAACAGCAGAAGCGCTGGTCGGCGAAATCAAGCCCGCGGCGACGCAGTAATTATCCGTTAGATCCCGCGGTTGCCGGACATGTGGGTGAGCAGCCGCTGGTTGAACTCATCCGCCATGTTGTAACCGAGGCGGCGAAGCTGCTGATCCAGCGCGGCGATGGTGACCATGCGCGCGGTGTCGCGGCCGGGGCCAACGGGAATTTCCACGTGGATCACCTGTTGTCCGAGGATCTCGTAGGTTTTCTGTTGGAGGCCGATGCGGTCCACTTCGTTGAGGTCTGCCTGGGGCTTGAGCGTGATGACAAGGTCGAGGCGCTTGTCCGGTCTGATAGACGCGAGGCCGTAAAGATTGGCGACGTTGATGATGCCGATGCCGCGGATTTCCATGTAGCCGCGGGAAAGGTCGGGCGCGGTGGCGACGAGATCACCGCCAACGTATTTGATGCGCACCATGTCATCGGCGACGAGCGAGGCCCCCCTTTCTAACAGACCAATCGCGGTTTCCGATTTCCCGGAGCCGCTCTTGCCGACGATGAGCACGCCGACGCCCCGCATGTCGACCATGCAGCCGTGAAGCGTGACGCTAGGGGCGAATTCATGCTCGAGCCGGATCGTGGCTGCGTTGAGGAAATTCATGGTGACCTGCGAGGTGCCGAAAACGGGAATGCCGTGCTCTTTGGCCACTTCCATCAGATTGTCATCCAGCATCGAGCCGCGGGCGACGACGATGCAGGGGATTTCCCGATCGCACATCCGGCGGAAGCGGTCCATGCGCATGACGTCGGGGAGTTTTTTGAGATAGGAGAGCTCCGAGTTTCCCAGGACTTGGACGCGCTTGCGGGCGAAGTAGGAAAAAAAGCCGGCGAGCGCGAGGCCAGGGCGGTTCATGGCGGGCTCGCTGATCGGGCGGTCGAAGCCCATTTTTTCGCTCTGCAGGGTCAGTCCGAGGGCGTCAGCGTGAGCTTCGAAGAATTTCTCGACGGAGATGGAAGCAACGGTTTTGACACGAGGAGGCATGGCAATGACTCAAGCAGACTCCCGGCACCATCGCACGCGCAGAATTCGGGGAAAGTGGGGAAGGTGTTGCGCCCCGGGCGGAACGTGCTACACCAACCGCCGAGAACCATGCCAAACTACGATTACGAATGTCAAAAATGCGGGGAGCGCTTCGAGGTGTTTCAAAGCATGAATGATGCGAAGCTCACCGATTGCCCGAAAGAAGGTTGTGATGGAACGGTGAAACGTCTGCTCGGCACCGGTGGCGGCATTATTTTCAAGGGCTCCGGCTTCTATCAGACTGACTACCGCTCGTCATCCTACACGGCCGGAGCCAAGGCGGACAGCAGCTCCAGCGCCCCGGCAGCACCTGCCACGCCGGCTCCTGCGCCTGCGCCGAAGTCCGCGGATTGACGCGGCTGCGAAGGGAGGCTTTGCAAGCGGGCAGACCCGTGCTAATCACAGGGTTCATGGCTGATCCCGCACGACCCAAATCCGCAGGTGGATGTTTTTCGACACTCATCCTGCTCTTATTCCTCGCCATCGCAATCGGGCTCGGGTCTGCCTTGTTTTTCATCGCCCAACCGCAGGACCTCAGCAATCTCGGTGGATACGGCCCTGCCGCAAAGGTGGCGCCGGTGAAGGATGTGAAATCGATTTTGAAAAATTCTCTGGACCGAGGACATCCGGTCACCCTGACCGAATCGGACTTGAACATCTGGCTGGACCGCACGCTCACACGGAAACAGGGCGGTTTGTTAGGATCGCAAGCTTCGTTGGAGCGCGTTTGGATCCGGTTGGAGGACGGCTTCGCGGAGGTGATCATGGAACGGAAGATCATGAACCAGCCATTCACGGTTTCGATGTTCGTGAAGGTCGAGAAAATGGAAGGACCGAAGGGTCTCGTCACCGAGGTAAAGCTCGACGGAGGTCCCTATCAGGCAGACCTGCCGAAGCCGCCACGGGGTGGTCGTTTCGGCAAGCTGGTGGTGCCGCAGGGTTTCCTGATCTTGATCATGCCTGCGTATGAAAAACTCGCCGCCTTGTTTCCCGAGGAAAAAACCCTGGGCATCGAGGAAATGGCGCGCATCAAGATCGAGAAGGGCAAAATGATCCTCAACCCACGGGCACCGGTGGAAACGGATTCACTGCTGCCAAAGACTTTCTAACTCAACATGAACGCCCGACCGCTCGTTCTCGGATTTTTTCTAACGGCCTTTTCAGCCGCTGAGGAGGCTCCGCGCGCGGTGCAGATCGCCGAGCCGCCGGAACAGGCGAAGCCGCCGCTGCTGGAACAGGTGATCAGCCGCTCCAAGCAGTTCAAGGTTGGTGGCGGTGACGGCATCGTCCGCGCGTCGGTGGCGCTGCTGGCGGAAGAGACGAAGGACGAGTTGCTGCGGCTAACCGAGGAGAAGGATGATTGGAAGGTTCCGATCACCCTCATCCTTTATGGAAAGCCAGGCGACCCGATGCCGCTGCGCACGGTGAACATGCAGCTTCTTGTGAGTGAAAAAGGCTACGACCTGCGGATGGATGTCCATCTGAGCCGCGGCATCGAGCGGGAGCGTTTCAAGTATTCCACGACGTCGGCATTGCTCTACGAACGATCGTTGCGCACCCGCAACAAGGCGGACGACGAACGGCCGCTGATCGTCCCGCCGTGGCTGGCGGATGGCCTGCTGGAGGCTACCGCATGGCGTCTCGACCGCAGTGACCGGCGCTTGTATGAGGCGCTTTTCAAAACAGGCGGGCTTTTCAAAATCGATGACCTGTTCGGCATCGATGCGAGGGAATTCGAGGATCTGGACGGTGCCACGAAAGCGGCTTTTCGAGTCACATCGGGTGCGTTGGTCATGGCGCTGCTGGAGCAGCCGCAGGGCAAGGAAGGGTTCCGCGCGTTTCTATCGGAAGTCGCCGGATTCGAGGGGGAAATGCCGACACTGCTGCGCAAACATTTTCCCGAGCTCAATCTATCGGAATCGAGCCTTTCCAAGTGGCTGCAGCTCCAGCTTGCGGCAAAAGGCGCGCTGAACCCGCTGACCGACATCCTCACCATCACCCGCACCGAGGCCGCGCTGGGCGAAGCGCTGCAGCTGAATTTCCGCACGGAGGAGGGCATCGTCCAACAGAAGGACCTCAGCGCCTGGCCGGAACTCGCCGGCTTGCAGGAACCTGAACGGATCGCCGCCGTCCGGACCGCTCAGGATGCGCTGGTCCGACTCAGCTTCCGTTGTTTTCCCTCCTACCGGCCACTCCTTTCGGAGTATCAGTTGGTTCTCACGGCTCTATCGAAGAACAAGACGGGGGACATTGCCGCCCGACTGGCCGCATTGCAGGAAACGCGGGAAACCATGAAAGGGAAGGCCGCGCGGGCTCGCGATTATCTCGACTGGTTTGAAATCACGCGTGCCCGCGAAACCAGCGGAGTTTTTGATGACTACATGCGTCTCAAGGATCGGCTGAAGGCGAATCCCCGCCAGCGCACGGACCAGCTCTCAGCCTACCTCGACCGGATGGACAGGATTTTCTATCGGGAGGAAACGAAGAACCCTTCGATGCTGCCGCCATGACACTCATCGACCAGCTTGGAACCGCGCTCGGGCTCGCCACACTGGCGGGATTGAACCTGTATCTAACGGTGTTCGTCGCCGGACTGGCGGTGCGCTTCCACTGGGTCGAACTCTCGGGTAACTACGCGTCGATGGAGGTGCTGGGAAATCCCTGGGTGCTCGGCGTGGCGGGCGGGATGTTTCTCATCCAGTTCGTAGCGGACAAGATCCCGTGGGTGGATTCGATCTGGGATGTAGTCCACACCGTCATTCGGCCCGCGGGGGGAATCTTCCTGGCGCTGGCGGTTCTTGGGAAAATGGACCCCACGGCGGTCACCATCGCAGCTCTGTTAGCCGGCGGCGCGGCGCTTTCAACGCACGGGACGAAGGCCGGCATTCGCGCATTCCTCAACCTGTCACCCGAGCCAGTCACCAACACGGCCGCCAGCGTGGCGGAGGACGGACTGGTGTTGGGCGGACTTGGATTGATCGGTCTCTTTCCGACGGTTTCGTTTTTCCTGTTCATCGCCATCGTCATCCTCTGCACGGCCGCAGCAGTGTGGCTTTGGAAGAAGATTTTCCGCCTGAGGGCGCGGTTGAAAGGAAAAGACCGGGCCGTGGATGACGGACCGGTCTTTGCGGAGAACGATGTTCGTTAGGGCAAATCAGGCGAGCGCGAGCAGCTTGGCCTTGAGTTGATCCTTGGTGACGCTGGCACCCACGATCTGATCCTTGACCTCGCCGTTTTTGAAAAACAACAGAAGAGGAATTGACCGCACATTGTATTTCACGGCCAGTTCGCGGGCTTCATCGACATTCACCTTGCCCACCTTTGCCTGGCCTTCGAGATCGGTGGCGACTTGATCGATCACAGGGCCGATCATCTTGCATGGGCCGCACCATTCGGCCCAGAAGTCCACGAGGACGGGCACTTCGGAATCGATCACTTCAGTTTGAAAATTTGCGTCGGTAAGGTTCAAAGCCATGGCGAGACGTTGAACGAGATTGCCAAAACGTCAAGAGCCGCCCTGCACGATTGCGGGGCGGCTCTTGGAAAAACTTCTTAGCGAAGGTCTCAGGCCAAGCCGTTGGCGGCAAAGGCAAGATAGAGAACCACAGCTGCGAGCAGTGTATTGATGATGGGAAGAATCATGATGTTTTGAGTTTGAGCGGGTTATTCCATGAGCTGCATCCAATCGCCCTTTTTGGCAGGGTCCTTGTCTTCGGCACTGATCCAAATGTTCGCGGTCATCAGCTGGAACGTCAGCACCACGAGCGCGGCGACGAATCCAACAATTGAGAGAACATTGGTGAGGCCGCTGTTGCCTTCTTCATCCTCATCATCTTCGGCACCGGCAAGCGTGCCGATCTGGGATGGTGTGGAAAACGAAGTTCCGAGTGGCTGCGTGGGCGGCTGAAGTTGGACGGTCGCCTTAGGAAGAGCGATAGTCGGTGCACCACCAGCGGCCCGTGGAGCGGCGCCCGGGAGACCCGGAGTCGTTGGAGCACCTGGTGAGGTGGCGAGACGGATCGTAGGGGCCGGAGACATGGTCGGCGGTCCGGCGGTGCGGAGCGGGATGGTCGGGGCAGGCGCCGGCGGGCGTGGCGCTCCGCCAGGAACAGTGGCCGTAGGAGGTCCGCCTGGAATCGGTGGCCTCACGGGCGGGGCCATGGGCACGGTGGCCGATGGGACTGCTGGAGGTGCGTCGGCCGCTTTCAAGGTCACACGAACGGTTTCCTTTTTGAGAGGGACGCTGGATGTTTGCTTGGACGGAGCTGGTGGTTGGTTTTCGTTTTCGCTCATGCGTGCGCAGGGTTTTGAATTCCTAAGAAACTCAGTAAGACAACTTGCCCCCCCTCTGTCAAACCCCCAACTCGGGATTTCTTAATTTACCATAAATCATTTATATACAATGATATCCAACGTTTTTTTTGCAGATTCACCTAGTACAGAGACCCATTGGCTGGTGCAACTCATCGCTGTCGCCGGAAACTCCCCCGCTGCCGCAGATTTTTAATGCTCTTTCTGCTGCTCCGTGATTCCTATTCGTGCAACCATCATGTCCTCAGAAAAGACCGCCATCACCCCCACTCGCGCCCAGGATTTCCCCGAGTGGTACCAGCAAGTCATCAAAGCCGCCGACCTCGCCGAGAACTCGGAAACTCGCGGCTGCATGGTGATCAAGCCATGGGGCTATGGCATTTGGGAACTCATCCAGCAGCAGATGGACCGGCGCTTCAAAGCGACTGGTCACCAGAATGCCTATTTTCCCCTGCTCATTCCTCTGTCCTATTTGGAAAAAGAGGCAGAACATGCGGAGGGGTTTGCCACCGAATGCGCCGTGGTCACGCATCACCGCCTCGAGGCAGTGAAAGACCCGGTGACCGGCAAAACCAAGATGATCCCCGCGGGCGAACTCGCGGAGCCCTACGTCATCCGTCCCACTTCAGAAACGATCATCGGGGCCGCGTTCGCACGCTGGATCGAGTCCTACCGCGATCTACCTCTGCTCATCAATCAGTGGGCCAACGTGATGCGCTGGGAAATGCGTCCCCGCCTTTTCCTTCGCACCGCCGAGTTTCTCTGGCAGGAAGGGCACACCGCCCATGAGACGCGGCAGGAAGCCATCGACGAAACCCGCCTGATGCATGGTCAATATGAGGAGTTCATGCGTGAACACCTCGCCATCCCGGTCATCCCCGGGGAAAAAACCGAGAACGAGCGTTTTCCCGGAGCGGAAATGACGTTCACCGTTGAGGCAATGGTGCAGGACAAAAAAGCCATTCAGGCCGGCACCTCGCACTATCTCGGACAAAATTTCTCGAAGGCACAGAATATTTCGTTCACTGGCCGTGACGGCACTGTTCAGCACGCCCATACCACCTCATGGGGCACATCCACTCGCATGATCGGGACGCTGATCATGGCACATTCGGACGATGATGGCCTTGTCCTGCCGCCGCGAGTGGCCACCCAACAGATCGTCATCCTTCCCATCACCCCGAAGGAAGACTCGAAACAAGCCGTGCTCGATGCCTGCCAGGCTCTCGCCGAAACGCTCCGGCACCAATGCTACCGGGGAGATCCACTTCGCGTCCACGTCGATAGCCGCGACCTCAATGGCGGAGTCAAAAAATGGGAATGGATCAAAAAAGGCGTGCCGATCCGTATCGAAATCGGCCCGCGCGACATCGAAACCCGCAAGATCTGCGTTCAGCGGCGCGACCAGCCGATTTCGGAAAAGGACTTCTCCGACAAGGAGGCCTTCCTCCAGCGGGCCACGGACATCCTCGCGGAAATTCACGACTCACTGCTCGCCCGCGCCACTGAGTTCCGGGACACGAACATCACTCCTTGCAACGATCTAACGGAATTTCATGCCCACTGGACGAATGACAATCCCGGCTGGTTGCTCACTCCATGGTCAGGCACCCGGGAGGAAGAGGAGGTTCTTTCCAAGCAGCACAAAATCAACATCCGCTGCCTGCCGATCGAAGGGGTTGTGCTCCCTTCATCAGGCGACGAGTGTTTTCTAACGGGCAAGGAAACCACCGTCCGGGCAATCTGGGGCCGGAGTTATTGATCGAGTCTGTATCAAACAAGCGCTCTGCGGCGGCGTGTGGCGGAAGCCATCACACCCGTTGCTAACAAAAAAATAGCGGACGGCTCTGGAACCGCCTCGATCACGACATTGTCCAGCAACATTGCGGAGCCGTCTCCGTTGGATACGGTGGAAACGAAAGAGACGATACTCGATGGCCCGGTAGCAGTGAAATCAAACGATCTTGTCGTCCAGGTGACCGTCAGGGGCAACGTGAGCGGTGCAACGAAGGTATCAGTGGTCGTAAGGCTGAAGGAATTCGTGGCTCCGTCTGCGATGACATTCATGGTCTTCGGATTGCTTGTGTTGCCGGCAGTTACGAATCCCGCAATGTCAAAACTTACCCGATAGGTGGAGCCGGCGGTTGTAGGGATGACGGTTTGCAGACCGCCAGGACTACTTGGTGTTCCGTTAGGGAGATTGGTGCCGTTCATGTCGATGGAGTAGTCCCCATGCGACGCGTTCCACACGCTGTCCTTGACCCAGTCGATGTTCACGGTGTTGACCGTCCAGCCCGAGATCGCCATCGAGCCTGCCTGATAGGTTTGAAACGTGGGTCCATTGTGCCCGGGGATTTCAAAACTGCCGGCTCCGATGCCGTAGATCGATTCGATGATGTTCGCCGCACGGGCGGAGGGAAGGGCGAGGACAGTTAGGAGTAGGGGAAATTTGAAATGAGGCATGTGTCGGATGGGATGGGAAAGGGCGGAAACTCTTGAACGATGGAGGAACGTCTCAAGAGCGCCTGACGGCGTATTGTTAACACTTCCGAAGTAATTAGGAAGCCGAATTTCACGACGGAATTTAGATGGCGGCAGCAAAGTTCGGCCTTGTCATGACGTCTTTTTTCGTCACGATAAATTTCGTCATGAGAAACGTAGTTGCGTTCAATCGAGCTCTCGCGGATCCCACCCGCTGGAGGATCGTCCGTCTGGTGATGGAAGATGCACTCTGCGTCTGCGAACTGGCGGACATCCTGGGAATGCCGCAGTCGTCGGTTTCCAGCCACGTCCAGATCATCCGCAAGGCCGGTCTGCTGGAGAGCGAAAAATGCGAAAAGTGGACCTATTTCCAGATCCACCGCGACTATCGAAAGCTCATCCGGACGCTGGTGACATTTTTTGGCGATTCAGAAGATGCCATACAGGAAACCGACGCGGCGCGCCTCATCCTGCGCCTGGCCAAACGCGAAACCAGTTGCTGCCCCGGCCCGAAAACCTTGTCCGTTAGAAAATCCGTCAAATCATGAAACTTTCCGAACTCAAATCCCTGCTCATCGATCACTCCGACCGCTCCTTCCGCATCGCCCTGCCGGATGGAAACGCGGTGCCGGTTTCCTTCCACGTCACTGAAGTCGGCCGACTCGACAAATCCTTCCTCGATTGCGGCGGAAAACTGCGGGAGAACACGACCTGCCAGCTCCAGGTCTGGGTGGGTGAGGATTACGACCACCGGATTGAAACGGGGAAGATGGCGTCCATACTCGAGAAGGCGAAGTCATTGCTGCCGGATGATTCCGTCCCTGTTGAAATCGAATACGAAGACCGGGTCATTTCCCAATACACCATCGATGGCCACGATCTAACCAATGAAGCCGTGATCCTGAAACTGGCCCACAAGCATACCGAGTGCCTCGCTCCGGAACTCTGCGGGCTCCCATCGCTCCGCCTGCCTGCGATCAGCGCAAAATCATCCTGCTGCGGTCCGGGCGGCAGTTGCTAACAAGACGCACCGATGTCCACCACCGTCGCCAAAAACATGTCGTTCATGGACCGCTACCTCACGGTCTGGATTTTCGCCGCAATGGGTCTCGGCGTTTTGTTAGGAAATCTCGTCATCGCTGATCCCGCGAAGTTTTTCGCTCCGCTTACGGTGGGAACCACGAACATCCCTATCGCCATCGGGCTCATCATCATGATGTATCCACCACTGGCGAAGGTGCGTTACAGCGAATTGCCGAAGGTCTTCTCGAACACAAAGATCCTAGGACTCTCGTTGCTGCAGAACTGGCTGATAGGTCCCGTGCTGATGTGGGTGCTGGCGATCGTGTTCCTGCGCGATCAGCCGGATTACATGGTCGGCCTGATCCTCGTCGGACTGGCGCGCTGCATCGCGATGGTGCTCGTCTGGAACGATCTGGCGCAGGGCAGCAGCGAGTATGCGGCGGGCCTCGTGGCGCTCAACAGCATCGCCCAGATCCTTTTTTACAGCGCATATGCGTGGCTTTTCCTGACGGTGCTGCCACCTTACGTCGGGCTGAAGGGCGTGATCGTGGACGTCTCGATGGGCGATATTTTCCACAGTGTGCTCGTTTACCTGGGAATTCCCTTCGCAGCCGGTGTGCTGAGCCGAATCTTGTTAGTAAAGCTGAAGGGCGAGGCGTGGTATGACGGCGTGTTCATTCCGAAGATTTCACCGCTCACATTGATAGCCCTGCTTTTCACCATCGTCGTGATGTTCACCTTCAAGGGGGACGCCATCGTTCGCCTGCCACTGGATGTTGTTAGAATCGCGATCCCGCTGTTGATCTATTTCGCCATCATGTTTCTGATCAGCTTCGCGATGGCCGCAAGGCTCGGTGCCGACTATCCTCGTTCCGCCAGCGTCGCCTTTACCTCGGCTGGAAACAACTTCGAGCTCGCCATCGCCGTCGCGATCGCCGTCTTCGGACTGGATTCCGGCGTCGCATTTGCCGCTGTGGTGGGACCCTTGATCGAAGTCCCCGCACTCATCGGCCTCGTCCACGTGGCCTTCTGGCTAAGGCACCGTTTTTTCCCACAAGAAGGAAAGTTGATGGTCGAGAGTTGATGGTTGATAGAAAGATCAAGATTCGCCACCACCGCACCGCGGAATTCATTCATCCTCTTCACTCTCAACCATCAACTCCCCAATGCCACCCGCGATCCTCATCCTTTGCACTGGAAACAGCTGCCGCTCCCATCTCGCTGAAGGGATTCTCCGTGCCGCGCTCGACGACAGTTTCCGCGTCGCCAGCGCAGGCTCAAATCCATCCGGCTACGTCCATCCGCTTTCGATCAAGGCGATGGCGGAGATTGGCATCGACATCTCCGGACATCATTCGAAGCACATGGACGTATTCCTCACCGACGAAGTGAGGACTGTCATCACCGTTTGCGGGAACGCCGATCAAGCCTGCCCGCTTTTTCCCGGCCAGATGAGCCGCTACCACTGGGGATTTGACGATCCGGCACACGCAGTCGGCTCGGAAGAAGAGCAGATGGTCGTCTTCCGTCGGGTGAGGGACGAAATCGCGCGCGTTTTCCGGGCTTATGCCGCCGGATTGCGGGATTCAGGGAAATAAGGTGCAGCGGCAGGCTTGGCTTTCTCGGAAGCATGAATTATTTCCCTTCCATGGAAATGAACAACCCTTACGCGCCGCCGCCAATTCCGTCCTTTCCGGCGACTGACGATATCTCCCGCCAGCTTCAGGGCATCCAGTATCCGCTCACGCTTTCCTTCAAGGTTCTCGCACTTGCCAGCCAGGCCACGGTCACGGACGCCACCGGCAGGACAGTTCTCTACACCAAGCAGAAGCTCTTCAAATTCCGCGAACACGTGGAAATCTGGACGGATAAATCCCAAGGCACCCGCCTGGCCGAGATCAAGGCAAACAAGGTGATCGACTGGTCGGCGCGCTACTTTTCCACTGATGCACAGGGAGGAGAAATCGGCAGCGTCGGCCGCCGTGGCTGGAAGTCTTTTTGGAAGGCCCACTATGAGACCTTCAATCCCGGTGACGCCGTTCCGGATTTTTCCATCCATGAGGAAAACCCTTGGACCAAGGTGCTGGATTCGTTCCTGGGCGAAATTCCGATCATCGGGATGTTCTGCGGCTATTTTTTCCATCCGAGTTACCTCGCCAGCCGGTCCGATGGCACGCCAGCCATGCGGATCACCAAGGAACCTGCGTTTTGGGAAGGTCGCTTCCGGATCGAAAAACTCGGAAACATGACCCCACGGGAGGAGCTGAATTTGTTCCTTTCCTTCATGATGTTGATCCTGCTGGAGCGTCAGCGCGGCTGATCGCTGAAAGAATCAAGAGGGAGTTGAGTATCAACCTCGACCCGACTTGAGGCTTGACTCACGGCACCAATCCTGCTTGCCTGCGGCGTCTGGCGCTTGGTTCTAAGTCATTTGTCATTCCGTCAGATACTTCCGCCCCTCACTCCGGAGGGCGCGCCTTTTCAGCAAATCTCCGCTACTATTTTTCCTTATCCTCATGGACTGGTCATCACCTCTTTGGTACGCCTCGTATATCCTGGTTCTCATTGGCCTCGCGGGCTACGGCTCCCATCGGCTGACCATCGTTTTCCTTTACCTCAAGCACGTCCGCAACCATCCGGTCCCCAAGGAGCTGTTCAAGGATCTCCCCTTGGTGACCATCCAGCTCCCGGTGTTCAACGAAATGCACGTGGTGGATCGTCTCCTGGATGCCGTTTCTGCGTTGGATTATCCGCAGGACAAAATGCAGATCCAACTGCTGGATGATTCCACGGATGAGACGGTGGGCATTTGCCAAAAGGGAATCGAGCGCCTGAAAGCACGTGGTTTCGACGCCGAGCACATTCATCGCACCGACCGCACGGGCTACAAGGCAGGCGCATTGGAAAATGGAACCCGCTTCGCGAAAGGTGAGTATCTCCTCATCCTCGACGCCGATTTCGTCCCGAATCCCGATCTCCTAAAGAAAACGATCCACTATTTCTCCGATGACAAGATCGGGATGATCCAGACGCGATGGGGTCACCTCAACCGTACCTACAACGTGCTGACCCGCATCCAGGCGATGTTCCTCGACGGTCATCTCGAACTCGAGCAAACCGCCCGCAACCGCTCCGGCCGCTTTTTCACCTTCAACGGAACCGGCGGCATTTGGCGGAAATCCTGCATCGCCGACGCCGGCGGCTGGGAGCACGACACCCTCACCGAGGACATGGACCTCAGCTACCGCGCCCAACTCAAGGGCTGGCGCTTCATTTTCCTCAACGACGTCGAAACCCCCGCGGAGCTGCCCGTGGATATGGACGGATTCAAAAGCCAGCAGCACCGCTGGACCAAGGGCTCCATCCAAGTGTGCAAAAAAGTTCTTCCAGCCATTTGGAAAAGTGACGTCCCGCTTTTCATCAAAATGGAAGCGACCGCCCACCTCACTTCGAATTTCGCCTACCTGTTGCTGATCGTCCTCTGTTTCCTGATTTACCCGAACCAGCAATGGCAGCCCGATTTCGGAAAATTCACCTATTACATCATCAATGTTCCGATCTTCTTCTTCTCCTCCGTTTCGGTGATCGTTTTCTATATGGTTTCCCAAAAAGCACTGCGCCCCGGCTCGTGGTGGAAGGAAATTCCCTATCTGCCGCTGCTGCTCGCGCTTGGTATCGGGATGTCGATCAGCAATGCCAAGGCCGTGCTCGAAGCCCTTTTCAACCACCAGACTGCCTTCGTCCGGACGCCAAAATACGGGATCGACCAAGGCAAGCGCCAGGATTGGAAAAAAAGCAGCTACAAGGCAATGAAAACGCTCACACCTTTCGTCGAGCTGCTGTTCGGATTCTTCTTTCTGTTCATCGTTGTCGCCGCAGCAGCCGAAGCGCGTTGGGCTTCTGCGATTCTTTTGCTTCCCTTCCCGGTCGGATTCTTTTATACATCCTTATCTTCTTTGGTTCGTCTGCTGCCATCCGGCACTTCCGAGCCCTCCGTGAAGATCGTGAATCGCAAAGCCCCATGATCGAACCATGACCGGATTCCCATTCCCGCGCTTCCTTCTTACCGCATCCCTCGGACTGCTCGCTGCTGTCGGGCTTACCAGTTGTGGTTCTGATTCCCTCAGCTACGGCAAAGATCACCGCAACAAGATGATCGTCAGCGTGACCGACCAGAAAATGCTGCTGGTCCGCGACGGCACTCCCGTAAAAGCCTACAAAATTTCGACCTCAAAATTTGGGGTGGGTGATCGCCCCAATAGCAATTGCACGCCGCTCGGACGGATGCAGATCGCCAAGAAAATCGGTGCCAACGCGCCGATCGGCAGTGTTTTCAAAAACCGGCGGCCAACCGGCGAAGTTCTCAAACCCAATGCTCCGGGACGCGACCCCGTCGTCACCCGCATCATGTGGCTGACCGGAACCGAGTCGCGGAATCAGAATGCCTTCCGCCGCACCATCTACATCCACGGAACTCCTGAAGAACGCCGATTGGGATCCCCCGCCTCTTACGGCTGCATCCGCATGGGCAGCAAGGACGTCGCTGATCTTTACAACCGTGTCGGCGCCGGGGCGGATGTGTTTGTCATCCGTGGCTCGATTCAGACTACAACCAACAGTCAGGCGACTGCCATGAATGGGAAGCACGGCGGTTTCCCACATGACTCGTGATTCCTTGAAACACGAGCTTGACACCGACGCCTTAATTCCTATTTTCTCCCGCCCGCCTTCAGGCGTCTGATTTTTTCCAAACTACCAACATGGCCAATCACAAATCTTCCATCAAGCGCGCCCGTCAGACCGTCGTTCGCACTGAACGCAACCGCGCTGAAAAGAGCCGCATCAAGACCCTTCGCAAAAAGGTTCTCACCGCCATCGCCTCCGGTGACAAGGCCGCCGCGACTGTTGCCAGCGCTGCTTTTTCCTCCGTGGCTGACAAAGCTGCGAAGCGTAACTTGATTCACCCGAATAAAGCGGCTAACCTGAAGAGCAAGACAGCGAAGGCGATCGCAGCCATCGCTTGATTGGCCAGTCAGCCGGTTTCCTGAAGCTCAACGAAACAAGCGGACCGGTTCACCGGTGCCGCTTTTTTCATACCGCCATGTCAGAACAATCTCCTCCTAACCGCGCAGCCGCCGCCGCCAAAATCGCCAGTAATCCCGCAGGCTACAAAGTCTGCGAAGGATGTGATTCAATCGTTGGCAGTGGTGCGGCCCTTTGTCCGAACTGCCACAGTTACCGTTTTGACTCCACGCCGGAGCGTGTTGTTCTTCAAGCTCGTATCCTCGGTTCACGCGAGCAGACGTCTGTGACCGCAGATGATTTGGGCTGAAGCCAGCTTATGGAATCGATCGGATTCAAGGAATGGCAGGTCGTTTGCGACGCGCTCGCCAGCGGCCGTCAGTCGGTCATCCTTCGCAAGGGTGGCATCCACGATGGTCGCCACGGATTCTCGTTCGCTCACGAATCTTTTTTCCTCTTCCCCACGCGCTTTCATGCTCAGGGCGACCAAGTTCGCGAAGGTAATGTAAAAGCCATGCCCGAGTGGCAGCCCGGCGATGTCATCCGCATCACCCATCATGCTGAAGCGCTGTGGGCGATCACCATGACCGATTGGGAAAAGGTCGCCGTCCTGGAGCCCTACCACATTTATTCGGAGCAAACCGTGCGCGATCGATTCGAATGGGAGGGCAAAGGCATGGCTTCCAGCAGCATCCACGTCGCGCTTGTTGAAGTCCGCGAGCTTGCCGACCCATGGGAATTTCCCTATCAGAAGAGCCACGGCGGCTGCCGGAGTTGGATCACCCTGCCCGACCCACCAACTGGATGGAAGGAATCCACCAAGCCAGTCAGGGAGTGTGGGCATCTTGCCCACAAGTTGACAGAATTGGGGATCACTGTTGGGCAGAAAGCCAACGCTCCATGAATCAAGCTTTGGGCGCGGCGATCGCTTTCTCCACCGCCTGCGTGAATTCCGGACTATCAGGTGCAGTTGTCGGTTCGAAGCGGGCGATGGGTTTCCCGTCCTTGCCGATCAGGAATTTGCCGAAATTCCAGCGCACGTCACCTGGGAATGCACCGTCTTTGCCGGTCAGTGCTTCGTAAAGCTTGTGCTGTTCCGGGCCCTTCACACTGAGCTTACCCATGATCGGGAACGTCACATCGTAGCTCGTTTTGCAGAATTTCTGGATTTCTTCAATGGTCCCTGGTTCCTGGCCACCAAAATCGTTGCAAGGAAAACCTAACACCACGAAATCCTTGGCTTTGTTCGCCTTGTAAAGTTTTTCCAATTTTTCGTATTGGGGCGTCATCCCGCATTTGGAAGCGACGTTCACGACTAACACCACCTTCCCGGCGTACGCCTTCAATGAGGTGGGTTTACCGGACGCATCGGCAAACGGGATTTCAGATAGATCGGCGGCAAAAGCATTGGCAGCCATGACCATGGCGGGGATGATGATTCGGTGGAGCATGGCGGATCTTAGCATGAATCAACCTTACCGCAAAAAATTCGTCATTCTTCCAGCCAACGATCCAGCACCTCCTCCAGGGCCTCGTTTCGCATTACGTTGAACGATTCGTTTGCAGCGACGGTGATGCGTCTTCCGGCGCTGTTCTGGAAATGCAGCAGCACCGGCGTCGGCCCCGGATGGGATTTCAGGGCTGATAGAATCTCATTCAGGTCACGCTCGCTGTGCCGGGTCGTCCAGAGCATGAGTTCGAGCGGTCCCTTGTTGTTGGCGGCCACGCGTTTCTGTTTGAGTTCGCCAAGCTCGTAGCCCGTTAGGCGGCGGCCGCCGGTGCGGTCGTCCACTTGCACGGCGCACTTGAGCTTGATGATTTTTCCCACCTCTAACAATCCAGCGTCGCGGGCGGGAACGAAAGTCTCGCCCCACAGCATGATTTCGCTGCTGCCTGTAAAATCCTCCAGCACCAGCACGCCGAAAGGCTTTCCGGTTTTCGTGATTTTGGATTCCAAACTGCGGATCATTCCAGCGAAGGGATAACGGTCGCGCGGGTTGCCCAGATCCAGATCGTCGATGAGTCCCAGGCGGCGGTAGCGGTCGGAATCGATCACCTTGCGGAACTTGTCGAGCGGATGACCGGTGACATAAAATCCTAACAATTCTTTCTCATGGGCGAGGCGCTCGTCCTTCGTCCACTCGTCAATGGCGGCCTCGCTGCGGCGCTTTTTCTCGACCGGGGCGGGCGGTGCGAATTCGATGGAGTCAAACATGGAGACTTGCCCGGAAGCGCGGTCTCTTTGTGCGGAGGACGCCGAGGCAACGACCTGCTCGAGTCTGGCAAACATGCCGGCGCGCGTTTCTCCCGTCCAATCAAGCGCCCCGGCTTTGACGAGGTTTTCTAAAATCCGCTTGTTCACGACTTTCGAATCAAGCCGCGAGGAAAAATCGTCCAACGATGTGAACTTCCCCTTCTTTTCCCGTTCCGCGATGGCGGCGGCCATGGCCCCTTCGCCGCAGTTTTTGATGGCGGCAAGGCCATACCGCACGCCCTTACTTCCGTTAGGTGTGGTTTCCGGGGCGAAGCGGAGTTGCGACGCATTCAGGTCCGGCGGCAGGATTTCGATGCCCATGCGGTGGCATTCAGAAACGAAAACGCCGATCTTGTCCGTGTTGTGTATTTCGTTAGAGAGAAGTCCGGAGAGGAACTCCACCGGATGATTCGCTTTCAGATAGGCCGTCCAATAGGAAATGTGGCCATAGCACGCGGAGTGGGATTTGTTGAAACCATAACCCGCAAACATCTCGATCTTTTCGAAAATCTGGTTCGCGAGTTTTTCGCCGATGCCATTCGTGCGTGCAGCACCTTCGACGAACTTACTCCGTTCTTCCGCCATCTTCTTGGGATCCTTCTTGCCCATCGCGCGGCGCAGAAGGTCGGCACCACCGAGCGTGTATCCGGCGAGAAGCTTGGCGGCGTTCTGCACCTGCTCCTGATAGATCATGACGCCGTAGGTCTTGCCGCAGACTTCCTCGAGAAGCGGATGTTCGTAAAACGGCTTCTTGCCCTTCTTGACATCGAGCATCTGGTCGATGAACTGCATCGCTCCTGGCCGATAGACAGCGATCAGGTCGATGATGTCGTCAATACTGTTGATGTCGTACTTGCGGCAGGTTTCCACCATTCCGCCTGATTCCAGCTGGAACACGCCCATCGTCTCGCCGCGGTTGAGAATCCGGAAGGTTTCATGGTCATCGAGAGGGACGTTTTCGATCACGAAATCCGGCGTATGTTTGCGGATATGCTCCACCGCATCCTGGATCACGGTGAGGTTTTTCAGTCCGAGGAAGTCCATCTTCAGCAGGCCGACCTCGGTGATCGCGCCCATGTCATACTGGGTCACGACTTCGCCTTCGTTGCCGCGGGTCAGAGGAACGTGTTCGTCCAGCGGTCGATCACCGATCACAACACCCGCCGCGTGCACGCCGACGTTGCGGTTGATACCTTCCAGCTTGAGCGCGTAGTTCCAGAGGTCCCGATAGGTGGAGCTGCTTTCGATCAATTCCTTCAACTCGGGCTTGCTGTCCCACTCGCTTTTCAAGGTGACGCCCGGTTTTGGCTCGATCATCTTGGCGATGCGGTCCGCCTCACCGTATGAAATTCCCATGACCCGCGAAACATCGCGCAGCACGCTTTTTGCACCCATCGTGCCATAGGTGATGATGTGGGAAACACTACGCTCACCGTACTTCTTCCTAACGTAATCGATGACCTCCACGCGGCGGCTCTGGCAGAAATCGATATCGACGTCGGGAGGGCTGACTCGTTCCGGGTTGAGGAATCGTTCGAACAACAGTCCGAAGCGCAGCGGGCAGATGTCCGTGATGCCCATCGCATAGGATGCGAGCGAACCCGCGGCTGATCCCCGACCAGGGCCGACCGGGATGTTGTTGTCGCGCGCCCACTGGATGAAGTCGGCGGTGATGAGGAAGTAGGAGGCAAATCCTAACTGGTTGATGATATCCACCTCGTATTTCAAACGTGTGGCGATTTCCTCAGACTCGGCCTTTTCCATGCCATAGCGTCTAACCAGACCGTCGCGACAGACTTTCATCAGGTATTCCTCACGCGGGCTGCCGTCGGGCGTGCCGAACTGTGGATACTTTTCCGATGAGGTGGAATCCAGTCTGATGGAGACGTTGCAGCGTTCGGCGATCTCGAGTGTGGCATCACAGGCACCGGGGATTTCTTCGAACAACGCACGCATCTCCCCTGCGGTTTTGAAATGCACCTCCGGGGTGTAGCGCATGCGGTTTTCATCGATCAAGAGGTGCCCGGTACCGATGCAGATCATCACGTCGTGCGCTTCATGGTCCTCGCGGTTGAGGAAGTGCACGTCATTTGCTGCGACAGGTTTCAAGCCGAACTCTGCGGCGAGTTTCAGCAGCCCCGGGGTCACGCGCCGCTGCGGTTCAAGGTCATGGTTGTGGATTTCCACATAGACGTTTTCCCGGCCGTAGATGTCGACCAGTTCGGCCATTGTTTCCCGCGCCTTGTCCTCGTCACCAGCTAACAGCCACTCGTTGACCGGCCCTGAAATGCAGCCGGTGAGGCAGATCACGCCCTTGGCATACTGCCTCAACGCATCGCGGTCCACGCGCGGATGGCCGTAATAAAGGCCTTCCAAGTGCCCTTTGGTCACCAGCTTGCTCAGATTGTTCCAGCCCTCGTTTGTTTCCGCAAGCAGCGTCATGTGAGTGGCGCGCTTGCGGCCGGCAACCTCCTTCCGGTCCTCCATTGCAAACGGAGCCAGATAGATTTCACAACCGAAGATGGGCTTCACACCTGCCTTCTTGCAGCTCTGATAGAATTCAATCGCACCGTAGAGGTTTCCATGGTCGGTGATCGCAACTGCCGGCATGCCAAGATCGGCGGCCCGCTTCGCCAGATCCTTGGTGCGGATCATGCCGTCGAGCAGGGAAAATTCGGTGTGAAGGTGAAGGTGGACGAAGGAATCAGACATCGGGCACCGCGACCTTAGCGAGCCGGACGCAGAGGGCAAGCGGGGTGTCGCCGGAATGTGACGGACGCTGGAGACAATTCCAAATGGCGCTCAATATCAACGACCCGCACAAATCTCAAGCTCACATTCCTCTCAGCATCGGCATCGCCGTTCCGGGATGATCCAGCGCGGCGCGGTATCCATACTGGAGCCAGCGATAGGCCACGATCCAGGCCAGCCAGATAACGGGAACTGCAAAAAACAGCCCGACACACAACGCAAGGCATCCTGCGATGGAGACGAGGATTCCTAACAAACCCAGCAGGAACAGGTTCATCCGGTTGTTCGTCGTGAGTGAAGAGCTGTAACGGAACGATTCCATGATTCCCAGATTTCGGTCCACCATGGCGGTCAGATAATGGCCGTACCGAATGGCCAGATAGATGCCGGGAACAATCAGCATCAGCAGTCCAACACACACCATCAGTCCGTAGAGAATCGTCGCCCCGATCGCAGGCAGCAGCTTGTTCCCACCACCGAAGAGCATGCCGATGGAGAAATCCCGCCCTGAAACAATGTTCAGTCCGATTCGCGTCGCTCCCAGCGACAGGAAAACCGAAAGCACCTGGCTGACGATGACGTTCAGCGGGCTGCCATTCTTTCTGAAGGCCCAGGTCGTGCTGCCTGATTCGCTTTGATAGATGGTTTCGCCGTAGCCCCAACCGAGGCCCGCATCAATCGCGCCTAACACGGCGCTCACGGCGAATGTGACCGCCATGTAAACGATCCCGACGAGCAGAATCAGCCCGAAGTTCCGGCTAGTGAGCTCGAAGCCCCGCTTGATGCAGCCGGTGACGTTGATCTCTTCGCTGCCAGGCACGATTTCCGCAAGCGGTGCGCCAGAGATTGAGGGAGCGACTTCCGTCCACGAGCTGCCGGGAGTTGCGTATGGGTTGGCGGGGTCTGCGGCTGGCACGGTCACGCTGGAAGGCGCGTTGAAAATCCCGGGAACCTGGCCGGCCGGAAGCCAGTCCTTCATCGTCGAAGTCCAAACAAGATCCCTCAGCGGGTCGAGCTCACCCTTGACGGCGATCTCCACCAGCACGGCGAAGCTCACCGGGCCATGTTGTTTTCCGGCCCGGGCGTAGAACCATTCACTCATGCAGCGGATGCCTATCGAAATGCTCTGGATGTGGCAAGATCCGGCTTCACGCTGTTCATGCGTCGACAATTGGCGGACCAAGTCTGGCGGCACGTATTGAAATCAGGCTTGAATCCAGTGATCCGCGGGGTTGCATTCCCGCGTGAGCCTTCCGCACCGACGATCCTTGCACGACCTCGGATTTTCCGAACTCGCCGCAGTGTTGGCGGCGGACGGGGTGATCGCGCATCATGTGAAGTCGTTGTGGCGCGCCATTCACCGCGAAGGCGAACTGGATCTCGCTTCGCGAAATTTCCTACCTCCGTTGAAACGCTGGGTCGCCGCGTCCGTGGGAGAAGGGAAATCATTTTTCCTCGATGCCCCCGAGTTGGTGGAAGAAATTCGCAGCGCCGACGGACTCACCCGGAAATTTCTCCTGCGTCTCCGGGACGGGCAGACCATTGAGACCGTGCTTATGGGTTACGACGGCCGTCACACGGTCTGTGTCAGCACCCAGGCCGGGTGTGCGATGGGCTGCGTTTTTTGTGCAACCGGGCAAATGGGCTTCGTCCGCCACCTGCGGCCCGGGGAAATCGTCGCCCAAGTATTGCATGCCCGCCGGGTGTTGAAATCCATCGATCCGAAAAAACGCCTCCGCAATATGGTGCTCATGGGCATGGGGGAGCCGCTGCACAACTACGACTCGGTCATGCAAGCACTCGACTCCATTTCGGACGTCCGCGGCGTTGGCATCGGTCCATCGAAGATCGCGATCAGCACTGTCGGCGTCGTCCCGAGCATCCTGCGGCTGGCGGAGGAGAAACAGCCTTATCGCCTGGCCGTCAGCCTGCACGGTTCGACCGAAGAGGAGCGCGCCGCGTTGGTTCCAGCGAGCAAGCGCTGGTCGCTGGAACTATTGATCACCGCATGCAGGAAATACGGCGAAGTCACCGGCAAGCGGATTTTCTTCGAGTGGACTCTCATTGCCGGGAAAAATGATTCGCCCGAAACCGCGCATCGCCTGGCGAAACTACTGGAAGGGATCGACGCCCACATCAATCTCATTCCGCTCAACCCCACCGGAGGATTTTCTGGCACCGAAAGCAGCACCGGCCACCAGTTCCAACGCATCCTGCAGGCCGCCGGATTTGCTTGTACCTTCCGTCAGCGCCGCGGTATCGATGTGGCAGCCGGATGCGGTATGTTGAAGGCAGATAAGCGCGTGCGGACGGCCTAGATCCGGGGAAAACGGCAATTGTGACAGGAACGTCACATGAGCACCCTTGAGGCAAAGTGATCCGAAAGAGAAAGCTGCTGCCCACCCGGATTCCGGGCCTCAGGCATGATTTTTTTCCGCGCCACTCCCCATTTCCTGTCACAATTCGTCGCACGTTCGGCCTGGTTGTGTCTCGGTCTGGGGTTGTTGAGTCACTTCGCTTGTGGCCAGGAAATCACCTCGTTCTACATCCGCGAGTATCGCGTCGAAGGGGCGAAGCGGTTGAAAAATCTGGAAGTCGAGGAGGCGGTTTACCCGTTTCTCGGGCCGCAGCGCACGCCGGCCGATGTCGAGCAGGCTCGCCTCGCTCTGGAGAAAATCTATCACGACAAGGGCTTCCAGACCGTTTCCGTCGTTGTCCCACAGCAGGACCCGCGCCGGGGCGTCATCCGGCTGGAAGTGGTCGAAGGAAAAGTCGGCCGGCTGCGCGTCCATGGTGCGCGCTTTTTCCTGCCCAGCCGCATCAAGGCGGAAGCCCCCAGTGTGGCCGAGGGCACGCTGCCGAATCTTGAGGATTTCAAAAAGGACAACGTCGTCCTCAACCGCAACCCCGACCGCCGCGTCACGCCATCGCTGCGGACCGGCGTCGAGCCCGGCACCTATGACATCGACCTCAACGTCGAGGACGAACTCCCGCTCCACGGCTCCATCGAGCTCAACAACCGCAACAGCGCCGACACCACCGGCCTGCGCCTCAACGGCGCGGCGAGTTACGGCAACGTCTTCCAGTTAGGCCACACCGCCGGCTTCAATTTCCAGATCGCCCCCCAGCGCCTCGACGACGCCGCGGTCTATTCCGCCTACTACCTCGCCCGCGTTTCGGACGGCGTGAGCCTCATGCTCACCGGCACCAAGCAGAACAGCGACGTGAACACCATCGGCGGCGCAGCATCTGCCGGACGCGGTGAAATCATCAGCCTGCGCGCCCTTTACGACCTGCCGACCACCGACAGGTTCTATCAGAACTTCAGCATCGGCATCGATTACAAGAATCTATCAGAAGACCTCGTCATCGGCAAAACAGTCAGCTCGTCACCCATCGAATACTACCCGCTCAGCGCCAGCTACGGCGCCACCTGGATGACCAGGAACGGCTTCACCGAGTTCAACCAGTCGGCCATCTTCGGCCTGCGCGGTGTCGGCAGCAACGAGAACGACTACGCCACGCGTCGCTTCAATGCCAGCGGCAGTTTCGTCGCCCTGCGCGGCGATCTCGCCCACACCCACGACCTCGAGGGCGGCTCACAGGTTTACGGAAAATTCCAGGGCCAGCTCGCCTCCCAGCCGCTCATCAACAGCGAGCAGTTCTCCGGCGGCGGCCTCGGCACCGCCCGCGGTTACCTCGAGTCCACCTCGCTTGGTGACAACGGCATTTTCGGCACCGCCGAGCTGCGCAGTCCGTCTTTGTTAGGAAAGGCTCCGGACGATTCCGCCGGTGAGGCGGCCAAAGCGGACGATTGGCGTTTCCACGCCTTCACCGACGCCGGCTGGCTCGCCATCTACGACTCGCTCCCCGGCCAGCAGGCCGAGTTCGGCTTCGCCAGCGTCGGCTTCGGCACCCGCTTCCGCGTCCGCGAGCACTACAACGGCTCTCTCGATGTGGCGTTCCCCCTCATCGAAAAACCCTATGCCGATGAAGGCGACGTCCGCGTCACCTTCCGCGGCTGGGCCGACTTCTAACTGCATCTGTTAAAAATGAAACGATCCCTTCTCATCCTCCCGGTCGCCGCGGCGCTGCTCACCGCCATGGCCCACTCCGCCGAAGAAGAACCAAAAGCCTGGTGGAACCCCTCCTGGACCCAGCGCTCCGAGATCACCCTCGACACCGGCGGTGATGCCGCCGCCCTCGCCGATCCCGCCGGCAGCGCCTCGCTGCTTGTCCGTCTATCAGACGGAAACTTCCAGTTCTCCTCCGCCCGCGAGGACGGCAGCGACATCCGTTTCATCGCCGCCGACGGCAAGACGATCCTGCCCCACCAGATTGAAAAATACGACGGCCTGCTCAACGAAGCCTACGTCTGGGTCAGGCTCCCCGAGGTCGATCCCGCCACCAAGGCGAATTTCCACATCTACTATGGAAATGCGGACGCCGCCATGACCGCCGCCGGCAAGCCCACCGACGCCTTTGATGCCGACACCACCCTCGTCTATCACTTCGGCGAGCTTGCCGCGCCGGCGGCAGATGCCACCTCTAACGGCAACAACGCCACCACCGTCGGCGGCACCTCCGAGAGCGGCCTCGTCGGCAACGCCCTACGCTTGTTAGGTTCCGCACCCATCACCGTTCCCGCCACGCCGTCGCTCCAATGGTCGCCCGGCCAGGTCCTCACCCTCTCCACCTGGATCAAGCCCGTCGCGCTCCAGGAAAACGCCGTGATCGCCAGCCGCAGCGAAGGCCAGTCTTCCTTCCGCCTCCTGCTCGATCAGGGCATCCCCCTCGTTGAAATCGGCGGCACCCGCAGCCAGCCCGGCGCACCCGTCGCCGCCAACACCTGGGCCCACCTCGCCGTCGTCGCCGAGGGCTCCAACGTCCAGCTCTACGTCAATGGCGCGCCCTACGCCCGTCTCGCCGCCGCCATCCCCGCCCTCAACAGCCCGCTCATGCTCGGCGGTCTATCAGCCGACGCACCCGCCGCCGGCACCACCGCCTTCGTCGGTGAAATGGACGAGTTCACCCTCTCGAAGACCGCCCGCTCCGCCGGCTGGGTCAAGCTCGCCTCCGTCAATCAAGGCACCACCGATGCCGGCCAGCGCACGCTTTCGTTAGGCCAGGCCGAAGCCGGCGAAGGCGGCGGCGAACACAGCGGCGGCGTCATGGAGCACCTTTCGCTCTTCGGCGACATCGCCAACAACATGATGTTCGACGGCTGGATCGCCATCGGCGTCTGCGTCATCATG
>JANODE010000124.1:0-2070 GCA_031412525.1 Akkermansiaceae bacterium | reverse complement strand
TGGACCCGAAAGTTCGACCACGGAGGGGCTAAACTAAGCTGTAGTGGCGGGGTGTGGGAAAGCAATAGGAGATCATGGATTGGGGATCAAGGATGGAGTGGCGAGGGACTCGATTTTGGGAAGCCGAAGTGGAAGGCGCAGCACGCAATGGAGCGTAGCGGAGTGACGTGCGGAGCCTGGAACGGAGGCTTCCCAAAATCGCCGCGCCGGGGGACTCCCTGGTTTACGCGGCTTCCGGAGTTGTCGCCCTGGAGGCCTTGTGGGGGCCGGTGAGAGCGTTTTGATAGAACGCCGCAGGGGTGATGTTGCCGAGCGTCTCATGAGGCCGCCAGTCGTTGTAGCGAACGAACCATTTCCCCACTCCCGCCCGCAAGGCCGTCACGGTGGCATGTTCAAACAGATAGATCTCCTCGTATTTGATGCTCCTCCACAGCCGCTCGATGAAGACGTTGTCCATCCAGCGTCCGCGACCGTCCATGCTGATTTTCACGCCGAGATCCAGCAAGCAGCCGGTCCATTCGGCGGAAGTGAACTGGCAGCCCTGGTCAGTGTTGAAGATTTCGGGGGCCCGGCCGGTGGCAGTCAACGCGTTTTCCAGGGCTTCCAGGCAGAGGCGGGTGTCCATGGTGTTGGAAACGGCCCAGCCCAGCACCTTGCGCGAATACCAGTCCATCACCGCGCACAGGTAGGCGTGGCCGCCGGGCATCGGCACGTAGGTGATGTCGGTGCACCAGACCTGGTCGGGCCGGGCGATGGTTAAATTTCGCAGCAGGTAGGGATATTTGCGATGGCCATGGTCCGGGATGCTGGTGCGCGGCTTGCACCAGATCGCCTCATGGCCGATCTCACGGCGAAGCCGCTGCACGCGCTTGCGGTTGATATCCACGCCGTGATCGCGCTTGAGGACGGTCACCAACTTGCGGCTGCCGAGGCACGGATCGACCATATAGATCTCATCCAGCAGACGTTTGATGCGGATGTCTTCCGGATCCTCGGGCACAGCCTGATAGCTGACCGTCGAGCGGGCAACGCCGAGGAGTTCACATTGTTTTCTCATGCTCAGTTTGGGATGACTCTTTTCGACCAACTCGACACGATCCCTCACAGACCGAGTTGTTTCGACTTTTTGCGCAGGAAGTCCACCTCGACGGTCAACTGCCCGATCTTGGCGTGCAGCTCGTCGCGCTGGCGCTCGAAATCCTCGGTTTCGGCCTTCGCCCGGCCGGGTCCGAAGACGCCGCTGGCACCAGCGGTCATGGCTTTCTTCCACTCGGTAACCTGCATCGGATGGATGTCGAAATCCTTGGCGATCTGCTGGGTGGTCTGGATGCCCTTGAGCGCCTCAAGGGCCACGCGGGCCTTGAATTCGGGTTCGTGTCTTCTTCGTTTTGCTTTCATTTTGTGTGGTTTAGGTTGGGTTCAAGACCCGCGCCCGACCACCACAATCAAAGCTTAGCCCCTGGCACGAATTTCGGGGTCCGCCTCATTGCGCCTGGATAGCGAGCAGCACTGCGAATGCAAGAGCGTGGGTCGGTTGAAAAGGCATCAGGCGGGGAGGATAATCTAATCAGACAAAGGCGAACGCAAGTGGCTTGAAATTTGGAATCTATGCCACTCGGACTCGCGTTGCGTGAATACCGGCAAGTGAAGTCGCGGTTGGTTTCATAACGATGTTCTGTTCTCTAAATGAACTCACTTCCCTGCGGCGGCTGCGGCCCACTTGATGGCTTCGAGCACGTGCTGCCGTGCGAAGGGTGTGCTCAGCGAGCGTAGATCGTGGCCGAACTCCGTGTAGAAAAAACGTCCGCCCGTTGCCGGCTCGTGCGTCCAGGCGATAGGGTGGTCCGCACCCATCGGTTTGCCACCGCGCGTTTTAAAATACTCGCGCACCGGCTCATAAGTCGTCTCGTCCACGCGCAGCAACACCTTGAAGCCGGGCAGGCCGGTCACGCTGCGGTCGTGGTTCGTCCAGTCCGCCTCGATCCAAAACTCCGCCGGTTGCCCCTTCACCGCCGGATGCTCGCGCGCCGCGGGATCGACGGTCACCCTTGCTTTGAGAAAATCCGAATC
>JANODE010000123.1:0-32652 GCA_031412525.1 Akkermansiaceae bacterium | reverse complement strand
GTGATAGGAGCGCTCAATGACGCGTGGTTGCCGGGATTTGCGCCTATCAGAACATAATCTCATGGGACAGCATCGCCACGATATATCAAAGGTGGATCGACGTTCCGCGAAAAAGTCGCAACCGGCATTTCCCAAAACCACACTCAAGGCCTTGCCAATTCAAGGCTCAGGGCGAGCCATGCTCAGCCTGTGGGACGGCAGTGTTATCAATTCAAAAAAGAATCCGTTGGAAATCAACAAATTGCGAGACGAGGGCATCAAAGTGCTCGATGAACCCAACTATTTGTCTGATGCCGAAGTTGCCCTCCGCACCCTGAAATTCATGCCGAGCGCGGAAACCGTTTCCGTTCTCGGTCATTTCTTGAATGATCCTGTGGGAAGGGATGGCAAGTCCTTGCTAGGAACCCTTCTGAAAACACCGGGAGCTGATTATGGACCACGCGCCAGCCATGCGGAATTGGCGACTGAGATCATCCGTGCTCTGGGAATCGAGCACCCACCTTTTAGAGATATCAAAGGAGTGATCACTCCTGAAGAGATTGATGCTTGGAAGGACTGGTGGAACGAGGTGAAGGCAGGAAAACGCACCTACCGCTTCATCGGCAGTACGGTGGAATACGGCCCGGATGGTCCCACAAGCATGGAAGTTGTCCAGAAAGCGGAGCGTGATCAAAAACGGGATGTGGAGAGAGAAGCGGGTCATCGAAAATCTTTAACCAATCTCGAAGCCACTTCCGCCGCTCAGACAGCCAAGCCTTTCTCAATTGCTGGAATTCTGGTCGCCGGTATTCTTGCTGCCGCTGCGATTTGGTATTACGTCAGGGGGAAAAGGATTGCGCCCTAGTCAACCACAACATCGACGAGGACGACGAGCCGAAATAAGTCGGCGATTTCCCGATTCTCCAAAAGCCCGGCACTCACCTGCCGGGCTTTTTCGTGCAGCGCTATCTCCTGGGTCGTTCTCTATGGACGCCGAAGCATGGTCCAGAATCTTACTTCCGAGGGGGAAACGCCCGTTTTCATGGATTGATGACCTCTGAAAGGTGCTCTACTCTGATAACGTCTTGGTAGTGTCCTGACGCAAAAAACTGTTCCTGTGAATTTTCCGCTAAAACGCCATTTCCAAATTTTCCTCACACTGGGTGCCGCGAGCTTGTTCATGGCCGGTTGCGACCGCCCGGCCCTCGTGGTCAAGCCAGCCGCGGATGAGCCACTGACGCCGAAAGCGGCTGAAATCTCGCTGCCGGAGGAAATTTCGTTCAACCAGCACGTCCAGCCGATTTTATCCGAGTATTGTTACCACTGCCACGGCCCGGATTCTGGCACCCGCGAACCCAAGGAAGCCCCGTTGCGTCTCGACCGGCCCGAGGATGCGTTCGCCGTGCGGGACGATGGCAGGCCGGTGATCGTCAAAGGCAAACCTTTGGATTCCGCGCTGATCGCCCGCATGCTTTCGGAGGATCCGGATGACGTCATGCCGCCGCCGAAGAGCCACAAGGTGCTCAAAGCCGAAGAAATCGCGTTGATCAAGCGGTGGGTGGACCAGGGCGCCGAGTATGAGCCGCATTGGTCGTTTGCGCCGGTGAAAAAACCGGATGTCCCGAAAGCCGGGCAGGAATGGGCCGCAAATCCAATCGATCATTTTGTCGCTGCGAAACTGGAAGCCAACGGACTGAAGCCCAATCCAGCAGAGGACCCGGCTCGTTTTTATCGGCGGATGCATTTCGACCTGACCGGCCTGCCGCCGTCACCCGCGGCGGCCGAAGCTTTCTCCAAATCGTTTTCCGCAGATCCTCAACGGGCAACGGAAAGCGCTGCAGACGAATTGATGGCCACGACCGCCAGTGCCGAACATTTCGCACGGCTCTGGCTCGATGCGGCCCGCTATGCCGACACGCACGGCATTCACATCGACAATTATCGCGCGATCTGGCCTTACCGCGACTGGGTGGTGCGGGCGTTCCAGGCAAACATGCCGTGGGACCAATTCACCACTGAGCAAATCGCCGGCGACTTGCTGCCGGATCGCACGCTCGACCAGCTCGTAGCAACCGGATTTTCCCGCTGCCTTGCGACCACCGGGGAAGGCGGCGCGATCGCCGAGGAATACAACGCCATCTACGCGAAAGATCAGGTCGAGACCGTTTCCGCCATCTGGCTCGGTCTCACGACCGGTTGTGCGGCTTGTCATGACCACAAGTTCGATCCCGTTTCCACCAAGGAATTCTACGCCCTCACCGCATTTTTCAGGAACACACCGATGACGGCGCTCGATGGCAACAAGGAGGATCATCCACCGAATGTTTTCGTACCGGCGCTGGAGGATCGTGATCGTTGGACTTCTCTCGCGGGAGAAATTTCCACCCTAACGAAACAGCTCGAATCGCGTGCCGTGGCCGCTCGTCCGGAATTCGAAACATGGCTGAAAACGGCGGTCATCGCACCGACTCGCGACATCGATTCCACCCTTTCCATCCATCTTCCACTCACCGAGTCGGAAGGCCCTTTGCACGGATTGATCGATGGTCAATCGCGTGAGTGGGAGACAAAAGTTTCCCGCATTGACGCGCCGTTAGGCAAGGCTCCGGTCATCAGCGACTCGCCCGTGAACCTCGGCGATATCGGCAGCTTTTCCCGTGGTGACCGCGTGACTTACGGTGGGTTCATCCGAGTTGAAGGCACGCCGACCGGCGCGGTGATCGCCCGCATGAATCCCTCGGAATCCTTCCGGGGCTGGGATCTTTACCTCGATAAGGGAAGACCCGGCGCCCACATCATCGACTCGTGGGACAAGGCGGCTAACAAGGTGCTGGACGATGCCGCGCTGAAGCCCGGTGAGTGGCATCACGTGATGGTGACCTTCGACGGCAGGATTTCCGGTCACCAAGCGAATGCGATCTACGTGAATGGCAAAAACGCCGGAGGAAAAACCTATCCGAATACCGTCGGCGGAGCCATCGAGACATCCGTGCCCCTTCACCTTGGCTCGCGGCATGGAGGCGACTCCCAACTGACGGGCGGCAAGGTGGCACTGCAGGATTTCCGTTTCTATCGGAGGCTGCTGACGGCAAATGAAATCGAGACCCTCGCAAAAACGGCCATTCTCCAACAGATCGCACTGCTGCCGGCGGAACAACGCTCGAAAGAACAGGTCGAACAGCTTTTCAAATACCACCTTGCCAACATCGATGGCCCGTCGCGAGAACTCGCCGCCCGGATGGACGTGCTGAAAACCGAACAAAGCACCCTGCGTTCGCGCGGCTCCGTTTCGTTGGTGATGGAGGAAAAGAAAGACGCGCCATTCGCCCATGTCCTCACCCGCGGCGTGTATTCCGACAAAGGGGAAAAAGTCACGCCGGGCACACTCGCCGCCTTGCCGCCGATGGCTGCGGATGCTCCAAAGAACCGGTTAGGACTGGCGAAATGGTTGAACGATCCGGCCAATCCCCTGCCCGCCCGCGTCACGATGAACCGTGCGTGGTCCTATCTTTTCGGCGCCGGCATCGTCGATTCGAGCTCGGATTTTGGCATCATGGGCGCACGTCCGAGCCACCCCGAGCTGTTGGACTGGCTGGCCGACGAGTTTGTCTCATCAAAGTGGAACTACCGCCACATGATCCGTTTGATGGTCACTTCCGCGACCTATCGCCAGTCCGGTGTGGTCAGTGCGGAAAAACTGGAAAAGGACCCATCTAACCGCCTCCTCGCGCGCGGCCCGAGATACCGCCTCGATGCCGAACAGATCCGCGATCTGGCGCTCGATGCGTCCGGCCTGATTTCCAGAAAAACCGGTGGCCCACCGGTGAAACCCTATCAGCCGGAAGGCATCTGGGAGGCCGTCGCCATGCCGCAGTCGAACACTCGGACGTATCGCGAGGATAAGGGCGAGGGACTCTATCGGCGCTCGCTCTACACGATGTGGAAGCGCACCGCCGCGCCGCCCTCGATGGAAATTCTCAACGCACCAAGCCGCGAGACTTTCTGCGTCCGCCGCGATCTCACCAACACCCCGCTGCAGGCGCTCGTCGTCATGAATGATCCACAGTTCGTGGAAGCCTCCCGCGAATTGGCCTCACACGCCATGGCCAGCGCGGCCGATTTTGACAAGCGGCTGGATTTCATTACCGAACGGCTGAACGCGAGGAAGTTTGATAAAACGGAGCGCGAGATTGTCAGGAAATCGCTCGATCGCTCACTGACCGATTTCCGCGCCAATCCAGCTGATGCTGCGAAGCTGATTGCCACCGGCAATTCGAAACCGCGTGCTGATGCCGATGTCCCGGAGCTTGCCGCATGGACGCTGCTCGCCAGCCAGATCCTCAATCTCGACGAAACACTCACCCGCTGATCCTCGATGAATCCATTGGAATTCCATAACGCCGCCTACAGCCGCCGCCACTTTTTCAGGAAATCCGGCACCGGGCTTGGCATGGCCGCGCTCGCCAGCCTCCTCGGACAGCGGGGCATTTCCGCCGCAGAGAGCATGGCCGGCATCAACCAGATGCTGCCACAGATCGCCCCGAAGGCGAAGCGGGCGATTTATATCTCCCTCATCGGCGCGCCCTCGCAGATCGATCTTTTCGACTACAAACCGGAATTGCAGAAACGCTTCAAGGAGGACCTGAACGGCTACTTGAAGGAACAAGGCCAGCGTCTAACCGGCATGACGTCCGGGCAGGCGACATTTCCGTTAGCCCCATCGATTTTCAGATTCAATCAACACGGTCAGGCTGGAACCTGGGTCAGCGAACTGCTGCCATGGACGGCGAAAATGGTGGACGACATCTGCATCATCAAGTCGATGCACACCGACGCCATCAACCACGAGCCGGCCAACCAGTTGATCTGCACCGGATCGATGCAGGCTGGTAAGGCATCGATCGGATCCTGGCTCTCCTACGGGCTGGGATCGATGAACACGGAGTTGCCCTCTTTCGTGGTGCTGCATGCGACGCACACCTCGCCGTTCGCGAACGTGCAGGCCATTTCCTCGCGGCTGTGGGGCTCCGGCTATCTGGCTGGCAAACATGCGGGCGTGGCATTGCGCTCGCTGGGGGATCCGGTCCTGTTTTTAAAAGACACTCCCGGCATCTCCCGCGAGACCCGCCGCAACATGCTGGACGGGATGAACGAACTCAACCGCCGCTCGTTCTCGGCGATCGGTGATCCGGAGATCGAGAACCGCATGCAGCAGTATGAAATGGCCTTCCGCATGCAGGCGTCCGTCCCGGAGCTCACCGATCTAACCGGGGAAACCGAGGCGGTCTATCGACTCTACGGTGAAGACGGCCGGAAACGTGGCACCTTCGCCAACTCCGCGATCATGGCCCGCCGATTGATGGAGCGTGGCGTACGCTTCGTCCAGATTTTCCACCGCGGCTGGGACCAGCATGGTGACCTCCCGCGCGACCTCGCCTCGCAGTGCAAGGACGTGGATCAGGGCTGTTATGGCCTTGTCCAGGATCTCAAACAACGCGGCATGCTGGAAGACACGCTGGTGATCTGGGGCGGCGAATTCGGCCGCACGGTCTATAGCCAGGGCAAGCTGACAGAGACCGACTACGGCCGCGACCACCACCCGCGCTGTTTTTCGATCTGGATGGCGGGCGCTGGAATCAAAGGTGGCATGGTGCACGGCGAAACGGACGAGATGTCCTATAACATCGTCAGGGACCCGGTGCACATCCGGGACCTCCATGCGACGATTCTCCATGCGCTGGGTCTGGAGCACGAGCGCCTCTCATTCAAGTTCCAGGGACTCGATCAACGCCTGACCGGTGTCGAGCCGGCGAAAGTCGTGAGCGGGATTTTCGCCTGAGAACTTTCGCTTTTCACGAGGACGTGACCGACAAGAGTTGGGGTTCCCATCGCGCGAGAATGCGCTGAAGGTCCTCGGGGTGCACCGGTTTTGTTAGGTGATCATCCATTCCCGCGGCAAGGCACTTTTCGCGGTCTCCTGCCATGGCATGGGCAGTCATGGCGATGATTCTGATGGAGTTCCGGTGCTTTGCGCGAATTTCGCGGGTGGCGGTGTAGCCATCCATCACCGGCATCTGGCAGTCCATCAGGATGATGTCGTAAGTGGTGTTTTCCAGAGCGGCCAGCACCTCGTTGCCATCCGATGCGAGGTCGGCGTTGTAGCCGAGACGCCGGAGTTGCATCAGGGCGACCTTCTGATTGACGACATTGTCCTCAGCAAGGAGGATCCTGATAGATGATACCGGGACCGGGCTGGCCGCCGGACGCGGCGACATGAAGGAGGGCAGTGGCTGGTTTCCAAACATGGCGCTGATGGAAATGAGCAGGCGGGTTTGTTTGACCGGCTTCACAATGTATTCCTCGACGCCGGCACCGCGCAGTTCTTCCGCTGCGATGTGATCTCCTAACGAGCTGAGAATCACCAGCCGCGTGCTGGAGATGGTGGTGTCCGCCTTGATCGCTTTGGCCAGCGCCATTCCGTCCATGCCTGGCATCTGCATGTCCACGATGGCGAGCGGAAAAGGATCACCCGCCGAAACCTCGCGGCGGAGGATTTCCAACGCCTCGGGACCGCCGGGGACCGCCTCCGAACGGATCTGGAGATTCGCGAGCTGCAGCTGGAGGATCGTGCGGTTGGTGGCGTTGTCATCCACGACGAGCACGCGCAGGTCGGCGGGTGCCTGGATCACCGGCCTCGGTGAAATCATGCGCTTTTCAAATCCCAGCGTGAACCAGAACACCGAGCCCTTTCCCAGTTCGCTCTCGGCACCGATCTCACCGCCCATAGCCTCGACGATTTGTTTGCAGATTGACAGTCCGAGACCCGTGCCACCATACCGTCTGGTGTTAGAACCATCCGCCTGGTGGAACGCCTCGAAAATCCGCCGGACCGATGACGGCTCGATGCCGATGCCGGTATCGCGCACGGCGAACCGCAGCCGGCAGGCGAAAGGCGATTCAGTGAGACATGAAACGATGAGTGTGACCTCGCCGGCATCGGTGAACTTCACCGCATTGCCGACCATGTTGGTGAGAACCTGTTTCAGGCGTCCGCCGTCTCCGCGTAAAGTCGGGCAGACGTCATGTTGCAGGCAGCCCGCGAGTTCGAGTCCTTTCAATCCCGCTGCGGATGCAACCACATCCAGGGTGCTTTCGACGATTTCCCGGAGATCGAAATCCTCCGCATCGAACATCATGGTGCCGGAGTCGATCTTGGAGGAGTCGAGGATGTCGTTGATGATGCCTAACAAAAGATCGGCGCTCGAGCGGATGGTATCGACGTATTCGCGCTGTTCGCGGTTCAGGTTCGTGTGGACGAGAAGTTCGCTCATGCCGATCACCCCGTTCATCGGCGTGCGGATCTCATGGCTCATGTTTGCGAGGAAGCGTCCCTTCATCCGGACGGACTCCAGAGCCATGTCGCGGGCTTCCGACAGTTCCTCCAGCAGCACGTTGCGGCGGGCCACTTCCGTTTCAAGTTCATGGGTGCGGAGCCTGACGGCGAGCTCGAGTGATTCCGCGTGCCGGCGGCTTTCCTGCAGCAGAGACCACTTGGCTGTTAGTGAGTGGGCCAGCTGGATCACCTCGATGGGATCAAACGGTTTTTTCAAAATCAACAGCCGCTCGGAACCCCGCACCTGGGAGGACATCTGCTCCCACGAATAGTCGGAATAGGCGGTGCAAAGGACCACCTGCACGTCGGGATCGACCTCACAGAGTTGGCACGCCGTTTCCAGACCATCCAATCCGGGCGGCATCCGCAGATCCATGAAGACGAGCGAAAAACGCCGCCCTGCCTGCCACTCGGATCGAACCATCTCCATCGCCTGCATGCCCTGTGATGCAAAACTCAATTCGAAGTCCGCAGACGATGTTTCCCTAGCAGCATGGCCGAAGAATTCCGCCTCCTCGGCATCGAAGGCTTCCTCAGCAGCATCTGGGCACAGGATTTTCTGGAAATCCCCATGAATGGACTCGTTGTCATCCACGATCAGGATGCGGTGGTGCGGTAACCGTCCCTGTTGGGAAGACGTTTCAGCGGTGGGATGGGGTAAAAGGGAAATCATGACAATGAAGGACTAACAGCAAGCACCTCCTGGAGTGCTTCAAGGGTGACGCCGACGGCACAGGGCTTCGGGACGACGTGATGCACACCCAGCAACCGGATCGTTTCGACGTTGGCCTCGGTGGTCATTCCGGTCGTGGCGATGATGCGGACGCTAGGATCGGTTTTCTTCAGCTCCGCGATCAGCGCCGGACCGTCCATGCCAGGCATGACCATGTCCGTGATGACCGCCTGGATTTCATTCTGGCGATCCAGGAACATTCGGAGTCCGGAACTTCCATTGTTCGCTGTCAGCACCCGGTAACCGGAGAACTCCAGGGCTGCGCGCAGCACGCTGATGATGGCCGCTTCATCATCCACAATCAGGATCAATTCACCGTGACCCCGCAGATCGCACCGCGAGGGTTCAACGCTGGCTGGCGGGGGAACGTTTGAAACCGAATCGTCCGCCGGGAGGAAAACCCGGAAAGTGGTGCCGTGGTCTTCCTTGGAATCCACGATGATGAACCCGCCATGGCTGTGAACGATGCCGAGCGCGGTCGCCAAGCCCAGCCCGCTGCCCATGCCTAACGCTTTTGTGGTAAAAAAGGGATCCCATATTTTCTCCAACAACGCGGACGGCACTCCAGCACCGGTATCGTTCACGGACCAGACCACATGGCGCCCCGCGACGGCATTGTGATGGCCTGCGGCGTCCTGCTCGGTGACCGGGACGTTTTCAACCGTTAGAGTCAGGACACCACCATCCTGCATCGCATCGCGGGCGTTGACACAGAGATTCAGCAACACCTGATGGAGCTGGGTGGAATCCCCCAAGACCTGCCGTTCATCGGGGTCGGGAAGCAAACGGAAGACGATGTTTTTCGGGAAGGTCCGGCCAATGATGGTGGAGATTTCTCCTGCCAGTTCATTGGGACGAACGGTGATACGCTCGCCCTCCATGCCCCGGGCGAAAGTCAGGACCTGGCCTACCAGGGAGGTCGCACGCCGGGTGTTCTGGCAGACCAGATCGAGCATGTTTCGTCCGGCAGAAGTGGATATCTCGTCGCGCAGGATATCCATCGCCAGCGTCAGGGGCTGGAGGATGTTGTTCAGGTCGTGAGCGATGCCACCCGCCAGCGTGCCGATGCTTTCCATGCGTTGCGTGCGGAGGAACCTCGACTCTAACTGTTTCTTGGTGGTGACGTCGGTGTTGATGCAGAGGATGGACTTCGGCTGCCCTTCTTCATCGCGGACCAAGGTCCAACGGCAATCGCAGACCACCCGGCGACCGTCCCGATTGGTGGGGGAAAGCTCGCCGCTCCAACTGCCTTTTTTCAGGACGGTCGCCCGTGCCGCCATCGCAGGCTTGTTGGCAATGCCGGCGTAAAGCAGTTCGTTGATGTTTCCACCGATCGCCTCCGCGGCCGTCCAGCCGTAGAGAATTTCCGCACCGCGGTTCCAGAACTGAATGGTATCGTCCAGCGAACGGACGAGAATCGCGTCACGGGCGATTTCCAACAGGATCGCCTGCTCGCGGACTTGCCTGACTGCGGCAAGGTGTCCTGCCGTCTCGATGGCCAGGCGTGAGTTGGCGGAGAGCAGTTCCCGGGTGCGCTCGGCCACACGCTTTTCCAGCTCATCCTTGTTGCAGCGCGCGGCCTGCAGCAGCGCCCATTTTTCTGTTAGCGCGTGGGCGAGTTGCAGCACCTCGATCGGATCGAAGGGCTTTTTGAGAATGAGCACCCGCTCGGAGTTGGCGATCTTACCCATCATTTGTTCCCATGACCGGTCCGAGTAGGCGGTGCAAATGACAATCTGGAGGTCTGGATCGACGTCCCAGATCCTGCGGGTCGTTTCCAGCCCGTCCCAGCCGGGCGGCATGCGCACGTCCATGAACACGAGCGAAAAGCGTCTATCCGAAACTTTCGCGGCGCTGACAAGCTCCAGCGCCTGCTCACCTTGGGTGGCGAAGCTCAGCTCGAACTTGAGTCGCGGCGTGCGGTTGCAGTCCTCGCCGAAAATCTCAGACTCTGCCGCTTCGAACGCGGCGTCGTCAGGATGGGTGCAGAGGATTTTGCGGAAATCATCATGGATGGCGGCGTGATCGTCCACGATGAGGATGCGGAGGTTCTTTTCCAAACAGGATGATGGTGAAGGAGGATGTGGGGACGGGTGCATGATTCAGGCGCGGTCCGGAGCAAGCGGAAGTTCGAGGGTGAAAGTGGCACCGGTGCCGGCACCGGCACTGGCGGCCGTTAGATCGCCACCCATTTCACGAGCGGCGTTGACGGCACTGTGGAGGCCGAAGCCATGGCCTTCTTTCCGCGTGGTGAAACCATGCGAGAAGATCCGTGTTAGATTTTCCGCGGGGATGCCATTGCCATTGTCGATGATGGAAATGTGGATGCGGCCCTTGCCATCTGTGACGCGCACGGTGAGTTCCTTGTCATGCCGTCCGGAGTCCTTGCAGGCCTGCTTTGCATTGCGGATGAGGTTGACGAGAATCTGCAGGACCCGATGCCTTTCCACCGAAAAAGGCGGCACTTTTTCATACTCCCGCACCACCCGGATGTCGTGGCGGGAAAGGATGTCCGCGGTCAGGTGCAGGCTGTCCTCGACGAGTTGGCTCACCTGCACCATCTCGGCGACGGAGGATACCTTCGCGTAGTTTTGCTGCATTGCGACGATGTCCTTGATGTGTTCGATATTCCCCGCCAACAACTGGACTTCTGCCAGAACGGCTGCCTGCTCTTCGCAGAGCCGTTCTGACAGCTTGCCGATGAATTCCGGCAGCTTCCGTCCGGTCGCATCGAGGGTGAGGAAGTCCGATAGATCGGCGGCGTGGGAAACCAGCAGATCCGCCGTTTTCCCAACGCTGGCGACGCGCGATTTGCGGACTTTTTCCGCAATCACCGCACAGGAAACATTCACGCTGTTCAGGACATTGCCGACGTTGTGGAGCACGCTGGCCGCGACCTCCGCCATTCCCGCCTGACGGGAGAGCTCTAACAATCGCTGATTCAGAATGAGGGCCTCGGCCTCGGCCTGCTTGCGGCCGGTGATGTCGGCGAAGGTCCAGATACGGCCGTAATGGAGGCCATCGTTGCCGATGACCGGAGCCGAGTAGCGGTCCAGCACGGTGCCGTCCAGCAGCTCGATCTCGTCAGCAGAACACTTATCCGGGTGGGCATACAAGTGCACGACCTTGTCCTTGAACTGCTCCGGATACCGGGTGCGACCCAGCACGAACCGCACCTGCACGTGGTCATCCATGCTATCAGCGATGTCACGGGGGATCTGCCAGAGGTCAATCATGCGCTGGTTCTGCAGGACTTTCCGACCGTTGCTGTCCACAACCAGAATCCCCACCGCATAGGAATCCACTTGGGCTTCCAGCAGAGCCGTTTTCCAGCGTAGGTCTTCGTCGGCTTTTTTACGCTCCGTGACGACTTGGGTGAAAAAGATCAGACCACCGATCGCGCCGCTCGCATTTCGCCAGGGACGCGCTTCCCATTGCAGCCATACGATCGATCCGTCTGCACGGGGAAAAGCCTCCTCATCGCAACGTTCCACTGCCCCCGCCAAAACCCGCTGATGAACCCCCAACCACCACTCGGGCTGGTCCGGAAAAATCTCGTAGTGGGTTTTCCCGATAACCTCGACACCGGTGAGGTGATAATCCTGGATCCACGCCTCGCTCGTCTGGAGGTAGCGCATCTCGTTATCCAGGATGGCGATGGCCGCCGGGGTGTGCCGGATGAACTGCCGGAGCAACTCTTGATTGGAAGCCAAATTTTCGGCAGCCTGTCGGCGCTCCGTGATGTTTTCGTGGGCAACGACGACCCGCACCGGCCCGTCGCCCGGAAAGCGTGTCACCCGCACGATGAACCATCGCTTTTCCGTCGGGCTGTGACAGGGGTATTCAAGCTGAAATTCGGTTAGTTCACGCGCGGTTACCTCGCGGATTCCTTTTGCCATTGCAGATGCTTCCGCCGAACATTCCCCACTGGAGTGATCGCAGATTGTCAGATAATTCGCCCCGACACCGAAGCTCTTTTCCATCATACCGTTGAGTTGGGCGAACTGATGCCAGCCAGCATTCACTGCGATGATGGTTCCGTGTTCATCCAGAATTCCGATATGCGCGGTGAGTGCGTCCAAGGCAGATTGCAGGAAACGTTGTGAATCTATAAGATTCGATCCCGCCGGGACTCGCGCAATCCCATCTGGCATACTTTCACGGTATGGATCACAGAGCGCTTCATTGTCAGGCACTCCCCACACGGACTCCGAAGGAAGCCGCGCTTCAGTCTGCCCCAGTGGCACCAGGTGATCCCGTTTCAACATGCAAACGGCAACATGTCGTCGCATCATCCGGATAGCGAGATCACTTTGTGTTTCCGCAAAGTATGCAGGATTTAACAATCAAGACGCTTTAATACAATGGGCGTGCCGATGGGCGAACCCGGCAAAAAAGGGCCGGTGTATCCAGAGGAACACCGGCCGCAGAAGGCAGTTGGGAAATATCGACGAACCCTTAATTCGGCGGCGTTTCCTTGTTCGCAGAGTCCACCGCTTCTTTCACGGCTTCTTTGGCTTCGCCGGCGGCGGCCTCGATTTTGACCTTCGCCTCGTCCACCGCAGCACCCGTGGCTTCCGATGCTTTTTCCATCTTCTCCTTCGCTTCGGCTTTCGCCTCCTCCATTTTCGCCGCCACATTGTCCATGGCAGCTTTGGTTTTTTCCCTGACCTTGGCGGCTTCTTCACCGCTCTTTTCGGCGGCAGCGTCGGCCACTTCTTTCACGCCCTCGGCGATTTTATCCTTACCTGCCTCCATTTTTTCGGACACCGTTTTGTTGGCATCACAGGCGGTGAGAATGAACGGCACGGCGATTGCGGAGATCCAGTGTTTCGTTTTCATGGTGTTGGTTGGTAGATGCTGGGAGTGATAGCGGATGTTGACCGAAAAATCTAATAACAAAATTTTCGGCTGTCAAAGAAAGGAATTCCAGTTTGGACGGTCGTCTCATGGCATCCCAACTTTTGTTAGATCGGCAATTTCCGGATTTACGCCGCCGAATTGCCTGCCACGATCCCGGCCGTGCAACTTCATGGAAAACGTCTGGCCGGCATCCTGCTGCCCGCCTTCTCGCCGCGCCGCGAGGGAGACCTCGGAATTGGCGATACCCTCGCCCTTCGCGGCTGGATCGACTGGGCGGCGCAGAACGGTGTCGGTTTCATCCAGCTTTTGCCCATCAATGAAAACGGCGCGGACGAGAGCCCTTACAGCGCCATTTCCTCCACGGCGCTCGATCCCATCTATCTGTCGCTCGACGCCTCGGAAATCCCCGTCCTCACGGAAGCTGAGATCGTCAAGGCACGCACCCAGCTTGGCGACGTTCTGGATGCAAAACTTATCGACTACCCCGCCGTCCGCCGCGTCAAGCGCACCCTGCTGGAACTTGCCTGGTCACGTTTCGAGGAGGCGGAAAAGGCGCTCGCCGATGAGTTCGCTCAATTCAAAACCGACGAAGCGGAGTGGCTCGATGATTACTGCATCTTCCGCTATCTGATGGAAATCCACGGCGAGTCCCTGACCTGGGACCGCTGGCCGGATTCATGCAAGACGCCGGAAAAAGCGCGTGCATTCCTGAAAAAACGCCGCCAGAGCGACGGTGCCCTGGTCGACTATCGGCTCGGCTACTTCGCCTTCGTCCAGTGGCTGTGCTTCCGCCAGTGGAGGGCCCTGCGCGCGCATGCGGAACTCCGCGGGGTGAAACTGATGGGTGATGTGCCCATCGGCATCAGTTTCCACTCGTGCGATGTATTTTTCGATCAGGAGGAATTCCACCTCGATTGGTGTGGTGGCTCGCCGCCGGAGGGAATGGGCCAGAGCGACCCGTTTTTCCAACAATGGGGCCAGAACTGGGGCATCCCGCTTTATCGCTGGGACCACATGGAAGCCAATGGTTTCCGCTGGTGGAAAAAACGCATCAAACGGCTCACTGCGCTTTTCGACATCTTCCGGCTCGATCATATACTCGGCTTCTACCGGATTTACGCTTTCCCGTGGAGCCCCGCCCGCAATCACGAGTTCATCGGCCTCAACCATGAGCAGGCCGCCGCCATCAATGGCGGCCGCCTCCCCCGCTGGTCGCAGCGCCCGGATGATTCATTGGAAAACAAATCCGCGAACCGTGCCGATGGCGACCTGCGCCTGAAGGCCATCGTTGAAGCCGCCGGTGACGCCCGGATCATCGCTGAGGATCTCGGCTGGGTGCCGGAATACGTCCGCCCGCATCTTACCGACCTCGGCATCGCAGGATTCCGCATTCCCCATTGGGATTGCAATGACCAAGGCCATCCGACGCCAGGAGAATATTTCCCGGAAAACTCCTTCGCCACGTATTCCACCCACGATCACGATCCCGTCAACGGCATCTGGCGCGGCTGTCTGCGGGTCATCCAGCAGCATCAGGAAAACCCCACCGAGCAAACCGGATGGTGGGTGCAGGGAGCCCACAACGCGCTGCGCATTCTATCCGAATTCGCCGGCATCCCGATTTCCAACCAAGGCCCGTGGCCGCCTTACACCGAGGGAATCCGCCTGCGATTAATCAAGGCGCTGCTTTCCTCCAACTCCCGCTATGCCACCCTGATGGTCACCGAACTCTTCGACCTCGACGAGCGCATCAACCATCCCGGCACTTCCGGTGGACGGAACTGGCGATTCCGCCTGCCATGGACGCTTGAGGAAATCGACGAGGATCCGGCTCTCCGCAGCACCTCTCAGAAACTCGCGGCGATGATCAGCATCACCCAACGGGACGCTTGAATTCCTCAGCCGCGGGGACCAGCTGCTGGCCTTCGTGGTTCCGCTCTTTTGTTCCTGGATTCATTGCCTGGCCATGATCAGTTCCGGACTAAATTCATCAAAATCATGGTAGCCAAACATCTCAATCTCGGACCTATGCTTCAGCGCCAAAGTCCGAAGCTTGGATAGGCTGGCGCGCCGTTGGCAGTCATCATCAGCAGCCTGAGCGGCAAGCAGCGATACGGGATGGTCGTCGGTCGAAAGTTCGACCTTGAGATAGTAAGCATCTCCAACATGCAGGAGGAACTTGTGGCCGTTTTTGACTGCTACACCACAATGACCATATGTATGCCCGAAGAGTGGAACTAAAAGAATATCGATGTCACTAAACAGTTCCAATGGCCGAGCCTCCAGCCCAAACCATCGTTCGGATGATGCCGTATGAGTCACCCAACGAGGCTGATGCGCAAACTGAGCAGCTGAATATCGCCAGTGGCCACTACCTAATCGGTAATGCTCTTCCTCGGAAATGTGAACCCTCGCGGCGGGAAAATCAGCCAGGCCACCGACATGGTCTCTATCTCCGTGAGTGAGAACGATATCAGTTACGTCAGCAATTTGGAACCCAAGGCGCTCAACTTGTCGGGCTGCAGCCAGCGATTCATGGAATTGGAAGCCGGCGGCTTCGATCGCAGGCTGTCCGACTCGTTCGAGCGGGTTCGTGATATCGTGCAATCCGATCCCGGTATCGATCAGCACCAACCGTCCTTGGCATTCGAGCAGAACACAGTGGCAGGATGCTTGCGGGCTCGGAGGTGCATGAAGAATGCCGCAGTTTAAGTGGTGAATGTTCATTCCCGTGAGAAAATCCATTGCTCGAAACTACAATTTCATCATCTTGTGTATCTCGATGGGCTGGGCTAACCACAAGCTGTAGTTTTCAAATACATTTTTGGTGTATGGCTGGGAATAATGTTCTTCGAGGGCACCCGAATCATTCCATTCTTCGTATAGAAATAGCGTGCTCGCTGCTTCATCCTGGTGCAGTTCAAATTGTATGCACCCCGCCTCCCTGCGTGTGGGCTCGATAATTCCACGAATCGCATTCCTTCCATCCGAGAAGAATTGAGGTTTGAGAATGATCTTGGCGAAAACGTATAGGTGGTGGTTGTTCATCAATGATTTGGGGCGGTAAATTCAGAAAGTAAATGTATCATTCCGGCCTGAAGAAATAAGGGCTGGAGTAAAAAACTGCAACTTATGAATTACACACAACTTCGGCGGATCTCAGTTTGTCTCCGCCCATCGCCACCTCATGGGCTTCAGCGGATCGGAATCCGTTGCCCCTTGATACTTTTCATGCCGACACACCCTTCTGGCAAACGATCTAGCCGTAAAGCTACCGCAAAAAACAGCGGCACCCTTCACGAGAATGCCGCTGATAGAAGACCATTGAGCTTAGATTTCCTGGACTGGGAGACTGCTCACTTCTTCACGAACCTTCTCCGCCAGTGCGGTAGAAAGGTAGCGCTCGGTGGACGAGCAACCGATCGTGACGATGCGCTTGCCTTTGGACTCAGGGCGTTTGGCGATCTGGATTGCGGACCAAACATTTGCGCCGGTGGAGATACCGGCTGGCAATCCTTCTTCCTGAGCAAGTGCCTGCGCGGTGGCGATGGCGTCTTCGTTGGAGACCTGGATGATCTCGTCGATGACGGAAACATTGAGGTTCTTCGGGATGAAGCCCGCGCCGATGCCCTGGATCATGTGAGGGCCGGGAGCGCCACCGGAGATGACCGGGCTGGCGACCGGTTCGACTGCGATGACCTTCACATCGCGACGGGACTTCAAAACTTCACCCACGCCGGTGAGCGTGCCACCTGTGCCGACACCGGCGACGAATACGTCCACTTCGCCATCCGTGTCACGCCAGATTTCCTCCGCAGTTGTTTCGCGGTGGACCTGCGGGTTGGCAGGGTTGTCAAATTGTCCGGGGCCGAATGAACCGGGATTCTCCTCGATGAGTTTTTTGGCCATCGCAATGGCTCCGTTCATGCCGCGGGCACGAGGCGTCAGAACGATTTCCGCACCCAGCAGGCGGAGCAACACGCGGCGCTCGATCGACATGCTTTCCGGCATCGTTAGAATGCAGCGATAGCCTTTCGAGCGGGCGATGAAGGCCAGCGCGATGCCGGTGTTGCCGGAGGTCGGCTCGATGATGAGTCCGCCGGGTTTGAGCGAGCCGTCCTTTTCCGCAGCTTCGATCATGGCCTTACCGATCCGGTCTTTCACGCTGAAAAGAGGATTGAAAAACTCAGCCTTCACGCAGATTTCGGCCTCGAGACCCTTGGTGACGTGATTGAGGCGGATCAGCGGAGTGTTGCCGACGGTGGCAACCATGTTTGCAGCAATGTTCATGTTAGTGGAGTTTGGGTAAATTGGTTCGGGCTTTCCGTGGGATGCGTCGGGCTGAGACATCGAGATACCGTTCAATTTCAAATCTGGAAATCCGGAGCTCCTGAGTCAAGGTGTAAGCCGCACTCGAACTTCTCGCCATTGAAACGCGTGGAGTCGGCGGAGCCATCTTCGGACGGACGCGTGCTGTGCCAATCGCCCATCGTGACATAGCCCTTCTCGGCCAACGGATGGCGCGGCAGTCCGTTCTGATGGAAATACAGGTCCACCTGCGCGTCCGCCCAATCGAGAATCGGATAGGCTTTCACCGTCTTCTTCTGTTGCTCGACGAACGGACGGTCCTCGCGGGTTTTCGACTGCGAGCGACGCAGGCCGCTGAGCCAGACATCGGCTCCGGTTTCACGGAGTGCACGGTTCATTGGCTCGACTTTGGTGATTAGACCGTAACGGTCCGCCCCTTCCTTGCCTTGTTCCCAGAGATTCCCGTAGATCGCCTGGAGTCGGGCGGCGGATACGTTTGGATGATAGATGCGGAGATCCAGATTGAACCTCGATGTCAGCTCCTCGGCATACTGATAGGTTTCCGGAAACAGGAATCCCGTGTCAATGAACACCACGGGGATCTTCGGAGCGTGCTCGTGGATCAAATGCAGCATGACCGCGGCCTGAATGCCGAAGCTGGTGGTGGCCACCAGGCGGTCACCGAGTTGTTCGTGCAGCAGACGAATGCGCTCACCGGCCCGGAGGGAAGCGAGTGAAGCAGACAGACCCTCCGGATCGATATCCGGAGTGATCACGGGCGGGATTTCAAATTTAAGTGCTTCCATGATGGAGCGATTAGGGGAAGGAGTTGGATTAAACGGCGGCGAGTGCCTCAGGCTTGATGTTCTGATGGAAGTCCGGGCCTTGAACGGTGGCGTTCACATACCCGGAACGAATACAGAAATCGCCGAAGCGTTCACCTTCATTCCGTTCCTTCGCATAGCGGGTGATGATGGGAGCGAGCAATCCCTTAATGTCCCCACCCGCGACGTTTTCGCGATAGAGTTTCGACAGGCGCTGGCCGGCAAAGCCACCGCCCAGATAGACATTGTAGCTGCCGGGGCCACGGCCGACAAAACCGATCTCGGAAATGAACGGCCGCGCACATCCGTTCGGGCAGCCGGTCATGCGAATGGTGATGGCGTCGTGGCGGAGTCCGTTCGCCTCGATGGATTCTTCCAGATCCGTGATGAGGTCCGGCAGGTATCGTTCTGCTTCGGCAAGCGAAAGGCCACAAGTCGGGAGGGCAACGCAGGCCATCGAGTTCAAACGCAACGCGCTCTTCATATGGCTGTCCTTGATGCCGTATTGCTCCAACAGTTTTTCAATTTCCGGACGCTTCTCTGCGGAAACGTTCGCGATGATGAGGTTCTGGTTGGCTGTTAGGCGGAAATCACCATCGTGGATTTTCGCAATCTCGCGAAGGCCGGTCCGCATCGGATAGGCAGGCGTGTCGAGCACGCGGCCACCAGCGATGAAGAGCGTGAGATGGTGTTTGCCGTTATCACCTTCCACCCAGCCGTAGCGGTCGCCGTTGTCGTCGAATTTGAAATCCCGCACAGGGCCGAGCTCATAGCCGAGGTATTCGTTGACCTTCGCAAGGATCCACGCCGGGCCGTGATCGTCCACGGTGTATTTGAAACGCGAGTGCTTTCTATCAGTGCGGTCGCCGAAGTCACGCTGCACGAGCACGACCTTTTCCGCGACGTCCACCACCTGCTCGGGTGTGCAGAAACCAATCACATCCGCGATGCGCGGGTAGGTGGCGTCATTACCATGAGTGGAACCCATGCCACCGCCGACGGCGACGTTATAGCCAGTGAGTTTTCCATTCTCCACAATCGCGATGAAGGAAAGGCAGTTCGCATAAATATCGACATCGTTGGACGGCGGCACGGCGATGGTGATCTTGAACTTCCGCGGCAGGTAGGTCTTGCCGTAGATCGGCTCGAAATCCTCCTCGCTGGATTCCACTTTTTCACCATCGAGCCAGATTTCATGGTAGGCGCGCGTTTGAGGCGTGAGGTGGGCGGAGATGTCTTCGGCGGCTTTCAGGGCCTGCGCGTGGATGCCGGATAGATGGGGGTTCGGATTGCACATCACGTTCCGGTTCACATCGCCACAAGCGGCGATGGTGTCCATGGCGGTCTGGTTGATCTCGGCGATGGTCCGCTTGAGGTTGGTTTTGATGATGCCATGAAACTGGAACGCCTGGCGGGTGGTCAGCTTGATCGTGCCGTTGGCAAACTGCGTGGCCAAGCGGTCGGTTTCAAGCCACTGGTGGGGCGTCGCGACACCGCCGGGAACCCGAATGCGGATCATGAAGGAATACGCCTTCTCCAGCCGGTGCTTGCGGCGGTTCGCGCGGATGTCGCGGTCGTCCTGTTGATAGGTGCCGTGGAATTTAAGGAGCTGCTGGTCATCCTCGCACATCGAACCGGTGGATAGATCAGCCAATCCCTCGGCGATCGTGCCTCGGAGGTAATTGCTGTCGGTCTTGATGTATTCGTTGGCTGAGAGTTTTTTCTCGGACATGATGTTAGGAAATTGGATTTGAGAATCAGTAAACGTCGCGTTGATAGCGCTTGGACTTCTTGAGGTCCTCCACGTAGGCCTCGGCGGCTTCGCGGGTGGTGGCTCCCTGGTTCTGGACGATGCTGATCAGGGCTTCATGAACATCGTGCGCCATGCGGTTTGCATCGCCACAGACGTAGAAATGCGCGCCTTCTTCGAGCCATTCATAAAGATCGCGCGCCTGTTGGATCATGCGGTCCTGCACGTAGACCTTTTCCGGCTGGTCGCGGGAGAAGGCGACGTCGAGACGGGTGAGTGTGCCCTCCTTCAGGTGATCCTGCCATTCAAGCTGATAGAGAAAGTCGTAGGTGTAATGCTGGTCGCCGAAGAACAGCCAGTTCTTGCCCTGATTGCCAAGAGCCGCACGGTGTTCGATGAAAGCGCGGAACGGCGCAACGCCGGTGCCAGGGCCGACCATGATGACCGGTGTGGAGCCATCCGCGGGAAGGCTGAAGTTTTTGTTAGGCTGGATGAACATCGGGACCTGGTCGCCGGATTTCACGAGGTCTGCCAGATAGGTGGAGCAGACGCCCTTGCGAGTGCGGCCGTTGGTTTCGTAGCGGACGGCGGCGACGGTGAGGTGCACTTCGTCCGGATGGGCGAGCGGGCTGGAGGCGATGGAGTAAAGGCGGACGGGGAGTTTTCTGAAGATGCCGGCGAGTGCATCCGCTGAGAGGCCTGATGGAGCGAACTGCTCGATGGCATCGACAATTTCCCGACCATTGTTGAATTCCTTCAGGGCCTCCTTGGCATCGTCCGCGAGCAACCCGCGAAGTTTTGCGGAATCCGTGGCTTCCGCAAGCTTGGTCAACACCGCACGGGAGAGCGCAGTGATGTCGAAGTCCTCGCGGAGGGCGTCCGCTAGAAGTTTCGGTCCGACGTTTTTCACCTCGATCTCTTCGTTGCCTGTTAGTCTGGCGGCTTGGAGAACGGCTTTAACAACGTCCGGCGCGTTGACCGGAAGCACGGCAAGAGCGTCGCCGGGTTCATAAGTTAGACCGGAACCGGCGAGAGAAAACTCGAGGTGGACGGTTTCCTTTGCTGAGCCCTCACCATTCAGCACCACGGTTTCAAGGGTATCGGCCGGGAACGGATTTTTCTTTCCGTATTCCACAGTGCTCACAGCGGACGCAGAGAACGAAACGGGATGCGCGGCCACTGCGGACGCTGGAGTGAGGGCCGTGAGGCTGGCGTCGAGCCAGGAAACGTAACCTTCTTCATAATCCACATCGCAGTCCACACGGGTTGAAATCCGGTTGGCACCCAGCACTTCGAGCCGGGCGTCGATGTCTTTGCCTGTCTGGCAGAATTTTTCGTAGGAAGTATCGCCAAGGGCGCAGACCGAAAAGCGCACTCCGGAGAGAGCGAGATCGGCTGCCATGAGATCTTTATAAAAACGGATTGCCGTTTCCGGAGGTTCGCCATCTCCCCACGTGGAGACGATCACGAGCAGGTTCGCTGCTTTTGCGAGATCAGCGGGCGAAATGTCGGACATGTTTTTCATGGCCGCCTGGAAACCGCGCTTTTTCGCTTCTTTCACCGTGCGATCCGCTAAGGATTCGGAGTTTCCGGACTCGGTTCCGTAGAGCACGGTCAATTTTCCGGCGGATACCGTGGCAACCGGAACAGGGGCTGCGGCGGAACCGGCTGCAAGGAATCCACTGAGCCATCCGCGTTGCACGGGATCAAGGCCAACAATGAGGGAATCCAACGCTCGGCGCTGGTCAGACGTGAATGGGGCGTGCTCTGGAAGCATAATCCTTAGTTAATTACCCCATATTATGAGGTTTCGCCAAAAAAGTGGGGGCAAACTGCGCATTACGCAACTTTTTTTTGGTCCTCAGTGCCAATTGTTTTCAGAGATGAACAGTGCCACACGGCGATGATTTGCTCGACCCGACCCGCGGTCAGGCTATGGGTGTGTCATGTTAAATCCCCTGCTTCGATGGCTCGCCTGCCTGCTCTTGGCCCAGCATTTGTCCGCCAAAGTGACCTTGGCCCCGCTATTTCAGGACCACGCGGTGCTGCAGCGGGAAAAAACCGTGCCAATTTGGGGTTGGGCGGAGGCCGGTAAAACGATCACCATCACTTTTGCGGGACAAAAAAAATCGACGGTCGCCGAGGCATCCGGGCGCTGGCAGGTGACCCTCGACGCGATGCCGGCCAGCGCTGAAGGGCGGACTCTGACAGCCACTGAAGGAACGACGGATCAGTTGGAGTTGAAGGACATCCTTGTTGGCGAGGTTTGGCTCGGCAGCGGCCAGTCAAACATGCAATTTGCAGTGAACCAGACTTTCCAGGAAGACCAGCAACTCGCCGGCGCGGCTGTTCCCCTGCTTCGGTTGTTCGACGTGCCTTGCGTCTTGAGCAGCATCCGGCAGGATAATGTGGCCTCCAAGTGGGTGGGTGCCACGCCGGCGACAGCAAGCGGATTTTCAGCGGTCGCCTATTTTTTCGGGAAAAAGCTGACTGAGGAAATCGGTGTGCCGGTGGGCATGATCCACAGTTCCTGGGGCGGATCGAGAATCGAGCCTTGGTGGGCCGAGGAGGGACTGGAAGGAATTGAAGCGTTCGTCGCTCTGCGGGCCTCGCGGATTTCAAAAAGCCCCGGATTTCCTGAGTATGATCAGGATTACCGCCGATATGTGAGTGCCGTGGGCGATTGGTCGAAGGAGGCGGGAAGTGCCCTCGACGCTGGAAAACCAGCGCCCGCCATGCCGCCTGCTCCGCCTCTGCTCAAGATCGGACACACCGAAGAGGCCGGCACCTATCAGGCGATGATTCACCCGTTAGTCCCCTACGCGCTGCGGGGTTTTCTCTGGTATCAGGGGGAATCCAATAACGGCGAAGGAATGCTCTACACCACAAAAATGGAGGCGCTCATCGCCGGTTGGCGGAAACAATTCCGTGCACCCGACGCACCGTTTCTCTTTGTGCAACTCGCGCCCTTCCACTACGGCGAAAAGCGCGAACTCGACCTCCCCAGCCTTTGGTGGGCCCAGCAGGAAGCCCTCAAAATTCCGCATACCGGCATGGCGGTAACCAATGACATCGGCGACGTGAAAGACATTCACCCTAACAAAAAAGCGGAAGTCGCCCGACGCCTCGCGTTGTGGGCTCTGGCAGACTGTTATGGAAAAACCGACCTTGTGAAATCGGGACCGTTGTTCGCCGGATACCGGGTCACCCGCTCCGGCGTTGAAATCCGCTTCGACCACACCGGCAGAGGCCTGGTCACTCGGGATGGCATGTCCCCGTCACTTTTCGAAATCGCCGGAATCGATGGCAAGTGGCAGCCGGCCATGGCCGAGATTTCCGGAGACGGCAAAACCCTGCTGCTTTCTTCGCCCGCGGTGGTCCGGTCGGATCGCGCGCGGTTTGCCTGGTCGCAGACAGCGGAACCCAACCTGATGAACAAGGAAGGCCTGCCCGCCGCCGCCTTCAACACCCATTGGCCGTCCGACCCCACGCTGGGCCGCAAGGTTTCCGGTGGAAAACCCATTCGATCAAGTCACCCTAACCGCCATGGCTGGGACGGCGGACTCACCGATGGTGTCTGGGGCGACCGCGCGCCACACTGCTATGCCACCGATGAAAGCGAGGGCTTCCCGAAATTCGTCACGGTGGACCTTGGATCCGCGCAAACGGTCCATCTCGTGAAATACGGTACGCCTGACATCGGAGCCACCGGGACCGTCGCCATTTCCATCAGTGAGGACGGAACCACGTTCACCGAAGTGGGACGCAACGAATTCCCTGTGAAAGAAGCGGCGGGTGCGACGGCAAAATTCGAGCCCACCAAGGCCCGTTACGTGAGGGCGGCTTTCCTGACGCAACATCCGGCGCAGGATGAATTCGGCGCGACCTTCGGCTTTCTATCTGAGCTGGAGGTTTACGCTCCCTGATTTGAATCATTCGTCCTGCCAGGTCCAGTTCATCACCACCTCGACGTCCGGGTGGATGCTGTGATGCACCGGGCAGCCGCGCGCGGCGCTTTCCAACAGTTTCCGGTCCGGATGACTTTCGGGCAGCGGCATGACGAGATCCAGCTCCAGGCGTTTCACCCGGCGCGGTTGGTCGTCCGACATGAATTTCCGGACCGTCACCGCCATGCCTTCGACAGCGATTTCCTTCCGTTTCGCGACGATGCCGATGACCGTGGCCATGCACGAGCCAAGCGCGGTGGCGAGCAGATCGGTGGGAGAAAACGCCTGTCCGCGGCCGTTGTTGTCCACGGGTGCATCGGTGACGAGCGTGTTCCCGGAGGGGGTGTGGACGGCGCTGCAATGCAGGTCGCCTTCGTAGGAGAGTTTGATTTCAACCATGATCGTTGTGGGGTGGCGGGCGCCGCTTCATTCGACTTTCGGCGGGACCTTGGCAAGCACGATGCGGAACCCGTAAATCCAGTCCTGGAACGTGGGCGGCACGGCATTGCGGGATCCCGTGAAAAGATTTTCCGGCTGATAGGTGTTCCATCCGCCACCTCGAAGCACGCCGAGCACGTTGGTGCCCAGTTTGGAATACTCATCGCCCACCCATTCCTGGACATTTCCGCTGAGATCGAAAAGGCCGTATGAGTTCGCGGGAAATGATCCGACTGGAGCTGCGTAGCCGAAGCCGTCGTCGTAGTTAGGGATCGTCTGATCGCTGGAAATACCAGGAATGCGTGAAGTGGTTACATCGGCGAAATTTCCAACAGCTGCTTGATCCGGCCAGTTTAACCCCCACGGATAGACGCGAGCCTTTCTTGCGTCCCGCCAGCCAGGACTAATGCCTTCCTCTTCCTGGAGGCCCGCCAGCATGCTCCATTCAAGGTCGGTCGGCAGCCGGTAGACGTGCGATTGCGCAATCCGCTCGTCCTTGCGCTCGCGTTGAGTGAGCCAATCGCAGAAGGCTCTTGCGTCTTCCCGCGTGACGTGGACGACCGGATGATCCGGCGTTTGTGGGTAGTCGGGACGTCGCGCCGCCTTGTGGCCGGTTTCCTTCACGAAAAGATCATAATCGCGCACCCGGGTCTCCCAGATGGACGCCATCAAGTCCGGACCGACCGGGGCAAACCGCATTTGAATGCCATTTTCCCACGGCTTGTTGAACACCACGCCCTGGCTTTTTTCGAGGGTCACGATTTCTGCAAAGGTATCTCCTTCCTTCACTGTGATCTGCTTCGACAGTGGCTTGTATCCTTCCAGCACGAACATCAGGTCCACTTTGCCCGGCTTCACCTTGGGGACCAGGAGTGCGCCGCTGGTGTTTCCGACGATGAGATTGTTTAGATAGACGTCTGCTCCCGGCGGATTGCTGGTAAGATTGATCGCGCCGTAGGTGATCTGGCGGACCATGATGCGGAAGGGTTTCAGTTCGTTTTTCCGTGCCCGCTCGCTGAGGCCGGGATTGTCGAAAGATGCCTCACGAATTGCGAATACTTCGTGATCTTCTGTCAGATAGCCCGCGCGGTAGCCGCCGTTACGAAACCAACTGCTGAAAGTGTAGGCGTCATCGGCGGACACGAGGGCGATTTCCGATTCCGATCCATTCCGTGAGAATTTCACCCATTCCTGGGTCTCGGGCGGACGTTTGATGGCTTTCAGATACTGCGACCAGACCCACTTAGGAATGAATCCGGAGCTCACATGCTCGTCGCCCACCGGCTGATAGGAATTGCCGAAATGGTCGCTCCACGGCTCACCGACGAATGGTGGAGTGAAGTTTTCCAAGGTCCCGGAAATCACCATCGGTTCGCTCACGGCAGACGATGGCACCTTGCCTTCCAACCGCAGCTCGCGAAAACCCTTCTTGCGAATGGTAAAATGGAAATCATCACCCACCTTGGCATTCAGGATTGGCGTGTTGGTGTAGCCCACGTGATTGTCGTCCGCATCAGTGACTTCGGCTCCTTCCGGCGCGCTGACCACCCGCAGCATGCCAACGGGTGCGGGCAGCGGTTTTTCCGGGATCGGTGTTTCCCACATGGTGATCCACTCGCTGTCCTTGAGCATCGCCCAGCCGGTCCAGCCGAGGAACCCTCCCAGAATGAGTGTAGTCATCCAAACCGCCAGACCGGTTTGACGCCTGCGTTTTCCGCGTTGGAGGCGCCGCAACGCATCTGCCAGACTGGCGGCGGTGATGATTTTCCGCTTGGAAATGCGAGGTTCACAAATGTCGCAGATGATTTTGTTCATCTCGAGCCAGCGCTTTTTGTCGGCCCCGGTGGGGATTTCTTCCGGTAGCTCGGGGAAGGAAAGACGGTCCTTCCCGGTCGCAATTTCGTATAACACCTTTCCGAGGCTGTAGACGTCCGCCTGGGCTGACCCCGGGCCTTCCGGTGGGACAAATCCCTCAGTGCCAACGAATGTCCGCTGACCGCGGGTGGCCACCAAACCGATGTCGGCGAGTTTCGCGCGGCCATTGACGAAGATCACGTTGGACGGCTTCACGTCACGATGGGCGAGGCCTCGTTCATGAAGGTGATCGAGCGCTTCCGCCAGGCGCAGGCCGACATCGATGCACTCGTTGGTATCCCATTGCACGCCGGTCGCCTGATGGTTGTCTGCCCGGAGCGTGCGGGGTTGATATTCGATGGGATTGATGTCTTGGCCCGACGTCAGGTCGTCACCAAGCTCCATCACGTAGTAGTAAAATGAAACCCCGTCCGGACTGCGACCAACGTGCAGTATATTCACCAACGCCGGATGATCCCGCGACATCGGTTCAAATTTCAGGATCCCCTCGAATTCCCGCTCGAATCCCCGCTCGTCTTCGAAATCCTCGCGCCAGACGACTTTTACCGCCCGCAAGGCGCCCGTCACTCCGCGCGCCAACCACACCTCTCCGTATGCCCCGCCACCGATTTTTCGCAGAACCTCGTGATCGGGAACAACTGGATTCGGGCGGATCTTAGCCGGCATCGTCTTCGTCTTCGAGTTTGGCGAGTTCTCGTTTCAGCACCGCACCCACGCGGTGTTTCGCCAGGTAAACCTGCGCCATGCTCACGTTCAACTGGTCCTGCACTCGTTTGGCGTCCCACTGCTTGATCACGTAGCAATCGAAAATCTGATACTGCTTCGGAGAAACCTGAGCCTTCACACGGGAAAGAGCGGCATCCGCCACGTTTTTTTTCCACTCCACATTCCAAAGCCGCGAGAGGACATCGCCGTTCGGATCCTCCACGCGGTCGATCACCGCGGTTTTCCGGTCGTTTTCCCACTCGCCCGTGATCATCGCCGTGTCCTTTTTCCGCTTCCGGAATTGGTCGTTGATCCGCCAGCGCGTCATGTTCATCAGCCAGGTCTTGAACGATCCCTGCTCGGGGTCGTAGAGCTTTTTTTTGCTCTGCTTGGCGATGGAGAGGATCGTTTCCTGCACGCAGTCGAACGCCTCGTCCTGCCGCAGGCCGGCTTTCACGGCAACCGAGTAAATCAGCCGCCAATAGGTCTGATAGAATTCATCCCACGTCCGCTGGTCCTCCCAGTTGTCCAACCGGGCGATCAGGCTCTTGCGGGTTTTGGCGTAGGCATGGCCCAAGATGGCCTCGCGATCCTCGTCTTTTTCTTCCTCGTCCTCAGACATTAAGAACTCTTTACCTCATTCCCCAGCCGCTGTCTTTCACCGATTCACTTTTTTCACAATCCACTGATTATCAATTCTAAAAAGTTTCATAAGCACCGCTAAATCATCGTCACAACCGAAGGATCATGGATGTTATTTACATTTTGCACGGACCTACCCTATGTTCCCGGCCTCACCAATTTCACTCAACCGTGTTCACGATCCCACCCGTCGTGCACTCCCCCCACGGAAAGAGCATGTCATCCACCCAATCACCACTCAACCCCTCACAAGCCGTCGAGAGGATCCGCGAAATCATCGTTGGACGCCATCTTGAACGCCTAGAGCAGCGCGTCGCCCGTCTCGAAACCACCGGAAATGCGCCGAGTGCGTCCATTCCCCACGTGGAGGACCGGCTGTTTGCCAGCGAAGCACGCTTGGAAGCGCTGCAGGAAAACGTGAGTCGGCTTGCCGACTCCACGCGTGAGGTGACTGAGCAACGGATGTCTCAATACCGCGAGGAAACCCAGCGCCTCGCCGCACAGATCCAGCAGGTGGCAGCGATGAAATCCTCCGAATCGCCCCTACCGGCGATCAACCAGCTTGAGCAGAAAATCGGCACGTGGCTGGTGGATTGGCAGTCTGCCTTTCACGGCCAGTTGAACGAAAGAGACAACCGCATCGCCAACCAACTGCGCAATGAAGTCGCAACGCTTTGGGAAAGCACCGAGTCCCAGCTCACCCGCATTCAGAGCCGAATGGCCGATCGTGATGCGATCGAAGAACGCTTCAATCGTATTGCAGCGGCCGCCCGCGCCCTGGCAGAGAGCTTTTCCCCCACCACCGCCGGTCCCGGCCACCCTTCTCGCTGATGTCTGCCGACCTTTCCCCTTTTCCCAGCCCGCATCCGGGACTTCCCACGCACGGTCAAACGACCAAGCCGTGGAAAACCCTGCCATTTGCCGCAGGACAGGAAACAACCCCACCCCGCGCTGCTCTGGCCTCGCTCCCGGCCTGGCCCAGCGGTCCCACGGCGGTGACCCCGCCCTTCCCAACTTCTTGGCCTTCGCCGCTTTCGGTCCTGCCGTCGCCGAATTCGATTCCGAATGCAGCCGTCCCACCAATCCACGAAAAACCAGCCGTTTCCCACGAACCGGATTTCACCGACGACGATCTCCGCGAAGCGTTCGGTCCGATCGTTGAAGATGCCGTGCGCAAGGCGGTCTATGCCAAGGAAAACGGCATGGATACCTACCTCGAGCCGATGTTACGGGCGACGATCCGCCGGGCACTCGCCGAGTATTCTCCGGCCTCTCGTCCCTTCCATGCTCCCGGACTGTGGGACCGCATGATTTGGCATCTCCAGGCGCTTTTCACCAGCCGCACCTACGAGGACATCCTATTTGAAAAAACCCACCGCTTCCAAGTGGAGGAGGTTTTTCTGGTTGATGCGGCGAGTCTCGCACTCGTTTCTTTCGCCAGCTGCGATCCTGCTCGCCATTCTTCCGCGAAACGCATCGGCGGCACGATCCAGCGCATCGCTCTGGAACTCCGCGACAACGATGGAAAAATCCGCGCTGCCTTTGATCTTCCGGACCAGCGCAACGCCATCGCGCACGAGGGAAATTTCGTCACCCTCGTCGCCGTCGTCCGCGGTCAGCCGAACGAACTGGTCATCGCCGATCTGGAATTCGCCCTGCGCCGCATTGAAGACCGCTTCCGCGAACACTTTCTCCAGGAAGGCTCCGCCCTGCTCCATCCGCTGCAGCCATTCCTTGAAGATTGCCTCCTCATCCAGGCACCGGCGAGCGCAGCCTAACAGACTTTCAGCGGATAGGGTGCGGTCAGTAATCGCCCCTTGACCCAAGCCGCTCTGCGCTCTACCTACCCCGTCCGTATGGGATTTGACACACTTGGGCTCTCCGCAGCCGTTCTGGAAGCCATTGAGGAGTCCGGTTATACCACGCCGACGCCGATTCAGGCGCAGGCGATTCCGATCATCCTGGAAGGAAAGGACGTCATCGGCGCGTCCCAGACCGGCACCGGAAAAACCGCGGCTTTTGCACTGCCCACGCTTTCGAAAATCGAGAAACTGGGCAAACCGCAGATCCTCGTGCTTGAGCCCACTCGCGAGCTGGCTCATCAGGTCGCCGAGCAGTTTGAAAAGTACGGCAAGCATACCGGAATGAAGGTCGCCCTGCTCTATGGCGGCGTCGGCCTTGGCACACAGTCGGAACAACTCGCTTCCGGCGCGGACATTGTCGTCGCGACTCCCGGCCGTCTCGTCGACCATTTCTACCGCACTTCCATGCGCTTCGGCGAAATCAAAGTGCTCATCCTCGACGAGGTCGACCGCATGCTCGACATGGGTTTCCTCCCGCAGGTTCGGAAAATCGTCAATCTCTGCCCGTGGGAAGGCCGTCAAACCTTGTTTTTCTCCGCCACCATGCCGCCAGCGATCCAGACCTTCGCCCAATGGTGTCTGACCGATCCTCTCAGCATCGAAATCGCCCGGACCTCGATCCCCACCAGCGTCACCCATGCCTTCTATCCAGTTGCCATGGACCAGCGCGATGACCTTCTGCTAGAGCTTCTCAAGCAAACCGACTACCACTCAGTGATGATTTTTACGCGCACCCGCAAGGAAGCGGACCAGCTCACCGCTCTGATCAAAACCACCGGCCAGGTCAAGGTCGCCGCCATGCACTCCGACATCAATCAGGTGGACCGCATGAAGGCGCTCGCTGGATTCAAGGCCGGTGAGTATGAAATTCTCGTCGCCACCGACGTCGCAGCGCGAGGGATCGATATTTCCAACGTTTCCCACGTCATCAACTACCGCGTTCCGGAAAACGCCGAAGATTACGTGCACCGCATCGGCCGCACCGGCCGCGCCGAGGCCGAGGGTGATGCTTTCACCATTCTCACGGCCGACGAACTGGACTACGCCAAGTCCGTGGAAATCTTCATCGACCAGCCCATCCCGCGCCGGAAGCTCGAGGATTTCGAATACATCTACACCGCGCTGCTCGACGACACTCCGATCAAGCCCGTCCGCCGCAAGAAGACCGGCGGTGGGAAAAAGCGGCGTTGACCTCCGCCTTGTGCTACATCAATGTAGCCACATGAGAACTGCTACCGTCCGCGATCTCCGCAACCACTACACCAGCCTTCTCGCCTGGGTCAGTGCTGGGGAGGAGGTCATCATTACCCAGCGCGGCAAGCCCGTTGCCAGGTTGATTCAGGAAAAGCCTGCGGGGCCTCAAAAGGTGAATTGGGCGGACAGTCCTGCGGTAACTCGTGAGCGCAGAGGTGAGCAAATGCTCACTGCTCAGGAATCATTGGCTATCATCCATGAGGCTGCAGGAAAATGGTGATCTGCACCGATACCAGTTTCCTGTTCTCACTTTACGGGAATGATACCAAAACATCCGATGCCGTGTCATGGAGCGCGAAAAATCAGGAGATGATTTGGATGACCTCGCTGAATCATTTTGAACTGATCAATGCACTTCGTTTCGCCGAATATCGTCGTTCAATCGGAGTAGGTGACTCCGACCGATTTGCCGCAGATTTCCTCACAGACCTCAAAGGAGGAAGGTTGGTCGAGAGATACTGTGATCTCACGGAACTCGTTTCGGAAGCCTCCCGTCTTTCCTTTGTCCACACCCTTACCGGCGGTCATCGCGGCTTCGATATCCTGCACGTGGCTGCCGCAAAACTCATGGAAGCTACCCATTTCCTGACCTTCGACGCGAACCAGAAACAACTCGCGGAAAACGAAGGCCTTATTATTCCCGTTTGATGCGCGTCCTCTCCATCGATCCTGCCGTTAGAAACACCGGCTACGCCGTACTCGAGGGCGATCCACGCCGGCCGACCGTGCTCGCCTTCGACGTGATTTCGATCCCGAAGTCCATCCCGCAGTCTGCGGCGCTGTCGGCGATTCGCTCGCATCTGGTCCACATCATCCAGAAACATCAGCCCGACGAAATCGCGGTGGAGGGCATCATTTACGTACAGTCCCATCAGACTGCGATCTCAATGGGAGCCGCTCGCGCCGCCGCGCTCATCGCTGCAGCGGATCATGGGATCAAGGTTTACGAATACTCGCCGAAGAAGGTGAAAATGGCCGTCGTTGGCAAAGGTACGGCGGACAAAACGCAGGTCGCCTTCATGGTGCGCGCCTTGCTCGGACTCGCCGAAACCCCGCCGCCGGACGCCGCGGACGCTCTTGCCATCGGCATGGCCCACCTCCAGGCTTCCGATCCATTGAAGGCAAAGCTGCTTGACCGGCGCTTGGTATAAGATGCTCGAAATCAAACATCTCCCTGTTCCCATCAGCTACGAGGCCGGCCTGCATTTACAGGAAAGCCACGTGCAAGCCATTCTTGATCGAACGGACGGCGACATCATCCTGCTGCTAGAACATCAACCGGTCTATACCATCGGCCGCCAGCGCGACCAGTCCTCCCTCCGCGATCCTTCTTCGCTCCCCTACCCGGTGCACGAAACCAATCGCGGTGGCCAGGCAACCTATCACGGACCCGGCCAGCTCGTGGGCTATCCGATTCTGGACCTCACTCCCCGTGGCAAGGATCTTCACGAGCATTTGCGGAAACTGGAAGAAGCGCTCATCCGTGCATGCGCCCGTTTCGGCGTGATTGCAGGGCGCCGCGAGGGCCTGACCGGTGTGTGGGTGGAAACCCGCAAGCTCGCATCGATCGGCGTGGGTGTGAGGAAATGGATATCGATGCATGGATTTGCCATCAACGTGACCAATGACAGCCTGCCGCCCTTTTTCGCGATCACCCCGTGCGGGATCAACGGTGTCACCATGAGCAGCCTGGAAACCGAAGCGGCGCGTGCGATTTCCGTCCGGGAAGCTGCCGAGGTCATCGCCGAAGAATTGCGGATCATTTTCGAAATCTGATTCCGGAGTGCGGCACGCTCTGCTGCCGCCTGGCGGTGGATGGATGCTCTGCTCCATGCGGCGCGGAGCTCTTCCTTTTCTTTCGCCAAACAGTCACCGAAAAGCTCCGCACCTCATCCAGCAGAGCTGAAACTGCCACGGCGTGAGCCGAGCATCTCGCACTCCGGATTCCAGACTTCCCGCAGGCGGTGTTTCGGCATTGATTCAGGAAATGAATGACGATCTCCTCGCCGATCTGCTTGCCGCCGTCGAACAACAGTTGGTTTCGCCCCAAACGCCCTATGTCGCGGAAACCTACGCCCG
>JANODE010000122.1:0-2994 GCA_031412525.1 Akkermansiaceae bacterium | reverse complement strand
CCGACAGCGTGGTGGAGGCGGTGCTGCTATTGACGTCGTGGAGTTCGATCATTGGCTGCTGGCTGCTCCCCAGCGGCCAGCGGGCGTAGGTCACCGGGCCACCCCAGTTCTTGGCGTGGATTTTCAGGTTCAGCGGCCCGGTGAAGTTGTTGTCGTCAACCTGGGTGAGCCCACCAACGAACTGGATGCGTTGCGAGAGACCATAAAGCGAGGTTTGTGCGTTGGACTCCGCTTCGGTCATTCCGATCACACGGTCTTTGGTAAACACCCACTGCTGCATGAAGGTCCACGCGAGTTCAGTGCTTGTAGTCGTAAAATACTGTTTGTTCGGATTGTAACGGGACGCCTGGCCGAAGACCTCGTAGCTGCGGGTGGTTTGCGTCTGCTCATTCATGGTCAGGAAATTATTGACCTTGGAGCCCCGGTTGTAATCGATTTCCGCGCCCGCTGCCTTCTTGATCTGTGGAGCAGCTCCGTGGAATGCGGCCTGAAGCCCACCTGTCGGGCTTAGAATAAACGAACCCGCAAGGGAATTCTTGCCTTCGTGATTACCCGTCGCCGCACTGATCACCTCGGGTGCGCCGAACTGCACATTCCGGCCCACACCGACCGCGCCGTAGGCCCCGTAGCGCAGGCGAGGTCCCTGTATGTTCCTATCAAAAACCGTGAAGTTGTCTGGCAGCGGAACCGTCGTAACAGGGCGATACATAAAGGCACCGTAGTAAGAAATCCCCGTGCCCGCGAGCGTGGCGCTGTAGCCGTCATTCGCGACCAGGGAACCAATGTCGGCACCTCCGGGGATTTGGCCGTTGTAACTTTGCTTCCAAGCTGGATTCGAACTCCACTCACCAAATTTACCGCCACCGAAAGCGTGAATTTGAAGCGCGGTGTAGATCCGGCTCTCGTAGAGCATGTGGTTCATCGCCGGAACCCGGTTGTGGATCCAATAGTCCAACAGCTCCCAAATCACGACGCCATGATAGGTGGTTCCCTCGTTCTGGAATCCAACGTAGTGGGTCCCGCCGTCGCCTAGAAGCGTTCGGGTCATATTGTCCTCGATCGCCCGCCGGCCTTGCTCAGTCCAGACCTGGCTTCCTACCGCCATGCCGCCAAAATAGACCCGGTGAGCCCACGGATAGGTTAGATTTAGTTCTTCATCCTGGATTTTATAAGGAACGGTAAACGGTATCCCATACGCGGAAATGAAACCCGGAATGGCTGCTGTGATCCAGCCATCCCAGAGCAATTGCTTGGCGCCGGGGATTTTCTCGGGTTCAAGTCCCTTGAGCATGGCGTAAACCTTAAAACCGTAAGAAGTGTATGCGGGGCGACCACTGGCCGGGTTGAACAGGGTGTCCAGAAGCAACAGCAGGCGATCAAGCACCGGTTGTTGATGATAGTATGGACTCTGAGGATGCAAATAGGCAAAGCCGGCTCTGATTACTTCATCATTCAGTGTGTTGTAATTGCTGGTGTCCACCGTGGTGACTCCGGTTTTGACGCCGGTCCAGATTACCGCTGCCTTCGAGACGTCGGGGATGACCGGAGTGAGTTCCAAAGTGGCCGGCACCGGAATCACCTGAAACCCGGCGATGCCTCCACCATTCAGAACCACTCCGCCGTTCGCGATGCTGGCTGATATATTTTTCGAGGCTCCCGATCTTTTGCGGAAAATCGCCATGTTCGCCGTCGGGTAATTTGCGCCACTGGCGTCGTAGGCGGTATGCGTCGTTTGCACCACGGAAGCAGGATCCGTCAATGCGTCACTTCCGGTGGTCTTAAAATAATAGGTGGTGGCACCGTCAGTCACACTTCCTGTCTGGCCAGCGTTCTTGGCGTTGAAATATACAATGACGTCATAACACGGGTATGGAATCTGTGCGAGGGACACACTGGTCGTCGGCCCGTTGATGAAACTGTTTAGCAATTCGCGGTTGTGAACTCCCGCGGAGTCTGCTGTCCAACTCTGCTGTAACACAGCGTTCCGAGCATCGTCGGCGGTTCCGGTGACGTTCGAGTTCCATACAATATCCAAAGTGGTTGCCACTCCGGTGCTGTCATTCAAGTCGGCCACACTGCCCGAAGTGGCGGCAGGAAGGACCAGATTGTTCCATCCTTTCTGCTGTCTTGCTCCGGCCACGTAGGTGCTATCGCCCAGGTAGCCATAGAAGTCGAATTTCGCTCCGACGATCTGTGCCGAGGCGGACGCGGTCGTCAAAACGACAGCTCCCGCACCGATGGCGATTAGTTTGTGATATCTCAGGTTTTTCATGTTTTTGTATTTTTGGTTTTTTTTGTTTTTTGCTAGGAGAAGAAAAGCGGGGGACAGGGTTCAGCGCGTGCCAAGCAAGCGCCATTTCCCGGGGGGCAGTGAGAACGTGACGTGGGGATCATTTCCCGGAGACTGCGACACACCCGTGGGAAGAGAGCGGCTGACCACTCCCCTGCTCCACACGCTGGTTCCGTTCAAGGTCATGCTGAGAAATGGCCGTCCCTCTCTCACGGGTAATGCGACACGGGCGGTGCCGGCCTTGGGCACCACTACATCGAGCACGATTTGGGAGTCGTCCTGCAGCCGTTCCAGCGCCACGGCAATTTCTCCGGCTGCGGATGGAACCACCGCGCGCATCCGTTGGAGCGGACCCAGATTGGGCAGCACTTGGAAAGTCTTATAGCCCGGGCTGGTCGGTCGGATTCCTGCTAGATATTGATACATCAGAGTCAAGGGCCCGCCTGACCAGGCATGATTGGAAGTGCCACCGCCGAATTCCGCGGTGTTGAGCGCCCAGCCTTCCCACAGGGTGGTCAGATAGGGATCGGCGACCATTTTGGCATAACGTTCCTTCATCCGCGCGACCGCGTAGTCGGCATCGCCCATCAGGAACAGTGCCTCCAGCACGTATTTCTCCATGTAGGGACTTGCGTTGAACTCGGCCCGGAAATGTTGGCGCAGTTCGGAAAATCGTGACGGCGGAACCAACCCGGCGACGACGG
>JANODE010000121.1:0-2025 GCA_031412525.1 Akkermansiaceae bacterium | reverse complement strand
TTGATAGCCGCGCGCTTCCGCCAGGCGGTTTCCTTCCGGCCCGAGCACAAATAATGCCGTTGCCCACCCGCTGGCCATCGCTGCGTCCGGACCGATGACGGTGACACCGCAGGGCGGGCGGAGGACGGGCTTGCCGGTGGCAGGGTTCAGGAGGTGGCTGACGAGCTTGTTGCCTTCCCTGCGGCTCCATTGACGGTAATTCCCGCTGGTCGCCATCGCCCGGCCCGAAAGCATGATTTCCCTGCCCTCTTCCGGTCTGCCTGCATTTTCAATTCCAATCGGCCAGCGTCCCTGTCCCGCGCGAACCTCACCGGCAAGTGAAAACACATGACGATGAATGCCACGCCCGCGCAACCGCTCGCAGACCGCATCCACGGCGATGCCTTTGCCGAGGGATGATAGATCCACTCCTGTTCCACCCGGGCCAAATCCGGCCGCAGTTAGATCAGCCAGCATGCGGTGGTCGAAAGCACTCTGGCTTTCGATCCGCAAGGCTTCCGCAATTTTCAAAACTCCTGCCAGTTCCGGGCTCGCAGGTTCACCACGATTGTAGCGGCACAGGTCCGAGTCCGGTCGCCAGGTGCTCAGGATCTGTTCCCAATGTTCCAGGACTTGCGCGACGTCTGACCGCACCGATTGAGGGTCGAAGTCCCCCTCCGCGAGCAGTTTCCATTCGCAGCCCATCGCCCGGCCGGTGAGCAGGACCGGGGACGGCCGGTGCTTGAGCCAAATCATTGTTAGAACGATGGCTGCACCCGCGAGAATGAAGCATCGTTTCATGTGAAGAAAAACGCCAGCCACGCTGTGAGCACCACACCGCCGGCGATGCCGTCCCTACGGGTCCAGCCGCCGGGCGAACTGGCCAGGAATTTCAAGACCGCACCAGTCGGACAACCGTAGTGGCAGTAAGCTTGTGGGAGGAAAACCGAAGCGATCAACCCTCCAGCGAAAATCACCACGGGCACCACCGCGATGAATCCGGCGCTCCAGATCTCAAACGGTTCGGCATCGGCAAACGGAAATCCAATGCCCAGAAACGCGAGCACCCACAACAGCCCGAGCGTAAGCCATGGCACTGGCGCGAACAGGCGATGAAGTCGCGGAGGCAGCACCGAACGACGACCCCGCAGCCGACCTAACAATTGTTGGGCCGCCCCGTGGGCGCAGAGGTGCGAACAGTAAATGTTCTTTCCAAAAGCCGCAGGGATCAGGACGGCGGCGGCGGTGAGAGCGAGCAGTGGCAGCGCGATTCCGACCATGGAGCCGCGCATGGCGGACTTGATCCATTGGTCCTGTCCGGTCATCAGGCCAAGCCACAACCCACCTACCGCGACCGTGGCCAGCGCAAATCCCGTGCGCGCCCGCTTGTTTCCCCGCCAGCGGCCGAAGCCCAGCCAGAAGCCGAGTGCGATCCACGCCAGTGCCACGCCGTCCCGTAAAGGGAGCATCACTCGGTTCACCGGCGGCGGCGTGAAATGACGTCCGAGCATTTCCCTAACAGTCTCGTTGACCGCGTCGGCGGTGCGACTGGCTCCACTGGTCATCACCGTGCCCTCCGGAGGCAATTCACGGGAACTTCTTCCTTTATAAGGATTTTCATAAAGGAGCGTGTCCCTCACATCGAGGGTGTAAGGCTCGTTGTCACGGCTTCCTGCTAGGCCGACACCCATGATGATTCCGCCCTTGGGGTCGAGAGCCACCAGCACGTCGGAAGGCCCTTGGAATCCCCTCACCGCCACGCCCATGCGGCTGGATCGCAGCAGGGTTCCGAGTGGCTTGCCTTGCGCATCCATCACCGTTCCGCCGGATGCCGAGGCGGCGGAGGGAAACAGTTTTCTAACCTCCTCTATCGAAATCTCTCCGGGAAACCATTCGTCCATGCCTTTCGCGCCGAAACGCGCCGCCACTCCGCGTGCCATCGCCTCACTGGTGAGCGACGCGCCGCTGACGATCACCGGCTTGCCGGCCTGTCCCAGGCTCGACTGGCTGCGGCCGTTCCACTGGCTGAAAAATGCAGGATCGGCC
>JANODE010000120.1:0-85861 GCA_031412525.1 Akkermansiaceae bacterium | reverse complement strand
ACGCCCGTGCCGCCGAGCAGTGGATTGCCATTGGTGGCGGTCGGAGAGAATACCACGCCACGTTCGACGATCGTTGCGCCGCCGTCGGCGGTCACATTTCCGCCAAGAGTTGCTGATGTGGCGCTGACGCTGGCGGCAGTGGGTGTCGTTAGTGTTGGCGGGGAACTGACCAGCAGTTGCATGACTTGGACGGGAGTATTGTGATCCGTGAAGGTGCCGTTGCCAAACTGTCCGTTGCCATTATTGCCGGTGGCCCAGGCGCTGCCGTCTGTCTTGAGGAACAAACTATGATACTCTCTTGTCGAGACCGCTTGAACACCCGTCATAACCTGAACGGCAGTGAGACGGCGGGTGTTGGATCCGTCTCCAAGCTCACCGTAAGTATTGTTCCCAGAGGCCCACACCGTGCCATCGGTTTTGAGGAATAGGCTCGTGTAACTGCCGGCAGAGATTGCCTTCACCCCGATTCGGACCTGTATCGGGAACCCTTGATAAGAGTCAAATGACCCGCTTCCAAATTGGCCTTGGGCGCTGTTTCCTGATGCATAAACACTACCATCGGAATTCAGGAACAGGCTATGGAATAAGCCAGCGGATACAGATTGTACTCTGGTAAGAATCTGCACCGGAGTGCCTCGGTTGGTATAGGAATTGTCGCCAAGTTGACCGTAGAAATTGGAGCCTGATGCCCATGCGCTGCCATCTGTCTTTAGAAATAAGCTGTGGCCTCCTCCCGCCGAAATCGCTTTGCCTCCGGCCATGACCTGCGCCGGTGCGCTGCTGTTCGCTGCCCAGACACTGCCGTCGGTCTTAAGGAACAGGCTGTGAGACTTACCTGCGGAAATTGCTTGGACCCCGGTCATGACCTGCACCGGAGTGCTGCGGCTTGTGGTATTACCGTCGCCAAGCTGCCGGTTGGTATTGGATCCCGAGGCCCAGACGCTGCCGTCGGTCTTGAGGAAAAGACTGTGTGCCTCACCTGCAGAAATCGCCTGGACCCCGGTCATGACCTGCACGGCAGTGCTGCGGTTCGTGGTGGTGCCATCACCAAGTTGGCCATTACCATTGTATCCCGTGGCCCAGGCCGAACCATCACTTTTCAGGAAGAGGCTGTAATAGAGGCCTGCTGAAATTGACGGAGTGGCTCCGTGGCCTCTCAAACATAAGAGAAAGAAAAACGAAAAAAGAAGTAGCGGCAGGGAAAATTGAATCTTCGAATTCATGGGAAGGTTGGGATCGGTTTGATGTTTTCAGGGCATCATCCGGCGGCGGAGGAGCGTGAGGGAAGCGAGGCCGGAGAGAAGAAACGCTGACGGCTCGGGAATGCCTTGGATAACCGCGAAGGAGCTGTTATGGTTGATGACAGCCCAGACGGAGTTGGTGTCGCGATTGATGCCGTAGGTGCCGAGGGTGTAGGCGGAGCTCCATGTGCCTTCGACAAAGGTGGAGGTGCCACCGGAGTTGCCCTCCACGGCGTTTACCCATACTCCTGAGTCGTTGAGCCAACCGAGGGCGGCGTTTTCGCTGCCGAACAGGGCGATGAGTTCGGCTTCTTCGTAGGTGAGTTGGATGGTTAGCGTGTCAGACTCGGTGCCGGTGAGTGAGATGATGTTGCCATAGGTTTCGGCGTTTCCGGCGGTGTAGGAAAGGGTGACGTTGCGATTGAGTCCATACTCGCCAGTGCCGCCATTTCCTGCGATGCCGCCAAAGAGGCTGACTTGCACGCCTTCACCGGGGTCGGTGCTGAGGGTAGTGAGGCCGGGGACATTGCTGTATGACATGCCGCCAACCAGTCTTGTGCCGCTGACGGGCAGGTATTCCGCACCGGAGTTCTGACCGATCGTGGAAAGGGGAGTGGTGGGATTGAGAAGTAAAGCGCGGGTCCCCTGACCAGCGACGTTTCCGGTGGCTGCTACTTGTCCCCAGTTGTTAATTGTTCCTCGGTTGATGATTTGGATATCGGTGATGCCTTGAGCGGTGGCGGAGGTCGCCGCGAGGGCAGAAAGCTCGACGGGTGAGCTTTGGACGACAATGAAGTCACTGGATGAGAGTGGGCTGGGGGTGAAAGCGGCTCCTACGATCTGACCACGCTCGTTGATGCCCATTGCGTTGCTTTGGGACTCGCCATTGGTCCCCAAGGAATTGTTGTTGGTTCCGCTACCGGTAAAAAGGGTTGCCACGGGAGAGGAGCTCCCACTGGTGGTAGCTCTGCCAATGATGGTGCCCAGATTGTTGATATCGTTCGCCTCGCTGGAGAATCCACCGAGCGTGCCGAGGTCGAGATTTCCAGCGCCGGTGCCACTGAAGCGGGTGGCGTGGCTGAGGGTGTTTCCTGTGAGATAGGCTGTTCCGACGATGGTGCCGTTGTCATTGATGGCGGCGGCGCTGCTGAAGAGTCCGCCGAGGGTTCCCAGATCGGTATTGGGCGTGCCATTTCCGCTGAACAAGGTCGCCCTGCCGTTGGAAGTTCCCACCATCTGGCCGAGGTTGTTGATGCTGCTGATTTTGCCTTCCCCGACGTTGGTGTTTCCGGAGCCTGTGCCGCTGAAAACAGTGGCGCGATCTTCTCCAAGGGCATTTTTTGCAGTGCCTACGATTTGCCCGAGATTGTTGATATCATAGGCGGTGCTGCCACTTCCACCGAGAGTGCCGAGGTTGAGGTTTCCGCTGCCCGCGCCACTAAATAGGGTTGCGTTTGCCCCCGATCTGCCGACCACCTGCCCGCGGTCGTTGATTCCGTGGGCAAGACCACTTCCGAGGTTGATGATGGTGTATTCGTTTCCTGAGAAGGGACTGCCGGGAGGGACCCCGGGAAAGTCCAATGGGTTGCCCGGCGTGGGGCCAACCGGACCTTGGCCGGGGAAATCGAGGGGATTCGGATCTGCCGCTACTTCTCCCTTGGCGGGATTGGCAAATAGAAACGCGACGACAGTGGGGACGTGGAAAAACAGGGGGATTTTCATGGCGGCAACCGGGGAAACGGGAGCCGCCTGCGATTATGACAAAATTTGTGAAAAGTTTTTCCCGCACGGGGCATCGGCGGAGCGAGTGACAGAGTCGGCCGTGATTGCTTTGTGAGATTCTTTCCGATCCGCAGGAAGAATCTCTTCTCTTATTTCTCACTCACTTGCGTTGGCTCTTCCGGCGGCTCGGGTGGCCGGGTGGAAAACATGGTGGAAAACGTTTTCAAGCCGCTCTTGAAACCACTTTTGAGGGCATCGACGTCGTCTTTGAATTGGAGTTGGTTTCCCTCGGCGAGGTCTTCCTGCCGCTTGTCGCCGGGGGCGGGGGCGAAGTCGATGGTGTGAACGCGGCGGGCGATGTCGCTGGGGATTCTATCGCCTTCCCAAGTGTCGGTGCGCTGGTGTTCGGCACCGGGGATGAAGCGTCCGTTCACGCCGTAGCCTTGGGTCCGAAGGCGGTGGAGGACATTGCCTTTTTCATCGCGGAAGGTAAGCCAGCTGCGCGCGGCGAAGCCGACGAAAGCATCCGTCGTCAGGGTGTGAATCTGGGCGGAGATTTCCCCGTTTTCCTTAAGGGTCAGGTCGATTTCCATCGACTGGCCGGGGCTTTCGTAGCCGGTGATTTTCCCGCTGCGGAAGCGTTTTGGAAAAGGCTCGGGGCGGGTGAGGTGGAAAACGCAGGCGGCGGCCAGCAGGACCACAAAAAGGCCGATGCCGTAGAAGCCGCGCGAAGGACTGACGGCGGCTTTCTGGATGGCATGGGAAAAGGCATTGAGGTCGGGAAACCGTTTCGCGGGATCGGTCGCAAGGGCGCGGCGCAACACGCCATCGATTCCGTCCGGGCATCTGCAGAGGTGGTGGAGCTTTCCAAACGCACCGATTGGCATGGTGCCGGTCAGGAGCTGCCAGAGGGTGAAGGCCAGCGAATATTGATCACCGAGGGCGTCCGGATGATAGTCGGGCAAGAGCATTTCCGGGGGGAAATAACCCGGAGTGAGGGCCTGCTCGTAGGTGCGGGTGACCCTCTGGTCGGGATCGGCCCCTCGATCATGGACGATCCCGAGGTCCGCGATGACGAGACGGCCGGTGTCCTTTTCCAACAACAGGTTGGAGGGTTTAATATCGCGATGGACCAGCCCCGCCAGATGTAAGGCAGTGAGGCCGGCGACCGCCTGGGGGGTGATGGTTAGAATTTCACGGAAGGCGATGCGGCCCTCACTGGCAAGCTTCCGGCCGAGGCAACCACCTTCGATCCATTCCATGGCGAGCCAGCCTGACAGTCCGTCGGGCGAACGGCCGTGATCGATGAGACCGACGAGATTCGGATGCTGGATCCTGGCCAGCGCGGCGCATTCGTCCTGCCACCGCTGCTGGAGGCGGACGGGATCGGAGAGGAAGGGAACCAACTTCAACGCGACAAAACCGTGGCCGTCCCTGCGACTGGCCTTCCAGACAAGACCCGAACCGCCGCGTCCCACGTAGGACACGGTGACGAAGGGAAACCCGGCGTCATGCCACCAGTCCGGGACTTCCGGGGGGGCCGCGCTGACACCCACGCGCAAGGCTTCGTCCAGAAGGCAGACCAGCGCTCCTTCTGATAGATCACGCGGAAAGGAGTCATTCATTTCCCTGGAAGAGACAGTGGATCATGGGAGCATGGCAATGATTCACGTGGTGCGGGTCGCTGCCAACAGGCCGCCCTGCCGCGAAAGAATGCTGATGAGGTGGCGAAGTTCCGAGTCAATTTCCGGAGCGTCGTTGCCGATGACGGTGGCGGCGACCTCCTCCCGCAGCCTAACCGCCAGCCTCTCCCGGAATCGCATGTACGCCACGGCGAAATAGTTTTCCGAAACTCCCAGCCTGCTGCAAACCGCCGTCCGGTCCGAATCCTCCGGCGAGTCCAGCGCCTGCAACAGCGCCTCGAACAGCTCGCTTTTCCCCCGTGCCAGATACTCGACCCTCATGCCGTCCAGCACCCGGCGGGAAAGGCTGAAGGCCCACTCCCGGTCGTAGATCTCATCCGATGCATGGTTGGTATCTTCGTAGTCATCCGGGATCGAGCTCGTTGCCGGACCCCGTGAACGCCATTCGTCGATCCAATGCCGGCGCAGGCAGGTGAGCAGCCACGACCGGAGCTGGCCGCGGGACGGCTCAAGCGAATCGAGCGTGTGGTGCTTCACCTGTAGTTTTGTTAGAAAAGACTGCACCACCTCCTCAGCATCATGGGGGTTTCCCATGCGGGCCAGCAACCATAGGAAAAGAGGCCGCTGGTAGGAGCGGCAGAACTCGTCCCATGCGACGAAACGCAGCCGCCGCTCGCCGTTGCCCAGATCGCTCACAATCGTCCAGCGGGTCGTGGGAAAAAGCCCGCGCGGCGGATTGGCATTCGACATCGGCTGCTCTGGATGACGCATGGGTCCGAGGCTACCGTCCCGTCCGCGTTCCGACAATCCGCAAAAAGGCGATTCCCGGCTTGCCTGTCACCTGGATTTCTGTCAAACGATCGCGGGATGAAATTTCTCCCCCTCATCTGCATCATCGGAAATTTTTTGCAGCAATCAGGTGCTTCCTCCCCGGTTCCCCTCACCATCAATCCGGGTGGTGCCTTCACCGTCAACTATCAGCTCAGTACAGGCCAGGCGACCGGTCCCGTCGTCGTTCAAATCACCGGGGATCTCACCGGGGAAGTGGAGTTTTCCGGAGGCATTCTTTCGCAATTCCGATTTCTGGGAGGAAACGTTGCTTACTCCGACGCCACTTCCGAAGTGACCATGTCCACGTTTCCTGTGACCGCCAAGGTCAGGATCGAAGCCCGCAACATCATCTCGTCGCTCACGAGCAACAGCAGTGCGGGCAGTATCGATCCTGAGACCGGCGTGATTGGAAACAACGGCCACTTTCTCCAACAGAACCGCGGCACCATTCGCACCCGCTACCTCGTCGCCGGCACGACCGTGCAACAGGAACTGCGGGATCTGGCCACCCAGCCGGACAACAACCCGCTCGTCGGGGTCACCACCGTTACCAGCAGTGTGCTTGCAGACCTGGGTTACAAAACACGCTATCAGATCAATTTGTCCCATTCACGTGATGAGTCCCGCACGCAGCCAGCCGAGGTGGTCAATGGAACCGTCAACATCACCGAAGTGGGAAGCTTCAGCGCCACCGGCGAAGTGACCGAACCTGGTGCGACATTCGTGCAATGGGCGGAAGCGGAATTTGGCCAGACCCCCGCCACTCTTGCCGACCGCCTTGCCGGAACGGGCCAACCCCTGGTCCTGTTGTACGCTTTCGAGGCGGGGGACCGCGCGTGGTCGCCACCGGTGGTCTTCGATCCACCGGCCGGGACCGTTAGAATCGACCTTCCGGCCAACGGATTGAAGGCCCCTGTCAGGCTCGAGTATTCCGACTCGCTTGGCGGCGGGCAGTGGGTGACGCTAACAAAAAGCAACGGCACCCCCTCGCTCTTCAGTGTGGGAGAAAGCGGCCCGGCACTTTTGAATCTGCCTGCGGTAGGCGCGGGCTTCGTCCGGCTGTCACTCGCCGATTGATGGTGCTCGTTCCCTAACTGCCGGATGTCCTCACACGCGACCTCACCCACCTGCGGGAACTCCGGAGGTTTCGCACTGGTGGTCACCTTGCTGATGCTCACCCTGCTCGTCGGCCTGGCCATGGCAATGGTCTCCATTGCCAGCACGGAACTGCGAAGGAACTCGGCAACAATGCATGAGCAACGAGCCTCCGCGAACGCCCGGCTCGCGCTTGTGCTCGCGATCGGCCAGTTGCAAAAGGAAATGGGGCCGGATACCCGGGTTTCCGCCAGCTCGGCGCTTGTCACTGCGGACGGCCAGAAACACTGGACCGGAGTGTGGAATACCCAAGCCCCGGACGATCGACCCTGGGTCCGTCGCGACGCAGCCGAGGGCTCCCTAACCGATCAACGCCAGGTCTCCGGTTACCTCCCGCGGGATCACGTCATGCGCTGGCTGGTCAGTGGCGGATCATCACCGGAGCATGTGATTCCGGAATCCATCACACTGGTTGGAAATAATTCCGTTTCCTCCCCGCAGGAATCCGGAGTGCGGGTCCCGGCACAAGCAGTCCATACCGGCGGCGAACGCGGCAGGATCGCCTGGTGGACCGGCGACCTCGGACAACGGGCGGATCTCGCCTCACCCGCCGCAGCGGAACTCATTGGAAAAGGCCCCGCCATCCCGGAGAATGTTAGATCCAAGCTCGTTTCGGAAAAAGGTGTGGCGCTGTTGGCGAAACAATCCGACTGGGCAAAAAATCATTTCCACGACTTCACGGTCCACACGAACGGACTTCTGATAGATAACCGCGAGGGCGGCCTGAAAAAGGACCTCAGTGTTTTTCTCCACAGTACTGGCGAGACCGGAGGTGCCGGCGGCCTCAAGGATGGCGATTGCCTGACCGGTTCTCAAAACCAAACGGACGCCGTCACCTCGGGAAGCCGATGGGAGGAGAATCCATTCCAGAGAACATCGCCCCGGTTCGGCATGCTGCGCCATTGGGCGAATCTCCCGGTGCAGGACGACAAACCGCTGGGATCCATTGTTCCGGAAACTCTTGCGAATGACAGCGTGTCGGCCAACCACCAACCCGTGCGGCTGGATGCCGTCACCCGGACCGCGATTCATCCTATTCTGATAGAGGCATCGCAGTTCCATTCGTTTTCCTGGTTTGAAAAATCCGGAAACGGACCGAACCGCCATCATCTCAGGAAACATCTCTATCCGAGAATCGCGCTTTGGAATCCCTATCCGATTGCGCTCGAAATGCCGCCCGTCATGGTTCTGCTCCAGATCAACGGCCGACACGATTTCTGGGTCGAGGGTCATTTCCCCGGAACGAAAGGCAAGCCGGACTTTGCCGTTAAAAGCCCGTGGGTCGCCTTCGACGGTGGCAGGTCCCGGGATTTCAATTCCGCAGACGGCTCGCTTTTCAGCAGCCCGGGATTTACCGACCCCCACATGGGTTCGTATTTCTATCAACTCGAAGCCACCCGTTTCGAACCAGGCGAGTGCCTTGTCTTCACCCCTCCCGCGGCCTCGGAATATCGTGACGGAGTGGACACAGGTGACGGCCTGCTGAATCTAGCGGAGAATGTCCTCACACCGGAAATGCCTCCCCACCCCGGTCGCTGCCTGACCCTTGCAGATCCGCCGGGGCAGCAGGGATTCGGTTTCATTCCGTCATCGCTCGTCATGGAGTCGTGCGCCTCCCATTTCGCGCTCTTCGGCATGCGGGGGGTCACGAACCCCGGCGATGATCTGCGGGTGATCCTCAAGGATGCGACCGATCAGAAATTCATCGACGTGGAAACCTTCGACAAGCTGCCGCAGCTCTCGTTCGTCTCGGGTTCCTTCCAATATGGAGCCGGCCGCGCACCAGAACCGCAATGGGCCGGGCAACTCCGCGTTCCCATCGAAAAAACCGGGGATCAAGCGCCCAAGCTCGAGCCTGACGGCAGGTCCCGCCAGGGATTTGCGATGGTTGCCGGAACTGAAGCGCCATTCGCGAACTGGAATCCTCGCGCCGCATTCTCCCTGCGGTCGCCGCGGGAGAATCTCTATCAAACGGACGGTGCTTCTCCCAATTTCGGAGTCTATCAGACACTCCCGCCCTCCGCCGCATCCTCGTGGGCGGATCGCTTTCCCTTTGCCGCAAACGGGCGTCAACATCTCGATCCGTTAGGTCGCGGGCGGAGCGTCACCTCCACCATTCTTTTCGACCTCCCGCGGAAAGACTCGGGCATCAGCTCACTCGGTTTTTTCCAACATGCGAAACTTTCCGAGTTCGTCTGGCATCCTTCGCGGGCAGTTGGAAACTCCATCGCCGATCCCCGGGTTCCCTTGACCCGGACGCTGCCGGAAAAACGCGAACAAGGTGGTTTTGACCGCAAGCAAATCGGCGTGTCAAAAGACCCCGCCCGCTCTCCCTCCCCTGAAGCCTGGGCGGACGCTGCCAAAGCGATCCTCCAGGATCTTCCAGAGACGGGCGAACAGCTGCTGCACGATCTTTCCTACGAAGCCAACCATGCGTTGTGGGATCGCTATTTTCTATCAGGATCAGATCATCAGGGGAAAGTGGCTTTTGCCGGGGATCCCCTCACCCATCGCCTGCGAAACGCGCGCCTTGATCCGGCCTTTGAAGGCGATCCGGTGAAGACTGCCTCGGATCTTGAAGATTTCCATCAGGCCGCCAGCCGACTTGTGATCCTTGGCGCATTCAATGTGAACTCACTTTCGGAAGATGCCTGGGCTGCAGTGCTTGCTTCTTCCCGCCAAGGTGATGGCCATCAAAGCTCTACTGCGTTTCCAAGAATTTCCGGGGGCGTCGGAGGGGAAACCCGGAAACTAACAGATGCAGAGCTCAGGCGCCTCGCCCGCTCGATTGTTGTAGAGGTGAAAGCCAGGGGGCCGTTTCTCGGCATGGCCGACTTCGTCAACCGCCGCCTTGCAGCGGATGTGACGGGACGCTGTGGTGCGCTGGAAGCGGCGATCATCAAGGCTGGGATCAATGACGAGCTTGTCCGCCGGTTTCCCATCAAGACCCCGACGCCTTCCTTTCCCCAGGAGATTTCCCACCCGTTGGAACCGCGGCCCGAGCACCGTCCCGAGTCATCGGCATGGGGCGAAGAAACCTTTCTCACTCAGGCGGACATCCTCCAGACCATCGGCGATTCGCTCGTCACCCGGTCCGACACCTTCGTGATCCGGGCGTATGGCGAATCGGTGGATCGCTCGGGACGCACTCAGGCTCGCGCATGGTGCGAGGCTGTCGTCCAGCGCACGCCCGTTCCCGTGAATCCCAATGCGACGGGAATCGAACCACTGAAGGACAGGGATGGGCCCGATTTCGGCCGCCGGTTCCGACAGATCCGTTTCCGCTGGCTTTCCCCAAACGAGATCTAACTCATGGTTCCGAGCGTTCCCAGGAACTATTGTTCTGCCAAGAGATGAAACTTCCGGCGGCCACATTCATTGTACTCACCTGCACCGCCATCGCCGCGGACAATGCGCGGGTGGAATTTGCATTCGGTGTGTTAGAGAAGCTCCGTGGAGTGAACACCGCGCAGGATCATTTTGAAAAGGCCCGCCTCGCCGATCCGCTCGCGCTTCCGCTCGTCCAGCGAGCGGCGAACCAGCGGTTAGAGCACGACGACCGCGGCGGAGCGGTGAAACTTTTCCGCGACCTGAGCACGGCGCGGCCGGATGACCTGCAGGTGCAGTTCTTCTATGCGGATTTCCTCATGCAGCAGGGTCAGGGCGACTCGATGGCGATGAAACTCGCGACCGACGCGCTCGAATCCGTGCTGCAGAAGAATCCGGGAAATCCCCGCATCATCCAGCGGCTCCATCAGATCTATCAGACCAGCGACAGAAAATCCCAGGCCGGCGCCTTGCTTGAGCAGCTCTCACCTGACGATCCGGAATCCGCACTGCTCTTCGCTTCACTCACCCGCAGCGCCACTGAGGCGGATGACGCGGCACAACGGGAAAAGCTTGATCAACATTACCTCCTCGCCCTGAACGCCCACCCGGACAACGCCGTGCTCGCGCGCGATGCTTCAGAACATTTCCGAAACACCGACAGGCCTGATAGAGCGATCGGGGTGTTGGAAAAACACGTGTCCGCGGCTCCGTCATCACTGGATTTGCGGACGCGGCTGGGCGTGCTCTATTTCACCGCGAAGCTGGATGAAAATGGCGAGGCCACGCTCAAGCGAGTGCTCGAAATCAATCCCGGCCAGGCGCTCGCCCATCAGGCGCTGGCGAAATTCTACCGGTCGCACGACAAGCCCGAGCTCGCCCGCTTCCATGCCAGCGAGCTTCTGAAACTCCGCAGCGGTTCGCCCGACGAATTTATCAAGCTCGCCGACGAGTGGCTGGCCGCCAATGATCCACGCTCCGCCCGATTATTGTTAGAGCGCGCGGTTTTCGATCATCCCGATCATTTCCAACTGCTTCAAAAACTCGCCATCGCCACCCGCCGCGATCCGGAGACGAGTGCCAATGCCGCGCGGTTGTTCCGCGAGGCCGAGGCAGCGAAACCGGCGGACGTGAAAAACGAACCCGCCTTCCTCATCGAGTCCGCCGAGACACTCATCGCCCAAGGCCAGACCAAGGCCGCCGAGGAGCGGCTGCGGAACGCCATCAAGTCGTATCCACCGGAAGCAAAGAAAGAAACCGCCGCCGCGCTCCGGCGCTTGGCCGATCTTTGGGATTCTGAAAAGCGGAATGCCGAAGCCGCCCGTGCTCTCCGGCAGCGTGCGAACGCGCTTGATCGTTAACGTTTCCTAGCAAATCCAATTCTGCAAATGTCTTGCACAAAACCAAGGGCGGCACTACCTCCCCGCGCATGGAAACCACTCTGATCCTTTTCAAACCTGACGCCGTCGCCAAGAATCTCACCGGCACCGTGCTCGCCCGCTTCCAGGACGCGGGGTTCCTGATCCGTGGCATCAAGATGATGACCCTCAGCGATGAAATTCTCGCCGAGCACTACTCGCACATCGCCGACAAGCCGTTTTTCCCATCCGTCCGTAGCTTCATGCAGGAAACTCCGGTCATCGCGCTCGCACTTGAAGGTGAAAACGTCATCGCCACCGTGCGCGACCTGCTCGGACCGACCGACTCCGTCGTCGCCCCCTCTGGCACCATCCGCGGTGACTTCGGCTTCAAGGATGCCGACGCGAAGATGCGCAACGTCTGCCACGCGTCCGATTCCCCGGAAGCCGCGGAAGCCGAGATCAAGCGCTTCTTCAAGGACGACGAAATCTTTTCTTACTGAGATTCATGACCGTCGAACGCGTGAAGTATGTCATCTGGGCAGCGGACCTGGCGCGGGCGTCGGATTTCTATCAAAAGGTTTTCGGCGCGGAAGTCATCCGGGCTAACAGCCACATCTCCGAATTGGAAATCGCCGGTGCGATCATCGGCATCCACGGTGGTGGCGAAGGGAAAAAAACCTGGACCGGCATCAGTTTCCAAGTCGCGGACGTGGTTTCCGGAGCTGCCGAAGTGATCGCAGCCGGCGGCGGGCTGACCCGCGAGCCGCAGGAGGAGGACGGGGAAGCACCGCATCTGGCGATGTGCTTCGACACGGACGGCAATGAGTTCATGCTGATCCGTAAACGATAAAGGGCCGGGACGTCTCATCCCGGCGTCTTCATCCTGAACGCTATTTGCCGTGGACATTCTGTCCCGCGTCTGTGTTTCGCCCGACAGAATGTCGGCCTGAAACAGTCGATAGGATATCGACGCTCCGCCTTGCAGAACCCGGATCTGTGAAACGTGCCTGTTGTCCATACCCCTTAAATCCTCTGCGTGAGGGCTTGTTGCCGCTGCGGGCGGTAGTTAGGCTGGTGCATGCTGTTTCCGGATTTCGAGTTCAACACATGGCTGGGACTAGCGGCGTTGATCGCCTTTTACGTATTCGGCCTGCTGCACGTGCTACATGCGCTGATGCATGTGAGGACTTCGCAGGGGACGATTGCGTGGGTGATTTCCCTGCTGACCGTGCCGTTCCTTGCCATCCCGATGTATTGGCTGCTAGGGCGGACACGCTTCTCCCGCAACATCGGTGGACGTCGTCAGACAGACGACCGCCTCAAGAAACTGGCAGAATCGATGCACCTGCGCCTGAGGCACTGCGAAGTGGACATCCCGGATGACGACGCTTTCGAGCGGGCGGCGCGGGTGTTAGGCGGACTGCCGTTTACAAGGGGAAATGACCTGGAGCTTTTGATCGATGGGGAAAAAACGTTCGAGCGGATTTTCGAGGCCATCAAGGAGGCGAAAAACTACCTGTGTGTGAACTTTTTCATCGTGAAAAACGACAAGCTCGGCACGCGGTTTCAGGAAGCGTTGATCGAGCGGGCGAAGGCCGGAGTGAAGGTTTATTTCCTGTTTGATGAAATCGGCTCGCACAAACTGCCGCGGCGTTATCTCAAGGCGATGAAGGATGCGGGGATCGAATGTCACTCGTTTGGCATCAATCGGTTCTGGTGGTCGCGTTTGCAGCTCAATTTCCGCAATCACCGGAAAATCGTGATCAGCGACGGAAAATCGGCGTTCATCGGTGGGCTGAACGTCGGCGACGAATATCTCGGCCGTGACCAGAAATTTGGCGAATGGCGGGACACGCATTTAAAAATCCGCGGACCGGCGGTGCAGGCGGTGCAGATGGTGTTTTTGGAAGATTGGTTCTGGGCTTGCAACGAGGTGCCTGGATTGCATTGGGAAACCGAGCCGGAAGCGGCCGATCAGATCGCCGCGGTCATCCCCACGGGTCCGGCCGATCCGGCGGATTCGTGGCAGCTGATCGTGGCAGAGGCGGCGAACTCATCGCGGAAAAAACTGTGGATTGCGACGCCTTATTTCGTGCCGGATGAGGGCGTGCTTACTGCGCTTCAGGCCGCTGCGATTCGCGGCGTGGACGTGCGGATTCTCATCCCGGAGCGCGCCGACCAGATCCTCGTCTCGCTGTCGGCGTTCTCCTACTACGATCAATCGATTCCCTACGGTGTGAAATTGTTCCGTTATGACAAGGGATTCCTACATCAGAAGGTCATGCTGATCGACGAGCGGCTGGCGGCCGTGGGCACGGCGAATCTGGACAATCGTTCGTTCCGTCTCAACTTCGAGATCACCGCCTTTTCACCCGACCCCGCGTTTGTGGCAGAGGTGGAAAAGATGCTCGTCACGGATTTCACCTTCGCGAAGGAAGCCAAAATGAGCGGATTCAGAGGAAAGCCGTTTCTCTTTCGGGCGGCCTGCCGGGCGGCGAGGTTGTTGGCTCCGATCCAATAAAAAAGCCCGACCGCAGGAGCGATCGGGCTTTAGGAAGATTTTCAGCAGATCAGTTTTTCGCCACGCTGCCGAGATCCGGACGTTGGCGGAGGATGTTGGCGAGCATCTTGCGGCAATGATCGTAGCTGGTGCGCTGGCTGAGAAGTTCGGCGCTGCGGGTCATCGATCCCCACTGAACGACGGTGAGTTCCACATTGCGGCGGCCCCAGAGTCCCATGATTTCCTTGCTCGGTGTGTAGATGTCCACGGTGCCAGTGCCAAGAAGCGCAGAACCATAATCGTCGACGACGTAAAGGTAAGGCAGGCCCTTGATGCGGAAAGTGGTGCCGACCGGATAGAACGACCAATCTGCGGCAGCGCTGCGGACGCGGTCATTGTAACGGAGTTGTGTACCGGTGGCGTTCTTACTGCCATAGATGAGGTGATCATCTTCGCTGCAGGTGTAGGCCGTAGTCCGGACGATGCGGTTGCGGTCGCTGAAGGCATAGACCGGCATCGAGTGCTTGTCGCGGGGCTTACCGGCGGCGGCAGCCACTGCGGTGGTCGAGACAGGCGGCAAGGCAAAGCTTTCGCGCTTCGCGTAACTACCCGATCCAGCTCCGATCGATGATTTTGGGATGACGCTCAGGTCGGAATTTCCACAACTCGTGAAAAATGACGCAGCAAGCGCGATGGCGGTGAAGGAAAGGATTCGGGATATCATGCTTATGGGTAAGGGAAAGCCGCCGGGGGCAGTTCATGAAATTCAGGGGTGTCTTAGGGAACATTCCATGATGCCGCAAACCGAAAAAACCTTCGTGAGGGAATTTACTTTGTAAGATGACTCGTTATCAATGGGTTACAACTTCCTTAACGTAGAGAAATTTCTCCTGCTCCCCGTGTATTCCCCGGGAATCTGCCTAACGGGTCGCCGCTGGCAGCCAAGCTCTCGCCCCCGTGCTGCGCTCGGAGGCCGCCCGGAAAAATCCTTCCAAGCCTCGGCGCCCGTGGAGATCCGCGACGGCGTCCACCGCCTTTGCCCAACGCCAGCGGAAACCTGCATCTCGAAGTCTCACCGGATCGGCCCAGCGGCTTTTCGTCACGAGTTCCGTTTCCGTGTTCATGAAAAACGCACCGATTTTCAACATCCAATGGGTCGCCGGCAGCCCGACCGGCATGCCCACCGCCTCGCGGAAGGTGCGCATCCACTCGCGGTTGGTCGGAAAGTCCGGTGCGGTCACGTTGATCGTGCCATCGAGAAACGGATCGTTAATGGCAAATTCCACGGCTCGCAGGAAATCCTCCATGTGAATCCAGCTGATCCGTTGGTTGCCGGAGCCCATCGGCCCGCCGAGGCCACGGCCTGTCAGTTTCCGGAGCACGTCGTAAACGGTTTCTGCTTCATTCGCGAGGACCATGCCAATCCGTAGCGCGAGCTTGCGTGTTTCGGCGGGAATGTTTGCTCCGAAAAACGCGTCTTCCCACGCCTGCGCCACTTCGCAGGAAAACCCGTCGCCCGGTTCGCCCAGCCAGTCATTCTGAGGCTTGTCCTCGGCGTGGCGATACCACGTCGCCGTGCTGGCGTTGAGCCATGCCTTCGGCGGGGTTTTACAAATGCGGATGGCCTCGCCGATCACCCGTGTGGCGTCCACACGAGAGTCGATGATTGCCTGGCGATTCGTCTGAGTGTAGCGGCAGTTCACACTGCGGCCGGCGAGATTGATGACCGCTTCCGCCCCTTCGAGGGCGAGCGCCCATGGGCCGAGGGTTTTGCCGTCCCATTCCAGGAACATGCCATCGCCGCTCCAGCCTTTGCGGTTGCGGGCTATGGCCACCACTTCCTTGCCCCGGCGGGCGAAGTGGCGGCAAAGATAACGGCCGAGGAACCCATTGGCTCCAAAAATGACGATCACGGGATTCATAACACTCTCTTTCCTGTTTTTGTTTTCGTTTGTTTCGATCTTTCAGGAAATTCTGAAAGAGCACCTCAAAAAATTTTTAGCTGAGAAGTTTTGTTGCCAATTGCACGGCCAAGCCGTGCTTCATGGAGGAAACCCGGTCGGACATCTTCGACGCAAAGCCGACGAAGTCTTCGAGCTGACGCATTTGGTCATGAAACGCACGACCCTCCGGCGACTTGATTTCACGGCTTTCCTCCGCGCATTTGTTCAGGATCGCCAGCGCCGGTTCGATCTCCCGACGCTTCCTTTCACGAGCGACAATCGTAAAGATTTGCCAAACATCCTTCTCTGCTTCGAAGAATTCGCGCCTCTCCCCTTTTTTGACCACCACCCGCAAAAGTCCCCAAGCCACAAGTTCCTTCAAGTTCGTGTGGGCATTGCCCCGGCTGATTTCCAGCTCCGCCATCACCTCGTCCGTCGTCAACGGCTCCGGCGCGGTCATCAACAACGCATGGATTTGAGCCATCGTCCTGTTGATTCCCCACTGGGTGCCGAGGGCTCCCCACTGGGCGACAAACTCGTCCCGGGCTTTTTTTAGTTTGTCGGCTTCCTCACTCACGTTTTCAGTAAATACTGAAAACTCGAAAAGACAAGCGATTTCTGGAAAACATAACATAAGCCACTTTGGACCAAATTTTGCTTAACCTGTGTCGATTTAGACACATTTGGTTCGGTGCGACTTCCCCTTGAGGTGCTACACTGACTCCGCAATCCCACACACACAACCAATCCCCACAAAAATGAGACTTCTCAATCCATCACCCCCCTCCGGCAGGCCGTCACGGCCCGCTCACTGGTCGCGAGCGCTGCTCGGCAGCTCAGTCGCCATCGTAATATCATCTTTCTTTTCCGTAGGAATTTCCCATGCGGATGTTTTAGCTGGGTGGGATTTTGACCCCCTCACAGGTGGCGTTAACAACTTTGGCTCGTCTCCGTATGCCTCTACCGCAACTTTGGCAAACACAACTAACAGTGGGCTCATTCGCGGTTCCGGTGTAGGAACGACGGGAACCGGTGCTGGTAACGCGTGGGGTGGTAATAGTTGGGATGGCAATGCTAACGCTGCCGCGGCAATTACCGCCGGCGATTTCATTACATTCTCGGTAACGGCAAATGCAGGCAATACCGTATCGTTCAGTTCTATCGGTTCATTCAATGTCCGTCGCTCGGGTACAGGTCCAACCACAGGACAGCTTCAGTATCAAATTGGTGCGGGAAGCTTCGTCGATGTGGGCACGAGTTTTTCCTATGGAACAGGGACCACGGCAGCGGGTAATACGATTCCAGCCATCGACCTGACTGGAGTTTCGGCTCTGCAGAATGTTTCACCTGGCATTGAAGTCACATTTAGACTGGTAAGTTTCAGTGCTTCTGCATCCGGAGGCACTTGGTATTTGAATGATCCCGCAGGCACAGTTGGATCCGACTTCATTGTAAATGGCACAACAGCAGTGGCAGGAGCCGACACAACTCCTCCTACGATCTCGATCTATTCTCCTGCAAACAATCAGATCAACGTCGCAAAAGGAACCAATCTGGTGGCAAATTTCAATGAACTCATCCAAGCCGGATCCGGGGACATTGTGATCACAAAAACTTCCGGAAATGTGGTTTTCGCTACCATTCCTGTTGGGAATCCACAGGTGACAATTTCCGGCACGTCACTCACGATCAATCCGACGGCTGACCTAGAGATCGGCCAAAATTACTACGTCACCATTGCCGCTGGTGCCATCAAGGATATCGCTGGAAACAACTTCGCTGGAATTACCAGCAATGCCACTTGGACATTCACCACCGATGGCAATGCACCCACCGCTGCGACGTTCAGTCCAATAGCGGGAGCGACTGGAATTGCTCCCGTTTCATCGCTTACCATCAATTTCAGCGAGGAAATTAATCCAGTTCCCGGAAAGTTCATCACCTTGAGAAAGGCCGGCGGCGCATTGGTTGAAACTCGCGAGGCTAGTGTTTTTGATGGAGTTTCGGCCACCGGTCCGATTGCTACGATCACCCTCGCAAACCCATTGGAATATGGAGTGTCCTATTACGTACAAATCGATGCTGGTGCCTTCGAGGACAATTCCGGAAACACCTACGCTGGCATCGCGGACACCACCACATGGACTTTTACCACCGTTAATGTCCCGTCCCTAACCGGAACACCCTACACACAGACGTTCTCCAGCTATGTTTCAGCCGGAACCCTTCCTTCAGGTTGGTCGTTTTCCGGCGGCCCACTCCTTGATTCGACTTATCGTGGCACCTGGGGCACGGTAACCCCTGATCCGGGAAATCCGGCTGCAACACTCGGCGGGTTCCTCGGCAATGCCAGCGTCTTCGGTTACCATCACACCAGTCTCTCGAACACCACAAACGTTCCGGGACTAACCCAGACGTTGACTCTTAGAAACGGCACAGGAGCCACACTCACGGCACTTTCGATTGCATACAAAGGACGTGTCAACGTCCCCGCCAACACCCGAATACCAGTCTTCACAGTTACAGTTGCTGGAACCCCAGTGACGGCGCTCGGATATTCGACAGCGGATGGCGACAACGCCCAACGCAATGCATCGCTGACCGGTCTGAGCATCGCGGATGGCGCAACATTCCAAATCAACTGGACTTCGTTCTATCCAGCAGGTGCCGGATCCGCACGACAAATTGGCATCTCTGACGTCTCCGTCAGTGCGGCGAACACTCTATACGCTCCTACGGTTACTTCTCTAAGTGTTCCTGTCGGCACCATCGGCGCACTCAGCGCTCCAGCACAAGCCTCAGTCATCGGTGACGGCGGACAGACCGTTACCGCCCGTGGTTTCGTGTATTCCGTAACGTCGGTGAATGCCGCGCCACAATTGGGCGGAACAGGCGTAACTTCTATCGCCGACGGTTCGCCGGAAGTGGGGGCGTTTTCAGCCACCCTCACCGGCCTGACCGCCAATACATCCTACTCAGTCAGCGCCTATGCTACCAATGCCACCGGCACAAGCTACACCGCCGTCACCACATTCACCTCCCTCGCCTTGCCACCATCCTTCACAGGAAGCTATGCGCAGGAATTCAGTGGAATCACCGGAGATGCCGGCGGAGTTACCAATATTCCAGCAGGTTGGACTGCCGTTTCGGATGCTGTCCCACCGGTTCAAACCTACGTGGGCACCTGGGGAACAACTTCCTCTTCTGGTGGATTCCTAGGTGGAGTCACTGCGACTCCTCCGACAGTTCCCGGCGTTCTCGGATACCGGCACACCGCCAGCAGTGGAACCCTGACGGTTACGCTTCGTCTCGTGAATGGAACAGGCGCACCGCTCACCAGCCTGAACGTGTCGTATTTGGGACGCGTAGAGCGCATAACCGAGGGGCGCTCGCCAATCTGGACGGTCGCCGTTAACGGTGGCACCCCTGTCGTCGCACTTTCTTACGACACGACTGGAAATGTCGATGCCACGAAGTCCGCGACGGTTACCGGTTTGAACATCCCTGCCGGAGGCGAGTTCAATATCACTTGGAAATCGGATCGTGGAGCTGGTAGTGGTTCCGCAAAACAAGTCGGCATCGCCCAAGTGGCCATTACAACTCCTGGTGGCGGTGGAAACACCTATGCCTCCTGGAAGGCCGCCAACGCAGGCGGCGAAGGTCCGACATCGGATTTCGACAAAGACGGTGTGTCCAATGGTGTCGAATACTTTTTCGGTGCCACGGGCTCGTTCTTCACTCCCACCCCGCAACTGGTGGGTAACAAGGTCTCCTATCCAAAGGACGCCTCCGCGACGAGCGCAACGGGTATTATTGAAACCTCGCCCGACCTTGTTGTCTGGTCGCCGGTGGCCTCGGACACCAGCGTCCCAGGTTTCATCAGCTACCAGCTCCTGCCGGGCCAAGGAAAAATCTTTGTCCGCTTGAATGTGGTCGTGACACCTTGATCGATCTGATCTGACAAAATTCCAAGGCGGTCCTGCGAAAGTGGGGCCGCCTTTTTTGTCTTTCAACTCAACCACCATCGCGCTCGACTCCGCCGCTTCGAATGACCAACTTTTGTTCATGAAACCTCGCTTCTCGCCGCCGCACGGCGGAGCTAACAAACAGGCGCGTGAAAACCGCCACGTCCAGGCGGTGGAACACGCGGTGCCTTCGCTCGACGAAGATGACGTGCTGGCCATCGTTTCCCAAAAGAAAATTCCCTTCGTGCTGATTCTCGATTGCGTGCAGGACCCTCACAATCTCGGTGCCATCCTGCGCACCGCGGACGGAGCCGGCGTGGACGTCGTCGTCGCACCGAAGGACAAGGCGGTGGGCATCACCGAGACCGTGCGCCGGATTTCCGTGGGCGCGGCGGACCATGTGCCGTTCGCCCAAGTCACCAATCTCGCGCGGACGATGGACAAGCTGAAGGAAGCCGGCTTGTGGATCGTCGGCACCTCGGATCATGCGAATTCGAAATCCATCTACGAACTGGATTTAAAAGGACCTCTCGCGCTCGTGCTCGGGGCCGAGGAAAAGGGCATGCGCCGCCTGACTTCGGAACACTGCGATTTCCTTGCTTCCATCCCGATGGCGGGCCGTGTGGAATGCTTGAACGTTTCGGTCGCCACCGGGGTCTGTCTGTTTGAGGCGGTGCGCCAACGCCAGGCAGCCCAATGAAAGAACCTGTCAGGGTTTTGTCCGATCTTCATCTCGGGCACAAGATCTCGCGGATCGGAACTGTTTCCGTGCTGCGGCCGTTGATCGCGGGAGCGGGCACCGTGATTTTCAACGGCGATACATGGCAGGAACTCGCCAAACCCTTCCTCGCCCGCTCGACCGTGATGCTGGGCGAGTTGGAAACACTCTGCGCCGACGAAGGCGTGGAGGCCGTTTTTCTCTCAGGAAACCACGATCCCGGCTGGCCCGGTCGCGGCTGGGTGGAGCTGGCGGAAGGGAAAATCGTCATCATGCACGGCGACGCTCTGCTCTTCGACGGCTCGCCGTGGAAACGCGAGATCCTCGTCAACGGCGCACGCGTGCTTGAGCTCTGGGAACAACACCCGCTTGCGGATCGCGACACCGGGGAACGACTGCGAGTCGCCCGCGAAATCGCGCGGGAATTGTGCAGCGTGGAATACCCGAACGGCCGCCATTTCATCCAACGCGCCTGGGACGCGATCCTTCCCCCGAAACGCGCGGTGAAAATGCTGGAAGCTTGGTTCACCCAAGGCTCCGCCGGCGCGAAATTCTGCGACGCCTATTTCCCGGACGCGGAAGTTCTCGTCATCGGCCATTTCCATCGCGAGGGCTGTTGGGAAAAAAACGGCCGCCGCATCATCAATACCGGGTCCTTCACCAGCCCCGGCCGCGCGCATTGGCTGGAATGGAACGATGGCTGGCTCAGCCGCGGATTGATCGATGAAAACCCGGACGCCTGCCGGAAAGGCGCGACCCTCGACGTCTGGCGCTTCTGATCCGCGCGGGAAAAAAGGTGGTACACGAGGACGGGATCGAACCGCCGACCAATCCGGTGTAAGCGGACCGCTCTACCGCTGAGCTACTCGTGCAGGGGCAGGGCGGGAAACTGCCGGAGCATTTCTCCAAGATCAAGCCAAGAGTGTGGCGGGATTTCGGCCTGATGATTGCGGCGTCCCGCCAAAATGGACGTTTGTGGTTTTCGTTGCTGCGAGACGCAGCAACCACGTTTTCCCGGAGCCGCCTTGGTTGCGGGCTTGCGGGCCGGGCGCGGCGGTGGTTTCTTCCCCGAACGAATGCATTTGCGCTTATCAGATCAGGAACTCGCGACGTTGGTCGAAATGGTCAGCCTCGCGGCGAATGTCGCGTCGTGGAACCAGAAGGAATCCGCGAACGACCAGGTCTCCGCTTTTGAAGATTTGGAAAGCAAGATTCTCGAAAAAGCCGGCCACTCAGGACTCGGCGACTGGATCGAATTCGACGAGGAAAGCCAGCGCTTCCGCGTGAAGCAGGAGATGGAGGAGCGGCTTTTCTATCACGAATGCTACGATGAGTTCCGCAACGAAAGCTTCTGGGACGAGCTCGCCGTTCGAATGGCCGACCGCGATCTCGCGCGGGCCATCGGATTCGCTGAGTGGGAGAAACTCAGCGAGGAAGACCGCCGCGCCCGCACCGTGGCGTGGGAAAAACGCTACTGGGAGGAATTTTCCAAACGCGGAGTCGAGCGCGTGGTGGTGGTCACGCCGCCGGGGGAAGGGTGAGGGAAGAAGTTGATAGTGGGTGGTTGATGGTTGATAGCGAAGAGGTGGAAACTGATGAATGAATTCTTTTCTTCCCATCAACTATCAACTCTCAACCATCAACTTCTTTCACACCGGCATCATGTAGGAAAGCAGGCTGCCGAGCTTATCGCGCAGTTTGGTCCGCGAGACGATGGCGTCGATGAGGCCGTGCTCGAGCATGAACTCCGCGGTTTGGAAGCCGGGAGGAAGATTCTGGTGGGTGGTTTCCTTGACCACGCGGGGGCCGGCGAAGCCGATCATGCACTTCGGCTCGGCCAGGTTGATGTCGCCGATGGTGGCGAAGGACGCTGTCACGCCACCGGTGGTCGGGTGGGTGAGGACGGAGATGTAGGGCAGTTTCGCCTCGGACAAGCGGGCGAGCGCGCCGCAGGTTTTCGCCATCTGCATCAGCGAGAGCATGCCTTCCTGCATGCGCGCGCCGGAGGAGGCGGAAACGATGATGACGCCGCGCTTTTCGGCGATGGCCATCTCAATGGCGCGGGTGATTTTCTCACCGACGACGGAACCCATCGAGCCGGCAAAGAATTTGAAATCCATCACGGCGATCATCGCCCGCTGGTTGTTGATGTTCAGACGGCCGCAGACGACGGCGTCATCGAGGCCGGTCTTTTCCCGCAGGCTGGCGGTTTTTTCGGCATAGCCGACGAATCCGAGCGGATTGGCGGAGATCAGGCCGGTTTCTGTCTCCTCGAAGGAATCCGTGTCCGCCAGCATTTGGATGCGCTCGCGCGAATCCATTAGGAAATGGTGGCTGCAATGGGTGCAGACGTGGAGGTTTTGCTTGAGCTCCAGGACGTGGATCAGGGCACCGCAATCGGGACATTTGACCCAGAGGCCCTCGGGCATGTCCTCACGTCGGTCGATACTGCGCAGTCGTGGTTTGCTGAAAATGCCCATGGATTTGGAAAGTTGCTAACGGATACGGTGCGGGTCTGACGGCGCAGGAACCCCGTGGGGGCGAACCTAGGGGCAGTGGCGGATGAGGACAATCCCCTTTTGAAACGGGACCGCTGAAAATGAACAATTTTGAATTGCTTTTTTCGAGTGAAGGAAGCAATCCTCGCCCACGGAAATAGTAAGCATTTCCGTATCATTTGATGAACATCCGCAAATTTGTCAGTGGTTCCTCGGTCATTCTTGCCGCATGGCTCGGGGCAACGTTCCTCAACGAGGTGCCCTCCCAGCGGTATCCGAAGCTGGATAAGAATCCGTCCACGGCGAAATCCACAGCTGACGCCAAAAAAGCCCTGGCCGCTGTGGAATTAAAATCCGTGGCTCTGCCCGTTTCCGCCTCCCAGTGAGGGGCTGACCCGATCCACTTCCCATTCATGGCCGAAAAACCATTGATCTGCGATCGGAAAGCGCTGGCGCTCGAAGTCGAGGCAGGCGTGCACTGGTGGTGTTCCTGCGGGCGCTCAAGTCACCCGCCGTTTTGTGATGGGTCACACAAAGGCACTGGGTTGCAACCGGTGAAATACGAAGTCGCGGAGAAAAAAACCGTGTGGTGGTGCCAGTGCAAACACACCGGAAATCCGCCGTTATGCGATGGTTCGCACAAAAATCTGCCTGCGGCGGACGCGTGAACCCAAGGAAAGGCGATCTCAGAATCGCCTGCCAATGGAAAGCCAATGAACAGCGGTTTCCTCTGCAAATCGGCGACCCATGGGCTCGGCGGATCGGAGTCCGCCGCTTCATGATGAATTTCAATAGGCCTTCATCCACTCGATGACGTCCGCCACATCCTGGGCGGACATTCCGAGCTGGTCGGCTCCGAGCATGAGCGAGCGGTCGAGGGTCTTGCGCTGGCCGATTTTGTCTTTGGGCACTTTTTGGGTGAAACCGCCGGTGGACCTGATGATCACCGGGTTGCTGTCCGCGAGAATGCGACCGTCGATGTTTTTTCCGTCCTTGAGCGTGAGGGTGACACCTTCGAATCCGTGAGCAATGTCCGCCGATGGATCTACGAGAGCCTTGGCGATGACTTCGGCTGGTTGGCGGCTCCCGAAGCCCTTGAGGTCAGGACCAAAGTCGGCTCCGTTGCCGTCGATCTGGTGGCACATGACGCAGCGTCCGGCGGAGACTTTGCCGCGGGCAGCGTCACCCTTGAGTGCGAGAACATCGGCCACGGTAAATTTCAACGATGCAGGTTTTGCGGGCACCGTGATTTCCACGAGAGGAACCGGTTTCTGGATGATGCCTCGTTTTTCCAAATCGGGCTTGAGGTTGAACGACGCCCACTCTCCTTCGCTTCGGTTCGTAAGCCACCAGACTGCTTGCCCACGGACCGCTGAACCCTCAGCGGCGAGCTCGGTCAAAGCATCCGCGGAGGCGCGGGAGTTGATGAAGGCGATGGAATCGACGGCGAGTTTGCGTTGCTCTGATGTGAGTTTTTCCTGGGCAGCACGGGTCTTCAACGCAGCGACGGCGGCTTCAGGTTTCAAGCGCCAGGTGAGGAGCGCAAAGGTGTCCGACCAGCTTGCGGGGTCGCCGGGTTTCAGGACCTCGGCCAAGGCTTTCCAAAGCTCGTGGGTGTGGTGGCCGGCGCCGATTCCGAGGGATTCGAGGTAGGAGCGGTCTTTGCCGTCATAGGCTTTGGCCACGTCCACCAGCACATCGCGGGCTTCGTCGAATTTGCGATAGCGCACGGCAATGGCCGCTTCGGCGCGGATTTTTGCATCTGGATCGGTGGCAAACTTGGCCGCGTAGGGCAGATCGTTAATCGCCCCATCGGTCCGGCGGATCGCGCGGAAGGCCGTGAGGCGGGTGGCGGCGTCCGGGCTGGCGATCAGGGAATCCAAGCTGCTTTTTCCTTTTTCTCCCAAATACGGAAGTAGCCAGATGCCGCGAGCGGCGATGAAGGGGTCTGTGTTTTTCAGCACTTTTGCGACTGCATCAAATGCCGCCGGTCCCGAGGATTTCAGCTTCTGGAAACCCAGCCAACGTACGTTCACCGCCGGCGATTGCAGGGCGAGCACCGCGCCATCGATCGTGCCGAGGTCGAATTTCGGGACGACCGACTTGAAGCCTTTCGGGGCAATTCGATAGACTACACCGGAAGCGGCATTGTCCTGAGTGTCATGACCGCCGACGCGGGGATCGGTCCAATCTGTGACATACAGCGCGCCGTCCGGGCCGACGCAGACGTCCGACGGACGGAAATTGAAGCGGTTTTTGTCGGCTTCGGCATCCGACGGACGCTTTTTCCCACCATCCGTGAAATCCGCGCCGACGAAGTTTTTCTCGGGATTGGTGGTGAGGAAATCCGTGCGGTCGAGCTTGAAGCCAGCGCCGTCAGCCACGGGATGGTAGCCGAAGATCACGTTGCGGGCGGACTCGCAGGAGAGCAGGGTTCCGGAAAATTTCGGGCCAAGAGCGCCGTTTTCATAGAAAGCGATGCCGGTCGGAGCACCACCGCCGTAGACGTCTCCGGGAGGCATGCTACCGGGGTCCTGTTGCCGCCATTGGGCGGTCGGAGTGTCCTGGCCCGGGCGTTGGTCGGCGCTCCAGATGCGACCGGTGTTGGAGAAAAAGCCGGCGTTGCCATGCTCGAGCACGTGGCTGGTCCGGCAGGCCGGCGGATCATCGTTGTCGTTCTGGAAAACATTTCCGTTGGATGTGAGCGTCTGCTCAAACGAATTCCGGTAACCATGGCCGACGCACTCAGCGAAAGTGGCATCAGGATTCATCCGGATGGTGAAGCCGCCAACGTAAACGAAGCCGTCGTCGCTGGCCTGACCGGCGATCGCCTTGGTATCGATGGGCCACTCGCCGCCACCGCTCTTGTAGTAGCTGCCGCCGATGCGGAAGGTCCGGCCGGACTTATCGGTGAAAACTCCGCAGGTGTTGCCTTGGTTGAAATACCATTTCCCGTCCGGTCCGCCGGTGACCGAGTGCAGCGAGTGATCGTGGTTTTTTCCGTTGAATCCTGTGAGCAGGACCTCGCGGGTGTCGCCGTCTTTGGGATCGAATTTCGAATCGCGGTTGACGTCAGTGAGTTTCAGCAAATTCGGCGGTTGTGAGATCAAGACGACGTTGTCAAACACCGCAATTCCAAGTGGGGACACCAGCTCGGGGTCCTGCCAGAACGTGCTGGATTTGTCGCATTTCCCATCGCCGTCGGTGTCTTCAAGGATGACTACGCGGTCGCCGGCTGGCTGGCGGTCGGCTTTTCTCCGGTAGTTCACGCCTTCCGTCACCCAGACGCGGCCGCGGTGGTCGATGTCCATGTTGGTCGGGTTGAAAAGTGCGGGCGAAAGGGCCCACGGGGTGATTTCCAGGCCTTCCGGAAGGACGAAGGCATTTATTGAAAGCGCCGGAGATTCCTGAGCCGGGGTCCAGGCTTGTGCTAGAGGAACGATCGTAAGGAGGGTGAGGCCGTAGAGGGTTTTCATGGTGAACATCAATTTCGCAGAGCAGCCTATTACCGAATTTCTTCCGCGCAGCTATCAAGAAATTCCGGGGACCTGCTTTGACAATCGGAATGCCGCTGGCTATCCAAGCCCATGCGATCGCTGATCAAGCACGTCCTCAAACGCACCGAGCCCACCAATGAACTCCACGTGGCCGGATGGATCCGCACGCGGCGCGATTCGAAAACGTTTTCCTTCCTCGAACTCAACGACGGCACCTGCCTCGGGAATCTCCAGATCGTCGCCGACGCGGGCATCCCCGGCTACGAAGACATCACGAAAATGAGCACCGGCGCTTCCGTCGAGGTGCGCGGGAAACTGATCCCCTCGCCCGCCGCCGGACAGGCCTGGGAAATGCAGGCGCAATCGCTCAAGCTGCTAGGCTCGGCGCCGGACGACTATCCTCTTCAGAAGAAAGGCCACAGCACCGAGTTCCTGCGCACCATCGCCCACCTCCGGCCGCGGACGAATCTTTACGGCGCGGTATTCCGCATGCGCAGCCGGATGGCCTATGCCGTGCATCGGTTTTTCCAGGAACGCGATTTCATTTACGTCCACACGCCCATCATCACCGCCAGCGACTGCGAGGGTGCCGGCGAGATGTTCCGCGTGACGACGCTGCCGGACGATAAGGTTTCCAACGATGCGGACGACTTTTTCGGCAAGCGCGCTTTCCTAACCGTCAGTGGCCAGCTTGAGGGGGAAACCTTCGCCTGCGCCCTTTCTAACATTTACACGTTCGGCCCCACCTTCCGCGCGGAAAATTCAAACACCTCGCGTCACGCCGCGGAGTTCTGGATGATCGAGCCGGAAGTCGCATTCTGCGACCTCGAGGGCGACATGGATCTGGCGGAGGCGCTGGTGAAGCACCTGGTGCAGGAGGCGTTGGACCACAACGAGGGCGATCTATCCATTTTTGAAAAGTTCGTGGACAAGGGATTGCGCGAGCGCCTGGAGTTCGTCGCGAGCCGGCCCTTCGAGCGCATCACCTACACCGAGGCGGTGAAGCTGCTGCAGGCCAGCGGAAAAACCTTCGCCTATCCGGTCGAATACGGCCTCAACCTGCAGTCCGAGCACGAGCGCTGGCTCACCGAGGAGTATTTCAAAAAGCCGACCACCGTTTTCAACTATCCGAAGGAGATCAAACCTTTCTACATGCGCCTCAATGACGACGGGAAAACGGTCACCGCGATGGACGTGCTTGTTCCCGGGATCGGCGAGATCGTCGGCGGCAGTCAGCGTGAGGAACGGCTGGACGTGCTGTTGGAAAATTTCAGAAAACACAACCTCGATGCCGAAGCCTACGCATGGTATGCGGACCTGCGAAAATACGGCAGCGTGCCCCATGCCGGCTTCGGCCTGGGTTTCGAGCGCATGCTGATGTTTGTGACCGGCATGGCGAACATCCGCGATGTGATTCCTTTCGCACGGACTCCCGGAAACTGCGAATTTTAAGCAATGCCATCAGCGGCCTCCCCAAAAATGGGCGGCCAGAGTTTGCGCATTGCCACTCGCTGCCCTCGGCGGGAAATTGGTTTCTAATCATGAAATCCACGATTTTCTTCGCCCTGCTGCTTTCGTCCTCCGCCCCGGCACGCGAATGGTCCTTCACCGGCATCCCAAAACCCATGGAAGCCGAATTCGTCGCCATGAAAAACGGCGGCGTCGTGTTGCAGGGACCTAACGGAAAAAGCTTTGAGGTCCCGCTGACCAGCTTCAGCCCCGCCGATCAGAAATACCTCCGCCTGTTGGAAGCGGGCGGCGGACCACCGCCCGCGGACACTTCCGGCAAACCGGTCACCAGCCGCAGCGGATACCAATCGCGCTCGGTGGAGACGCTCGCCAGTCAAGTGGTGGAAATGACTGGCGCGATGGAGTTGCACATCACCGGCACCGGCGACGTGATCAGCGGCAGCACCTTCAACTTCACATCGCCCGACGGCTGGTTGTTTTTCGACAACATCATTCCGTCCATCGTCGAGTCGGAGCATCTGGACCGAATGCTCGTCAACGGCCGCAAGGCGTCGCTGAAAACGAACATCCGGGTGGTGCAGTATGGCTCCGGCACGGTGGTGATTCCCCACGAACCGGATTTCCCCGCGATGACGGTTTTCGAAAACGCTGATCTATCCGGTTCATCGATGCCGATGAAATGCCATGTCGAATACGATGACACGCGCCTGCTCAAGTTGAAGAATTCCATCAGCTCATTCATCCTCAAGCGCGGCTACACCGCCACCATCGCGGCTAACGAAAACGGTACTGGTGCCAGCGCGAACTACGTGGCGCAGGATCATGACGTGGTGATCAACAGCTTGCCGAAAGGCCTGGATGACGAGGTGAGTTTCGTCCGTCTTTTTCCATGGCGGTGGACGAGCAAAAAAGGCGTCGCCGGCGCGATCTGGCAGAATCTGGCGGTCGGCTGGTTTTATGACTGGAACATCGGCACCCAGTCGTCGCTGGATGTCGAGTATGTGCCGATCAAACAAAAGCGTGACTGGCCGGGACTCGATCAGGACTGGAAGGTGAGAGGCTCGTCGCAGCTCCTCGGCTACAACGAACCTGACCGCAAGGACCAGGCGAATCTCCCGGTGGATGAGGCGATCAGAGGTTGGCCCGGCCTCCTCGCCACCGGACTACGCGTCGGAGCACCCGCCGTTTCCGATGGCGGGCTCGGCTGGCTCTACGACTTCATGGCCAAGGCGGATGCCGCGGGCCTGCGTGTTGACTACGTGCCGGTGCACTACTATCGCGCCACCGCGGATCCCGGCGATGCGAAGGGCGCGGCGGACCAGTTCTATCGGTTTCTCAAAGGCATCCACGACCGCGTGAAACGCCCGCTCTGGGTCACAGAATGGAACAACGGCGCGAACTGGACCACCGCGCCGAAACCCAACGAGAAGCAGCAGAAAGCCGCCATCGCCGCGATGATCAAAATGCTGGATGACACACCGTTCGTGGAACGGTATGCCATCTATAACTGGGTCGAGGAATGCCGCGAACTCGTCCGTAAGGATGGATCGCTCACACCTGCAGGCGAGGTTTACCGGGATCAAAAATCGCCGATCTCCTACGTGCAGGCGAAGCAACCGTAACGCATCTTCAAAATCAGTTAGGGAAGCACCACGAGGCGGACGAAGACCTTGCCTTGGCCGGTGGGCAAGGTGTATTGGAGCGAGCTGTCTGTATTGGTGGTCAGACTAGCTGCTAGAACATTCGACCAGTTCACGAGGTCCGGCGTCGTTTGCACCAGGAATCGAGTCCCATAGTCAGCTGCCGGAATGTTGCCGCCGTTGATCCAGGTCACGATGTTCAATGCGTTAGGCCCAGGATTGGCGGTGAAACCAGCCGGAGAATTCATGAAAAACTCGACCCCGTTTTTCACCCCGTCACCATCGGTGTCGACATCCGCCAGTGCTCCACCGACGTTGGCGGCGGCCCATGACGCGTAACTGCTACCGACGGTGTAAGTGAGCACTCCGGTGGATTCGGTAAAGGTCCAGACGTTCGCGCCCGCCGCCAGCGTGTGGACGTTCCCGTTCTCGGTGAAGCCCACCAGCGAGAACGTGGAGGCGTAGGTTTCAACCAAGGTGCTGGTGTTGACCAGCGTCCAGGAATTTCCAACCGTCTGGTTGGCACCAGTTAGATCGAGGTTGAAATCTCCATCCAGCTTCAGGATGCCGCTGCCGGAAATCGAATTGTTCACGCCGTTAGCACCAATCACGAACCTCAACTGGGCATCGTCCGCAAGTGCAAGCGTGCCACCACTGACGGTGGTGTTGCCCGAATAGGCATTGTTCCCGGCGAAAGTCAGGGTCCCGGTGCCGACCTTGTTCACCGCCATGATCTTGGTGGCTCCGTTAGCAATGCCGCCGGAGAAGGTGTCCATGCCATTCAGATTCCCAATCTGCAAGGTCGTCGTCCCGGTGGCTGTGTTGCCCCCGCGGAAGAGAGAGTTTGCCACACCCGTTAGAGAACCCAGCTCCAGAGTGTAGTCGCCGTTTCCGTTGGCGATCATCCCTTGGAAACTGCCCTGCACGCTGGCAATGACATACGAGGCGTTTTTACTGGTCGAGGATGGCGTTGCAAATCCGGTCGATACTCCGGCGGAATTGTGCGTGTAGGTGCCGGAAAACCCGCTGAAATCGCCCGTTACAGTGGCGCTGCCTGTATTATTGATGGCGCCGGAGCCTGTGACGATTCCGGTTAGGTTGAGGTTCTTGTCGATGTTGAGGCTGGATCCGGCGGCCAGGCTGACGGACCCGGTTCCGAGCGTGCCCGCGCCGTTCAGGACGACAGTGCCGCCGATGATGTTAGTATTGCCGGAGTAGGTGTTGGCACCGGACAGCGTGAGTACACCGTCGTCGTTCTTGGTGACGCTTCCGCTACCGATGATGGCGTTGACATAGGTCTGGTTACCGGTGACCCGATAGACCAGGCTGCCGTTGTTGGTGATGCCGCTGCTGGCGGAAATCGAGCCGTCCGTGGAGCCGTCACCGAGCTGAAGGGTGCCCGCGTTGATCGTGGTGGCTCCGGTTAGAGTATTCACGGTGGTAAAAGTGACGCTTCCCGATCCGCTTTTCACCAAAGCTCCATTGCCCGTGATGCGAAATCCGCTAACGCTGCCGATCGTGTAATTCTTGTTGGAGTTGTTGAACGTCGTGCCGGTCGTGGACACGTCGCCGTTGGCGATTTCCACGGTGGTTGGCCCGGTCGCTGAGTCATCAAAAAGAACGGCATCACCCTGGATGAAATCCGTGGCGGCAGACGTGCCAATGAGTTTCCAGTTTTTGTTGGGTCCCGTGTTGCCGGCGAGCCACTCGTTGCTGTCGCCGCCCGTCCACTTCGGAGTGTCGCCGGTGACCGTCGCGGTGATTAGCTTGTTGACCGTGTCGTTTCCAAAACTAACCGACTGACGCGGGTTCAAACCAGGACCCGCCGCTGCGAAATCCGAAGTATTTCCCGCAAAGCTGCCGTAACCGATCAGTGCATAGGTCGAGCCATTCACCAGCGAGGCGGTCGGCGCCTGGAAATCCACCGTGACGGCACCAGGAGAACCTGGAGTGGTTAGGGCGCCGGTAACAGCTAGGGCGGGAGTGGCTGTGGTCGCGCCACCTGCCAGTTTCAATGATGCCGTGCCTGCGCCACTGAAAGTCAGGGAGCCGAGCGTGAGGAGTCCGGTGGTGCCGTTGCCATGAGTTACGACCCCGCCACTGCCGGCACCCACCGTCACCGCGCCGATAACTCCGGTGCCATCGAGAACCCCGCGGGTCAGCGTGATGGCGCGGTTGGAAGCCACGGTGCTGGTGTGAAGATATTTTGCATTGGAACCGTTGATGAGAATCCCGCTGCTGGTATTGATGGAGCCGAAAGTGGCCACTGGACTCGCAACCTGCAGAGTGCCGCCGGAAACCACGGTGGGTCCGGTGTAGGTGCTGTTACCGTTGAGGATGACCCTCTGATTGCCAAATACGGTCACACCGCTGGCATTTGCGCCTGAGTTCGCGATCACACCGTTGACAATGATGTCCGACAACATCGGAGCGAGCACGAGCTCTCTGCTGGCGCCAATCGTTAGATTCAACCGCCCGTTTGCTGCGGTGGGAGCGGCGGCACCGGGATCGCCGCCTATGGTGAAGGGTCCGCTGCCCGCATTCATGAAGCCGTTGAGCGTCATCACGAAGACGCCCGCAGCGGAGGTAGAATTCGAATTCTGGCGTGCCGCGCCGAAACCCGTGTAGCGAATCGTGTTTACCGAACGATTCGCTCCCGCGTTGGGATAGGTGGCTGCGGTAGTGATGTCCCAATTGGCGGTGGGATCGATGCCAAGACCCGTTGAAGGAATGTTGCCCCAGCCGCCGACGGGTGTGTTCGTGACGACATTCGGTGCGGTGTAAGCCTGGATGACACCGGCACTGACCGTGGCATAACTGTTAGTTCCGGAATTGTTCACCGCGGCCCATGGTCCGACGATGCCGTTGACGTTCGCGATGTTCGTGGTGGTGATGGATCCCCCACCGTTCGCGACCAGCGTGGCACCTGGCGAGCGGACCACCACCCCGGTGTTGAGCGTCAGGATTTGTCCAGTGATGACATCCCACGTCTGACCGCTGGATAGGGTGATGCCGGATGAAATCGTCAGATCCTGGTTGGCTGCGCTCATATCGATGCCGGATGAGCCGAGTGTCAGGATGTTTCCCGCGCCGATGGTCACGGGGCCACCGGGATCAGTGATGGAAATCCCCTTCCATGTTAGATCTGCGCCCGGAGCGGTGGAATTACTGCTGCCCACCGTGTTGTTCCACGATGCGATGTCATTCGCACCCGGCACGACGCCCCCGGACCAGCTGGTCGTCAGGTTGAGGTTGTTGGTGTTGTTGGCTTTCTGGATGGTCGCCGCGTGGGTGGAACAGACGACGAAGATGCTCGCCCACGAAAGGAGTAGGAATGAATTGGATTTCATGAATTGGGTTTTTTGATAGATGGATTACTCGCTAACAACTTTCAGCCGCATGAATGCGCTGCCGCCCGGCGAATCCTCGATGGCAGTGGTGTGGACCCAGGTCCGCACCTCGAAGTCGCCGAGATCACTGGCGGGAAATGAAGTGACCAGGCCGTTGGAGGCCGGGGCATCGAGCGACTCCAACGAGCTGCCGGCCTGGGGAACGAGTGTCGCGCCAGTGTGGGTCTTCCGCACCCTGGCGGTCATCGTCAGATAATGTTTGGCAGGATCACCCGCCGGATATTCCGCGGCGGTAACAGTGCGCACCAGCGGCTGGGGGAGAAACGAGGGATCACCTGATAGAGGATCGGATCCGAACAACCATTCGAAGACGTTGGCGATCCCATCATTGTCCGCATCGGCGGTGGACGCGGAAGCATCCTGAGGAAAAACATGGTTAGACGCCCAGCCAGGATAGGTGGTGACGACCGGAAGAACGCGGATCATTCCACTGCCCAGGGCGGTGGTGTCCCAGGCAAAGCCGAAATCCAGCGCGGGCAGGGTGATGCTGGAAAAACTGCCGGTGATGGCACCGCCCTCGAACAGATCGAACGAATCGTCCCCTGCCAGAGTTCCACCGAGATTGCTGACGATCAGGTTTCCGCCCAAGGTCAGCGGGCCTACTACTGATAGGACATCGCGGCTCGCGGCGGCCTTGTGGATTTCCATGCGGGTGGTGGCACCGGCTTGCAGGACAAGGCCGCCGGAAGTGGTCAGCCTGCCAATGCCTCCTGCGCCGGGCGCGAGGTTTCCGCCCGACTGCACGCTGACGCCCCCGCCGACGGTGCCTGTGCCGCCGAGCGTTCCGCCGGTGGCCACGGTGACCACACTTGCGCCTGTGGAGCCATTCACTAACAAGCTACCGCCGCTGACGAGGGTGGCTCCCGTGTAGCTGCTGACGCCCGACAAGGTCATGATGCCGGTGCCGACTTTGTTGAGAGCGATGGTTTTGGTGACGCCGTTGGAAATGCTTCCGGCAAAGGTGTCCGTGGCATTGAGATTTCCCACCCTGAGCGTGGTCGTGCCGGTGGCGGTGTTTCCGCCCCGGAAAAGCGAGCCGGCGACGCCGTTCAATGCACCGAGTTCCAGCGTGTAGTCGCCATTGCCTCCTGCGATGAAACCTTGCGAGGCACCCTGCTCGCTGGCGATGGTGTAGGAGGCGTTTCTGCTAGTGGCGAATGCTGTGTTGAAAGCGGTCGAAACCACGGTGGAAGTGTGGGTGTAGCTGCCGGAAAAAGCGCTGAAATCGCCGGTCACCGTGGTGGAGCCGGTGTTTTGGATCGCGCCGGAGCCGGTTACCGTGTTCGTCAGGGGCAGGTTGCGATTGATGTTCAGCGTGGTCCCGGGCGCCAGGCTGATAGAAGCCGTCCCTGGATGCCCCGGTCCACTGAGGGTGACGGTGCCGCCGTTGACGGTGAGACTCCCGGTGTGAATGTTAGCTCCCGTTAGAACCAGCGTGCCCACGCCGTTCTTGACGATGGAAATGCCGGTCGTGGCACTGCCGTTGGACAGGGCGCCATTAAGAGAGGAATTTCCAGCGCCGAGAAAGGTGAGCACTCGTGATCCGGTGGCGGCCGAGGTGAAGGCTCCGTTGAGATTCAAAGTGCCGGCGTCCGATTGAAAAAGGTAACTTCCGCCACCGGCATCGATGGTGAAATTGCCCGCGAGGGTGTTGTTGCCGGCGAGATTCCGAATGGCGGGAATCGAGTTGTTTCGTCCGCTGAGAGAGACCGGCGCGGTGGTGGGAGTGATGACACCTCCGAGGGTGCCGTCCAGCTCGAGCGTGGAATAGCCGAGGTTGTTGTTGAGGATCTGGAGGCCGTTCAAGTTGCGCGCCGCATTCAGGCTCGCGAAACGCACCACTCCGCTGTTGGAGCCGCCGACCGCACCCACCACCACCACTCCTGATAGAGAATTGTCGCCCTTCAACACCAAAGTTCCGCCGCCGCTCTTGGTGAAGCCGGCAGTGCCGTCGAGCGAGGCCGTAATGGTGGCGGTGTTCTGATTGACCGCGATGGCGGGAGAGCCGGAGGCGACCGCCAGCGTAAGGGCGCTGCCGTTTGCGGCGGCGAGCGTCCAGTTTTCAGGTCCCGCGCTGTCGCCGAACTGGACGGAGCCGATGGTGCGGGAGGCGTCGAGCGTCACCGTGCGGTCGGCTGCCAGGTTGAGCGTGCTGAAATTGCCGGAGTTGTTGGAACCGTTCGCGGGGAACGCAGCGGTCCATTTCGTGGTGTCGCTCCAGTTTCCGCTGCTGTCGGACGTCCACGTCCCATTTCCGCTAACCGACGGGAGCTGGATGGTGAGCAAGGTGTAGGCCGTGGCCCCCACGGTGTCGGTGGCGAGAATGATGAACTCCTGATTCCCCGCGTCGTCGAAAGAGGGGGTGCCGGTTAGAGCGCCGTTCGCGGCGACCATCAGCCAGGCAGGTCCGGAGACCTTGGAGTAGCTGATGGAATCACCCGCGTCGGCATCGGTGGCGGACCCAGCGACAGTGCTGTTATAGGCAACCCCCTGGCTGGCAGAAGTGCCGGTGATGCTGGCAGCCGTGAATTGGGGCGGATGATTGGTGGTCATCGCCATCACTTTCGAATCCGCCAGCGCATAGGGCAGGAACTGCACGTCATCCAGCTTCCCGGCGAAAAGCGGGTCTGCGGCGAACTGGCTTTTGCCGAGAAAATTGGACGTCGTGCCGATGCTCACCGGATTGATCGTCATCGCAGGATTGGTGGCGGAAAGAACGCCGTTGACGAAGAGCTTGCCGGTATTGCCGGAAATGGTGACGGCGACGTGGCTCCAGGTGTTGAGTGGAAGCGGTGCGCTATGGTTCAGTTGTTGCTCCGCACCGCCGTCCGCAATGGCAAACCGGACGTTGCCCGTGCCACCGGCGGCGGGTGTTAGAAACAGGTAGCGGGTGGTGCTGCTGCCGAGATCGAAGACGCGCTGCCATTCCGCAGTGCCTGTCGGATAGATCCATGCGCCAAACGTGAAGTCGGTGCTGTCTCCCAGCCGCGTCGATAGCTGGACGTGATCTCCGCTCGCGGCGGCACCACTCATGACGACTGCCTGGCCCGTATGGCCGGTGGTGAATTTCGCCCCGCCCTTTAGCATCGCGGAGTGGCCGAATGCCGAGCTGTCCCGCGTGTCGTTCTCGAACTGATAGAGCGCCGCAGGAGAGGTCGGGACTTCCGGGATGACCTGCTGATAGGACAGCGGCGAGACCTTGTCGCGATAGACCACGCCGGCGGCGGTGAGCGAGCCGTCATCCCATTTCACCCGGCGGGAATCCTCCACCCAGTTGTAGAGCGAGTAGCGTTCGACGAACGGCGTGTTGTCGAGCATCTCCATCATTTTCGCGACGGTGGCCGCCTGTTGGGCCACGGTGGGATCCGGGCCGGTGGTCCAGTTGGCGCCGTTGTTCCATTCGGTGACCCAGAGCGGACGTTTCACCCGATCGTAAACGCCTTTGAGGAAATTGTAGAACTGCGTCGTCGCTCCGTCCGGATCGGCAGCACTGGAATAACTCCGGTAATAGTGCACCGCCACGAAGTCCACTCGCAGGTCTGCGGCGTCCGCTTGATCAGTGAAGGTGTAGAGCCAGTTCAGCGCGCCATCCGATGGAGCCGGCGATCCGACGCGCAGTCCCGTTCCTAACAAATCGGGCCACGACCAGATCGCATCGCCCACGGAGATGTTTGCCTGTTCCACCTGGTCCGGCTCGTTGTAGCCGAGAAGGTGGTTCGAACCGCGCGTGTTCCAGTTCTGAGAGGCGAGATCCGGCCAGTAGCGGAGCTGGCGGATCGGCACGTACTCCATATCCAGCGTGGAGTTTCTATCAATGTTCCAGTTGTAGTCCCAGCGCACGTTCAGGCCGGACGAGATGTTTCCCACCATCCCCTTTTTCCCCGTCCATCGCCACGGGAAGACGCGGATGAAGCTAACGGAATTGTCGAGTTCGTCCGGCAGCACGCTGACCTCGATGTCACCGTCCTGGGCAACATAGTTCCTGCTAACCCCCGTGCCGCTGGCGTTCTGGGCGATGGTGGCGGTGTAGCCGCGCTTGAGCTTGAAAGAGCTGATGTTGTTGGCGAACGCACCCAGGCTGCCGTCGTTGTAGGCGGTGTAATTCTGAAGCGAAATCGAACTGCCCATGAATTGCCTTCCCGCATAAACCTGCATCGGCGAGAAGCCGGACGAATGCGGGATGACCACGGAGCCATCGACATGTTGCACGATGCGGCAGTTCGTGTTGATCGCTGCTGCCGCTCCGTTCACCCGGATCTGCGAGAGATACGTGGAGCTTACGACGGACGGCCTGATGTTGGTCATGAAGAGCCAGGAATCCGTCGAATTCAAATGAATGACGCTGCCTGCGATGGGAGAAGACGCCCCGGTGATACGCAGTTCCGAGCGACCTGTCAGCGTCACGGTGGTGCCGGGCAGACTGGCATAGGTCTGGATGTCGTTGTGAATGGCAAGCGTTTGCCCACAGACCGCATTGACGCAGAAAAGGACGATGCAGGCCATCCACAGGCGCATTTGGGAACTCGAGGACAACATGGGTTTGAGTTGGAAAGGTCGCCCAACAAGCAGGTGAAATCAATCTACCTACGCCTCCCACTTTGTGGGGGCGGCTGGTGAAATCCTCCTGATCGGCCTGTTTTCAATCACTTGATCCATTTTTCCCTTCCCAAATCCCCATTCACTGCTTACTCCTCGCGCCCGCCTGAAATGGTGGTCGTAGCTCAGTTGGTAGAGCCCCGGATTGTGATTCCGGTTGTCGCGGGTTCGAGTCCCGTCGATCACCCCATCTTTCCCATCGGAACCCCAGCGGGGGTTTGGAAGGGGGGGAAGGAACCTTAGTAGAACGACTGATGCAGCCGCTTGAGAGCAGGATTCACTACAAATTTCGCAATTCGCTGCTGTTAGCGGAGGCGCTGACCCATCCCAGTCTGGCCTACGAGTCGCAGAAACCTCATTTCGACAATCAGCGGATGGAATTCCTCGGCGATGCCGTGCTCCAACTGATAGTCACCGAGGAGCTCTTCAAAATGTTCCCGGATTTCACCGAGGGCCGCCTGACTAAACTGCGCTCCCGCGTGGTTTCCCGTCGTGCCCTCGCCCGTTTCGCGATGGCCATCCACCTTGGCGATTACGTGCTTCTCGGAAAAGGCGAGGAGGCCACTGGCGGTCGTCGCCGTCTATCCACTCTCGCGGATGCCTTCGAATCACTGATCGGCGCGGTCTATCTCGACTCCGGCCCGGTCCCGGCGCGCGAACTGGTGCTGCGGTTGTTTGAATCTGAAATCGGCAACATGATCACCAGCCCTGAAGAGCGGAATCCAAAAGGCGAGCTCCAGGAATGCCTTCAAGCCATCCATCCGCAGGCGCCGATGTATAAAGTCATCGGTGAGAGCGGCCCCGACCACCGCCGTGTTTTTCAATCCGAAGTTTCCTGGCAAGGCATGGTCCTCGCGACGGGGAAGGGGAAGAGCAAAAAGGAAGCTGAAGCGCGCGCGGCCGCGGAGGCGCTGCGGGCGCGGGTCTGGGAGAAGTCGGTTGAGGGTCGATGACCTCCGTTCAGTCGGATTTCCGCGCCGTTTCGAGAACGGAAACGCGTTTGAAGAAGCCACGGGCAGCCTCATCGAAATTCACGGCACTCATCGATCCCCGCGGTGCGGTGGCGATCAAATGCACGCCGGCGGACGTGAATGGCAACAACGTTTGCCGGAGGTAGTTATCGTAATCAAAGATTCTCCCGTCCGGCATCAAAAACGCCTCGGTCATCCAGAATTGGTCGTCGGTCTGGATCTGCTGATAGGTGGGCTCCTCGTGGATCTTGCGCCCGCGGTAAAGCAGGCAGACCGCGAGCGTGTGGTGCCGACCGCTGCCGCTCGGCGCGTTCCAAGTCATCGTGAGGTCAGGGGATTGGCCCGGAAACCGTAACAGGAAACTGCCGGGTTCGAGCAGTTGCGCCATCAATCCGGGCGGCGGAACCGCCGATACCTGAAGCACCGGGCCGAGGGTCGAGGCCGTGAAGGGAACGAGCATCATCAGCAATAAACCGGCACCGGATGGCCAGCCTAGCGGGCGGGCGGGCGCAGGCGCGACCGGCTCTTTGTTAGAACGGAGCAGCAGCCATGCCGCCGCGGCGATTCCGGGCAGGGCGAGCCAGGGAAATCTCATCGCGAACACGGGCACCGTCCCGGGCAGCAGGAGAATGGCCGGGGTCAGCGCCCAGCGCCGTGGGAAACACCACGGGCAGAGCAGCAGCCACGGCAGCCAAAACGACTCCATCGCCGCTCCCGTGATGCACACCGCCGCGCCAACCCACAGCACCGCCAACGCGAAGTCCAGACGACCGGCCAAGGTCCGCCAGTTTTGTCCGGCGAGCAGTAACAACGCACAAATGGTGACGATCATTCCACCGGGAGCGGACGCCTGGGGCGCGACCAGCGAGAGCGCCGCGGCTAACAGACAGGTCTCCACGGCATAGGCCACGAAGGGCCGGCCGCCGCGCGGCACGAACAGCGCGAGCAGGGGCAGCAGCCAGAGGAAACCAATGAAATAGTGCATCTGCGGGCTTTCCACCGCTGGATAGAATGCCTGCCGCCAGGCGACGATGGCCAGTACTCGCGCGATGTTCGCCAGCACGGACGCGGGAACCGCCAGCACCATTCTCAGCCAGAAGCGGCGCGACACGGAATCATGCCGGCTGCTCCACAAAACCAGACCCCAGAGCACGAGCAGCACGTCGAACCCGGCGCAGTCGCGCGACCACGGCACGCGGAGTTTGCCGACGATGATGTCCGTGCCGCCATCGGTGGCATGACCGCCGAAAACGCCGATCACCGCAGACACCGCGGGGCGGGTGAGCCAGGACAGCGCCTCGGTCGTGCGGGTGGATTGCATCAGCCCTAACACCAGCAACCCTGCCAGCAAGGTGCGGATCAGGGCGCTCCGGTTCGTATCGATGCGATCCATTGGCGGTTTCTATCAGTTGGGTCGCGGCGGAGGAGTTCTCCCGCCCACGTTTCGGTGGCGGCTGCATCCTTCATTTGCACCGCGGAAAGGAAAGTCAGCAGCGCGGCCTGGTCGGTGGCTTGCAGCGGGTCGGCGGACCGGCTCTGGCTGAGGACCTCTTCAAAACGGTTGGAGGCGAAGGCCTGCTGCAGGGAGAGTGCACGGGCAGCTCCGTCGACGGCCGCCTTGGCGAGCGCGGGATCGGACCGCAGGCTGGCCTCGAACGCTTCTTTGTCCGGCAGCGGTGTGCCCTTGATAAGCCTGGCAAGATCGCGGCGCAAACTTTGGGGGACATTGCCACCCGAAAGGGCGCCGGCCATCAGCACTGAAATGTCGCGGCTGCACGGTGCCTGCATTTTCATCGCAGCGAAGGTTTTGATTTCAAACGTCGACCAGTTCGAAGGATCGGTTAGCAGATAGGCGTCCAGCGCGTCACGCCAGCGGCCGTGGCTGGCAAGGAAGCGGGCGCAAACCAGCGGGCTGGCACGGTTTTCCGCGACCGCATCCGCCAGCGGTTTTTCGTAGCGGTTTTCGCCCTTGCCGGAAGTGGCAAGCCGCCACGGGGCGTATAAATGGTCCGCCGGGATGGCAGACACATCGAGCGTCGCCCACTCGGCCTCCGCGCCGGGCAGATCGGCGAGGGTGAATTTCAGCAGTCCTCGCAGGTAGATCACCGGCAGGGATGCCGTGCCGGCTGAAACCTTGAGTGTCTCCGCGGTGAGCCGGTGTCTTGCGCAGGATTCGGTAGTGGGAGCGATGTCCTGCCATCTCATCGCTTCCAGCGCGGCGGGATTGACGCTTTTCGACATCGAATCAAACACCACGGTGCGCCCGGCTGATTTCGCCGCGGCGGCTGCTGTGCCCGCCGGCTCTTTCCGACAGCCCGCCAAACAAAGCACCGCGACGCCTGCAATCACGAACCGTCTGGCATGCGCCAGAATCTTTCGGGTTTCATGCATTTTCCTGAATGCGTTGGTTGCGCTTTTTCCAGAGCAGGAGCGCACCCATCGCCGCCACGGCGATGAGTGGTGGAGCGGGTGCCGCAGGAGGAGCAGTGACAGGGGTGCTGCTGCCCTGCGTGCCGGTGCTGCCGCCGCAAGTCGAGGTGACGATATTCGCCGCTTCCTGTGCTTTTGCGAGTTCCACTGCCTTGGCGAGCTCTGCAGCCGCGGCGAGTTCCGCCGCCTTGGCAAGTTCCGCTGCCTTGGCGAGTTCCGCTGCCTTGGCGAGCTCCTCTGCCTTGGCGAGTTCCGCCGCCGCAGCGAGTTCTGCCGCCTTGGCAGCATTGTCTGCATTGGCAGCTTCCGTTGCAGCGATTTCCGCTGCTTTGGCAGCTGCTTCTGCACTTGCGAGCTCCGCGGCCTTGGCGAGTTCTTCTGCCTTTGCGAGTTCTGCTGCCTTTGCAAGTTCCGCTGCCTTGGCGAGTTCTGCTGCTTTTGCGAGTTCCGCCGCTTTCGCCTCGGATTCAGTGACGGCAGTGACCGCGGTTTTTTCATTGGTCGTGAAATTCATATCCGTCGGCGCGTCGACAACGCCGATGTTGGCTTTCTCCAACAGAACCGAGTCAGCAGCGTTGAAGAGTGCAAATTCCTCGAAACCGCCAGAGAAGTCGAAGAACGACTCTGCCGACGATAGTTTGGAGGTGGCGGTGGGAACGAAACTGATGCTCAGCTTGGCGGAAGTGACTTCGCCGGCAAACGTCACATTTTCGAACCACATCACGTCGTCGAACCTAGAGATATCCATCGTTCCGCTGCCGGTGATCTGGCTGCTTCCTCCTTGGCCGAAGAGGGTGGAGTATTGGCTGGAGACCGTGCTGCCCGACTGGCGCAACATGGCGCTGGTGCTGGTGAAAAAGTCCTTGAAGGTGAAATCACCCTTGGTGGTGGTGATCGCGAGCTGCGCCTGCCTGATGGCGACACCGACGGATTTGTTGTTTTCGTTGCCGGCGGCATCTTCATTCACATCCGCGCCCAGCAGCAGCAAGCCGCCTGTTTGATTGAAATAGCTCGCGAGGTCCTGTCCACCGATGTTTTTCAGCAGGTCGATGACGCCGTCACCCTTGTAGATCCTGTCACTGAGCTGGCGGGATTGGATTTCCTGGGCGGGCGAAAGGCCCGGCAACGCGAGTGAGATCAAGGCGATGGCACCCGGAGCGAGGAGTGGGCGTTGGATTTTCATTTTGCGGGGATGGTGGTTCACGGAGCACTTGATATCACCTGGTTTTGTTTTGTAACTCCCCTCAATTGGAGGGAAATGAGGTCCGACCTGGTTAATGCGGCGGCAGCGCGGGCGTGTGACCGGCTTCCAAATACCTGAGCACCGCCTCGGTGCGGCTGCGGACGTGAAGTTTCTGATAGATCTGCTTCAGGTAGTCGCGCACCGTCTCGTAACTGATGAAGAGCTCCGCAGCGGCTTCCTTGGGGACCATGCCCTTTGCCAGCAATTCCAGGATCTGTCGCTCGCGGGGTGAGAGCGAAGGCAGCGGAATGACGGGTTTGGCGGGCGTGGAGTTCTGTTTGAATGCCTGGATGACCAGCCCGGCGATCGCCGGACTCAGCGGCGAACCTCCGGCGTAAGCCGCTTTGATTCCGGCAATCAGCTCGGGGGCCGACGAGCCTTTGAGCAAATAGCCGTTGGCCCCGGCACGCAGCGCGGCAAACACCCGGCCGGAATCCTCATGGGCTGTTAGGACGACCAGCGCGCTGGATGGCAGCATGACTGAGAGCGCCAGCAGGCAATCCTCGCCGGAGATGCCGGGTAGTTCCAGATCCACCAGCACCACATGCGGACGCAGTTTCGAAAGTTCGGCGAGCGCTTCCTCCCCCGTGCCCCAGGCGCCGGCCAATTCACACTCGGGGTGCTTGTTCAGCAGTTTTCCCAGAAGCTTGCGCGTCACCGGATCATCCTCAATCAAGCCGATCCTCAGTGGCACGCGAGGCACCGTCTCGAGAACCGGAGTATTTTCTGCCTTCACGAACCTTCAGGATAGGCGTAATGTCAGGGCCGAGTCGAGCGGTAAAATCGGATGGACCCAGCGAGAATCACCCACGCATGGCCGCATAAGCCCTGAGGAAACCGGCGCACTGGGCGATTTCCGGCAGATTCGTTTGCCAGTTATGCTCGTATTCGATGGTGACGTTTCCTGCAAAACCGTGATTGCGGGCTTCATCGAGGATCGCGGGGAGGTCGATGACACCGGTGCCGAAGGGGCGGTCGTGGGTCCATTCGCTGATAGAGTTACGGTCTTTCAAATGGAACGAGCGGATGCGCGGAGCGACCTTTTTCACGACTTCCAGCGGATCGAGGCCGGAGCTGGCCCAGTGGCCGATGTCGGCGCAGAAGCCGAGGTTTTCGTGGCGGCCTTCGAGGAGTTTCCAAACGGTGTCCGGGTGCCAGAGGGCGGTGGGTTTCGGGTGGTTGTGGAAGCAGACCTTGAGGTCGTATTCGCGCGAGAGTTTTTCGAGAGTATCAATGGCGCCCGCGGACTCGGTGGTGATGCCGTGGAGGTTGAGTTTTTTCGCAAGATCGAAGAGCTTGCGCGCCTTCGTTTCATCCTCGGGGACATCGACGACGCCGAGGTTAATTGCGGCGATGTGATTGCGTTCCAACTGATCGATCAACGCATGCAGCTTGGCGTCCGGCAGATCCTCGCTGAAAACAAGATCGCCGTGACCGCCACCGAGCTTCTGGCCTTTGTAAAGCTCGACGCCGCCCGCACCGGCGGCAGCCGCCATTTCGATGGCTTCGAACAGGGTGAACTCCTTGAGCGACCAACACTGGATCGCGATGGAGAAACCAGCTTTGGTGATCGCGGGAACGATGACTGACTCGCCTTTTGAGAAAAACGCAGGCACGGCGGACGCGGCCGGAAGCAGTCGGAGCAGGGTGCGGAGTTTCACGGGCAGATGGAGTTCATTTCATCCGGCGACACCCGCCAGCCAGAGGGCGGCGTGGATCTTGAAATCGACGATCATCCCTTCCTCCACCCGCGCAGCAAGCCAGGCGCGGAGTCCTGGGATCGGCACGTGGTGGACGATGATGTTTTCTCCGCCCACGCCGCCGCCGTCGTGCTCGCGGACGAGGTCCTTCGCGTGAAACAAGTGGATATACTCCGAACTCATGCCCGCCGAAGTGGGCGCGGCGATGAGCGGCGTGACCGATCCTGCACGGTAACCGGTTTCCTCAAGCAGCTCGCGGCCCGCCGTTTCTGCCAGAGATTCCCCGAAAAACTCCGGCTCGTCTCCCACAATTCCAGCCGGCACCTCGATCACGCGCTTCTGCATCGGGATGCGAAATTGCTCCACCAGCACGATCTCGTTTTCCGGCGTGACGGCGAGGATGCCGACGCAATGCTCGGACTGCGGACGGCGGACAAAATCCCAATGGCCGATCCGATAGACGCCGAGCCATTTGGTTTCGAAGAGGGTTTCGGGAGCGGGCATGAGGCTGAATTTGAGGGCAAGAAACAATGGCGCACAGGCGTAAACGGCGCTACTGCTCCCGCGCACCTGATGTCCCGCTACGATTTCCAGATTCCCGTCACCTTCAAGCACCGTATTGTTTTCACGAAGGATGCGTTTTCCCCGGAGAACGCCGATCTAGCAGAAATCCTCAGGGAAGGTGGTGGCCGCCGGGCGATCGTTTTCCTCGAAGAAAGCGTGTCCGCCGCATGGCCGGGATTGCTGGATCAAATCCAAACTTACTTCTCCGATCTCGATCTGGAATTCCGCGGCACCACCGTTTTCCCCGGCGGCGAGACGGCGAAGGCAGATCACCATCTGGTCCGGGAGATCTGGGCCGCGATCGATGCCGCGCACCTCGACCGCCATTCCTACGCCCTCGTCATCGGCGGCGGAGCCTTCCTCGACGCGGTCGGATACGCCGCCGCCACCGCCCACCGCGGAGTCCGTTTGGTACGCTTCCCGACGACCACACTCTCCCAGGACGATAGCGGCGTGGGCGTGAAATGTGCGGTGAATGCGTTCGACAAAAAGAACTGGGTCGGTGCGTTCGCCGTGCCGCACGCAGTGATCAATGATTTCAATTTCCTCCACACCCAGGACGAGCAGACGCGCAGAGCGGGCCTGGTCGAGGCGGTGAAAGTCGCGCTGGTGAAGGATCGCGAGTTTTTCGAGTGGATCGTGGAAAATCTAACCGCACTTGCCGCCCTCGAGCCGGAAGCGCTCGAGGCCTGCGTGGAAAAATCCGCGCTGCTCCACGCGCGCCACATTGCGACCGGCGGCGATCCATTTGAAACAGGCTCCAGCCGCCCGCTCGATTTCGGCCATTGGGCGGCCCACAAGCTGGAGGCCATGACGCACTATCAGCTCGCCCACGCGCCTGCCGTGGCGGTCGGGCTGGCGTTGGACACCCTTTACTCCGCGCGGTCCGGGCTGCTGAAATTTTCCATCGCCACGCAGATCCTCGATGTGCTCGACGACCTGCAACTCGGCATCTATCACCCGGCGCTCGACTGGCTGGACGACAGTGGCCGACGCAGGGTGCTCGACGGGCTCGACGAATTCTGCGAGCACCTCGGCGGCGAACTGACGGTCCTTTTGTTAGCCGATGTTGGTCATGGAACGGACGTCCATCAATTCGATGAATCGCTGCTTGGCGATTGCATCAACGAGCTCCGCACCCGCTGGGAAAGCCGCGGTTGAGGGATTTCATCGTGCTTGCATTGCCGCGGAAACCTCGCGTAATTTGCGGAATGCGCCTACGCCCACTAGCCCATTGCCTGCTGTTTTCGGCACTCACGCTTTCCGTCAACGCCGCCGTTTCCCTCCCCTCCGACAACTCCGCCGCCGTGCCGGCCGAAGCGGAAGGCCCGGCCAAGGAGGCCATGGAGGCGTTCAAAGCCGGCCGCCATGCGAAAGCCGTCGAACTCGCCAAACCCCTCGCAGACCAGGGAAATGCGGAGGCCATCTATCTTCTCGGATTCGCCAGCGAGTCCGGCCAGGGCGTCGAGGCATCCAAGGAAAAAGCCCTCGAATACTACCGCAAGGCCGCGGCGCTAAAGCACAAGGACGCGATCTACCGCCTCTCCTTCATCCTCCTCGCCTCTGAAAAAGAAGACGAGCGTGACCAAGCCCGCCAGGCGCTCGAGACCGCGGCCAAGGACGATCCCACCGTCGCCGCCCGCATCCTCGGTGAGGCCTATCTCCGCGGCCGCCTCAGCCCTACCGCAGATCCCGACAAGGCGGTTTTCTGGTGGAAACAAGCGGCCAACGCCGGTGACATCCCGTCCCTTCTGCTCGTCGCTCGATTTTACGAAGGTCAGTTCGGATTCCCCGAACTGAAGGACGCCAAGGAAGCCCTCGCCAATTACGCCAAAGCCGCCGGCCTCGGCGATGCCGGTGCAATGGCCGCCCTCGGTTCCCGCCTGTTGAGCGGTGATGAAAAAACCCGCGATGAGAAAAAAGGCCGTGAATGGTTGAAAAAAGCCATCGAGGTCAAGGAATACACCGCCTATCTCGCTCTCGGTGATTACGAGGAAAACGTGAAAAAAGACCTCAAGGCCGCCCTCGCCGAATACGAGCGCGGCAAGGATGCTGGTCAGGTCGACTGCATCCTGCGCACCGCCGATTTCTACATCCAAGGCAAAGGCGTCGAGAAAGACACCGCCCGCGGACTGGCTCTGTTGGAAAAAGCGGCTGAGGCCGGCAACCCGGTGGCAAACTTCCGCCTCGCCGTCCAGGCCCTCTCGGTCGAAAAACCGGATCTCCTCATCGGTTACGGCCACCTTCTGAAGGCCGCCAGCGGCAATCTCGTTGAGGCCCAAAACGAACTCGGCCTGCTCTATCTCTCCGGCAAGCTTGCCGCTGCAGACTCCGCCGCCGGGGTGGCGTGGCTGACGCGTGCTGCCCAAGGTGGTTACGCACAAGCCCAGAACAACCTCGCCACCCTTTATGAACGCGGGGCTGCCGGGCTCACTCAGAACCTCGAAAACGCCGGCCAGCTCTACTCGCTCGCTGCGAATCAAGGCCACGGCCCGGCCACCCTCGCCCTCGCCCGCCTGCTCAACGAAGGCGTCGGCATCAAGCCAGATCCCGCCAAAGCGTGGGCACTCGCCACCCTCGCCGCCGAACGTGGGACCGAGGATGGAAAAAAACTCGCCGATGAAATCAATTCCAAGCTCGACGAAAAGCAGCGCACCGCAGCCAAAAAAGAGCTCGATGACATCAAATCCGGCAAACCCGCCGACAAACCGGCAGAAACCAAACCCGCGCCGACTCCGAAGACCACCGTCGAGCCTAAAAAAACCAAGTAATCGATCGCGTCCGAAATTTTAGCAACCCATCAAGCCCGCCCGGTCCCCCGCGGCGGGCTTTTTCTTTCCCCGGACTGCGTGACGCTCTGCTCACGCCCCGGTAGTTTCAGCTCTGCTGAATGCGGGGCGGAGCACTTCTTGATTCACCAAAGAGCTCCGCACCGCATGGAGCAGAGCAGCCATCCCCCACTTGGCGGCAGCAGGGCGTGCCGCACTCCGGGGTGTCACTCGCTGACGATTTTCCCTTCACGCATCACCAGCACTTCATCACACAGTCCGCCCAACTCGGCCTTCGAATGGCTCACATAGATCATCGGCACCGAGAACTCACTGCGAATGCGGTGCAGGTAAGGCAGGATCTTTTCCTTTAACCGGTCATCCAGATTGGAAAGCGGCTCGTCCAACAACAAAATCCGTGGTCCGGCCAACAGCGCACGACCCAATGCGACGCGTTGTTTTTCACCGCCAGACAAACCAGCAGTGGAACGCCTCACTAACAGATTCAGCTCCAGCACTTCAACCACTTTTTCTAACAGGCCGCCATCATCCTGCCTCAATCCATAACGCAGATTTGCCCTAACATCCATATGGGGAAACAGCGCGAGATCCTGTGGCACGTATCCCACCCGACGTTTTTCCGGCGCCAGGAAATGACGCGTCGCCGTGTTTGTCAGCTCCTCGCCCACAAGCGTGATGCTCCCCTTTCCCGGCCGACGCAATCCGGCAATAAGCTCCAGCAATGTCGTCTTCCCCGCGCCCGATGGACCGGTCAAACCAGTCACCGCGGCATCGAGTTTGGCATTCACCTCCAGCGTGAAATCCGTGAGCGGCAGGACGATGTTCTCCAAAACCAGACTCACCGGCTGTCCTTCCTTGTTGAGAGTTTTTCACTCACCCACAGCGCTCCGAACGCCATGACGACGCAGACCGCGAGCAGGCGCAGCGCATGGGAGTCATCACCCGTCTGCACGCTCTGATAGATCGCGAGCGAGAGTGTCGTCGTCTTCCCCATGATGAAACCGGCGACCATGATCGTCGCGCCGAATTCGCCCAGCGCCCTTGCAAACGCCAGCACCACTCCGGCGGCCAGACCTCGGCGCGCCAGCGGCAGCGAGATGGTCCAAAACACGTTCCATGGCCCGCGTCCCAGCGTGCGGGCGATGTCTTCCAGCCGTCTTGGCACCTCTTCAAACGCCGTGCGCGCCGATCGCACTAACAGCGGGAATGCCATCACCGCCAGCGCCACCACCACCGCCGCGGCGGAAAAAACAATGTCCACCCCGAAGGTCTGGTGGAGCCAACCGCCGACCGGACCACGCCGACCTAACAATTTCAGCAGTATCAGCCCGGTCGCCACGGGCGGCATGACCAGCGGCAGCGCCACCAGCGTTTCCACCAGCGATTTCCCCGGCCAGCGAAAACGGGCGAGCAGCCATGCCACCGCCAGTCCGGGCGGAATGATGAGCATCACACTGAGCGCGGACACCCAGGTCGTGAACCAAACGATCTGCCAGTCTTCCGGATGCATCACTCGCGCGATGCTGGCGGCTCCGGCAGCACGAGGAAACCAAATTTCTCAAACGACCGCGTCGCCTCCACGCCGTCGAGGAAATCGAGATACCGGCGGGCTGCAGCGGCGTTTTTCGACTCCTTGACCACCGCCATCGGATAGATGATCCGCGGCACCTCGGCGGCAGGCACCTGATAGACCACCTTCACCTTCTTTGAAATCGCCGCGTCTGTCTTGTAAACCACTCCCGCATCCACATTCCCGGCCTCGACCGCCGCCAGAGCCGCACGGACGTTCTCGGTGGCCACGATCTTCGACTGCATCTTCGACCATAAACCGTCTTTCTCCAGCCAGGCTTTTGCATAAACCCCGGCGGGCACGGCTTGCGGATCGGCGAGGGCGATTTTTCCCAACCCTAGCAGATCCTTCGCGGACGCGATCGTGAGCATGCCGTCAGCAGGCACCACCACCACCAGCGAGTTGGAAAGTTGGGCCTCGCGCGTGGCCGCCTGGATCAGGCCTTTTTCCTGCAGCCTGTCCATTTTCGCAAGATCCGCTGAGAAAAACACATCGGCCGGGGCACCTTCCTCGATCTGCCGCGCCAGCGCGCTCGATGCACCGAGGTTCAGCTCGACCTCGGTTCCGGTGTCCTTTTCGTAAGCCGCGTTGATCTCCTTCAGCACGTCCGCCAGGCTCGCCGCGGCGGAAACGCGGACGGCGGGTTCCGCAGCCTGAATAAAAGCTGATAGAAAAAGCGTGGCGATGAGAATGACCTGTTTCATGATGACCGATGCCGGCAGGACCTCCGTCAATGTAACGTTTCTGCGAGACGCAGCAACCACTCCGTTCTAACGATCGACCGCGACCACCTCGCCGGACGGCGCAGTTGCCTTTTCCGCAACGATCATCTCGTAGAGCCGGCTGCTGATCCGGCCAGCTTCCGCGGAAAATTCCTTGGCACTCATCGACGCCTTTTCCGTCACGAGAATCAGATGCACGCCCGCCGCGCTGCCAGGCCCGAGAGTGGAAACCACATACTCCTGATGGCTTTGAAGAAGCTTGCCGCCCTGCAGGAAGTACTCGCGCATCCAGTGGGTGCCGTCGGTGAAAACATCCGGCATATCCGCCGAGGGGGTGGCCTCGACGCCGCGGTATTTCAGGCAAATCGCGAGTTTGTGGTGCCGCTCCGTGCCTTGGGAATCATACCACAACACACCGATCTCATCCGACTGGCCTGGCAGTGTGACCATCTGGCCGCCGGGGATCTGTTGGATGTCCGCGCTTTTTGGTGAGATCCAGATTTCCTTTTTTCCTGCCAGAATCGTCGAGGATAGGAAGGGCAACACAAACAGAACCGCCGTGGCGAACATCACGGCTTTTTCCGGCCGGCTCCAGAGATTCCCGAGAGTCGGCGAGGGTGTTGGTTTTTCATCGTGCGAAAATTTTGTCCACATCGCATAGCCGATGATTCCCCAAACGATCCACTCCGCGCCCGGGATCAGGAAAATCAGGCGATGGGACGCGAGCGTTGCCAATCCTCCTGCAAGACTGAAAACCCATTTCGGATCACAAACCAAAGGACAGAGCAGCAGCCATGGCAGCCAGAACGACTCCATGCCGGCGAAGGCAATCGCGCCCGCCGCCCCGACCCACAGCGCAAAAGTGGCGATCCGTGCCCGCGACAAACGCTCGGGCATCTGGCAGTGGGACAGTCCGAGGATCACCGCGATCGTCAGCGCCGCGCCTTCCGCACCATCGGCATTGGGTGCTAACAGAGCGATCACCGCCGCGACATGGAGTAGCTCGAAAACCCTCGCTGCAAAGGATCGCGGGCTTTTCGGCATCGCTAACAACGCGAACGGCACCAGCAGGGCCAGCCCGAAAAAATAGTGAAGCTGCGGGCTCTCGGTGGCCGGATAGCGGATTTCCCGATAGCCGATGATCATGAAAATACGCGCCACGTTGGCAATCGCCGCTGCCGGGATCATCAGTAAAATGCGCAGCCAGTAGCGTTTTCCAATCGGCTCGCGACGGTTCATCCAGACGGCCACCGCCAACAACAGAATGAGCAGGTTCAACCCGGCGCAGTCACCGGACCAGGGAACTTCCAGCCGCCCGACCGTGATGGTTGTGCCGTGGTCCGCCGCTGATCCGCCGAAGAGATCGATCAACCCGATCACGATGGGTCGGGAAAAATACGCGAACCCATCCTTCGCCACCGAGAATCTTGCGAGCACTACCACGACCAGCACCGGGAGCAGCCATCGGAACTTCTCCCAGAGCGGGGTTTCAGAAGGGACTGACGGCGGGCTCGGGTTCATGGCGGGAACTTTCTAGCAACCCTCGTCGCAGCGGATTGCTTTGAAGATATTGATATCCAACCTATTCGGCGAGGTATTCGGAATACGCGATGACGTAGGAAAGGCTGGCTCCGATCCTTGTTAGAGGTTGCTGCTTCAACGCAGCGGGTAGCCCACCGCAATGGCCTTCCAGCCGGCGGTTGCAAATCCGACACTGGCGGCGGGTGAGAGTTTCCCGGTGTGGACGAGCACTTTGGGCGCAGTGCCGAGGTCTTCGCGCTGGGCAAATCCGGCGACCTGTTCGGTCCAGGTGACGTGATCGACCGGTGCGGGCACTTCCAGCTCGGCGTTTGCATTGATCGCACCGGGCAGGCGGCCGAGCACCTCGAGCGAGCTGTAATCCGCGGCTCCGGAGCGTTGGCGTTCGGCGAGAAGGGTGAGCGCGGCGATGAGGAAATCCGCCTGCTCGGTAGTCTCGCAGGCATTCACCTGTTGGATGATGCGGCCGCGGCCTTTCGCCTTCGAGAGCGTTTCCAAAGCCAGCACGATGCGGTGGCGGCGGGTGGTGCTGAGTGGGCCGTAGAGTTGGAACGTCTTGATGTCTTCGTCGGTGATGCCCATCGCGGCGAGCGAGCGGCCGTCGCGCAGGGCGAGCTCCGACTGGGTGAGCAGGTAAGCGTCCTCCGGGATGCCCACCATGTTCGTCGCGACCACTGCGACGCCTGCGGAAGCGACAGCGGCACCCACGCGCAGCGGCAGTCCGCCGGCGAAAAAGGCCCAGGTGACCTTGTCCATTTCCTCCTGGAGACGCGCGTTGTCCGAATAAGGATCCACCCCTAACTGTTTGGCGGTGGCGAGTTTCGCCTTGTCAAATCCCGCAGCACTTCTGGCTGCGTTCCCGACCTCCGCACCCGATGGCGCGGGACCGTCGTTTTCCATTCTATCCTTCATTTTGCCCCCCGCGCGGCCGATGGCGGAACCAACCTTGGTGAAAAAGTGACCGACAGTGGCGGGTGCCTGTTTCACGGATTCCACCGGATTCTTAACGATGTTCTTCACGGCATCGATCGGCTGCTCGATGGAGCGCTTCATGCCTTCGGCGAAAAGGTCGCCCTTGCTGGTTTCCACGAGTTTTTTGATCGCCTCGGCCTCGACGATGCGTTGCTTCGCCTGGGGCACGCCGATGGCATCGAAAGTTCCGTAGTCCGTATCGATTTGGAAATGCGCCATGAAGCCGTCCGTCACCACCAGATCGCGCACGCGAAAGGCCGGGCCTTTGAGGATTTCCGCGGGCAGCAGGTCGGACGCGTTCAGCACCACACCCTGCTCGAAAGCGGCGGGAACTTGAGAGAAGGCCGGGGCGACGAGTGCGGCGAAGGCGAGCGGGAAGATGAAGGGATGTTTCATGGTTTGGCAGGTGAGGTGGTGTGGGATGAGGCGGAGAACCACGACAGGTCGGCGCGGATGCGGGCGGAGAAATCCGGAGAGTCATTGGCCGCGCGAGCGGCTTCGTTGATGTGGGAACGTTTCTTAAGCTCGGCGAAGGGCAGGCCGCCAGTGTGGAGGGCTCCGCGCTCGTACATCAGCTCGTCTCCCTTGCCGTTGAGAAGCATCCGCCAGTCCCATTTCGCCCGATCCATCCGGTTGTGCTGGCTGCGGATGCTGGTGGTGCAATTCGTGGTGATGGCATTGTACCAGCGTGGCTTCACGTGCAGGGTGTTGAGCGAGTTGACGTATTCCATGAGCCGCTCGCGCGCGCGCTCAGGGCTGATATTGATCCGATAGAGATAGATATCCTCGCCCTTGCGGTAGTTCGTGCGGACGCGGATCACATCGCGCTCGTCGGAGACGATGTAGATCAGCTCATACTGCCGATAGAGCCCGCCGATGGCGGAATAACTTTCGCCCGCCTGCTTGCGCGTTTCGATGGAAAAGCACAGCGGCGGCGCGTCGGAAAACTGGAAGCTGACGATCGGATGCGCCATGTAGGGAGAGCCCCAGTAGTTGATGGCCATGTCAACGCCGGTGATCTTGGAAAGCCGCACGGTTCGCGTCTCCCAGCGGGGTGTGAAATCCGTTTCCGTGCGGTAGTCGAAATTCCTCACCTGGTGGAAAGTGACCTCATCGCCGTGGATCTCGGCAGACGCCGTTAGGGCGACGTCCGCCAGCCACTGCCGGTCATTGCGCGGCACGATCGTGAACCACCATCCCATCACCACTCCGATGAACCACAACGCCCCGAGCCGACGTTTGATGTTTCCTGAAAACCAGAGAAACCCAATGACCAACAAGAAACTGGCCGCCGCCACTTTCCGCAAAACGTGGGGCCCCGGAAGATCATACCAAAGCGCGCCCGCCGCCCACAGCAGCAGGCCGGAAAAAAGCACCGCAAGTGCGAGCCTGCCGATGGAAGCAAACAGGCGCACGGCGAAAGGCCGCTTTTTCGTAGCCGGAAGGGATTCGTCCGGCATCATGCGTGGTCGCGGGCAAGCTTGTGGATCATGGAGTTTGAGGAAACGCGTTCAGCCTTTCGTGAAGTCGAGCCCGGGATCACCTTCAGGCGCGCCGACGAGCACGAATTTCATTTTCCCATCACCCTCGAGCGTGACGGAGGAAACCATCTGCGAGTCGTCGGAGGTCATGACGAGCAAGTCCTTGTCATCGAGGCCATAGGTGCCTTTCAGCTCCTTGGTGTCCGCCCCGTTGATGTAGCTCCAAGTATAGTCGCCACTTTCCTCCATTTTGAAAGTGACCTTGCCGTCCGCGCCGCGGTCGCTCACCCAGGTGCCGACGAGTTTTTCACCAGGAACCGGCGGTGGAAGCGATGCGGGTGGTTCCGCGGCGGGTGGTTCGTCACTGCCGGCATCCGGCAGCGAGCTCTTCGTTAGATCGCGGAGTTGCCGGGAAATGGAATCGGCGGGCTGCAGCTTTGTCGTGGTTTCAAATTGATCGTAAGCCTTATCCATGTAGCCGCAGACGAGGTAGTGATAGCCTAGCAGGAAATGGCCGTCAGCTGCGTCCATCCGGCCGCGCACGTAGCCTTCCAGCTTGCGGAGCTGGCTGGTGTAGGTGACAGCTGAATCGTAAAAACCGACCATCGTGTCCCAACCCCAGCCGGGACCAGAGGCGAGCACCGGATTAAGCACACCGGCGGCATCCGAGTAACGGCCAAGGGCGAAAAGCACCAGCGCGCGGTATTCGTGCAGCGTCACATCGCCCGGAGCGTAGGCGATCGCCTCGTCCGCTGATTTCAGCGCGGAAACGTAGTCGCCGGACTTGAAGGCAGCGCGCGAGGACACGGTGGCTTCAGCGGATTTTGTCTCGGCCAGCTCAGTGGCAGCCTCGTCGCCCGGCGGATTCGCAGCAGCGGTGACAGAGACAGGCTGGGTATAATTGATGGTGGTCTTCGAACTGTAGGACTGGACCGGCGGCGCCTGATAGGGATTCCGATAGGATTGATAGCCCATGTCGTAAACCATGTTGCCCAAGCTCCAGACGGCGATGCCCCACATGAAGCCGGAGGCGAAATTGCTGTCATTGTGATAGTAGGAGTAACGGTTGTAGTAGTGGCTGTTATAACCATAGTTCCAATGTCCGTGATGCCAGGTATGGCAGGTGCTGGCTCCCCACCATGGCCTCGCGCCCCAATAGTTAGGGCGGTAGGAGTAGTTGTTGTTATAGCGGAAGTTGTTGCTGACGTTGATATTGACGTTGTTGTTGTTACCCCAAACGCCGCGATTGCCGCCCCAGCGGTTGCTGTCCCAGTTCCGGCGGTCGGCCGGCAGGGTGGCCGGGCGATTGAGGTGGGTGTTCTTGCGGTTCTTGTTGACGTTGGTGATGTAGGTGTTGCCGCCGTTGATGTTGTTGCCGTTGCCATTTCCCCAGTTCGGGCGGTTGTTGTTTCCAGGCCGGTTGTTGTTGTTGCCCGGGCGGTTGTTGTTGTTTCCGGGACGGTTCGGATAGGTAACCATGCCGGGCAGGGTGGAGGGGCGATTGGCCCCCGGATGGTCTGGGCGAGGGCCTGGCCGGGTGCCGTTGCCGGGACGGTTGGAATTTCCTTCGCCGGGGCGATAGTCGTTTCCTGGTCGATTCGCGTTTCCTCCGCCCGGACGGTTATCGTTTCCTGGACGATTCGCGTTCCCACCGCCGGGGCGGTTGTCGTCTCCCGGGCGATTGGCGTTCCCTCCGCCGGGGCGATTGTCGTTGCCATTGCCGGGGCGGTTGGCATTTCCGCCGCCTGGCCGGTTGTCGCCATCGTTGCCGCCGGGGCGGGGTGCGGGTTTGGTTTCGGGACGACCACCTGCACCGTTGCCCGGGCGGTTGCCATTGCCAGCACCGGCGCCGGGGCGATTGTCGCCATCGATTCCGCCCGGACGAGGGGCGGGTTTGGTTTCGGGACGATTTCCTCCGGGACGGATGTCATCGCCGCCGCCGGGGCGTCTGTCCGGCGCAGGGCGGGTGGTCGGGCGCTCGACGGATGGACGTTGGGCAGGCTGGGAAGCGGGCCGCGTCTCCGGACGGGCTGCAGGTTTCGAGGCCGGACGTGAAGTCGGTTTGGGGGCGGGTCTGGCAGCGGGGCGCTCGATTTTCGAGCCGGTCATCGGGCTACGTCTGGCAGATCCGCCTCCACCACCACCGCCACCTCCGCGGTTGAACGACGCGGATTTCCCGCCGCCTCCGCCTCCGCCGCCACCGCGCCTGCCGTCGCCACGGGCTTCGGCTTCTGCGCAAAAAACACTGAGGGTGAGAAGCAGTGCCAGGAATGAAACGGGAGTTTTCATGAAATGATGGGGTTGGGGGAAATTATTCGGCGGAGGGTTCGCTTTCCGATGCATCAGCAGATGGCTCGGGTTCGGGAGCTTGGCGGACGATGCGCATTTCCGCATCCGGGAGTTTTTCACCATCCACCAGGCGGTCTTTGGCACTCCAAACGAGGGTTTGGTCGTCTCCAAAGGTGAGTTTTTGGCTGGCACTGGTGGCTTCGCCGTTGCCGCTGCTGCCCTCGCTGCGGATCAGCCAACCATTTTCATCGGGTGTCCAATCGCCTTTGGCATAGCCGCCAGCGCTATCGAAGGTCCACCAGGTGACGGTCTTGCGTGCGCCGTCCCAACCGATGCGGATGGAAGTGGTCAGCGGTTCGGCATCGTCGATAGTGGTGAGCATTTCACCGATCAGGAATTTCCCGGTGTCGTCCCAGCCGAAAGCAAAGTCCATGCGCATGCCGTCTTTCTGGCAGGTCCAGTCGCCCTTGAGTTTTTCCGCTAGATCCGAGAGTTGGCCGCCGGCGTCGGTGACGTCCTTGACATCGCGAGTGCTGGCGATCTGCCAGGCACCCGAATCGCTTTTCATCAACACGGCGGTGTAGGCGGTGGAACGGACGGGCGTGTCGTCGCCGGGAGGATCGAGGTGATAGATGCCATCCTCGATCGCCAGATTCGGCGCAACAAGACGCACGGACGCGACCTCCACCGCGGCCTCGGGCACATCCTTTGCAGCGAAAATGCCCTCGTAGCGCGCCTTGATCTCCTCGCGGCCGGAGGTCGTATCCTCGCCGGTCAAATCGGTGATTTCACCGTTCTCCGTGAACAACGCGGTGATCGCCGCGGCATCCTTGTTGTTGTAAGCAATGACAAAATCGGCGGCCGCCTTTTCCAGTCCGGCAATCTCCGGGCGGGCCTCTTCCGCCCGCAAGCAAGGCGCAGTTAGAAATGCGATTGCGAAGCCGGCTGATAGACAAATCGTGGTTTTCATGAGGGAAGAAAAGACGGCGGTTGAAAATGATTAGAATCTCTTAAATAAGGCTCATACGTTGGTGAGTCGGATTGCATAGTGCAATTGAAAAAGCGGGATAGGACGAAGGTTTCGTGGGAGGCCGGAGACGGTTATTTCTCTCCCGGAAAAATGATTCTCCAATCCGCCTTCATGCTTGTGATGATCCAATCCTTGTCCTTCGCCGCGTCGAGGGCCTCGTCAAGTTTCCCCACGTGCGACTCGCGATCGTAGGCCCACTCGCGATCGGCATCAGTGTGGTGGACGTAGAGGCCGAAGCGCGGACCGGGACCGCTGGTGGTCCATTCGAGCATTTGGAAATCGCCGTCGGAATTGCCAAAGGCCATCAGCGGGCGGCGGCCGATGTGGCGCTGGATGCCGACGGGTTTGCCTTCCTTGTCATCGTTGTGCATGAGCTCGGGCAGCTTCAGGAGAACGGGTTTCCCTTCATGCGATTCGTATCTCAATCCGCCGCTGGTGCCGACGACCTGTTCCGGCGGGATTCCATAAACTCGCTCGGTCCACGGACGCATGAACTCAATGCCGCCGCCGGAAACGATAAAGGTCTTGAAGTTGTTAGCTCGCAGGTAGGCCAGCAACTCCAGCATGGGCTGATAGACCATCTCGGTGAAAAGTTTATCCGTCTTGGGGTGCTTCGCGGTGGTGATCCAGTCGATGACGCTCTTCTCGAATGCCTCGGTGGTCATTCCGGCGTGAGTGGCGGCTAACAAGGCGGCAAGGGAGTGCTCGCCGCCGGCCAGCGCGGCTTTGTAATCGCCCTTCAACACCGAGGCAAAGGGCTCTTTGTCTTTCCACTCCGGATGTTGCGGAGCGAGTTGCTTGATCTGATGGAAGACGAAAAACGCTTGAAAATACAGCGGCTGCTCGGACCAGAGCGTGCCGTCGTTGTCAAAAACGGCGATTCGTTCGGCGACGGGCACGAAGTGGTGTGAGCCTTCCTTGGTTACCTTCTCGACGAAATTCACGATCGCCTTCTTCGCCTGTCCCTCGTTCCACGATGGCAGTGGATCAGCGGCGCAGACCAAAGAGACTACCGAGGCGAATGCTCCAAGAAGCGCGGCGAGAAGGGTCGGGGTGGTTCTCATGGTAATGGTTAGACCCAGACGTGGATTCGCGGGTCGCCTCATGGGAGGCTGGCCCGCAGAGCTCAGGATCAATACGCCCGCCTTACTTGCCGCCGCCAGCGGCTTTGCTCATGTTCTCCATCACTTGGTCGAGACTGAAGCTACCGCCCTTCTGACTCGGTGGGAACTCCGTAAAGGTGGAGAGGAATTTGCCGACGTATTGCTGCGCCGGGACGAGCAAGAACATCCGGTCGGCGCGCCATTTCCAACTTTCCCAACTGTGTTCAGCTTCCTCGAAGGGATCGGTGCGGATGTTGAAGACGCGGGGGACGCGCAGGGTCACGAAGGGTTCCTGCCAGACATCAAAGCCGTGGGCGCGCTGCTCGGCAAATACGACCTTCCATTGATCGTAGCGAAAGCAGACGAGCGAGCCGTCGTCGTTGAAGTAGAAGAACTCCTTGCGCGGGCTGGGCGTCTTGCCGGCGAGCGCGTCGGTGAGATTGTAGCCGTCGAGATGGACCTTGAAGGTATTGTCGCCGACTTTTTTCCCTTTCAACAATTCTTCTTTCACGTTCGGCTCACCGGCGGCGGCGAGGAGGGTGGGGAGCATGTCTTCGTGGGCGAAGATGTCGTTGTGGACGGTGCCGGGCTTGATGACGCCGGGCCAGCGCATGGCGCAGGGGACGCGGTAGCCGCCCTCCCAGTTGGTGTTCTTTTCACCGCGGTAGGGTGAGGAGCCGCCGTCGGGCCAACTGGCTTTTTCCGCGCCGTTGTCGGTGGAATACATGACGATGGTGTTCTCATCGAGGCCGAGTTCCTTGAGTTTGTCGAGGATCTGGCCGACGTGGCCGTCGTGCTCGACCATGCCATCCGGATAGACGCCGAGGCCAGTCTTGCCTTTGCTCTCTTCCTTGAGGTGGGTGTTGATATGCATCCGGGTGGCGTTCCACCAGAGGAAGAAGGGCTTGTCGGCCTTCTTGGCTTTCTCGAGGTAGTCGAGAGTCAGGGCGGTGACCTCCTCGTCAATGGTCTCCATCCGCTTCTTGCCGAGCGGGCCTTTGCTTTCGATTCTCTGCGTGCCGTCTGGATTGGCAAAGCAATGGAGCACGCCGCGGGTCTGGAATTTTTTGATCAGCGCCGGATCCTTGAAATAGTCCTCGTTCTCAAACTCCTCCTCGGCATTGAGGTGATAGAGCGAGCCGAAGAACTCATCGAACCCGTGCATCGTGGGCAGATGTTCATCAAGGTCGCCGAGGTGGTTTTTGCCGAACTGCGCGGTCATGTAGCCCTGCGCCTTGAGAAGCTGGGCAATGGTGACGTCGCGCGCCTGCAAACCTTCCTTCGCGCCGGGCAAACCGACTTTGAGCAGCCCGGTGCGATAGCCGACCTGGCCGGTGATGAAGCACGAGCGCCCGGCGGTGCAGCTCTGCTGACCATACCAGTCGGTGAAAAGCGCGCCTTCCTTGGCGATGCGGTCGATGTTCGGCGTCTTGTAGCCCATCGCGCCCTGGTTGTAGGCGCTGACGTTCCAAAGGCCGATGTCGTCTCCCCAGATGATGAGGATGTTGGGCTTTTTCTGCTGCGCTTCTGCGGCGGGACTGGTGAAACCCAACCCCAAGGTCAGGGCCAGCAAGGTGATGCGGAATGGTTTTCTCATGGTGAGTCGAGGTTGAAACATCAGGAACCGGAAGATTCATGATGTCAGTCATACGACACTGTCAGACGATGGGAGTCTTGGGTATTGAACCTTCGTTTAATTCCCCGCCGGCTCGACTCCCAGCCGCTCCGCCACCCGCACCAGTTCGGCGACGGATGTCACGCCCATCTTCTCCATCATCCGCATGCGGTGGATCTTGATGTTCTGCTCGCCGGTTCCCAGGTCGGCGGCGATCTGTTTGTTTAGCTTCCCGGTGATGACCTGCCGCATCACATCAAGCTCGCGCGGGGTCAGGCATACCAGTCTTGCCCGGAGTTCTCGGGTCGCATGCCACTTCGCCGCGCGGACTTCCGATAGCTTCATGGCCGAGCGCACGGCGGCCAGCAACGTCTCGTCGTGCACGGGCTTCGTCAGGAAATCCACTGCACCGGACTTGATGGCACGCACGCTCATCGGGATGTCACCGTGGCCGGTTAGAAATATGACCGGAAGCAGGTTTCCACTTTCCTTCAATCGCTGTTGGAGTTCCATCCCGTCGAGGCCGGGCATCGCCACGTCCAGCACAACGCAGCCAATGGCCTGCTCCGGGAAATTCGAGAGAAAATCAGAGGCGGAGTGGAAAGCCGTCACCCTGAAACCCTCCGCCCCTAACAAACGCGACAACGCCCTGAGCATTCCTGGCTCGTCGTCCACGAGGAAAACCCTGCCTGACTCGCTCATGATTCGCCCTCCCGGAACGGCAGTACGACATGAAAGGCGGCACCGCCGGTTTCGTTCTTTTCCGCCCAAAGCTGCCCGTGATGCGCGGCAATGATCGAGCGGCAGATCGCCAGGCCCATTCCGAGTCCCTGGTCCTTGGTCGTATGAAAGGGCAGGAAAATTTCCTCCACCTCATCCGGCAAGCCACGTCCATTGTCCGTCACCAGAATGGCCACGGTTTTACCATTCCTCGAGGTGGAAACATGCAGGGTTTTCAGCTCGGGATCGTTATCATCCATCGCTTCGCAAGCATTGAGCATGAGATTGAGCAGCACCTGTTGGAGCTGGATGCGGTCCGCGGAAACGGCGGGAAGATGATCTGCCTGAACGCGCACCAGCAGCACTCCCCGGCGCGCAAGCTCGTTTTTCATCAAATGGAAAACCTCATCCGCCACCTCGTTCAGGTCGACACGCTGCCGGTTCACCTCGCCCCGTCTCAACAATGCCCGGATTCGTTGAATCGACTCGCTGGCCCGCAGGTCCTCGCTGATGATGTCGCTGAGGATTTCACTCACCTCCTTGAGATCCGGGGACTCCTTTGCTAACAACCGTTGCGCTGCCTGCGCGTTGCTCAGAATGATCCCTAACGGCTGGTTCATTTCATGCGCCAGTGAGACGGATATTTCCCCAAATGCCGCCACCCGGCCAAGATGAGCGACTTCCTTGCGCTTGCTCTCCCGCGTATCCTTCAACTCGACCTCCAGCGTCGCCGCACGCTTTGTTTCCAGGGTCAGGTCGAAGGCCGTGACCATCAGCATCCCGAGAAAATACAGACTCCCCCCCGCCGGGATGTCCACGATTTGCCAGAAAGAGAGAACCGCCTGTAGAGTTCCAGCCAGGATGAAGAATGCGATGCTCCCCCCCGTTAGAACCGCCCGCCGCTTTTCCCCGCGCCGCCAGACGGTGATGGAGGCATCCACCACGAACGCGAGCAGTACTAACAGCGCGCCTTGTGCCAGAAGCATCCATGGATTCGGCCGACCCACCGCCAGCGCCACTTCCTCACCAAGAAATGACACCCTCCGCAGTCCCGTAATTTCACGGAAATTCACCGCTGGTGGGATGGCGAAATTGATGCCCAGCGTGATCGTGCGCATGATGAATGCCAGCACCGCCAGCCACCATCTCCCCGCGTGAAGATGGATCAGCACGAACCCGGCGACCGCGATGAAATTCAGCCACACTGGCACGTGATACCACCGCAAGAACGTAGCAAACTCGTCCGCACTGCGCGACTTCATCATCCCCAGTTCGCAATACGCCATCCATGCCGTCGCCCCAGTCATGGCGAAAAACAAAAGGCGCTCCTTCCTCCCCCGGTTCTGCCACCAGACCATGAGATGCACCATCCCCAGCGTGAGTGACGCCGCAGCAGCCATCGACCAGAAAATGGTAGCCCAGCTCATGATTGGCAGAAGGGCTTCAGGGAGAAATCCACGCCCGCTGTTCTAGCGGAAAACAAACCTGCTGACAAGCTGCGGCATTAATTTGTCCAACTCCTCCCCCAGATCCGCGACTCGCTGGATGAAGCCGTTTCGGAAAGCGTATGGGTGGAGCGACCTGAAGAGTCGCGACATTCCTGTCGCGAATAAGGAGATGCCACACTCCTGTGGTGCAAGCGAATGCGCCATCAGAATCAACAATCTTCAATCGTCAGTCGATCCCTCTTCCTCTTTCCAGTGGCCCGACCGCCTGCCGGATCAAGTCGCCATCATTCGCCCTCCGCTGGTGCCAGAACCGGGCTGGTCAGACGTCCCGAAGCTGAAATTCCGCATGGAAAAGATCGGCGAGGAAAACCTGAACTCCTGCCGCCACACGCGGTGCCGGAAGTCCCTGCCTGATCAGGCGGGCTGCAACGGAAATTCGCATTTCGCATCGGTCAGAATCGCACGCGGAGGATTTACATGGTCGACGGATCGCGCAGTTGAGCAGTTTGGAGCCGAATCCAGCCAAGGGCATGTGTTTTGCTAAGGAAAATGTCTCAGTCACTTTCTATCACCCCTATTGTCTTATGAAATCCAGCATCCCCTTCATTACCTTAGCTGCAGCCCTTGCGATGCCCGTGGCAAACGCCCAGATCCAGGAACGCTCCTCGCCTGCCGCTCCGGCCACCAATGCGCCGGAAAAGATCTCCGATCTGTATAACGAAAAACTCGCACCGTTTTACCACGGCGTGGCCTCCGGCGATCCGCTGCCGGATGGATTCATCATCTGGACACGCGTTACGCAGCTTCGCAGAAATCCAGCGCCCAATTTGCCCGTAAGCTGGGTCGTGGCCACCGATGCCGCGCTCACCCAGGTGGTTGCCAGTGGCGACACGTTCGCCACGAAAGAGGCCGACTATACCGTGAAGGTGGACGTCCGGGGACTGCAGGCGGGCAGCACCTATTTCTACGGCTTCCAGGCCCTGGGCCGGAATTCGCTGGTCGGTCGGTCAAAAACCGCTCCCACCTCGGGGGCCGACTCTTTGAAATTCGCCGTCGTGTCCTGCGCAAACTATGAGTGGGGCTACTTCTCCGGATACCGCAAGATCGCCGAGCGAAATGATCTGGATGCCGTTATCCACACTGGCGATTATATTTATGAATACCCGGACAATGACAGTTACAGCTCCCGGAAAATCCGCGATGAGCGCGTTCTTTTTCCACGTGGAGAAACGGTGACTCTCGACGACTATCGCGCGCGATACGCCACCTATCACCTCGACCCCAATCTCCGCCTTGCCCACCGCAGGCTCCCTTTCATCGTCATCTGGGATGATCATGAGTTCGCAAACAATGCGTGGCGAGGTGGCGCGAAAAACCACCAGCCAAGACAAGAGGGCAAGTGGGCTGCCCGCAAGGCCGCGGCAAAACAAGCCTATTTCGAGTGGATGCCGATCCGCCCTCAGAACCGCGAGATCAACCGGACACTTTCCTATGGCCCGCTGATGGACCTGATCCTTTTGGACTGTCGGATCCAAGGACGGGATAGGCCGCTCGATGACGTCAACAGCCCGAAACTCGACGATCCGGGTCGCACGATGCTTGGCGAAGGCCAAAAATCATGGCTGAAGGAAGAACTCACCGGATCCACCGCGACCTGGAAGATCCTGGGCAACCAAGTGGTCTTTTCCGAATTCAACATCGGCTTTGCCGGAGGGGTGGCAGGGGACTACCTGGAAAGCCAGTTCCTCGATATCTGGGACGGCTACCCGGCTGAACGGAGCGAGTTAGTACGTTTCATCGACGACAATCAGGTGTCCAACACGGTGTTCCTCACGGGCGACATTCACGCAAGTTTCGCCTTCGAGGTGGCAGATCCCGCTTTTGGTAACAAAAACTACAACCCGAAGACTGGTCAGGGTGCGGTGGCAGTGGAATTCGTGACTCCCAGTCTATCAGCTGCGAATTTTGACGAGGAAATCGGCGATACCTTGTCGGGCGAGATCGAGGATAACATCAACCGCCGCGGACCCGAGAATCCGAACCCACACATGAAGTTCGCCAACTTGGACGGCCATGGTTACCTCGTTCTCACCGTTTCTGCGGAGCAAGTGCAAGCGGACTATTATTACCTGCGAAATATCCTCGCCCCGCGAACCACCGAGAGATGGGGTGCGGGATTTATCACTCGCGAGGGGACACATCACCTCACCAAAGCACAGAATCCCGCCCCTCCGAAAGTGTCGGCACCGGCTGAAATGTTGCTAAGCGAAGAGGAGCCCTGAATCGCGCGGCGACGTGCCCCCCTTGCATCTGGGAATCTCATGCCAAGCTGCAGGGAGTTTCCCTCCTGCTCCGGCTCGGAGACGCATGCACAGGAGTCTTCTAATTAGCCTGAAACGTCTTGATCTGGCCAGTGGTGGCAGGGCTTCAAAAGCGTTTGGGCATCATCGAGTTTTGCCAGGCTCACCAGATTACTCACGTCCACGGTAACGATATCGTCGAGGGCTCAGCAGGGCACTTATCATAGGAAGGGAAGTGCGCCGACGCGCCTCGACTCCTGATGGAGCGCTTCGGGAAACGCGGGATTTTCGTGACAAATCTCCAACAGTCGGGGAGGCCTCGCTCGCTAAGACAACAGGATCAAAACTTGGAGTCGGAAATGATCCGACTTACGTGAAAGCTGTCTCGTTTAGCCCCTTCCCGTTTCCCGCGCTCGAAGAAGGAGAACTTGAGCAGCGCATCCGCCCAATTGGCGAGCGGCTCATCGCCAAGGAAAAGCTCATCCACGACCAAGGCCTCGTCACCGTGCTCCGCCAGATCCACGACCAGCTCGATGAAGCCGCGTCAGAAGCGTATGGGTGGGGTGATCTCCAAAAAGAAGGGGGCACAGGCGTCTCGCCTGTTTCTTCTCCTGATATTCACAGGCAAGATGCCTGTGCCCCCTTCGAAGAAGCGCTCCTCACCCGCCTCATCGCCCTCAACCACGAGCGCGCCCATGGCCACGGGAGATTGGAAAAATGCAGCGCCAGCGAGCACCACGCGACGAGCAACGCCTAGCAGCAAAACCCGTTCAGATGGGCAGTACGAAGCAACAAAGCCCCAATGAATGCCGCGACTAACCGCTGCAATCGGGCAAATCGTGATTTGTTGCGGGTCGAGTTCATTTGCATGGCCGGTGATCGACAGGATTCTGGAATCATTGAAGCCGACACGACCCATAAACAGCGCGGGTTGACCGCCGATTTTCCAACAGGAAGGAATCAATTATGGCGACATAGGGCCGGTCTGTGCGGCTGGATCAGGCTTGTCTAGAGGGATGGTGCAAGTATTCGCGAGCTCGACGCGGAGGGCCGAGCGGGGATTGAACTGAATTTCGCTTTGGGGGCTGGCGATGACGATTTCTGCCTCCTGGAACGCCTTGTCGATCATGAAGCGCAAGTCGCTGGCGAGCGTTTCGCGGTTGGTCTTGCCCGCGTCGAACCAGAACAACAGGCTGAAAACCAGCGCCTTGTCGCCGAAGTCCTCGAAGCGCACTTCAGGCGCGGGATCCTTCATAACCAGACCATGTTCGCCGGCGACGGCCAGCAACGCGCGTGACACTTCGCGGGTAGGAGTCGCGTAGTCCACCCCCACGGTGATGGCGTGGCGCAGCAGGCTGTCGGTCAGGTTCCAGTTCGTGACCTTGTTCTCCAACAGGGTGCTGTTGGGAATGAGGGTGTCGATGCCATTGCCGTGCTTGATGATGGAGGCACGCATGCCGATGCTGCGGATGTTTCCAGTGACGCCTTCGATTTCCACGACGTCCCCCACCCTGAACGGTCGTTCGAAAATGAGGATGATGCCGCTGATGAAGTTTTTCAGCAGGGTCTGGGTTCCGAAGCCGACGCCGATGGCAAGCGCACCGCCGAGGAAGGCGAAGACAGTGAAGGGAATGCGCACGGTGTTGAGCCCATAAATGACTAACAGCGCAAGACCGACGCAGAAAGCAAGTTTTGCAGCCAGCTCGGCGGTGGCGGGCGGGATGTTTGCCTTGCCGGAGGCGATGCGGTGCACACGGTTGGACAGGAAACGCAACAGCAGCCAGCCGACCGTTAGAATGAGGGCGAGCCGTCCCAACTTGGCGGGGGTGACGGCGCGATAGGTCGAGATTTTCCTGTCATCGACGATGTCGGTTTCCTCCGCGAGGTAGAGTTCCGCATCCATGAGGGCACCGGCTTTGGCAACGATGCTGTCCAGGACGGGGGTTTGCAAATGGCCGCCTTCCAGATCGGCGGTGGCGAAGGTGATGCGCCGTTGCATTCCATTCACGAGCAACAGGCCTTCCCGCAACCGGGCAGGATCGATCTCCGAGCCACCCACGGACCCGCCGACGAGGCGGAGCCGCGCGATCTCAGCCCAGTCATCGACGCGCGATTTAATCTCAGCGAGAGAGACAAGGGCTGCCTTGCGAGTGGCGGAATCCTTTTTCGCGAGCGCGCCGAAGCGAATGTCCCAGAAATTTTTCTCCAGGTCGAGAAACTCGATTCTCCACGCTATCAGTGGATTAGGGTTCTGCGACTGTTGGCTGGCGGCCATCAGGGCGTTGACGGCTTCCGCCCGTTGGCTGTTGATGCGGTGATGGATGGCGTCGAGGTCGGATTGCGAAAAACCGGTTTTGCCCTCAAGAGCCTTGAGCTGGCGTTCTGAGAGATCCATTTTTGAGCGAATCATGCCTAGCTCTGCCTGTTGGGATTCACGGCGGAGGGAGACACGGGCGATCTCCTCGGCGGCGATGCGCGAGGCGACCCGCTCGACTTTAACAGAACGCTCGGCAGTCAGGCGTTCATCCGGCGTTGCTCCGGCTGCCGCGATTTTCCACGAACTTCCGCTCAGCCTGCTGGAATCCCTGGAGCTTGTCGCGGGCGGCTTCGAGTTCCGCGGAGAAGATGCGCAGCTGGGCTTCGCCGGCGCGTTGCGAATCAGCCAGCATGGCGAGGGTGGATCGTACATCATCCAGCAGCAGGATGGAGTGGGGCGGCGACTGGGGAAATCCGTTCCAGGCAGTGGCGACCTGCGTGGCGGCATCACGATCGCCCTGCACCTTGGCCGCCATGTCAGCGGCAGTTAGATGCAACTGGCAAAGAGCCTCGAGCTGCATGAGCCGCTCGCGCAATTCGGCCTCGGCATCCACAGGCAACGCGCTGATCTCTGCGCGAACGGCGGCAAGGCGTTTTTCGATTTCCGGCCGTGTCGAAAAATCACCGGCCAGCGCATCCTGCGCCATCAGTCCAGCACATGATAGACCGAGGCATGCCAGAAGGAGGAATGCACGGCGGGGGAAGTTAGCAGGGAGATTCACGGTGGAGGGAACTCAGAAACAACAGGTGCGCCATCATGATCAGGGATGCATCAGTTGATCGCGGATGAGTTGGTAGGATCCGGCGTCGATTCCGAGATCACCGATGAAAGGCCGGTCAAAAGCCAGGATAAGCGTGATCACGAGGCCGATAAAAACTGATAGAAGGCACAACTGGATGGAATAGAGGCGGATGTCCCGCACCCGGAAGAAGAATGCGGAGGCGAGGCAGACACAGGCGCCGATGTGAACGATGCACCAGAGCACAGGCGGCATCCTCACCAGCATGGCGTCCAGCCGCATCCGCCGGGCGTCAACGAGCCGGTTGAAGGCGGCAAGAGTTTCCGCGTGGAGGATCTTCTGGCGGTCGTCGGTGGGATTGAAGGCGGCCAGCGTGTCCTCGAACCGGTTGATCCACTCCGCACCGCGGGTGAGATAGACGCCACGCTGCTGGGCGGGCCAGGCCTCATGAATGATAAAGTCCGTGTATCCCCGCAGCTCCGCCTGCATTTCGGAGCGGGCGGGTTCCGGATAGATGCTGACGTCGCTGTAAATGCCGGCGATGCGGGCGGCTTCGTGAGACACCGCATCGCTGACCTGCGCGTGGGTTTCCCAGACGCTTACAGCGATGAGGGCCGTCGCCAGGCCATAAAGCACCAGCACGGCCTGCATCATACCGCTGTTGAAATCGAGATCGCCTTCGTCGGCGAGGAAGCGCGGTAGGATCCAGCGGCGGGTCACGGCCATGCCCGCGAGCGAGTAAAGGCAGAGTGCGCTAATAATGATGAACGCCGCAACGGACAATGGCAGTCGGTATATAAAGTCGGGCATGAATTCGATGGCGGTCAGAAGGTGGTCCAGCAATCAATCCTCCGACGCGGCCCAAGTCTCGTCAGGGTTGTAGTCGCTGATTGCGGCGGCGAGCGTGGCGGTTTCCGGGCCGAGATCTTTTTCATAGACGTCGCCGTAGTGGTTCACCAGCAGCGTCATCACGCCGGTCTTTCCGTATTCCGCAGGCCAGGCGATCATGGCGAAGCCGCCGATGAAGTGGTCGTTGATGATGTAGCTGTATTTACCACCCGGGGCCGCGCTGCCTTGTGCGGTGAGGATTTTGAAGTGGTAGCCAGCGTACGGTGTTTTTTCGTCCTTGATCTCCGGGCCTGCGGGGCTCGGTGTTACGCCCTCGGCTGTGGCCCAGTGGAGCCCGTCCTTTTTGCCGGGCGAGCTTTGCAGCGACTGCGCGAACTGTCGCACGTTAGAATCGTCGCGCGCCACGGCGGCGTAGGCCCGTTGGGCATCCAGATAGGCGCGCAGCGTGGCGATGGCAGAGAGTTCGTTCTCACCAATGCGCCGCTTGACGATTTCCCCGATGCCGGTGTCCGAGTCGAAATGCCAGCCCTTTTCGGTCTTCACGATGGGCACGGGAAACGGCCAGGCTTCGGCACCGATGACCATGGTGACGGAGTTTTCATCATTGTCGCGGAAGCGGCGACGCTCGATGGCCATGGCGGCGACTTTGGCACGGAGCTCCTTGTCGCGCTCCGGATCGGCGGTGCCGATGAGTTCCTTGTGCTTGTCGCCGAAGATTTCGAGGATGGTCTTCTGCTCTCCGTTTTTCGCTGCGATGATAAAGGCGTCCGAGGCTTCGACGGGGGTTTCAAAAATCTTCGGCGGGATGGTGGTGGCTTCCTGCGCATGGCTGAAGGCGCTCAGGGACAAGACGGCGCAGAGCGGGCTGGTGATGAAAGAGGTTTTCATGATGTTTTCAGTTAGTTCTTTCTGGTTAGGTTCAGCGTCTGCTGCGGCCGCCGCCTCCCCCACCGCTGCGACTTGCGCCGGACATGCTGCGCTCGCCGCGGGCGCTTTGGCTTTGGGCCCGGGCACCCGAGGATGCGCCACTGTAGGCACCAGCGGAAGCCTGGCGGCTGGCTTGGCCCGCGCCGAACTGTCCGGAGGTTGCCGCAGACTGGCGTTGGCCGGAGGATGAAGTCGTGCGATTGGCTGGTGCGGCCTGGCCAGAGCTCGATGCTTGACGAGTTTGGGCGGCACCCTGCCAACTTTGGGAACCGGAAGGCTGTCGGGATTCTGCGGAGCTTTGACGAGTTGCCTGGTTTTGCTGGGCCGAATCTTGACGCGCGGCCTGGCTTTGTTGGGAGGAGGATTGCGCACCCGCCGCCGACTCCTGGCGCTGGGTTTGATTCGAGGATCGTTGCTGCTGGCCGCTGGCTGCGGCGTCCTGTCGTTGGGTCTGATTTGTCGAGGTTGTGTTCTGCGCGGACTGCTGGCGTTGGGTTTGATTAGTGCTGCTGGCCTGCTGGCGCGACGCTTGATTCGAAGAAGCGGAGTTCTGGCGCTGGGTTTGTTGTTTGCTGGAGTAGTTCTGCCAGTCTTCCCGCGATGACTTGCCGTAGTCCTGCCAGTCTTCGCGTGCATTGTTTGCGTAGTCCATGCGCTCGTCCTGAATGTGGTTGGCATAGTTCGCATAAGGCGCGGTGTAGCAGCCTCCGCCATACCAGTTCACGCCGTAGGCGGTGTTAGCTCCTGCAATGTAGCCAACCGTGGCCGCGACGGCGGCGGTGGCGACCGGGTTGTAATAAACCGGATAGGCCGTCGGCACGTAGGTGACGACGGGTGCCGGTTGCGCGACCACGACGGTGGCAGGTTGATAGACCGGAACATAGATGACTTCGGGTTTGGCCGGAACGATCTGCACGGTTTCCTGTTTCACGACGACGGTCTGCTTATCATCGGAGTACAGGTTTCCCGCCGCCTGGGCCTTGCGGCGGAAGATCTGAATGGCATCGAGCACTTCCTGCTGTTGGGCGGTGACGGCATTGCCGAGGGCCTCGGTCCAGTCCAGATCATCGCCCATCAGGTTGATGACGTCCGGATAGGTGAGCAGGTTGAGGACCGGCTGGGAAAGCGAAGGATCAGGTTTGAGAGACTTGTTAGCCGCGTATTTGGTGAGAAACCGCTGGGCCTTCACGATGTCGAGAGGGGTGGTGGATGCAGGCAGCATGAGTGCCAGCAGGTCGTCCGGATAGAGTGCGACCCGGCCGACGAGGTCCTGGAGTTGGGCCGAGGTGAGCAAGGGCACGGACGGAGCTGCGTCAGCCGGATAGCCCGGAGGCGACTGGGCGTGAAGCGAAGTCGCTGGAAATGTTGTGGCAATGCATAGCATAGCGAGCAGAATTCTGGACGTAGGAGTTTTCATAAAGATGTCTCAGGTTGGGGATGACGGCTTCTTTCGAGATTCGCGCAAATCATCGCCGGACAGTTTTCATGCAATCTGCAATATTCGCGAGGTTCAACTGTATCCCAAAAGCGCAGTGAAAATGCAGGCGGCGATACCGGTCACCACTGCAGGGAGCATGCAACGGTGAGCGTATCGTTGTCAGAGCCAGTGTCTTCCTGCGTCTGGATTCCGATGTAGGCGATCTTGAATCCGAAGTGGCGATTCACTGGAATGCCGACACTCAGTCCCCAGCCGAGATTGCCCTTCCGATCGTCTGCCGGCACCTGATTGATCGTGGATTCACCCCCATATCCATAGCCGACACTGGCGCCAAGCCACAGCCCGGGCATGAAGGTATAGATGAGATGGCCCTGACCTATCAGGTAGCAGTCCTCTTCATGTTTCGTGTCATTGAAAAACTCGTCGTTGTCCGTGTAGAAACTTACCGAACTGGAAAGCTCCATCGACCATTTCCCGCGGGTGTGGACGACGCCGAACTGCGGAGTGAAGCTAAAGCGGTTAGTGCCCAGGTTGATCAGCTTGTCCTCGAAATATTCTCCAGTGGGAAACGTGACGACAAGACCCATGCCCACGATGGTCTCACAGTGGGTCGCCTTGCGATAATCGACGAACTCCTGTCCGGCGAGCGGCGGTGCGCCGTAAAGATTCACGGCGAAGCGAAGGGTGGTGTCGGACCATCCGTCACGTTCCGCAGCCGCCGGAACTCCGTTGATCACACCACTCCAGGACCCGCTCTGATAGAGCTGGGTGAGGTCGACACGCGAGGATTTACCGAGAAGCTCGAAAGCATGAATGTATTTGAATGCCGCCGTGTTCAGTTCGAACTTCCCGTCTTCGATGCGCAGCACCGGGTTGAGGAAAATATCGCCCTCGGTGTAGGCATAGGCCACTCCGCCAAAGTTGCCGCCGAGAGGAAGGTGGCTCCAGCGGCGCGGTTCGATGTCCTGTGCGAGACAGGTCAGTGCGGGCACGAAAAACATCGGCGCGAAGGTGCACCGTGCAAGCTGGTAGCGACAGATCAGGCAGCAGGTTGTTTTAAGCGCGACCATGCAATTTCACGAGTTCGTGATCAAAAACTTTCCCAACAACCTTCGCATTGATCGCGCTCTGGGTTGCGCCGAAATTTCATTTCATCTCGTTGCTAGATGTTAGTCGATTGGACTGTAGGGTCCCCCCTGCATCTACTATTTCTGCTCGACCGTCACCTTCACGATCTTGCCGGTGAAGGTGCTGGGCAGACCCGGCTGATAGTCGGGTGAGACGTTGGTCTCGGCGTCGATGCCGACGTCGGCGCCCTCATCGGCGGAAAAGGCAAAGGGCTGCGTTTTGGGTATCTGCGCTTCGGCGACCTTCTGGCCATCCACGCTGAGGATGGATTTGCCGCCGGTGCCGGGCTTTTTCGCGTCAGGGATGAACTCGTAGCTGATCGTGTGTTTGCCAGGCGAGAGGGGCTGATCGCCGCCGATGTTGGTGCGCTCGATGGCGAACCAGTTGTATTCGTGGCGCGGTTTGCCGTCCTTCATGTAGAGCGTCCAGCCACCGAAGTAGCCGGCTTGCGCGAGGATCACGCCATTTGCCTTGCCCTCGGGGATTTCCACTTCGGCTTCGATGGTGTGATGCCGGCTCTTCACGTTGATGAAGGCGTTTTCCATCATGCCGATCATGCCGGGATAAACAGTGAGTGACTTGCGCCCGTCTAGCAGGTCGGGGCGGCCGGCAATCTGGGGATCGAAGCGCTCGGAGCGGCGGTCGTCGATGGGAAGCACGTGGTTGCGCTCGGCTTCCTTGAGGAAAACTGCCTGGAGTTCCTTGAGTTTTTCCGGATTCTGCGCGGCGAGGTTGTCGGCCTGGCTGAAGTCATCATCGACTTTGTAAAGCTCCCACACGTCGTCCCTCACTGGGGGCAGCGGCACCATCAGCCACGGGATCGAGTGGCGCGTGCACGCGACCCAGCCTTCGTGATAGATGCCGCGATTGCCGAACATCTCGAAATACTGCGTGGTGCGTTGGTCGGGAGCCTTCGCATCGGCAGCGGCGTAAAGCATCGACACGCCATCCATCGGTCGCTGCGCAATGCCATCCACGGTCTTCGGCTGCGGCACCCTTGTTGCTTCAAGCGCGGTCGGGGCGACGTCGATGACGTGGTGGAACTGGCCGCGGATTTCGCCCTTCGATTTGATGCCCTTCGGCCAATGCATCACCATGCCGTTGCGCGTGCCGCCGAAGTGACTCGCCACCTGTTTGGTCCATTGGAATGGCGTATTCGTCGCCCACGCCCAGCCGATCGCGTAATGCGGGAAAGTAGTGGGATCACCCCAGTTCTCGATGTGCCCCATCATCTGCTCGGCTTTGCCGACGATGCCGTTGAGCGCCATCATCTCGTTGTAGGTGCCTTCCGGTCCGCCCTCGGCGCTCGATCCGTTGTCGCCGACGATGTAAAAAAACAGCGTGTTATCCAGCGCGTTGATCGCTTCCAGTTGCGCGACGAGGCGGCCGACTTCCGCATCGGTGTGCGCGGCAAATCCGGCGAAAGTTTCCATCTGGCGCTCGAACAACCGTTTTTGTTCCGCGCTCATCCCGTCCCATGCGGGGATTTCCTTCGGCCGCGGTGTCAGCTTCGTGTTCGCTGGGATGACGCCCATCTTCTTCTGCCGCTCGAAGGTCTCCTCGCGCAGCTTGTCCCAGCCGCCGTTGAACTGGCCTTTGTATTTCGCGATCCACTCCTTCGGCGCATGATGCGGCGCGTGCGTCGCGCCGGGGGCGAAATACATGTAGAACGGCTTGTCCGGCGTGAGCGACTTCTGCGCGCTCACCCAGCGGATCGCCTGATCCGTCATGTCCGTGGTGAAGTGATAGTCGGGCGACTGCCGGTATTCCACGCGCGTCACGCCATCGAAAATCGCCGGTGCCCACTGGTTCGTCTCACCGCCGATGAATCCATAGAATTTGTCAAAGCCCGAACCGGTCGGCCAGCGGTCGAACGGCCCGGAAACCGAGACCTCCCACGGCGGCGTCTCATGGTATTTGCCGAAAGCGGCGGTGCTGAATCCATTGTGGCGGAGGATTTGCGCAAGCGTGCTGATCTCGCGCGGACGGATGCCGGTGTTGCCGGGAAATCCGGTCGCCAGCTCCATGATCGCGCCCGCATTGTTCGCGTGGTGGTTGTGCCCCGTGAGCAACGCCGTGCGGGTCGGACTGCACAGCGCAGTGGTGTGGAAGCGATTGTAGCGCAGTCCGGCGTTTGCCATCTTGTCCAATGTCGGCATCTTGATCGGCCCGCCGAACGCGCTGCTCGCGCCGAAGCCGATGTCGTCGATCAGTACGATCACCACGTTAGGCGCGCCATCGGGTGCCTTCACCTCGAAGCGCGGTGGAGCCTTCGCGTCACGCGCATCCAGGGTGGTGATCGCTTGTGGCGTCAGCCCATTGATAGGCAAAACAGAACGGTCGTAGCTGTCCGCGGCCTCGGTGCGCCCGATCACGGCGAAACATGCAGCCAGAGCGGAGATCACGGACGGGAAAAGTCGGATTTTCATGGGAGAAGAGAGCATGGGGTGATTAAACGATTAGGAGCATCGGTGGAGTTCAAAGTTTCAGCGAGGTTGAAATGTATCCCAAAAGCGAACTGAAACGGCTTGCCTCACGACGCGGTTATTCCCAGCATGTTGGCCATGGAGGAAGTGTCGCAGCCGGTTGTTTCACGACATGTCCTCGATCCCGAGGAGCTGGCTGCGGCGATCCGGAACGCAAACTTCCTTCCCTGCCAGCTCAGCGCGAGGCCGCTGCCCAGCAAAATCGCCCGAGTGATCTGTCCTGGAGTTTGCCTCGATTTCGCATCCATTGGACCGGCGATGTTGTTCTCGGGTTCCATGCCAATGGACTGCTACACCCTCGTCTTCGTGACGGAATGTCCGGAAAAAGGCCGTTCGTTCAATTTTCAAACCGAGCACACCGATGGCTATATGGGCTTTTTCCCGCCCGGCGGAATGCTGGACGCCTACACGCCGGAAGGGTACGCGAGCGCGACCCTAACAGTGCCTGCCGCCGTGTTTCTGGAGGCAGTGAAAAATTCCTTCCCCGAGATCCCGGATGGCATCCTGAAACGCGGGGCTGGCATGCGCATTTGCGCGGCGGAACAAACGAGCCTGCGGGGATTGTTGTCATCGGTCATGGAGGGGATCCGGGATTCTGCTAGAACACTTGCAGGTGAAGTCGCGCGCAATCACCTCGAAACCATGCTGCTGGACGTGTTTCTAGTGGCGTTGCGCAGCGGTAGCAAAAATGACCTCAAACGTCCGGGTCAACGTATTGAGAAACGTTTGCGTCGATTGCGCCAGGCTCGGGACTACGTCTCGGAGCACCTTCATCAGCCGATCCAGCTGCAGGATCTATGCGCGGAGCTGGGTCTATCACGTCGTGGCGTGGAGGTGATGTTCCGGGATTCGCTGGGGATCGGACCGTCCACATTTCTCCGTCACCAGAGACTTCACGGCGTGCGCCGCACGCTCCGCACGGTGTCACTCGCGCCGGGAGCAGTAAAAGTGTCTGCGCTCGAATGGGGCTTCTGGCACATGGGCCACTTCTCACGCGAATACCGGTCGCTTTTCGGCGAGAGTCCGAGCACCACGCTCGCCCGCAGCGGCACACGCTAAAGGAGCGATCACCGCAGGGTGTTTTTATAAAACTTCCCGTCCTTCATGATGACGGCGAGTTTTTGCTCGGGGTCCGCGAGCAGATTGATGTCGGCGACGGGATCACCATCGACTAACAGGATGTCGGCGAGTGCACCTTCCTCGATGAGGCCGAGCTTGCCCGGATAGGGATTGCGGAGGCCGCAGAGGGCAAGGAGCTCGGCATTCTGGGAGGTGGCCATTTTCAGGATCTCGGCGTTGGAATACCACTTGGTGAGGCGGGTGAGCTGCTTGCCCTGGGTGCCTGCGTTGGCAGGGCTGAAGAGCATGTCCGTGCCGAACGCGGTCTTGATCTTGTACTTCCTGGCGAGCTGATAGGCAGCATCGGTGCCCGCAAACATCTGGAGCTGCTTGATTCGGTTAGGCGATCCTTCGGCAAAAGCGGAAGGAGCATCCGGGTCTTCCATGAAGGGCTGGAGGCTCCACCAGACACCCTTTTCCGCGATGAATTTCGCGGTGTCATCGTCGATGAGCTGGCCGTGTTCGAGGCATTTCACCCCGGCTTCGACCGCCGTGCGGATGGCCTTGGGGGTGTAGGCGTGGACGGTGACGTAAGTGCCCCAGTTTTCCGCGGCACTAACAGCGGCCGCAAACTCGGCGCTGGTGTATTGGCTGACGTCGATGGGGTCATAGCTGGAGGAAACTCCGCCGCCAGCCATGACCTTGATCTGGGTCGCCCCGTTGCGGAGCTGCTCGCGGGTCCGCCTGAGGACCTCGTCAGCGCCATCTGCAATGATGGTCATGCCGGTTTTCTCCATGTAGGTGAGCGGGGCATTCGTGTCTGCGGGGACTTCGTTAGGGAGGCGGAAATCACCATGCCCGCCGGTCTGAGAGAGGGTGGCGCCACTCGGATAGATGCGTGGGCCGTGGTGCAGTCCCTGATCGATGGCGGTCTTGAGACTCATCGACGCGCCGCCCAGATCGCGGACGGTGGTGAATCCGCGGAGTAGTTGTTTTTCCGCAGCCCTTGCGGCGACAAGGGTGACGTAACCGATGTCGGATGTAAGGCCGGTCACCAGGGGAATGCTTTCCATCATGGTGTGGACGTGAGCGTCTATCAGGCCGGGCATGAGTGTCCGGCCGCCGCCGTCGATGATCATCGTGTCCGCGCGGCGGTCGGTGGGGATAGGACCGGTGGAGATTTTTTCGATGAGATTGCCGCGGACGATAACGTTGGAGGGAGCGGTGAGCTGGTCGGATTTCCCGTCGAAGATGCGGACGTTCTGAAACAAGGTGACCTGGGGTGGTGCCTTAACCGGGGCGGATGGGGCGGGCCCGCTTTCCTGTCCGGTTAGAGAAACCGCAGCGACGAGACCGAGCGCGGCGGCGGAAAGGAGGAGTGGAGAGTGGTGTTTCATGATGTGGTTCAGGTAGATTCAGCGACGGTCAGATGATGCCAGCACGTCTCCTAACAATATCGCCAGGCGGCAGCCGCAGCAGGGGTTTTCCGCGGTGCCGTCTTGGGCGTGGCCATGTTCGGCGGAGACGTGCCCGAACAGGCGGATGATTGCCCCGATGTGGGAGCGAACAAGCGTCCCGTGCAAGCAGGAAGGAGTCGCGGATTTTAGGGGAGAAAGGGACCGGAAGGGTTACTTTCGCGCGGAGGGATTCCCGGCCATGATTGGATAGAGGACTCCGGCGAGGACAGCACCAATGATCGGAGCGAGCCAGAACAACCAAAGCTGAGCGATGAACGCTCCGCCGGCGAACAACGCCGGAGCGGTGCTGCGGGCGGGGTTGACTGATAGATTGGTGACGGGAATGCCGATAAGGTGGATCAAGGTCAGTCCGAGCCCAATGGCAATGGGCGCGAAGCCTTTGGGTGCGCGGGAATCCGTGGCGCCGAGGATGATGAGGAGGAAGAAGAATGTCAGCACGATTTCAGCAACAAGGGCGGAGATCATCGTGTATTTGCCCGGCGAAAGTTCGCCGAAACCGTTTGAAGCGAAGCCACCGGCCGTTGAAAATCCGGGTTTACCACTGGCGATCAGATAGAGCACCGCGGCTCCGGCGATGCCGCCGATGACTTGGGTGATGATGTAGGGAAACAGCTCGGATTTCGGATGGCGTCCGCCGACCACCAGGCCGACAGTGACGGCTGGATTCAAGTGGCAACCGGAGATATGGCCGATCGCGAAGGCCATGGTCATCACGGTGAGGCCGAAAGCGAGTGAGACGCCGACGAAGCCGATTCCGAGCTGGGTGGGCGCATCGCCATCGGTGAGGAACAAGGCAGCGAGGACCGCGCTGCCGCAGCCACCGAAGACGAGCCAGAAGGTGCCGAAAAATTCAGCGATCAGTTTGTTTTTGAGGGGCATGGTGGGATGGTGTGTTGGGATTGCTTGCAAGTGTCTGATGAAACGACGGATCTTGCTGATCCGTGCAATTCGCACTCCTGCTAGCGGAAATTTTTCCCCGACGCAAGAACTGTCGCAGAATGTCCTCGCCAGGGCCGCGACCGTTCATTTCTCCAAAGCCCGCTCCACCTGCGCGTCGTTTTCAGGAACCGCCACGCTGATGGCAACGGTGCCACTGGCCGCGAGCAGTTTCGCCTCTTCGCGGAGGTGGAGCAGCGAGCAGCCGGCGAGCATGGGAATCGTTAGATCGAGTGCAAATTTCCAATTCATGCGGAACATTCGAGCATCTCCGCCAGCGGCATGGCAAGTCACGATGCTTGCGCTTGCCAGACCGCGGCAATGAATCAGACTCCGCCCGTGAAAGTCCTGATCACCGCCGGCCCCACCCGCGAGCCGATCGACCCCGTGCGCTTCCTGACCAACCGTTCGTCGGGAAAAATGGGTTACGCCCTCGCCGCGGCTTTCGCCCACGAGGGACATTCGGTTTTTCTGGTGTCAGGACCCACCAATCTGGATGTGCCCGACGGTGTCGATTATGTTCCGATAGAAACTGCCGCCGAGATGCATGACGTGGTGGCGCGTTACATTGGAAAAATGGACATCGCCGTTTTTGCCGCCGCCGTCGCGGATTACACACCCGCCCGGGTGGCGGCGCAGAAGCTCAAAAAAGGCGGTGAGACGCTCACACTCGAACTCGTCCGCACCGCCGACATCCTCGGCTCGGCCCGTGTGACCTTCGGTTTCACCGGCACGCTCGTCGGCTTCGCAGCAGAGACGGAGAACCTGGAAACGAACGCCCGCGACAAGCTTGTTAGGAAACACTGTGACCTCATCATCGCCAATGATGTGTCGAAACCCGGCATCGGCTTCGACTCGGATCACAACGAAATCCTCCTCGTCTATCCGGAACACAGCGAGCCCCTGCCGCCGGCTTCGAAACATGATCTTGCCCACCGGCTCGTCAGCGCGATTTCCGAACTCCACGCCTCGTCCCTTCACACTGGAAACTAGCAACTTTTTCCCATGACCGACCTCGAACTCGCCACCAGCGCCGCTCTCGCAGCGGGCAAACTCCTCCGCGCCAACTTCGGCACCGACGCCACCGTCGATGAAGCCACCCATCACGACATCAAGCTCGCGCTCGACAAGGAATCCCAGGATCTGATCACCGGGATTCTGCTAGGCGCCCGTCCGGGCGACGCGCTTTACGGCGAAGAAGGCATCGCAGGCAACCAGGATTCCGACCGCCAGTGGATCGTCGATCCGATCGATGGCACGGTGAATTTTTTCTACGGCATCCCTCATTTCTGTGTCTCCATCGCCTTGCGCGTGGCCGGTGAAATCGTCGTGGGCGTGATCCACGATCCGATGGTCGGTGAAACCTGGACGGTCGAAAAAGGCGGCCCCGCGATGCTCGACGGCAAGCCGATTCAGACCAGCAAGCGCGCCAATTTTGCCGAATCCATCCTCTTCGTGGGCTGTGGCAAGGACGAGGCCGCGCTGCAAACCGGCATCGAGCGATTCCGCCGCGCCTCGCTGAAGGCCCGCAAAATGCGGATGATGGGCTCCGCCGCACTTGGCATGGCCTACATCGCCTGCGGCCGTCTGGACGGCTACATCGAATCCCGCATCTCGCTCTGGGACATCGCTGCCGGCCAGTTGTTAGTCGAAACCGCCGGCGGCAAGGTTGAGCTAACGGAAGTCCACGGCCACGGCGACGCCTGGTCCATCGTCGCCAGCAACGGCGTGATTCCGATAGAGGAAATTCTTTAAGAAGTTGATGGTTGGGAGTTGATAGTTGATAGAAAAAAATCAGCCCCATCTTCCTCTTCGCCATCAACTATCAACCACCCACCATCAACTTCTCCTCATGACCGGCATCGGCTACGACGTCCATCAGTTCGCGGAAAACCGTCCCCTCGTCCTTGGCGGCGTCACAATCCCGCACACCCACGGCCTCGCCGGCCACTCGGATGCGGATGTGCTGTGCCATGCCATCGCGGATGCGGTGTTAGGTGCGATGGGCCAGCCGGACATCGGGTATTTTTTCCCGCCAGGTGACGCGTCATGCAAGGACATCTGTTCGCTACGGATTCTGGAAAAATGCCGTGACCTCGCTGCGGAAGCGGGATTCAAAATCATCAACGTTGATTCCACCCTGATCGCGGAAGCGCCAAAAGTTTTGCCTCATCGGGATGCCATGCGGAAAAACATCGGCGAAGCGTTAGGAATCCCGCCGGAGCGTGTCGGGATCAAAGCGACCACCAACGAAACCATGGGTTTCATCGGCCGCAAAGAGGGCATCGCGGCGCTGGCGGTGGCGCAGGTGGAGTGAAAATGAATGCGTAATCCCCGACGGGTCGCGGGGCCCTTCACGCCGGGGCGACCGGCGATTTCAGCATTTTTAAGAGACAAGATTGCGCCCAGAGTGGTTTTAAGCGACAAGAAGTCGCCCCACATGACCCAGCTTTTGATTGAACCCGCTCGACGCACCGGTTGCGACGACATTCCCGCTCTGACCGAAGTCCTGCGCTCCGCAGCCCAACGCCAAAGATCACCGATCGATGATATACTCGACGCCGGGGTAGTCGACGAGGAGCGCTACATGCGGGAACTGGCCCAAGACCTTGGTATTGAATGGCTGGACGTGATTCCAATGGCGGACGTGCCGCTGCCGCTTCGCGAAGCCTGCGGGCCGCGGCTGGCATTGCGGCATCGTTTGCTACCGGTGGCCATTGAGGGCGAGGGCGATCACAAACGACTCAAACTCTGCACGTTCGATCCTTTCAACCTGATTTCGCGCCAAGCCGCGGCGCAGGAGCTGGCGCTGCCGATCGATTGGTGCATGGCTTCCAGAAAACGTCTGCACGAAGCGCTGCGGCGGTTGTATGGTGTCGGTGCGGATACTTTTGAGCAGATTCTCGAAGGCCGCGATTTCGACTACGACCACCTCGAAGGCGGTGAGGACGAGGCAAACGTGATCGACCAGGACGACGACGAGGAAGCTTCCGTCGTCAAGTTCGTGAACCAGATCATCCGCGAAGCGCTCGACCAGCGCGCGACCGATATCCACGTCGAGCCGCTCAGCACGAACCTCCGCATCCGCTACCGGATCGACGGTCGTTTGATCGAAGTCGCCGTGCCGGAAAACATCAAGGCGCTGCAAAGCTCGGTCATCGCCCGTTTGAAAATCATGGCCCGCCTCGACATCGCCGAGCGCCGGGTGCCGCAGGACGGCCGGATCAACCTCCAGTTCGAAGGCGCGACCATCGACGTGCGCGTCGCCACCGTGCCGACCGTCGAGGGCGAGAGCGTTTCCCTGCGTCTCCTCAACCAGGAGAAATTCAACATCGCCAAGCTCGGCATGGAGTCCTTCGTCCAGAAAAAGATCGAGACGCTGCTGCACCTTCCCAACGGCATCATCCTGATCACTGGCCCGACCGGATCGGGTAAATCCACCAGTCTTTATTCGTTCCTCAGCGAGGTAAACCACCCCGAACGACGCATCGTCACCGTCGAGGACCCGGTGGAAAACAAACTCGTCGGCGTGATGCAGATCGCCGTGAAAAACGAGATCGGCCTGACTTTCGCCACCGCGCTGCGCTCGATTCTGCGGGCGGATCCGAACATCGTGATGATCGGGGAAATCCGGGACCTTGAGACTGCGGAAATCGCCATCCGCGCCTCCCTAACGGGTCACCTGGTGTTCTCCACCCTCCACACCAACGACGCGATGGGCGGGATCAGCCGTCTCGTCGACATGGGCGTGGAACCCTTCCTGGTGTCCGCCGCCGTCCGCGCCTTCCTCGCGCAACGTCTCGTTAGAAAACTCTGCCCGCACTGCAAGGTGCCGCGGGAAGTGAGCGATCAGGACCGTCATGATTTGGGGATTCCACTGCACATTCCCGGTCAGGCGTATTTGCCAAAAGGCTGTGACCGCTGCCGCATGACAGGATTCTCCGGCCGTCTCGCCATTTATGAAATCATCCTCATCACGCAGCCGATGCAGGAACTCGTGGCCCACCGGGCGCAGTCCGTCGACCTCCGTGCCCAGGCCGTTAGAGACGGCTACATCCCGATGCGCGAGTACGGCTGGTACAAGGTCATGAAAGGTGAAACGACCATCGAGGAGGTCATTTCCGTCACCTCGTCCGACATCGGCGGGGGAGAATGAAATCAGATAGAAGATCGTGGATGGCAGATTGTAGATAACAGATCATTACCGTCGCCTCACTCCACATCCTCGATCCACAATCCTACCATCCACGATCCAGAACGATGCCCCTTTTCGCCTACAAAGCCCTCTCCGCCAACGGTGCCGTCACCACGGGTGAAATCGATGCGTCCGACCGCCCCGAAGCGCTGCGCATGCTCGACAAGAAGGGCCTGCAGCCGGTCAATCTGAAAGAAACTTCAGCGGCCGTATCTGCGAAAAAGACCAATGGCCATGCCAAGGCAAAAGCCGACGATGCCAAGGCTTCCAAGACCAAGGAAGAATCAAAAGAAACCCCGATTCCGGACGGACCGATCAAGCTGAAGCGCGCGGAAGTCGTGCTCTTCACCGAAGAGCTTTCCGACATGCTCAGCGCCGGCCTCCAGCTTGAACCGGCCCTCAAATCAATGGAAAACCGCCAGGAGTTGGGAAACCTCAAGGCCGTTTCCTTCAAGATCCGCCAGATCGTTAGAGACGGCGTGAATTTCTCCGTCGCCTTGAAAAAAGTGAGTCCCAGTTTCGGCCCGCTCTACTGCTCGCTCGCCGCCGCCGGTGAGGCGTCCGGCGCGCTCGACGACATCCTGAAACGCCAGGCCCACTACCTCAAAACGCTCGCCGAACTTCAGGCCCGCCTGGTTCTTGCGATGATCTATCCGGCGTTCCTCATCGTGGCCGGCATCGCTGTCTCCATCGTGTTTGTCACCACGCTGATCCCGCAGCTCACCGCGCTGATCAAAAGCAGCGGAGGAGAAATACCGTTAGGTGCGGCGATCCTCATCTGGACGTCCAATTTCCTCAGCAAGTGGTGGATCGTCATCGTGCTCACGCTCATCGCCGCGTTCATCTTTTTCAAGGCGTGGAAGGACAACGATGCCAACAAACCGGCGTGGGACCGCATCAAGCTCCGCCTGCCGCTCATCGGCCCGGTCATCACCAGCCGCTTCTACGTTCAGTTCCTCGAAACCATGGCAAATCTCGTTGGCAACGGCCTGCCGCTGCTCCGTGCGCTGGAACTTTCCCGCGATGCCACGGACAACCGTTCGCTCCGCGCCGAGCTCAACAAGGTGATCGACCAGGTGGGCGACGGTCGGTCCTTCTCCAAAGCGCTCATCCGCAATGGTGCTTTTCCTCCGCTGCTCATCGACATGATTTCCGTCGGCGAGCAGACCGGAAAAATTGACCAATCCCTGCGCCGCGCCGCCGAGCGTTATGACAAGGAGCTCGACAAGGACCTGCAGCGCATCATGGCGCTCGTCATGCCCGTGGTGCTCATCATCATGGCCGGCCTCATCGGCACCATGGCCTACCTGATGATCACCTCGATCTTCCAGACGATGTCGAAAATGAAGTAACCCGCCGGATGAGTCGCGGTGGCTGCGAGACCCTTCAACCACCGCCCTCACTGACGTATAAAATGAGGCAACCCAGCATCAGGCGTTGAAACAATGCCCGCCACGGGTAAGTATCCGCCCAACGACCATGGATACTTCGCTCGACCGCCGCCGTTTCATGTGGACCACCGGAGCCGCAGGCCTCGCTCTAGCCACTTCCGCCCGCTCATTCGCCCAGGCCCCCGCCGTTTCTCCCAACTCGAAACTGCGCGTTCTCTCCATCGGCGTGGTCGGCACGATCGGCGCGGAGGACCGCCACCAGGTCGCCTCCCATCCATCGGTGGAAATCGCCGGTCTCTGTGACGTGGATTCCGCTTACCTCGCCCAGGCTGCGTCCGAACATCCCGGCGCCTTCACCTGCAAGGACTACCGCGAGGCATTTTCCAAATACGGCGACAAGTTCGACGCCGTGATCGTCGCCACACCGGATCACAGCCACGCGCCGATCATGCTCACTGCGCTGGCTAACAACAAGCACGTGTACGGTCAGAAGCCGCTTGTCCATCAGCTCGAAGAGTTGGTGTTGATGGAAAAAGCCATCGCCGCGAAGCCCCATCTCGTCACTCAGGTCGGCAATCAGCGCATGGTATTCCCCGGCCGTCGTGCCGCAGTGGAAATCATGCGCAGCGGCGTGCTTGGCAAAGCCGTCGAAGCCCACGTCTGGGTGAACTCGCCCAACGACCGGTTCTATTTCAACCTCGACCGCCTTGTCGACGAACCCAGCCCAGCGCCTTCGAATCTCGACTGGGACCTCTGGCTCTGCGCCACCGAAAAGGTGCCTTACCGGCAAGGCATCGCCCCCAAAGTCTGGCGTTCGTGGTGGGACTACGGCAGCAATGGACTCGGAGACTGGGGCTGTCACGTACTCGACGTCATTTTCTATGGCTACGATGAGTTGATCACGCCCTTCGCCGTGCAGACCAACTGCAACAAGGCGGAAAACCCGCTGTTTCACACCCATCCGTGCAACTCCACGGTCAACTACGCGGTGAATTCCGACAAGTTCGCCCGCAAGGTTTTCCCGATTCATTACAGCGACTCCGCCCAGGCGGTCTCGCGCGCGGCGATCGGCCTTCCTCCGGGAAATTTCGCGGACAACAACATGACCGTCGTCGTCTGCGAGGGCGGCGTCCTCACTCTAACGGCTGGAGGGTTTCTTGAAGTCTGGCGCGATGGAAAACTTACCAAAGGCCTCGACATGCCCGGCCTGCCTGAATTCGCACCGCTCAACCACTGGCACGCCTGGGTGGACAACTGCCTTGGCATCAAAACCGAGCTCCGCAGCCCCTTCAAGGACGCCATTCGCATGACGGAAGCCGCGATCCTCGCCGTCAAAGCCACCCGCTTCCCGAACCGCGAATTGCTCTGGGACAAGGCCTCGCTCAGCTTCACCAATCACAGCGAAGCCAGCCGCACGATCGTCCGTCGCCAATATCGCGACGGTTTTGCTCCGCCAGTGGTGGCGTGAATTCAGCGCGTGAAGGACGCCACCAGGGAAGCCAGATCCGCGGGCGCCGCGCGATCTGCCGTTAGAATGGCGGCCTTTTGCAGTGAGATGATGTCCGCGATGCCTTTGCGCGAGAGGTCCAGCATGGCAGTCATTTCCTCCGAAGAAAACACCGCTTCCTCGCCGCTGCCCTGAATCTCGACAAACTCGGACGTCTCGGTCATGACAACGTTAAAATCGACCGAAGCGTCCTTGTCCTCCGGGTAGTTCAGATCGAGCACCGGCACCCCCTGATAGACTCCGGCCGATACCGCGGCGACGAGTTTTTTGATCGGAAAGGTCTTCAATTTGCCTTCTGACATCAGCTTGTTCAGCGCGATCGCCATGGCCACGCAGCCGCCGGTGATGGACGCGGTGCGGGTGCCGCCATCGGCTTGGAGGACGTCGCAATCGATCCAGATCGTGCGCTGGCCGATTTTTTTCAAGTCCACCACCGCACGCAGGGCACGGCCGATGAGGCGCTGGATTTCCGAGGAACGGCCATCAAGTTTGCCGCGTGAAATGTCGCGGGGTTTCCGCTCCAGGGTCGAGTAGGGCAGCATCGAATACTCGGCTGTTAGCCAGCCGCCCTCGACGCGCTGCGCACGCATCCAGCGCGGAATGTCGTCCTCGATCGTTGCGGAGCAGATGACCTTGGTATCGCCGAAGGAGACGAGCACCGAACCGGTGGCATTCGGGGCAACATTGGGAATAAAGGAAATCGGGCGGAGCTGGTCGTTCTGGCGGCCGTCGGGACGTGTCATGGCGTGAGTGAAATCCACGGCAAGGCGGTGGGCAAGCGTGGAGGCATCCGTGACCCGGTTGTTTTGCCCGCAACTGCATGCGCGGCCGAACTCAGACGGGTACGAGCATCCCATGGAAAACCCACTTCCGCATGCGTGCGGATTTCATCGACCATGGCAGCAGGGGTTTTTCGCTCGCGCACAATGGCTAACAGCCGCAGAAGGTTTTCATCGATCTGCCACAACGGACGGAACGAGCGCAAACTAATTGCGAGGGTCAGGATCATTGACCTGCCGCCCTACAGCCCCGAACTCATCCCGTGCGAACAACTCTGGGACATCGTGAAGGACGACATCGGCAACCGGTTCTTTGAAACCATCGAAGCCTTGCGGGAGGCAATGTTGCCCACCTTGAGACGCTACTGGGATGATGCAGCAGCGGTTCTGAAATTGGTCGGTCGTGAATGGATCCTCTCTCAAGCAAACGCTTCGCCGAAAAATCAGGTGTCAGCTTAATTTAGAGAAATGGTGTTAGCCTCATCGCCGCTGCGGACTGGGTGATCGAGCTAGGGCCCTGCGGAGGGATCCATGGCGGAAATTTGATGGCCCAGGGACGGCCAAAGGAGATTCGCAAAAACAAAGGGTCACCGACGGGCCGTGCTTTAGCGGCAGGTATTGTTAGGAAG
>JANODE010000119.1:0-127161 GCA_031412525.1 Akkermansiaceae bacterium | reverse complement strand
GATCCGTGAAGGCGGCACCACCCTGCGGGATTTCCTCAACTCCGATGGCGAGCCCGGTTATTTCAAGCAGCGGCTCTTCGTCTACGAACGGAAGGGCGAACCCTGCCGCGTCTGCGGCACGCCGATCCGCCATGCCGTGTTAGGCCAGCGCTCGACCTACTGGTGCCCCGTCTGCCAGAAATAAGCCGGACCGCGAAATTCAATTCGCCAGCCGATGTTCTGCGAAAGCCGGGTGCCTCCGGCGCTTCCGCTTCTCCACTCATCGGCTCACGACAGCAAGGAGTGTCGTGGCTCCTGAACTTGGCCCGCTTGATCTCCTCCTCGCTCAAGCAATTGGCGGATCACCCGAATCCTCAATACGCGCTCCAGAAAAAGACCTGATGATCAGACTCCGGATGAGGTGATTTTCCACTCCTCACTTCGTTGCACTTCACTCTTGAACCCGGGCTTTGAATTCATTCTGGATGTAACTTGCGTATGCCCATGAGGCAAATGAACAAAAATGTCGATATACCTATGATGCCAACGGTGTGCATGTAGCCACCGAGGGTCTCCAAACTGAGTAAATGTGGACGAACGAAACGTGGAATTGCATCTTCTCTGAATCCCTTGCTTTCATAGGCGTATACCCACCACCACGGGTTCTTCTTCAAATAAAAATGTCCACCCTCAGGAACACCATACCATTTCAATCGATTTTTATATTCTTCCCAGTCGTTCTCGCCTGGGAACATTTGCATGTTCGAACGAGCTTCCTCTGCTGAGGCAATTCGAATCGCGGTCAATGTCCTGCGATAGCCGTCTGTGGGATTGTGCCAGAGAGTCAAAAGAGCAAACAGAACCAAAAATCCGTAGACCATAAGTGCTTGTCCATTTGACAAGCCTCGGAACCATCTAACGAAAATACTGCTCATGAATGCCCCCTTTAACCTTGTCTAGATTGATTCGCGCCGAATGCAGTCGATCTTGAGCGGTCTTGTCGCCTTCATGCTCACCGAAGATAGCCTCACGTAAGAGAGTCATCGAAAGAGTGAGCTTTTGAAGGCAATAACGCATTTCTTCATTATCTTCCATAAGCAGCGTGAGGTCTTGACTAATCAGTTTTGCGGCAGAATATCGACGCACGCTTTCTTCGAATGCATTCAAATCGATGTCACGCGTTAGTATCTCAATGGCTTCAACGTATTTTTTCATCTTTATTATTATTTTTGTCCAACGTATAGGCCATCCACGGCGGGGAGGGAAGCCCGAATTCAAAGAAGGACGTTACCCGGCATTGGATGAGCCGGCTTGTTCGCCTTCTTGGGGTTCGTTGATTAGCTCTTCTTCGCATGAGATAGGTTGGCCAAGGGTGAGATGATGCGTAACCGAGCGTGTGCGTCGTGGTAAGCCACCCAGCCAGCACGTTGGGCCTCATCTGTCATCTTGGCGACAAGCTGGTTGTCTTGTGGTGGCGTGATGTAAATGTCGCTGATCGTTAGGCAACTGGTGCTCAGCCAACGCTCTGTCAACACCAAGAAAGTATCTGGGCTAACGTGGTCAACATGGCAATTAGAGGGGGAAAGTCCAACACTCAAAAATGGGCAGATCATCGGACCGGATGCAAACTGCTCATCTCGGAATCTCAAGATAGTTGGCTCGATAGCACGCCGAAGTGCCTCAAGCCTATCCCTCCGATCCTTACGGCCATCAATACAGGCGTGAAAAGAAAAGTCTGTCGAACTACCGTCTCGTCGATGCACCACAAAATGTCGTGTCCGCCCAAATACAATGTCAGTCGAAACCGTAAAATGGCTAACGCCGATTCCGATCTTATCGTCTGACTCAGGATGTAGCGTAAGCAACTCGGCAAGAAAGCTTGAGTCAGGGGCAGCAATAGTCACTCCATCCTGATAGCAATCCCTCAATTCCGAAATGTGAGTCTTAGCGGCCTTTTTGGTCGCGAATGGAATGCCAGCTATGCTAATCGGAATGGCCACGGAGCGATTTGATATTAGCGAACAGCGGTGTTCGTAGCGCCTACGGGTGTGATCTCCACTTCCGAGCTACCCTTGAATCCTGTCAGGATTTCTTGATTTGACAAGGAACTTCCAGGAGGAAAGTGCCCATATCAGGCGGGTTTCCCTGAGTGACCGGGTGCGACCTGATCTAGCGGATATCGTGCTTCAGGGCCCGTCCCGGATCCCTGCACGAACAGGCCACGCGTCTCGTGGTGAGTGACATACTCCCACGCTCTCAAGGCGCCGGACCGCTATCCTCCAGAGACGAACCATCCGCTTCCACGACAGGAGTGTCGTGGCTCCGGAGGCACCACACTCTTGTGGTGCTGGTGGATGTGAGGCCTATGAACTGCGCGAAGCTCTCCTCCAAAGACCATCCATCCGCATCCACGACAGCATGGAGTGTCGTGGCTCCTTGCTATTTTCCCGCCGCGATCAGGTCTTCCAGATGGCCGCCGTGAGCGCTCACCCATTTTCCCTTGGTGATCACCTTGGTGAATCCGAGCCCGCTGCCGGCTGCGGCGGTGAAGACTTCCCACGCCTGGGTGGCGAGGATGCCGGAGACGAGCAGGTCGCCGCCGGGTGCGAGGGACTTCGCGATGACCGGCCATGCCTCGATGAGCACGGTGGAGAAAAGGTTGGCGAGCACCACATCGTAGCCTTTTTTGCGCGGTTTCCATTTCAGGACGTCCTGCTCCTGCATGAGGATGTCCGGCGTGCCGTTGCGCTCAATGTTGCGGAGGCCGACGGCGACAGCGAACGGATCGAAATCACAGGCGAACGTCTCACCCGAGCCGAGTTTTTTCGCGGCGATCGCCAGCACTCCGGTGCCGGTGCCGAGATCGGCGACGGTCCAGTTAGTGCCCTTGCGTTTCCGGCCGACATCCACCAGCAGGCGCAGGACCGTCGAGGTCGTCGCATGATCGCCGGTGCCGAACGCCATTTCCGGCGGGATCACGATGATCTCGCGCTTCGGGTTGGCCTGTTTCAGCGCGGCGAGTTCCTTGGGGCGGTTCTCCGCCGTCAGCACAAAAACATCGCGCACTTTGAGCGGGCGGGGCGGAGCAACTGGTTTGTTCCACTCGGCGTGGGCCATTTTGCGCACGCTGCCGCCGAATTGAGCGACGATGGCGTTTGCTTGTTTTTGCGTATCGCAGAAAAGCCGGATGCGGATCGACTTGCCGCCCTTGATCATTTCGATGACCAGATTCGGGTTTCCGGCGAAGCGTTCCTCCCATGCGTCCATCCACTTCGCGGAGGAGAGTTTCGACCAGACGAACATGAAGGATGGCGTGATGGGGAAAAAGAACCGCGTCCGTGAAAAAGATTGGAGCGGGCGATGAGATTCGAACTCACGACATCCACCTTGGCAAGGTGGCGCTCTACCACTGAGCTACGCCCGCGTCGGGAAACGCGTCCACGGCTTTCTACAGGTGCGGTGGGGGCGGGCAAGTCATTTTTCACAAATTTTCCATGTTCATTCGCGCGGTGGTGCGATTTCTTTCCCGCACGCCATGTCTGACAAGCTCGCTGAAATCATCGCTACGAAACACCTTGAAGTGGAAGCCCTCATGCCCCGCGCCGCGCTGCTTCGGGCCGCCGCTCTCCAGCGCAACGACTACGGCGGATTCCGCAGCGCCATCGACCGCGGCCCCGGCCGGCTTGGCGTGATCGCTGAGGTGAAAAAGGCCTCGCCATCCGTCGGCCTGATCGATCCAAACTTCGACCCTGTCCGCCAGGCCCAACGCTACCTCGACGGTGGTGCGTCCTGCCTGTCGATCCTCACCGACGAAAAATATTTCCAAGGATCACTCAGCTACCTTTCCCAGATTTCCAAATTCTCCTCCGCTCCGCTGCTCCGCAAGGATTTCACGATCCACGAGATTCAGATTCACGAAGCCATCGTCACCGGTGCGGATGCCATCCTCCTGATCGTGGCTGCGCTTGATGACGAATTGCTGCGCCGTCTTTACGACGAAGCGAAGTCCTTCTCGCTCGACGTGCTGGTGGAAGTCCACGATCTCGCGGAAATGGAGCGCGCGCTTGATCTTGGTGCCGACCTGATCGGCGTGAACAACCGGAATTTAAAAACCTTCGAAGTCGATCTCGGCACCACCGAACGCCTCGCCGAGGAAGTGCCCGACGATGTGCTGTTGGTTTCCGAGAGCGGTATCAAGTCAGTGGACGACGCCCGCCGCGCCCTTGAAGCCGGTGCCAATGCGGTGCTCATCGGCGAGACCCTCATGCGAGCTCATGACCCGTCGAGGGCCATCGAGGAATACCTCGCACTGGAGCTCGCCTAAGCTTCTGCGCGGTTATTTCTTTTTCGGGTCCAGATTCGCCTGCATTTCCTCGTCGGTCGGAGTCTTGGAGGTGATGCCAGCCAGAGGAACCTCGATATTGGCGATCCAGGCGATGGAATTGAGGATCAGGCGGCGTTGGCTGTCGTTTTTCCAGCCTTTGTGGAAATGGCCGCCGGTGAATCCGAATGAACGGCCGGTGCCAAATTTTTCAGGCCGGTCGTAAACCCACATCACGTGCTGGGGTTCCTTGCGTTCGAGAACGGCGGCGCGGACGGCCGGATTTCCCGAGTGGTGACCATCGGGACGGCTAAGACTTTCCGCTGGCGGCAGGTCGGTGAGGATGGGCGTGATGCCGTCCATTCCTTCGCGAAAGCGCATGTGATAATACCATTCGTCCGTGGTGTCGAAATCCGCAATGCCACGGGTGACGGCGTGTTCCGGCAGTTTGAAACTGGCATGCCAGTGAGGGTTCACGGACCAATCGGTTTCGAAAAAGCCACCGAGCACATCGAGAAAGGTGTCGCCAGCCGGACCTTTGGTGATTTCCACCGCGTAGTGGATGCAACCGATTCCAATGCCGTTCTTGGCGAAGGCTCTCAGCTTGTCGAGGTTCTTGATCGCCGGGTGGCCGCCGCCGCCGTCGGCATACATGACGATGGCGGATGCTCCTTCAAACACGGATTCGTCCGCAGGCCAGCCGTTGGTGACGACCTTGGTTTCGACAGGCAGGCCGCTCTTATCAAGATGTTCGGCCAGCAGCATGCAGCCAGCGCGGTGCTCGTGCGCGCCCGGCGGATGGCTCGGGATGCCGGCGACGAAGACGATTTTTTTCTTCGGTGAAGGAGTAGCGGGAGACTGGGCATGAGCGATGGCGGAGCCGAGAATGCAGGCGACGGGGATCAACAGGGTTCGTGGGATTTTCATAAAGATGGCAGGCAAGGGTTACGGCTGGAGGTCAGGGATGTTTTCAGGATTCATGGGCGCGGAGGGTTTCCAGATATCCGTCCAGCGCCGTGAAAGCAAGTCGCCGGATTTCAGGATTTAACGAAGACTGCGCGGTAACGGAAAACCCAACGCAGGTGGAAACAAGGAGCGCAGCTTCGTTCGCGGGCTGGATGGACGGATGGATCCAGCCGGAGGATTTTCCCCGCTCCAGCAGCGCTGCGATGGCGGTACGCCAGCGGGTGAAAACATCATCCAGCGCAATGCCTAACATTTCATCGCGGGCAGCAAGCTCCGCCGTCACCGCACTGAGCGCGGAGACCGTGTCATCCGGCTCGAGGCTGTTGAAACGCTCACGGCAAAGGCTGCGGAAGGCATCGAGTGAATTCAACGCATCAAGCGGTGTGACCCAGAGCGCGTCGATGGCTGGGCCGAGCCGTTCATCGATCCACCCTTTTGCCAGTGCGCGTTTGTCAGCGAAATGATGAAACAGCGCGCCTTTGGTCAGTCCCGAGCGGGAGATGATGGCATTCAAGCCGCTACCCGCATAGCCCTGACGGGAAAACTCGTGATCCGCGGCATCGAGAATATCCTTCCTTGTCTGTACGGGCTGCTTCTTGCGCTGATTCATGGAATTTCAATACCAACCAAATGGTATGATGGCAAGTTCTGAGTCTCGTAGACGACACATGCGAACGAGGGTTCTGCAGATCCCCACAAAAAATTGCGGAAATCAGTAGCCGTTGGCGAGGCGGGAAACGAGGGCCTCTCCCGCTCTTTCGAGAGCTTCCGGGAGAGCGTTATTCCTCGCAGTTTGGAGATTGGCACCGGCGAAGAGCTGGCTGGATCCAGACGAGGTGCCAGAGGCGAGAATCTTGGTCGGGTTTTTCGAATCGCGCAGCTTCCAGTCGAGCACAACGGTGTTTCGAAGCTCCTCAGGCAACAAGGTGTCGAGCCGGGTGCCGCGGATCGAGGAATACTTGATGCTGCGGAGTTCGCCTTCGAGGGTGGCGTCCGCATGATCCACCTTGGCCAGCTTGTAAGTGCCGTCCTGGACTAAGGCGCTGGCGACGGCCGAGGTGGCGAGTGCTTCGGCGCGCGGATGCAGGGTGGCGTTTGAAAACATCGGCACCGCGATGGATTTCACCTGCGTCATGGAGGTGGGCTTGATTCCGCCGAGCTGATAGCCCGTGCAGGAAACGAGAAACAGCGCGGAAGCAAACAAAGCGGTGAGTTTCATGATCCGATGGGGCGGGATGGGTTCACTCGCCGAGTTGCTTGAGGCGGGCACGGGCATCATCGTGAAGTTTCCCGGATCCAGTGCGCTTGACGACGTCGCGGTAGTAAACTTTGGCGGATTCGGTCTTGCCTGTTTTCAGATAGAACTCGGCGATGTCGAATGACCGCTGGAGGTCGCGGTTGCCGAGGCCGGCAATCAATCGGCGGGCTTCCGCCGTGCGCGAGTGGTTGGGATACTGGATGAGGTAGTCGTTGAACGCCTCGCGCGAGAGGTCGAGGTTCGCTTGGTTCTGGTTGCCGCGATCCGCCTCTTTCATGAAGATCAGACCGACGCGGAACAATGCTTCGGGAGCTTCCGGGCTGTCCGGCTGATCGCGGACGAGCTGACGATAAGCGGCGATCGACTCCTTTGCCTTGCCTTTTGCCTGATAGAGTTCGCCGATGGTGAACTGGGCCTTCGACGCGGTGCGGGATTTGGGCGCGTTGTCACGAACCTTACCGAGCATTTCGGTGGTCTTGTCGACGGAGAGTTTGGTTTTTAGACCGAGGAAGCTGGTTTTCACATCACCATCGGCGGCGGACTGGGCCATCGCGGCCTGGCGGTTGAGAGCGGTGGTGTAGAGGTTGGTGCCGTAGTAACGGGTGAGGAATTTTTCGTAGGCGCTGAAGGCTTCCTGGATATCTCCTTTTTTCTCAAGCAACTCCGCCTGCCGGAAGCGGGCCTGCGGGGCGGATGGAGCGAAGGGGTATTTGGTGGCGGTCTCGTCGTAGAGCTTGATCGCGCGGCCGGTTTTTCCAGCGTCATCCGCCTGTTTTGCCTTCAGATAGAGAGCTTCCCCTTGGCCGGACGCCGCCTGGGTATTTCCCGCCATGACCGGCAGGTCGTCGTCATTTCCGCAAGAGGTGAAGGAAAGAGTAGCCGCCGACAGCAGTGCGAAAGAAATCACCCGAAAGGTCATGCCGCGGAGCATAGGAGGACAATGCGACGGGGGAAGTCCAAAAATCGCCGTGATACGTTCACTTTCCAAGCTCGGTTGCGCGGCGGGTGGCGGCACCGACGGCCTCGATCAAGGCAGAGCGCAGACCGTGGCGTTCGAGCTCGGCAAGACCGGCAATCGTAGTGCCACCGGGCGAGGTGACCATGTCTTTGAGCACGGCCGGATGTTCGCCGGTTTCGAGCACCATCGCCGCGGCACCGAGCACGGTTTGGGCGGCGAGTTTCACCGCAGCGGCGCGGGGGATGCCGGCGCGGACACCGCCGTCAGCCAGCGCGTCGATGACGACGTAGATGTAGGCTGGACCACTGCCGGAAAGGCCGGTGACAGCGTCCATCAGCTTTTCCGGGACCTGCACGGCGAGTCCGACGGCAGCGAGCAGCGATTGTGCGCTTTCTCCATCCTCCGCAGTGGCGCGGGTACCGAGGCAGAATCCGGCGGCTCCTTTGCCGACGAGCGCGGGCGTATTCGGCATGGTGCGGATGATTCGGAAATTTTCCGGCACGGCAGACTCCAGAGCCGCGAGCGTGAGTCCGGCGGCGATGGAAATGACGAGCCGGTCCTTGCCGGCCGCAGCGTGTGCGGCATCCGCGAGGGCGGCGAGGGCGTCCTGGGGCTTGGTGCAGAGGAGGAGGACATCGCTAGCGGTGGCGGTTTCGGCGATGTCGGTGGTGACTTTCGCTCCGGTGGCCGCAGCAAATGCCTCGCGCGATCCGGCGAAGGGATCGCAGCCAGTGACGTCTTCGGATTTCACCACGCCGGCACGGATCGCCCCCTGCACGAGAGCGGTGCCCATTTTCCCACAACCGATGACGCCGAGCTTCATGGCCGGAGATTAATGGGATTCCGGCGGGGCACGCCAGCGTCATTTTGCTTGGACGGCGGGTGGCGCACGGCCATCTTCCGCGCATGAAATTAAGGACCATCGGGGTACTGATAGCCACCTGCAGCTTCGCTCCGGGCGAAGAGACGCCAGTGCGGGAAAATCCTCCGGTTGAGGAAAAAGCACCCGCTGTGGAAAAACTCCCCGATGTGGAAGCGGCGATTCCTCCATCCGTCAAAGCCCTCGGCGAACCGGCGGTGATGAATTTCCCTGCCGGCATCCGGATGGCGGTTTCCTCTGTCTCGGAAAAGGCCCAGACCCACGTGAACCAAGGACTCAACCATCTGCATGGCGGGTGGGAATTCGAAGCCAGCCGCCATTTCGCCGCTGCCATGCGGGAAGATCCGGATTGCCTGCTCGCCCATTGGGGCATGGTCATGTGCCTGCTTTCGCCCTCGCCTGAAACAGGTCCCGCCCGCAATGCCGCGACCGATCGCCTGCTCGCTCTTGTCGATCAAGGAAACGGCACGGAACTCGAGCGCGGTTACGCCTACGGCCTGATCAAATACATTCAGGACGGCCCGGCCGGCGCTGCCATCGCATTTCGCAAAGTGGCGGAAAAATTTCCCAACGAAATGCAGGCCGCCGTATTTGCCGCGCTTTTCCGAAGGTCTGGATTTGATGAGCTCGGATCCGCCACGCCCGACCAGGAAGCCGCTGAAAAAAGCCTGCTCGAGCTGATTGAAAAAAACCCACAAAGCCCCATCCCCCTCAACGCCCTTCTCACGATCCGCGCCGAGGGCCCGGACCTCAGCAAATCGCTGCCGCTTGCCCGCCAGCTCTGCCAGATGGCACCCGACTACCCACCGTATTTCCACCTGCTCGGCCACTACGAATGGCGCTGCGGCGAGCATGGCAAGGCAGCCTCTGCATTCGGCCGCGCGTCGACGTTTTTTGAGGGCTGGATGAAGGAAAACAAGACGACGGTCGCTGATTGCCCGGAGTGGGTGAAAACCGAGTGCTACCGCATTGTTTCGCTTGTTTCGAAAGGCGATTTCGACACGGCCTACGCTGCGTCCAGGCAGATCGCTGTAACGCCCTTTCCCGCGGACCGAGCCTCATCGCCAGGGGCGCGATTTCTGTTATGGGATGCCAAAACCCTACCGGCACGCATCCTCCTCCACCGGGGGTTGAGGGGTAATGCGCGCGAGGCCATGGACTCGCTGCCGAAGCCGGAGGAAATGAAAAAATACCAGAAAACCTCGCTCGCCTACTGGTGGATCGACGGCCTGCGCTTCGCACTCGAGGCGCAACGCCTGATCGACGCCGACGACCAGGCAGAAGCCAAGGAGGTCTCCGCCGCCCTCACCCACCACGGTGAGGCGATGGCGAAAACTCAAGCCGCCGCCAGTGCCAGCGGCGAACGTTCTTCCTGGAACCGATCCTTCCGCGCACTTGAAGTTCTCGCCAGCGATCTCCGCGGACGCATCGCCCTCTCCGGCCCCAAGGCGGACATCGGCTCGGCTTACAACTGGTTCAGCTCAGCCGCTGACCGCCAGCGCCCGGCACCGATGATGCTGCCGCCCATGCTGCTGACACCGATGGCGCTACGCATCGGCGACTACTACCTCGCCATCGGCAAAGCGACCGACGCGATCGAAGCCTATCAGCGCGCGCTTTCCGAGTTTCCAAACGACATGAACGCGCTGTCCGGATTAAAGCGCGCCTATGAGATGGCCAAGCTTCCTGCCAAAGCCGCAGAAACTGAAGCGCGCGTCCAGGCACTGCGCGCCCAGTGATCTAGTGAACTATCCCGCCTCGGTCACCCACACCGCCCTGCTTCCAGACTCCCGCCATCCTAACATATTGCCTCGCCGCGACGGGCCACGAACAGTGAGGCGGTTAACACAACGCTTTCCCTGCCATCATGTCACATAACCTCGCCAGCCGTTTCACCGAATTGGATCAAGCCAGCCAGAAGGACGGCCTGACCGTCACTTCCGAGGGCAAGGACTGCCGCCGCTTGATCGAGGGAGTCGGCCTACGCGAGTTAGTGCTCCACACCGACGAACGTGGCACCGTCTGCGAGATTTATGACCCGCGCTGGAACTTCAGTCCGGACCCCATGGTCTTCAGTTACTTTTACACGATCCGCCCGGGCTGGGCGAAGGGATGGGCCCACCACAAACATCACGAGGACCGCTACTGCCTGCTCAAGGGCGAAATGAAGGTGGTCCTCTACGATCCCCGTCCCGACTCGCCGACCTGCGGAATGGTCAATGAGATCTGCCTCTCCGAACACCGCCGCCAGCTTCTCAGCATCCCGCGTTTCGTCTGGCATGCTGATGAAAACCTCGGGACTGATGACGTGCTTGTCGTGAATTTCCCAACCATCCAATACGACCACGCGAGTCCGGACAAATACCGCCTGCCGCTGGACACGGAGCTGATCCCCTACCAGTTCCATCCTTCCGTAAGATTCTAACATAATGCCTCCCGCTGGAGAACAACCCGCGGATTGCCGGACGGTCGTTTTCCCTTTCAGTGAGCGGCCGCTCGTTTCCATCCTAATTCCCAGCCGCAACCAGCCAAAATTGCTGGAAAACTGCCTGAACTCGCTCCGCAAGAATATCGGGCCGGAGGTGGAATACGAGGTGGTCATTGTCCTCAACGCCGCGACGGAAGAAGTGAAATCCTTCGTGCACGAGCGAACGCAAGGTGCCGTCGTGCTGGAATCCGCGGCCAATCTTGCCGTCGCAGGCGGCTACAACCGTGCACGCTCGGCAGCCCGAGGAGAGTTCCTCCTGCTGCTCCACGACGACACGGAAGTCGAGCCCGGCTGGATCGAGGCCTTGCTGGAAACCCTGAGTGAAAATCCTGCGGCCGGCGCGGTGGGAAGCCTGCAGCTTTTTCCCGACGGCACGCCCCAGCGCGCGGGCTCCATCCTCTGGCGGAACGCCCTCTCGTCACCCGCTTGGGGAAATGGTGCGCCCGATCCCGGGATTTTCACGGATGTCCGGGCGGTTGATTACATCGGCACCTGCTCAAGCCTTGTTAGATCAACCACGTGGAATGCCATCGGCGGCATGGACGAGGAAATCTATCCGGCCTACTATGTGGACACCGACTTTTGCATGCGCATCCGCCGCCTCGGTCAAACGGTGATGTGCGACCCGCGCTCGCGGCTGAAACATCACCAGGGAGCGAGCACTAACAAAAAATTCCGCTACTTCATCAACCAGCGCAACCAGACCTACTTCGTCAAAAAATGGGCCGCCGAGCTGGCCGGACAGGAACCCCACGCGCCGGACGATCCAGCCGCCATCGCCCGCGCAAACCAGCTAACAGAAAGCACTGCCGCCCGCCTTATAGAGCGTTGGAATGGATTTCCCCAACCGCAGCACGCTGCTCCCTTACTCGATCCAATTCATCATGAAAGACAGCATTTCCAGCGCGAACTGGCTGTTCTATCAGAATATCTGGAGCGCCTCGAAGCTGCCGACGACCATAAAAATGGATTGTTGAAAACGGCCGGAATGAATCTCCATGCAGCTCTCGAGAAGGTGAAAAAACAACGGGCAAGGATTGTCAGGCAGGAGGCCAAACTGCGACGAGTACAAAAACATCCGATCCGACGCCTGCTACTTCATATCAGGAAGTTTTTCAAGTGAGGTTGACCGTCGCGTCATGGGTTGCGCCAACGGAATCCGCGCTTATCGACCAAGCATGGATCTCTTGATGGAAGCACACAGGGGCGCACTCGCCGCAGACGCCTTGGCCATGCCGGTGCACTGGTATTATGACCGGGCGGCGTTGCAACGGGACTACGGCACGGTCGATCATTTCATGGCTCCGCGGAATCCCCATCCGGGCAGCATTCTCTGGCGATCAAGCTATGTCCCACCTAACGAACGTGGCGATATCCTGCGCGATCAGGCCGTGTATTGGGGCCAGCGGGACATCCACTATCATCAGTTTCTCAGGGCCGGCGAAAACACCCTGAACTACCGACTCGCCGCCGAGCTTTTCTCCTTCGTGCGCGAGCGCGGCGGCTACGATGCTGATGCCTGGCTGGACCGCTACATCAGCCGCATGCTCGAACCCGGATGGCACCGAGATACCTACGTGGAGGAATATCACCGCGCCTTTTTCAGCCGCTACGCCCAAGGCAAACCGCCCCGCAAATGTGGCATCAGCGATGAACACATCGGCGGACTCGCCACGGTGCCCGCATTGGTCGCGGCACTCGCCGATACTCCGCGCGAGGAGCTCCGGAGGATCGTCAAGGAACACGTCGGCCTCACCCACGCCCACGCCAATGTACTCCGCGCGGCGGACACGCTGGTCCGATTGTTAGTCGCGGTGAAAAACGGCGATCCTCTGAGGGATGCAATGCGGTCGGAAGCCGGCGATTGGATTTCCGGCACCAAAGCGGAATCGTGGCGTGGCCAGCCGGACGAGCAGGTTATCGGCGCACGTTTCAGCCCCGCCTGTTACATCGCCGAGGCCATGCCCGCCGCCCTTTACCTGGCGTGGAAGTATCACGACGATTTTGCAGCGGGCATCATCGCGAATGCCATGGTCGGCGGCGACAACTGTCACCGCGGAGCCGTCACCGGCAGTCTGCTAGGTGCGGCGTGTGGCGTGCCTGCAAATTTTCTAACCAGCCAATCCTGACGAATTGCGCCAAAAAAAATGGCCGCCAGGGAGTCCCTTCCCTGGCGGCCTTGAATCGTCTTCCTCACCCACACCCGTGGAATTGTCAGACAACTGTGCTGTTACACCCTTACGTGTAAAAGTGCGATTGCTCGCAGCTTTCAGAGGGTTAAGACCCTTCGCCTTTCCAAACGTTCAAAGAATTTTAAAAGCTTCTTCATCTTTTTCATTCCACACGACTTGGCACTTGGAAAAACCCCGCCGTTTCTGGACGCTTCGCCCATGTCGCACAGCCACATCGATGTCCGCTACGTCGCCAATCTCGCCCGCCTCGAACTCTCCGATGCGGAGGTGGCTGAATTCCAGCCTCAGCTCGAAGCAATCCTCGGCTACGTGGAAGCGCTCTCGAAGCTCGACATTTCCGGCATCGAAGCCACCGCTCATTCCGCCAACGTCTTCGGCCGCATGCGCGACGACATGCCCCACGAGAGCCTGACCTCGGCCGCCGTCCTCCAAAACGCGCCTGACCAGGCCCAAGGCCAGATCCGCGTTCCAAAAGTGGTCACCGACGCGTGATTTCAAATTTCTCCCACTGCATTTCCCATGACCATCACCCAGCTCCGCCAGCAGCTCACCGCCGGAGAAACCACGCCCGCCGCCATTCTGGAAAAACTCGCTGGAGAAATCTCCTCCCGAGATGAAGCCACCGGCGCCTACCTTTCCCATAATCTTGAGGCCGCACTCGCCGAAGCCGCGAACGCCGACCTCTCCCTGCCCCTCGGCGGCATCCCGATCGCCATCAAGGACAACATGAACGTTCTCGGCCAGCCATGCACCTGCGGCTCGAAATTTCTCGAAAATTACATCGCCCCCTACGACGCCACGGTCATTAAAAAACTTCGCGCCGCCGGGGCGATTCCCTTTGGCCGCATGAATCAGGACGAATTCGCTATGGGCTCCTCCACCGAAAATTCCGCCCTCGGAAAAACCCGCAATCCCCACGATCACACTCGCATCGCTGGCGGCTCGTCCGGTGGATCCGCCGCTGCCGTCGCCGACCGCACCGCCGTCGCCGCACTCGGCTCCGACACCGGCGGCTCGATCCGCCAGCCTGCGTCGCATTGCGGCGTCGTGGGCCTGAAACCTTCCTACGGCCGCGTTTCCCGCTACGGCCTTGTCGCTTTCGCCTCGTCGCTCGACCAGATCGGCCCGCTCACGCAATCGGTCGAAGACGCCGCGCTGATCCTCCAAGCCATCGCCGGCTTCGATCCCGCGGACTCTACCAGCCTCGACGTCCCGGTGCCCGATTATCTCGCCACCCTCTACGACGGCGTGAAGGGGCTCAAACTCGGTATTCCGAAAGAATACTTCGGCGACGGCATCGACCCCGGTGTGCGCGCCCAAGTTGAAATAGCCATGCAATCCCTCGCCGCCCAAGGTGCCGAGCTCGTGGAAATTTCCCTGCCGCACACGGAATACGCCGTCGCCACCTACTACGTCATCGCCCCGGCCGAAGCCTCATCCAACCTTTCCCGCTTCGACGGCATTCGCTACGGCCACCGCGCCGCCAACCCGGCCGACATCCTCGATCTCTACAAAAAATCCCGCGAAGAAGGATTCGGCCCCGAAGTGAAACGCCGCATCATCCTTGGCACCTACGTCCTTTCTTCCGGCTACTACGACGCTTACTATAGCCGCGCCCAAAAAGTCCGCACGCTGATCCGCCGCGACTTCGAAGACGCCTTCCAAAAAGTGGACGCCATCCTCTCCCCCGTCGTCCCCAGCCCCGCCCGCAAAATCGGTGCCGCCGGAGCCGATCCACTCCAGGAATACCTTTCCGACATCTTTACCATCGCCGCCAATCTTGCAGGCATCCCTGGTATTTCCGTCCCCTGCGGCACCGTCGATTCCGGCGATGGCAAACACCTCCCCGTCGGCATCCAGATCCTCGGCCCGCATCTGGGAGAGGCGAAGCTCCTGCAGATCGCCAAGGCTGCCGAGGTGTAACACAGGCCGATTGCTTTTCCCATATCGAAAGTATAACATCCTTTCGTGCCGAGAAAGATTCGCGAACTCATCCGGGACCTCCAAGCCGCTGGTTTTCAACAAAAAGCCGGTGCTGGAAAAGGCTCACACAGGAAGTTTTATCACGAACTCTTTCCCGGAGCCGTCACGCTGAGCGGACAAGACGGCGCGGACGCCAAGTCCTACCAGGAGAAACAGATCAAAAAAGCCATCGAGGACATTCAACCATGAAAACATCCGACAGATACCATAAGTGGGTGGAGTGGAGCGAGGAGGATCAGACCTATCTCGGCAAATGCCCCGACCTCATCACGGGAATCCATGGTGACGACCCGGTCCAGCTCTACAGCGAACTCTGCGAAATCATCGATGAAGTCATCGAGCAACTTGATACTTCGGGTATGCCACTTCCCAAGTCCAGGGTCCACCCGATGACGGAAGTCGCCTAGCCACCATTAGCCCAATGGGAGCGGATCCGTCAGGTTTCCCGGTTCACTCCGCGGATTTCGCGACGTAATCGATGACCAGCACCTTATCGATCAGACCTTTGAGGCCCGCGCCGAACTTCTTGTGCTCGGGGTGCGGGAGGTAGGTTTCGAGGTCGGCTTTTGATTTGAAAGTGACGAAAAAGCAATGGGTGAAGCCATCGGCCAGGCCTTCCGGGCTGACGTTGGTGCCCCATTCCATTTCCTGAATTAGTCCGGTGGACGCCTTGAGCGCGGTGAAGGATTTTTCGACCTTTTCGATTTCGGCGGCCGGCGCGTCGCTCTTGAACTTGAAGAGGACGATGTGACGGTAGGGGGCGTCAGCGGCGATGACGGTGGCAGCGGAGACCAGGAGGAAACAAATAGCGGCGATGGCGTTTTTCATTCCGGAGGCTTACCGCTCTGTGTCCATCAGGACAAGCACGTGTTTGGTGAAACCTGAATTCCCTGAGCCGAAAATAAAAGCGGCCCGACTGATCATCCCGTTGGAAAACCCATTAACCTCGGAGCATCTCAGTCGGACCGCCTGTTGTGTCGCAACAAAGGATGTTGAGCACCGTGCGTGCCAATTGTTTGATGATCATGATTTTTTTCAGAGCGTGATTTCCTAGGGAACCATCAGGCAAAAAGAAGGCCGCCGTGCCTGGGAGCACAGCGGCCTGGAAGATCGGGGACGGCTCGCGGTTCAGGGCTGCGTCACGCTGAGGCGGATGTGGCGCTTTCCACCGGGAGTGACGGGGGTATTGTCACGCACCTTGAGGGTGGATTCGTCATTGAGCAGGGTGGTGGTATGGCGTTTTCCGCTATACCACTCGAGCAGATCCGAGGAGACCTCCACAGTGCGGATGAGACCGGCGGTGCCTGCAGGTTTGGCCACGGTGAGTGAAAGGTATTTCCGGCCATCGACGACTTCGACCGAAGTGACGGCGAGCGCGTTTTTCGCTACGCTGAGTGCCTCCTGACCCATCACCAAACGGACAAGATCGCTTGATCCACCGGGGCGGATGGCTGCAGAGCTGACCAACTGGCGTGGGGCACCGACTCCAGTCAGGGTGATGTTGAAGGGACCGGTTCTGCTATCGTTGCTCGCGATGCGGAGGCCTGCGGACCTGTCGTTGATTTTCGTAGGTTTGAAGGTCACGGTGAAAGAAGCGCTGTCTCCCGGATTGATTGACTTCGAATCAAGCTCACCAAGCTCAAAGTCATTCTGGTTCTTGCCGGTGAATCCCACGGAGAGTCCGGCGAGCACGGCTGAACCCGTATTGGTGATGGTGATCTTTTTGGTTTTTCCTTCGGATTTCACCGTCGCAAAACCAAAGTTCACATTGGAGTCACCGTCCTTGAGTTTGGTGGAGCCATGGGAAACAGCGATCTTCGGCACGCCAAGGCCGGTGCCTTCCAATGAAACCGCGAAGGCTGGCTCGTCTTCATCGTTGCTGAGAATCTGGATTTCCGCCTGCTTGAGCCCCAGATCCGTGGGATTAAAGGTGACTTCAAAAGTCGTGCTGCTTCCGGCGGTCAGCACGTCCTTACCGAGCGGGCCAACCTTGAATTCCGAACTGTCAGTCCCCGATTTCACCACTTTCAGCCCGATCAGATCGGCTTTTCCGGTGTTTTTCACCGTGATGATTTCGGATTTGGAAGATGAGCCGTCCGGTGTGTCCGGGAAGGTGATGGTGGATTTGCCATCGATGAGCTCGGTATCTACCGGGTTTGTCACCGCAATCTCCTGGGTGGTGGCGGGCAGGTTGACCCCGTCGAGCCACGCGCTGTCTTTCCCGGAGTCATAACTGTCATCCTTTTGATAGGTCCACTGCAGGGTGTGGGTTCCGGCGGTGAGTGGATAGGAGACAAACGTCCATGGAGTCTGGCCGGAGATGCCATTGTTTCCTTGTCCCTTGATGATGGTCTGAGGAACGCCGTCGATGAAGAAACGGGCGAAGTCGAAGCCAGCCTCCGAGGAGACCTTCATGTAGAAACTGACGGTTCCGGCTTTGAAATTCGACTTGTAGGAAACTGAGGCTTCTTTTCCGTCGGCGACTTTGTTGGTGGTCAGCGAGTAGCCGCCTTCAAAGGCGACGCTCTTGGTGACTTCCCAGCTGGATGCGGCGGATCTGGGCTTGCTCCAGCCGTAGGGCATCGCGTTGTTCGCGGGGAAGGTCACATTGGTGACGGTGAATGGCGCATCGCTGGAATCGGTTGCCGCCACGGTGTTGGTGATGCTGCTGATCTTGATCGAGTAGTCCGTTCCCACGGCGAGGCTGGCGGGCACTACCCAAACGAAACGCCCGCTGTTTCCTTCATTCGCGGAGAGCACTGAACTCAGCACGGCACCGTTGAAGAGCTCGATTTTCACGTTGCCGGTGATGTTTGCTTCCCAGTTGATCACATTGACGGATCGCGGATAGAAGACCTCGCCGCCGTTCGGGCTGCTGATCACGATCGTATCAATCGGGATCGGGCCGAAATGGACATTCGTGGAGGCACCGACCGGAGACAGGACCTGGAACTTGATGTTGGAAGGGCTACCGTCCCACCATTTGGCGTCGGGCTTGGTGACATCAGAAAAGATGGATTTAGAAACATCAAAAAGGTCCGTGGTATCACCGAAATTGGTGTTGTTCTCCAGGTCGAATTTTCCGTCAGCCTGCTCGAGCGACACTTCATAGTGCAACCGGCGGGTCATTTGCTCTTCATTGTTACCCGACTTGAGTTCATCGACGTGCCAGATGGCGATTCCCTTATCGGTGGACGACTGGGCCCACTTGTCACCGTTTCCGCGGTTTTCCATGATGAAGTATTCGGTGGCCGTGCCCGGCTTGGTGATGCGGTAGGCGACATTGCCGGTGGTAGGAAGGGCGACGTCCTTTGAATCAGAACTGGCTAGATCAACTACATTCGCCCAACCCGCGACGTCCTTGAAGTAAGCATTGATCGGAGAAGGGGTTTTGCCGCCGTTGTTATAGTTTCCTCCGCCCATGAGGCAGTGGTCACCGGCTCCCTGAGACTCGCCGCCGTAGTCATAAAGATCCGAATAGTTAAGGATGAGGTGGCCGTTTTCATGGCAGAAAGTGCCGATGACCGGCGCGGCATTGTTGATATTGGTCTGTTGATAGGCGGAAATGTAGATCGGATTGAGCGTCGTTCCGACGTTGATCTCGGTGGCGAGAGTGGTCTGATAGGGCCACAAGCCCTGTGCCCAGACGCCGGAATCCGGACCGGCGAAAAACACGTTGGTGGCAAGCACCCGGTTGGTGGCGTCCCGGGTCAGCGACGAGAAGTCGAAATTGATGGCCTTGAGGGCCTTGATCGCATCCGTGAGGAGGAGGTCGCCGGAATTGTTGCGAAACTTCGTATTCGTCGGGTAGTTCGAGAAATTGTAGTAATTGCGCGCCCTTGGCATGGTGACGACGGGTGTCACGGACTGCGTGTAACTTAATTTCCCGCCAGACTGGTCGAAGAAGAAATCCCGCACCGAGCCGGTGTTGCCATCCTCGTTGTAGCCGACGTCGTTGCAATAACGCGCGATTTTCTCCCGGCTGGTGGGAAAGTTGATGGGATCCTTGGCGCTGGTGCTGGTGTCGTTCGGGAACTGCACCAAAATGGTTAGGCCCAACTTGTCACCTACGAACGGGGCCGCCTGCACTTTGGCCTCAGCCAGTGCGACGGCATCCATCGCGCCGCCTCTTTTGAAAGCGCGGACTTTCTGCATCGCATCCACTCGCTTGGCCCAGCGTTTCTGACGCTCCGCATCGGCTTTGCCATGGCGGGCGCGGCTGTTTGCCTGGATTTTCTCCTTAGGCAGGTCGAGATGCCGCTCTAACGCGACAGGCGCCGGTTTGTCTGCCGTGACGGGTATTGGCACCAACTGACTGCCATCCGCGGAGACCTTCGCATAGTGATAGGCCGCATTCTCTTCGTTATAAACCACCGTGTAGCCTGCGGCAGTCTCGGTTCGCGCGTGGTAATCATCACCGAAAACCTTCAACTTGAGTTTCTTGCCGTTCGGTTGCACCCACTCGGTCTCGCGACCTTCACGGCCATAAGGTGCCGCGTCGGCGTATCCGAAACATCCCGCGATAAGAGCAATTAGGAAAAGGGAGCGTAGGGATTTGGAGTTTTTCATATCGGAAAATTCAAAAATTGGCACTCACTTTATTTCACCGGCGAGCGACCCGTCGGAGTAAAACTTTACGGCAAGGAATGTCGAGGGATCATTTTCATTCGAACCGTCGATGTCAACCTGCGACCTATTAGAAGACCGGGAAAAAGCGAACTCGCGCAGTTTTTCGCAATCGGAATTTGCCACCGCCGAAATTGTCCGCATCTTGCACCCATGTCTGAAAATTTTCACGGATGGGCAGCCACGCAATCGGGACAGGCGCTTTCGGAATTTGAGTTCGATCCGGGCCCGCTCCGTCCCGAGCAGGTGCAGCTGAAAGTGGAATCCTGCGGCATCTGTCATTCGGACCTGTCGATGCTCGACAATGACTGGGGAAATTCCAGTTACCCGCTCGTTCCCGGGCATGAGGTCGTGGGGATCGTCGAAAAAGCCGGTGATCAGGTAAAAGGGCTGGCTGTCGGCGACCGGGTGGGGCTTGGCTGGTTCGCCGGAAGCTGCATGTCATGCCACCCTTGCCTCTCCGGGCATCACAATCTCTGCGCAAAGGGCGAGCAGACCATCGTCGGCCGCCACGGCGGATTTGCCGACCGGGTGCGCGCCAATTGGGAATGGGCGATCAAGTTGCCGGAAAAACTCGATCCACTCAGCGCCGGTCCACTTTTCTGCGGGGGCATCACGGTATTCGCGCCGATCACCGATTTCGGTGTGAAACCAACCGACCGCGTAGGCGTGATCGGCATCGGCGGGCTCGGTCACATGGCACTACAGTTTTTGAACAAATGGGGCTGCGAGGTCACCGCGTTCACTTCCAGCGAGGCAAAAGCAGCCGAAGCGAAAACACTTGGCGCCCACCATATCGTCGGTACCCGCGACAAGGCGGCGTTGTCGAAAATTGCCGGCTCGCTCGATTTCATCCTCGTCACCGCAAACGTCACGCTCGACTGGGATGCCTACATTGCTGCGCTCGCGCCGTCGGGACGCCTGCACTTCGTCGGAGCGGTGTTAGAGCCGGTGCCGGTGGCTGCATTTTCACTCATCAGTGCAAGGAAGTCGATTTCCGGATCGCCGCTGGGATCGCCCGCGACAGTGGCGACGATGCTGGATTTCTGCACCCGCCACCAGATCGCACCGGTGATTGAAACGTTTGCGATGAGGGACGTGAACGCCGCGCTCGACCACCTCCGCGCGGGCAAGGCAAATTACCGCATCGTTCTAAAAAACGATTAGAACGCGAGCCGAAGGCCTGCTAGAAATGTCCAGCCATTGAAGTCGCCGCCACCGGTGCCACCGTCCATGCCGGTGTATTTCACACCGGTCATGGCCTTGAGCTTCTGGCCATGGAAATAGTAGTTCATTCCGGCATATCCTGCGAAATAGAGGTCACCACTTTTGTCGCCAGCGCCGGACGTTTGACCTTCGTAGCGGGTCGGCAGATCGATCCCGTTTTCCTGCGGGCTGGTGGCGAGCTGTAAGCTGGTGATGAGCTTGAGTTCCTTGGTGAAAGAGTAAGTCGGCATCATGGTGATGCCGAAAATGTCGGGCTGCCCCCCCGCTCCATCCGCCCAGAAAATTTCGGTGGTCAATCCGCAGGGACCATCGATCAGCTCGTTGGAAACAGCGATGCCGTCGGAATAGGAGGGCGACGCCGGATCGCCGGTCGAAACGTAGCCGGGGTCGGTGTTGTGCAGGTAGTGGAGCTGGGCGATTGCACTATCAAAGCCGGTGAGACTCGTATAGTTACAGCCGACTTTTGATAGAATCATCGTGCCGCCCTCGAGGCCGCTCATTTCATCGCTGCGATCGTTGCTGTAGGCTCCGATTTCGTAGATCCAGCCGCCGGCGATGTTTTTTCCGCTGATCCATGCGCCGGTCAGCTCGCCACCATACATCTGGTTCACGAGCTGCGAGCGCTCGAAGACGAGCAGGTCGCGCGATGAGATTTCCTGCTCATGTGAGAATTTCAGCTCGGTCTTGCCTGCCGAAACGTTGAATTTTTCCGTGAACGACCAGGTGAAGAACGCTTCGGCAGTCCGCTTGTAGGCACGTGGCGAGAAATCCGGATAGAGATCGAGCAGGCTGTGGAATTTCAGATGCTCGAACAAGCGCGCCCGCAACCCGAGGCGGAAGCGCCGGACTTCAACATCGCTCCACGTGTTAGGTTCCGGCAGGTCCCTGGACCCGTAGTTTCCCGAATCGTCGGGGCCATACGCATATTGGGTCTGGAGCGACCCTTGCAGGGCGAGTTCCTGCAATATCGGATTCGCCTCATCCTGATAGAGAACCGGCACCGACCACAGTTGGTTCATCGCTGGTCCTTCCGCGAGCTTGCCGACGAACAATCCCGCGGTATCGGCGGAAGCGAGTGAAAACAATCCCATTCCGGCCCACAGGACAGCGGCGGTTTTTAAAAGTCCAGTCATCGGGTGATCCCGCGGGTGAGCCGCGAGAAACCCAAGTCACTCCCCCGCCGGCTCGGCGGCAAGTGGTGAGCAACCCATGCCGAGACTGTGAGGGAATACGATGAGAGCCGCATCCCCCGACGGGATGCGGCCCTCTACCATCATGCCGATACCCGGAAAACGATCAGGCGCGGTGCGTCCAGTCCGGCAGGCGGACGATCTCGCCGCCCTTGAGCGCGGACTCATGGGCGAGGATGCCGGTGCAGGTGATGTTCGCGCTTTCGATGGCATTCGGATAGGAATCCGTGCCGGTTTTGAGCATTTGCACAAACTGATGGACCAGGTGCGGATGCGAGCCGCCGTGGCCGCCGCCCTGGGTGAAGGAAAGGTGTTCGTCCTTGCCATCGCCGCCATACACGCCGCCGGTGGTGAACGCCTGGATTTCCTCAGGGAGGTAGTGCGCGAAATCCGGGCACGTCACTTCTGTTGGGATTTCCGGCTCCGGCAGCTTCGCCGTGTGGATGACCAGCGGGTCGTGCTCGATGAGCGGCCATTCGACGGATTGTTTCGTGCCGTAAACTTCGAACGATTCGCGGTATTGGCGCGCCACGTCGAACAGCGAGCGATGGAGCTGGGCGGATAGATCGCTGTCCTTGAACTTGATGTGACAGCTTTCGATAGCGAAGGTGGAGCCATAACAGGCATGCATTTCCTCTGCAATCGTGCCGGAGCCGAAGCAGGACACATATTCCGCCTCGCCGCGGGTGAGGCCAAGGATGGGGCCTACGCAGTGGGTGGCGTAGAACATCGGCGGCAGACCCGGCCAATAGCCCGGCCAGCCTTCCATGTCCTGCTGATGGGAGGCCTTAAGGAACTGGATCTTGCCGAGCTCGCCCTTGTCGTAGAGCTCCTTCATGAAAAGGAATTCGCGCGCGTAGACGACGGTTTCCATCATCATGTATTTCAAACCGGTCGATTTCACCAGGTCGACGATCTGCTTGCATTCGTCGAGGCTGGTGGCCATCGGCACGGTGCAGGCCACGTGTTTGCCTGCCTTGAGAGCCTGGATCGCCTGCTTGCCGTGGTCGGGAATCGGCGAGTTGATGTGCACGGCGTGCACGTCCGGGTCAGCGAGAAGATCGTCGTAGGAAGTGTAGCGCTTTTCGATGCCGTATTTGTCGCCCACTTCATCCAGCTTGGACTGCGTGCGCTGACAGATGGCATACATGTTGGCGGCCGGGTGGCGCTGATAGATCGGGATGAACTCGGCTCCGAATCCGAGGCCTACGATGGCAATGTTGATTCCTGACATGGCGTTTTTCTTTGAGAAAATGGGTTGGCGGAAGATTGCCTTCCAGATAGACACTCTGCCCACGGGGACACGGAGCCGATAGGAGATTCACGGCAGGCTTGTGTAAAATTCCGTCACTGCGGAAAACACCGCGCGCTCAGCGAAGTTTACTCAGCAACGGCCCGGTCACTTCCTTGCGCCGCTCCGCGCGGTATTGGCTCGCCGTCTGCCCCATCTGCCTGCGGAACTGGCGGGCGAAATCGCTGTGATCGTAAAATCCTGCCTCCAGCGCCACATTCGTCACCGGCTCGTTGCTGCGCACCAGCAGCTCGCAGGCGGCGATGACGCGCATCCGGATCATGTAGTCCCGCGGTGTCATCTGGAAGGTAGTCCGGAATTTCCGTTCGAACTGGCGCACCGACATGTGCGCCATTTTCGCCAGCGACGGCACATCCAGCTTGTCGCGGAAGTGGTTCTTCAAATGGTCGGCCACCACCGCGAGCTCGAGGTATGGCTGCATGGCCGCACGCTGCGCCTCATAACTGCGCACCGTCCCGCACAGGCCGCAGATTTCGCCGGCGTTGTTGAAAAGCGGCAGCTTGTCGGTGACGAACCACTCGGGCTTGCCATCGGTGTTGGGAAAAAGTTCGATGATACCTAACAAGGGCTTTCCGCTGGTGAGCACCTGATCGTCATCGCGGCCGTATTTTTCGGCGAGCTTGGGCGAGAAGATCGCGCTGTCGGTGATGCCGATGATTTCATGCTCATGATGGAAGCCGCAGCGTGCGACGAAATCGGGATTTCCGGCGATGAGTTTTTTCTCCCGGTCCTTGGCGAAAAACAAAGTCCCCGCCAGGTGATCGAACAAGTGCCGGAATTGGCCGCGCGAGAGCTGCTCCAGCCAGTTTTGTTGATATTCTTCAGAGGTCATGTGGCGGAATCCTACACAAACGGCCCGCAAACTTACAAGCGATCCTTGGCAGGATATCACACCTTGAAAGACACGCCGCAGGGTGTGACGTTCCCATACGACGCAATCGCAACCGATGAAAAATCTTCTTCTTTTCCCGCTCGGGATCCTCGCCGCCGGACTCGGCTTTTCACAACCCGTCAAGCTACCAGTCGGCAACGCCCGCCGTGTGGAAGTTCTTTTCCTCGGTGCGCCCACGGCAAATCATCCCGGCCACGATCCGATCGAGCGCTACCGTGTTTTGAAAAAAGCGCTCGGAGCCGATGGCATCAATCTTTCCTACACCGAGGATCTAACTGACATTCGCCGCGATGTGCTCGACCACTATGACGCGGTGATGTTTTACGGAAACTGGAAACAAAACGAAGCGATGGATCCGTCGCAGGAAAAAGACCTGTTAGGCTACGTCGAGGAAGGCGGCGGGTTCCTGCCGATCCATTGCGCGTCCGCCTGCTTCGGCGGTTCCGAGGCGTTCGTGAATCTTGTCGGCGGACGCTTCAAGTCCCATGAAACCGGTGTGTTCGAGACCACCATCGTCACCCCGGAGCACCCGGTCATGCGCGGCTACGAGGGTTTTGAAACATGGGATGAGACGTATGTCCACGACCGCCTCACCGCTGACCGCACCTTGTTGCAAAAACGCGAGCAAGAGCCGTGGTCGTGGGTGCGCAAACAAGGCAAGGGCAATATTTTCTACACCGCCTACGGGCACGACATGCGCTGCTGGGATCAGCCGGGTTTCCATGATCTTCTGCGCCGCGCCATTCTCTGGAGCGTGGGTCCGGACGTCCGGGCCAAGCTCACCGCCTTGAAAATTCCCAAGCTGGAATCCGAGGCTGCAATCCTTCCCGGATACCGCGAGCGCAAGACAATCACCCAAGCTCAAAAACCGCTCTCCCCCGCCGATTCCATCAAAATGGCGCAAGTGCCCGTCGGCTACGAAATCTCGCTCTTTGCCAGCGAGCCGGACATCGTCAATCCGATCTACATCTGCTGGGATGCCCGCGGCAGGGCGTTCGTCGTGGAAAGCGTCGATTACCCTAACAATCTCCAGGCCGGGAACCTCGGTCACGACCGCATCCACATCTGTGAGGACACGGATGGCGACGGCCGGGCGGACAAATTCACCCTGTTCGCTGACAAGCTCTCTATCCCGACCGCCATCGTTTTCGCCAACGGCGGTGTCATTTGTACGAACGCCTCAGAAATGCTTTTTCTCAAGGATAGCGACGGTGACGACAAGGCTGACATCCGCAAGGTGCTCTTCACCGGCTTCAAGACGAACGATACCCACGCCGGTGTTTCGAACCTCCGTTACGGCTTCGATAACTGGATTTACGCCACGATCGGCTACGCCGGATTCGAAGGCAAGGTCGGTGCCGATGATCACAAGTTCAGTACCGGTCTCTTCCGTTTCCGGGCGGACGGCAGCAAGCTGGAGTTTCTCCAGAATACGACTAACAACACGTGGGGACTTGGCTTCAATTCCGATTTCGACATCCTCGGCTCCACTGCCAATGGAAATCCATCGTGGTACATGACGTTTGCGAAGTCATTTTATGAAACCACCGGCGTCGCCCAGCCGCGCACTCCTAACGAGGATAAGAATCCGAAATTCTTTCCCAGCTCCATGGACATCCGCCAGGTCGACCAGCTCGATCGTTACACCTCCGCCGCCGGTCATTCCTTCTACACTTCCGCGCGCTTTCCGAAAGACTATCAGGACAAGGTCGCGTTTGTCTGCGAGCCCACTGGCAAGCTCGTCGGAAACTTCGACATCAGCCGCAAGGGCGCGGGCTTCGTTTCCAAACAATCACCTAACAACCTCTACAGCAGTGGCGACGGCTGGTCCGGCCCCGTCCATGCGGAAACCGGACCGGACGGTGCCGTCTGGATCTGCGACTGGTATAACCTCATCATCCAGCACAATCCGACTCCCAACGTCAAATCGGCCGGCTACGATGCGAAAACCGGCAAGGGCAACGCCTACGAGACACCCCTGCGTGACGTCAGCATGGGCCGCATCTACCGCGTCTATCCGAAAAATTCCAGCGATGACGCCAATCCAAAACTCAACCCCGGCAGCCTTGAAAGCCTGCTCGCCGGCCTCGCCCACCCCAACCTCTTCTGGCGGCTCAACGCCCAACGCCTGATCGTCGAGTCCGGCTCCGCTGCGGCGGTGCCAAAGTTGAAGGAACTGGTCAAATCCGGCACCACGGCTGCCACGCACGCGTTTTACGCTTTGCAGGGTCTCAGCGCTGTCGACAACGAGGCAACCACCGCTGCGCTCGCCTCGAAAAACCGCGGACTCCGCCGTGCCGCCATTGCAAATGCACCGTTAGACGAGACGCTTTCCAAGGCTGTCACCGTCGAAGGCATCATCTCCGCCAACGACGAACGCGAACTCGCGGAAATTTTCGTTTCCCTCTCACGCCTCGCTCCGTCCGATGCCATTGGCCGCGCGCTGCATGCCACTCTCAATGCGGAAAAATCGAAAATCCTCGGTGACAAAACGCTCGGCGACGCATGGCAAATCGCCGCCCGCCACCATGCCGCCGGGGTCCTTCTAGCAGCAGCCGGCACTTCAGTGGCCACTGAGAAAGCCGCAGCCCCGGTCAATCTCATGCCTAACGGAGATTTTTCCAAACCTGGTCCCGAAGGCTGGGCGCTGAAAACCTACGGCTCCGCCCACCCGGAAGCCATCAGCATGAACGTTTCACCCGCCGGAAGAAACGGCACGCCCTGCCTCATGATCACCTCCCCCGAAGTTGCCGACGCCGGAGCAGCGGCTGTCGTCACCGTAAAACCCAACACCCGCTACCGCCTGGGCGGCTGGGTGAAAACCGATGGCTTCAGGAACAGGGGCGGACGTGGGGCCATGTTCAACGTCCATGGCATGGACGTCGCCACTGAAGGCGTCGCAGGCACCAAGGACTGGACTGAAATCAGCACGGAATTCACGAATGAAAACGAGACCGAGATCCTCGTCCACTGCCTCTTCGGCGGATACGGCGGCGGCACCGGAACCGCCTTCTGGGACGACGCCTATCTGTATGAGGTTTCCAGCGGCAGCGGATCCAACTCCATTCTGGATTCGGTTGCCACCTACTTCACTAACAAGGCTGACATCACCTCCCGCCGTGCGCTTGCCGCAGCGCTCGCCGCCCGCGACGACGATTTCTCAAAACAACTGCTCACACGTCTCAATGCCGGGCCAATCGCCGAAAAAATCGTCTTGAAAAAACACAAGCCGGACTCCGCCATCCACGAACGCGGTGCTGCCGTCTATGCCAAAACCTGCATCGCCTGTCACGGTCCTGAAGGCAAAGGAGTGCCGATGGCTTTCCCACCGCTTGATGCCTCCGAATGGGTAAATACGGACCCCACCGTTGCCGCGCGCATTGTGCTTCACGGACTCCAAGGCCCCATCGAAGCGGCCGGGCAGAAGGTCAACAGCATCATGCCTCCCCACACCGATTTGAAAGACCAGGAAATCGCCGATGTCCTCACCTACGTCCGCCAATCCTGGTCCAATGACGGCCCTCCTGTTAGCACAGACCAGATCAAGGAAATCCGCGCGAAACATGCCACCCGGAACACTCCCTGGACTGCCGCAGAGTTGAAGTGATGGCGGTCCCTCACCGACAAAAGCGAGGCAACTGTTAGCTCAACCGCATGCTCCATCCCGCCTGGCAGCCGATTTTCAAAATTGACATTTCTCACCGAAAATCCACCTTGCCGACCCGCTCAATGAATTCCGCCACGACCATTTCCAGCATGTCCCAAGCACCCGCCGCGAGCGAGGGGCTGATTGGGAATGTCCGGAATTTCACCGTTACCCACCGCCAGTGGCTTGCAAATTCCCGCAAAGTCACTTTCGTGCGGACGGATGAAACCGTGATCGGATAGAATACCCCCGAACCACCTTTCGCCCCGTCCGCCTCACTGGCAGACGGGGCTTTTTTTGTGCCTTTTCCCGATGAATACGCAACTACGCCACACGACGCTCCTGCAGGATCTCGCATCACTGCCAGGACAATACTGGATTCTCTTCAGCGGCACCCTGGTGAACCGCTTCGGGAACTTCGTGATGCCGTTCCTCGTCATCTATCTGAAAATGCGCGGCCATGCGGAGGGCAGCATCGGTCTCACGATCGGTGCCTACGGCGCTGGCGGGCTCTGCGCCGGGATCATCGGTGGCTATCTGTCGGATAGAATCGGCCGCAAGCCGGTGATGCTTGTTTCCTGCGCCGGATCGGCGGCGTTCATGTTGCTTTTATCACAGGCGGAGAGCATTCCCGCGCTGGTGATGACGACCTTCATGATGGGCCTGTCCTCGGGCATCTACGGTCCGGCGGCGGGCGCGTTGATCGCCGACCTGATTCCGCCGGAGCTGCGCGTGCGGGCCTTTGCCTGTCAGAGATGGGCAGTCAACATGGGCTTTGCAGCAGGAATGGCGACGGCTGGATTCATGGCCAAACATTCCTTCACCGCGCTGTTCGTCGCAGACGCGGCAACGACGGTGGCGCTTGGCCTAACAATCCTTTTCGGGCTCAAGCCCAGACCGGTCGCAGAGTCGGTAAAAGGAAGGGAAGGCTGGAGTCACGCATTGCGCCACATGAAGGGGAACACGCCGTTTCAACTCGCGTCGGTGGCTGCGTTTCTCATCACGCTTTCATTTCTCCAGATGAGTTCCAGCTTCAGCCTGCAAACCACCGAAGGCGCGGGCCTCGACGAGCGGACCTATGGGTTTCTGATGGCATTGAACGGCATCATGATTGCCTGCATGGAGCTGCCACTGATCGGTTTCACCCGGCGCTTTTCGCCGGTGAAAACCATCGCAGCAGGATATGTGCTGATAGGAATCGGCATGGGCATCAACGGTCTCGGGGCGTCGCTGTCCCTGCTGGTGGTGAGCATGATTGTTTTCACGATCGGCGAGATGATCTCGATGCCGGTGAGCAGCGGCTACATGGCCGGTCTGGCACCTGACGAGATGCGCGGCCGGTATCAAGGAGTGATGTCGATCACCTGGAGTTCCGCGACGATGGTCGGTCCCTCGCTGGGGCTTTTTGCCTATCATTTCAGCCCGCCGCTGTTGTGGTCGGGGATCATGGCTTCCGCCCTGCTTGCTGCGTTGTTAGTTCTTTTGACCCGGACCGCGAGCGATGAAAAAGATGAGAGTCCAGAAACCCCTGAGATACAGGCCGAATTGTCGTAACACTATAAAAGTACCGATGCGCCTGCCCATAATTGGGGAAAGGTGTTCCTTGCTGCCCTGCCCGGGAAACCGAATGATGGACAACGCAAACCCGCTTTTTCAATGTTCTGCAAAACACTCATCGCCCTTCTCTATACGCTCGCCATTTCGTCCGGCCTGCCTGCCGCCGAGCCGAAACACACCTTTGCCATCGGCCAGTCGGATTTCCTGCTCGATGACAAACCGATCGTCATCCGCTGCGGGGAAATCCATTCCGCTCGGGTGCCGCGCGAGTATTGGCGGCACCGCCTGCAGGCGTTGCACGCGATGGGGCTGAACACGGTATGTGCCTATCTATTTTGGAATTTCCACGAGTTCAAACAAGGCACCTACGACTGGAAAGGCCAGGCGGACGTCGCCGAGTTCTGCAAGATCGCTCAGGAAGAAGGCCTGTGGGTCATCCTGCGGCCCGGCCCCTACGCCTGCGCCGAGTGGGACGGCGGCGGCATCCCATGGTGGTTGTTGAAAAACCCGGACATCAAACTTCGTTCGCAGGATCCCAAGTTTCTCAAGGCTGCGGTCGCGTGGTTCAAAGAGGTCGGTCGGGTGTTAGGACCGCTTCAGGTCACCCAGGGCGGCCCGATCCTGATGGCGCAGGTGGAGAACGAATACGGTTCCTACGGCAAGGACGCGGAGTACATGGGAAAAATGCGCCAGGCGATGATCGACGGCGGATTCGATATCCCGCTCTTCGCCTGTAATCCAGTGGGCGACCTGAAAAAAGGCTACCGCGACGATCTTTTCCAGGTCGTCAATTTCGGCAGCGACCCAGCTAACGGATTCAAGAAACTTCGAGAAATCCTGCCCACCGGCCCGCTGATGTGCGGTGAGTTCTATCCGGGCTGGTTCGACACTTGGGGCGCACCCCATCACCTCGGGAAGACCGACCAGTATTTGAAGCACCTCGGATACATGCTGGAAAACCGCGGTTCGTTCAGCATCTACATGGCCCATGGTGGCACCTCTTTCGGCCTTTGGTCGGGGGCCGATCGACCGTTCAAACCGGACACCAGCAGCTACGACTACGATGCGCCGGTTTCCGAAGCCGGTTGGATCGGTGAAAAATTCAAGCGCACCCGCGAACTGATGTCGAAACACCTGGAGCCTGGTGAAAGACTGCCAGATCCCCCTGCCCCACTTCCGGTGATGAGCCTGCCGTCGTTCACGCTCACCCAGACCGCTCATGTTTTCGCCAACCTACCCGCTCCTATCAGCGACACCACACCGCGCAACATGGAAGCCTATGACCAAGGGCACGGCATGACGATCTATCGGACCACACTGCCCGCCGGACCTGCTGCAAAACTACAGGTCGATCAGGCGCACGACTTCGCCTGGGTGTTCGTTGATGGCAAACCGGTTGGCATCATGGATCGCCGCTCGCGGCGATTCTCCGTGCAGCTTCCCACACGCGAAAAACCGGTTCAGCTCGATATCCTGGTCGAGGCGATGGGCCACGTGAATTTCGGCCTCGAAATCCACGACCGCAAGGGCATCCGCGGTCCCGTCCGCCTCGGCGAAACCACTCTCGAGGGCTCATGGCAGGTCTATCCGCTGCCGCTCGACGCGCCGATGATCTCCGGTCTGAATTGGATACCCGCGGCTGAAAAACCCACAAAGGTCCCGACCTTCTGGCGCGGATCATTCCAAGTCGCCAACCCGGCCGACACTTTTCTCGACCTATCTAACTGGGGTAAGGGCGTGCTCTGGGTAAATGGTCACTGCCTCGCCCGCTATTGGAACATTGGCCCCACCCAAACCGCTTATTTGCCCGGCGTCTGGTTGAAAAAAGGAGCCAACGACATCATCATCCTCGATCTGCTGGGACCAGCCAGCCCGCAAGTAGCCGGATTGGAAAAACCCGTGCTCGACCAGCTTCGCCCCGAGCTCGACTTCGCCAAAACCAGCGGGCCGGCCTCGACCACCCAGCTCACGCTCACCGGCGTGAAACCCGCTTATAAAGGTGAGTTCAAGCCCACCGGAGAAGCTCAGGAAGTAAAGTTTTTCCAACCCGCCAGCGGCAGCCAGTTCTGCATTGAGGCTCTCAACGCGCACGACGGCAAGTCTTTCGCCGCCATCGCCGAGCTCGACCTTCTGGACCCGTCCGGCAACCCGATTTCGCATCAGACATGGACCATCGCCTACGCCAGCAGCCAGGAACAAGCCGGCGAAGATGGCTCCGCCTCCAACGCGATCGACGGCCAGACCTCGAACTTCTGGCACTCCCAGTGGAAAAACAAAGAAGACAAATTTCCTCACCGCATCGTCATCGATCTCGGGAAAAAAACCAAAGTCGGCGGTCTTCGCTACACCCCGCGCGCCGGCGACGCCAATCCCGGCCGAATCAAGGACTATCAGATTTATATCGCTGACGGCCTTGCGAAGTGACGAAAGATTGACGAACCATGGGTGTGCCCCGACCCTTTCACCGCGTATGAATCTTCCATCCCACGACTGGCTTGCAGAACTCACCTCCCTGATCGGCGGGGACAAGGTCACCACTGGAGCGGAAATTCTGGCCATCCATGCCACCGACAAGTGGTCCGCCAGCCATCCGCCGGATGTGGTGGTTTTTGCCGAATCCACCGGGGATGTTTCCGCTGCGTTGAAATTCGCTTCGACTAACAAAATTCCGGTCACCACCCGCGGCGCCGGAGTCGGCTATGTCGGCGGAGCCGTCCCGGTCTTCGGTGGCATTGTCCTGTCCACCGCGCGAATGAACCGCATCATCGGGATCCATCCGGAAGACGGCGTCGCCATCGTTCAGCCCGGCGTGATCACGCGGACGCTGCAGGAGGCCGTGCATGCCGTGGGTTGGGAATACCCGCCGGACCCTGCGTCGCTCAAGGAATGCTCGCTCGGTGGAAACATCGCCACAAATGCGGGCGGTCCGCGCTGTTTGAAATACGGCGTAACCCGCAGCTATGTGTTAGGACTCGAGGTCGTGCTGGCGAATGGAGAAATCCTTCGCGCTGGCGGCAGGCTCCACAAAAACAAAACCGGTTTTGACCTCATCGGGCTTTTCACCGGCTCCGAGGGCATGTTAGGCATCATCACCGAGGCCACGCTCCGCTTGATTCCAAAGCCTGCCAGCCGTGGCATGCTGGCCGCCATTTTTCCGGATTATGCGCTCGCCGCCGCTGCCGTGCAGGCAATCCTGAATGCGGGCCATCTTCCATCTGCCCTGGAAATCACCGATGCATTCACGCTGGAGGCCGCTCGCCGACGACTCGGCGCGGAAGTTTTTCCTCCAGGTAACGCCCATCTCATTGTCGAGATCGATGGCCGAATTGCCGCCGTCGTCTCGGAACTTGAAGAACTCCATCAGCTCCTATCAAATCTCGGCGCCACCTTCATCGAGCGCGCGCCGGACGAGGCCTCCTGCGAGCGCATCTGGAAACTGCGCCGCGAGTTTTCCTACTCCCTTCGAGACACCGGCCTCACCAAGCTCAACGAAGACATCGTCGTCCCGCGTTCGAAACTGGTGGAGCTGGTGGCTTTCGCCCGCCAGTTAGAAAAGAAAACCGGCATCCCGATTGCTTGCTTCGGCCACGCCGGTGACGGCAATATCCACACCAATCTCATGGTCAAGGATTACAACGATCCCGAAACCCGCGAACGTGCGGATGCCGCACTCGATCTTCTTTTCACCTGGGTCCTGAATCAAGGCGGAGCCATCACCGGCGAGCACGGTGTGGGTCTTGCAAAAAAACGCTGGATCCACCAAGCCCTCGGCGAGGTTTCCTTTAACACCCACCTCGCCTTGAAAGATGCCCTCGATCCTCAAGGCATTCTCAACCCCGGGAAATTCCTGGATTGAGTATAGCTCACCAACCGCCCTCACCTGCCGATTCTCTGTCACCTAATCCCAACCACCAACAACCCACCACAAAACCCATGAAAACCCTGTCATACCTAACTGCCGTCCTCACTGTCGGCGTTTCCCTTATCCACGCCGAACCCGCTGGAAACCCACGATCCACCGCTCAGGTCACCATCCGCGCCGATGCAAAAACCGTGAAACCCGAGAGGGAGAAAAAGCAGGATACTGATAGAAAAGTCGAGGACCAGGCCAAGTCCGAGACTGTCACCAAGACCCTCGACGCGGAACTGACCGCCGCAAAAACCATCAACGGCCCGTTAAAGTTGGTGGCCTTCTGGGTTGCCCGCGATTTGACCAGCAAGAATCAGGTGATCGCCAAAAAAGAAGAAATGGAAGTGCCCCTGGACGCCACGAAAACCGCCAAAGCAAGCGTCCCTCCCTATGCATTCACCTCCCTTTCTTCATTTTCAAAACGAAGCGCCAAGGGGAAAATGGAAAAGGTCGATGCAACGGGACAGACCTATGCCGGCTGGGTGATCCGCGTTTACGAGGGCACCACTCTCGTGGGTGAAGCCGCCAGCACGCCTCCCCTGTTGAAACTTCAGGAATGACCCCTGCACTCCCCCAAACGCGGTTGCCAGTGCCTGATCGCAGTCATCGACAGCGTCCGCTCCACCTGCTTTCGTTTTGCCCATGATCGACGGCTCACTGCTGGTGCTCGGGATCGCCGGGCCTGAACTAACATCCGACGAGGCGGCGCTTTTCCGCAAACTCCAGCCCGCGGGTTACATTCTGTTCACCAGGAACATCGTCTCACCCGAACAGACGCGGAAGCTCACGGACGATCTACGGGGTTTCTCGTCGGACATGCCCATCATCGCCATCGATCAGGAAGGCGGTCGCGTCACGAGGACCAAGGAAATCGCCCCCGCCACGCCTTCCGCTCCGGCACTCGCCGCAATCGGCAACTTGGGGAAAATCGCGGATGCCGGTGCTTTCACCGCCGATCTCCTGCGCTTGTTAGGCATCAACCTGAATTTCGCTCCCGTCCTTGATCTCGACCATTTCCCCGGCACCCAGAATGCCCTCCGCGGCCGCTGTTGGGGTCGTGATCCACAACGGGTGATCGACTACGCGGGACAGTGGAACCGTTGGATGCGGAAACGCGGAGTCGCCGGTTGTGGCAAGCATTTCCCCGCCGGTGGCCGGGCGCAATCCGATCCTCACCACGATCTGCCATCCTCCCCGGCGACCCTGGCGGAGCTTCTCCGCGAGGATGTCATTCCCTACACCGCGCTGATGCCGGAACTGGATGCGATCATGCTCGCCCACGTCGGATTTCCTAACATCGATCCGGATTTCCCCGCTTCACTCTCACCCCGCGTCATCCGCCGCTTTCTGCGTGACCAGCTTGGATTCGATCACCACCTCGTTCTAACAGACGATCTCGACATGGGCGCCATCACCCGCCGCTACGGCCGGGGGCAGGATGTGAAACTCGCCATCGAAGCGGGCAACGACCTCGCGCTCATCTGCCATCGCACCGACACCGCCGAGGCCGCCGCAATGGCCATTGCAGAGCTTCCGCACTGGATGAGGGACGAGGCGCTCACACGGGTGGAGCGATTCCGTCGGAAACTCCACCCCCCGCTCGTTTGGTCGGACAAATTGTGGCGGACCACTTCTGAATCACTCGCCAAACTCAGCTCGGAAGTCCCTGAAATCCAGACAGATCAGGCCAGCAGTCCGGTCGCTGATTATTGATCGCTGAAATCGCGCTTTGCCATGGCGGGTGAAACTGTTACCTCCGCCGGCAGATGAACCAAGTGCATTTGATCGGCGGTGAAAAGGGTGGTGTAGGAAAGTCCGTGATGTCACGCGTGTTCGCGCAGTATTGCATCGACCGGGACATTCCTTTCCAGGGTTTTGACTCAGACCGGTCGCATGGCTCGTTCATGCGGTTCTATCAGGGATTCACGGAGCATGTGGGCCTTGAGGATTTCCAAAGCCTTGATCGCCTCGCCGAAGCCGCCCTCCAGGGCGACGAAGGCACCCAGATCGTGGTCGATCTCGCCGCCCAGAGCAGCGCCTCCCTGCGCGGCTGGATGGAGGACACCGGTGTGCTGGAACTTTTCCGCGAAGCCGGCGTGATGGTGAACTGCTGGCACATCCTCGATGACGGGCGCGACTCGCTTGAGATGTTAGGCCGCCTGCTTGAGGAATTTAAGACCGAGGCCCGTTACGTCGTCGTTCTCAACCACGGTCGCGGTGCGCGATTCGATGCCTTCCATGCGTCCCGCCAGAAAACCCGCGCCATGGAACTTGGCGCGAAATTCATCGAGCTGCCAAGACTCCACGAAGGGTCGATGCGGCAAGTGGACCACTCGAACTCCAGCTTCTGGGCCGCCATCAACGCGGCGGAAAACGGCCAGCAACTTCTGGGCCTCCTCGACCGCCAGCGCGTGAAGGTCTGGCTGCGGAAAACCTATTCCGAGCTCGATTCACTGGGATTAAGCAATGTTTCCCGCCGGGAAATTTCCTGAATTATTCGGCTGCGGACGGCGTCAGAGCGATTACGTTTCCAAATCGACCTTCTCCTCACATCATGAAATCCATCATTCCACGGCTCACCACCGCAGTCATTTCCCTTCTGACGGCTGCCGTCACCATCCCCGAGGCCACCGCCACCCGCCTTACCTTGGGCGGCAGCGGCTACTACAATCTCGGCGTTAAAGAAACCTACTACCGCGGCGGTCGAGCACAAAGTGGCCGCTACGACAATCTCGGTGCCGGCTACTACCACTCGGCGGAAATCGGCATGCAGCAGATCACCAACCGTTCGGGCAACCGGTCCGGCAGCATGAGCTTTGAACTTTGGGGCCTTCAGTCCTACGGTGCACAGTCAGGTGTGGTTCTCATGACTTACGGACTTGATCCGTTAAAATCCGGATTTCACTACAGCGGTGTTTCCGCGTTCGGTAAAGCAGTCTCACTGAACAAGCGGCGCTATCCGGAGTTTGAGCTCTTTGAATACACCAACGAGGGCTGGATACGGCGCGACAAGCTCAAATTCAGCAGCAAGACCCTTCTCTGACAGACTGCATTCACACGCCTGACATGCCGGGACAGAGACGACCTGTTCCCGGCATGTTCGCGTCCGGCACCGATTGCTAAATCCTTTTCTCTCATTCTGGCATGAAACCCACCGTCCAAGTCATCGGCGCAGTTGCAATCGGCCTCATCTGCGGCAGCGGCGGCTTCTTGTTAGGGAAACGGCAATCCCCCGCAGCAGGCCCGAAATCGGGGGAATCCATCGCAAGCAACAGCCGTCTTGCGAAAACTCTAACTCCCGCAAGAGCGGGCGGCCTGGTTGCTCCCAATATCCGCGACCTCCATCAGAAACTCGATGCCGAAAAAAATCCCCTGCTTCGCTTCAAGCTCGCAATGCAAAACATGGAGGCTTGGGTGCAATACCAGCCGGTTGACGCGTTGGACTGGTTGAAAAGCCAGCCGAAAAGCGACCGCCGCGACGAACTCATCCGTGTGGCCCTCAATCATTTTTCGGAAAACGACCCCAAAGGTGCCGCCGGCTGGGCCGCAGCCAATCTATCAGGAGCCGAATTGAACAACACCCTCATCGCCATCGCAGAGAACTGGGCGGAGCAGAGTGGACTCGAAGCCACCACCTGGTTCATCGCCCAGCCGCCGACCCCGCAGCGCGATGCGGCATTGGAAAACATGCTTTTTTCATGGGCCGCCAACGAGCCGGAAGGCGCACTTCGCTTCATCGCCGAGAATTCTTCTCTCGGTGACTTGTCACCCGTATTGCAACGAGCGGCTCTCGCCGGCTGGGCGAAGAGTGATCCCGTGAAAGCCGTAACCACCAGCCTCTCACTCAGTCAGGCAAACAACGACCCGGGACTTTTCGGCAATACCCTCGCCAACTGGGCAACCATGGATCTACCTGCCAGCTCGGATTGGCTGATGGAAAACGTGAAACCCGGCAGTGAGCGCACGGCGGCCATTCACGAACTCGCCAACATTTTCGCACAGCAATCCCCTGACGCCGGAGTCACGTGGCTGGAAAAACTCAACGCCGGCAGTGAGCGTGATGCCGCCGCCGGCTTGTTCATCGCAGCTTGGTCGCGAGCCGACGCCGCAGCCGCAGCTCAATGGGCGGCGTCGCAAAAATCAAGTTCGCTGTCACCGGACGCCGTCTCGATGCTGGTGCAAAATTTCCTGATGAACGACGCCACCGCCTTTCAGACATGGCGCGCTTCGCTGCCTGAAGGCCCGCTGAAAGATCAGGCAGACCATGCCGGAACACCGGCCAAGGAGGATTGATCACCTTCCCAAAACCCACGACACATGCGGTGTGTAAAGGTCAGGCTCTAACAGGAATGAGTCGTGACCTTTGTCCGAGTGCACGATGATGTGCATGACATCGACCTTCGCCTGTTCGAGGAACCTGACCAGTTCAGACTGTTCTTCCGGATAGAAACAGAAGTCAGAATCGATCGAAAAAACCAGCCACTTCTGTCCAGCCACGCGCGCTCGTTCGAATAGATCCGCCGGCGTTTCCGCATCGCCTTCCTGGGTGGCGTCGTAGCGCGACCAGAGATCGATGATGCGCAGGTAGGTGTTCGCATCGAAGCGTTTCACGAACTTCTTCCCCTGATGGAGCATGTAACTCTGGAACTGGTCGCGCACCCGATACCATGCCAGCACGTCGTCCGCCTGCACCACATCCTGCCTCGCGCGGCTCTCAAAAGCATCAAGGTGGACAAAGGTTTTGTGGGAAATCATCCTTGCCAGTGCCAAGCCATACACAGGGGGTGAGTTATCATAATACTCGCCGCCGTTGAAATAAGGATCGTTTTCGATGGCGAGAATCTGTTCGAAAAGAATCAGCCGGTTGAGCACCGTCGTCTTATATCCGGACGCGATGATGATCACGTTGCGGATTCTAGCAGCCTGGCGCGTGGCGAACGTCACTGCGACCAAGCCGCCGACTGAGGGGCCGACCACCGCGTGCAGGACATCGATCCCGAGACCATCCAACAGCCGGGTGAAAACCTCCACCTGGTCCGCGGCCGTCACCGCGGGAAATTTCGCGCCGTAGGGTCTGCCCGTTTCCGGATCGACCGAAGCCGGCCCGGTGCTGCCATAACAACCTCCCAGATAGTTCGCACAAATCACGAAATACTTGTCCGTGTCGATGGCCTTGCCGGGTCCGATCATTGCCTCCCACCAGCCTTCGTGCATTTCTGGCTGCCACAACCCACCGACTCCTTCAATGGCAGGGTTATATCCGACGGCATGGTGGGAGCCAGTTAGAGCGTGGCAGAGAAACACCGCATTCGAACGCTCGGCATTCAGCTCGCCCCACGTTTCATAGGCAATCGTGACTTCCGCCAACTGCCCTCCATCGCGCAGCCTCACCGGATGGTCGGGGCTTCCTGTATGGAAAAACTGGGTCTCTGTCGCAGCGGGCATGCGCCAAGCCTACGCGGCATCCCACCGAAAACGCAAGGGTCTGCTGAGTGCACCAGAAGCCTGCTTGCCAACGCCTCGCCGGGCGCTTAAATCCGAAGGAAAGATCATGAAACCGCTCCTTCTTTTCTGCGTCTGTTGCCTCATCACCGCTTGTGCCACTGGGGGCGGGCCGTCTGTCACCAACGGCTCGCCCTCTCAGGCAGGCTTCGGTTTCCTGCCGGAAAAGGCGGAAAAAGGCGCGCTTTTCCAATACTATCAGCCGAACTCCGGATCGAAATGGCGGAACAACTGGGCCTCGCGCCTTGACCTAACCGGCGTCGCATGGAACGACTCGCGGACCGCCACGCTCATCGCGCCCGGCTATGTCGTCATGGCTGCCCATTTCATCCGCCCTTCCACGGTGCCGGTTGTTTTCCACGACAAGCAGGGAAACCGCCACGAGCGGATCATTGGAACTGTTAGAACGCTTTCGGTTGGCGATATCGCCGTGGCTAAACTCAACCGCCCGCTGCCGCAGGAAGTCAAATGGTATCGTCTCGCCAGCGCAGCGGATGCCACGATCGGCCGGCCGGTAATCGTTTCAGACCAAACCAGCACGCTCTCCGTCCACCGCCTCGCCGCTCTTTCGGGGCCGGTCGTGCAGTTCGATTATTTCACCAACCTGAGTCCCGTCTATCGGCGCAACCTGATCGTGGGTGACAGCGGAAACCCTTCATTTCTGTTAGTCAACGGTGACCTTCGATTGCTTGAAACCCATACCACCGGCGGACCCGGGGCAGGCCCCTGCTATGCTGATCCCACTGTGCAGGCTGCCATTCGCGAGGCGATCACGGCGATGGGGAACTGAGACGACCCCGATGGCCTGATAGTTACTCCGCCAGACGAATCACCAGCCGGTCGGATTCAACTCGGAATTCCTGGACGCCGGCGACTTTTCCAGGTCCTTCCTTTCCACCCCCAAGAATTTCACCGAGTAAATCCCGCCCCTTGAGGCCGGCCAGCCAGTCATTGGGCAGCGAAACACCCCAGACTGTGACGTCATCGAGAATGACGCTTGCCTGGCCGGGAGCGCTGCCGACGAGAAACCGGGCACGAGCTTTCAGATGCTTTCCACCGATGATTGGAAGGTCAGGATCGAGGTCTGACTCGACGCGGGCGTGAATCGCGTTGGTGACAAGTTCAAAGCTGACAGTTTTCCCCAAGGTGGTGTTTTCGTTAAGCAGGCCATTGAGCTCCCTTTCCGTAAGAATGATTTCCTTGGTGCCCTTTTCATACTTCGGATCAACCGGCTGCTGAATCGCTTCGACTTTGGCATCCACCGCGGTTTTTTCCTGAGGACTCAGAACGACCGGTTGGATAGGTCGGTTTGACCACCACCACAAACCCACAAGAACGAGCGATAACACGGCGACACCGATCAAGCCCTTGACCAGGCAGGAAACGCCGCTTTTCGGCCGGACGGGGAGAGTCATGTTCTCAGTCATGTGGCTGGTATATGGCACAAAGACCTCGATGTCGATGGGACGTTGGGCCGTGCCAATGCACTGCAATTTCCCTAATGCGCTGCCAGCCAATTCGCTCCGGTGCCCGCTTCGACCTCGATGGGAACGCCGTTAGGTAGAGGAAGTGCGGTCTTCATCACTTCAAGAATTTTTGGGATCAGTTCTTCATGCTCGTGCAGAGCCAGGTCGAAGACAAGTTCGTCGTGCACCTGAAGGAGCATTTTCGTTTGATAGGTCTTTTCGCAAAGCAACGAGTCCACTCTGATCATGGCGAGTTTGATCATGTCTGCAGCCGTGCCTTGGATGGGTGAATTGATGGCGGCGCGTTCTGCATTGCCGCGGAGGTTCTGGTTGCCTGAATTGAGGTCAGGGAAATAGCGACGGCGACCGCTGAGGGTCTCCACGTAGCCGATCTCCCGGGCCTCGGTGATCGTTCGATCCATGAACTCGCGGATCGCTGGATACTCGCGGAAATAGGCCTCGATGATGCTGGCCGCTTCTGTCCTTGGAATCGCTAGGCGCTGGCTCAGTCCGAAAGCCGAGATGCCGTAGATGATGCCGAAATTCACCATCTTCGCGGTGCGGCGCATGTCGGAAGTGACGTTCTCCGGCTCGACGACAAACACCTTCGAAGCGGTGATCGTGTGGATGTCCGTGCCGTTCTGGAAGGCTTCGATCATCGTCGCATCCTTTGAAAGCGCTGCCATCACACGCAACTCGATCTGCGAGTAGTCGCAGGAGAGAAGGGTGAAGCCGACGCGAGGAACAAATGCCTTGCGAATTTTCCGACCCGCTTCGGAACGGATGGGAATATTCTGTAAATTAGGATCGGTCGAAGCGAGGCGTCCAGTCGCAGCAATGAGTTGATGAAACGTGGTATGAATGCGCCCGGTTTCGGCGACGATGTGCGTGGGCAGCGCGTCAAGATAGGTGGATTTCAGTTTGGTTGCTTCTCGCCAGGCGAGGATGTCGGAAATGATCGGGTGTTTTCCCTCCAGGGTGGCGAGCGTTTGTTCGTCGGTTTTATACTGGCCGGTTTTGGTTTTTTTCGCCTTTTCAGCGAGTCCGAGTTGATCAAAAAGAATCTCACCTAACTGTTTGGGCGAGGCGATGTTGAAGGAGCGGTCGGCATGGCCGTGAATGGATTTCACCAGTTCATCGATCTGAATCTGAAGCTCGTCGCCGATGATCGTTAGGGCGGCCGGATCAATGGCGATGCCTTCCATCTCCATCGCAACCAGCACCGGTTGCAACGGTCCTTCGATATCTCTAAGCACCGCCGCCTGACCGGATTGTTCAAGCAACGGGCGGATCTTGCGGGCGAGCTGAAAAGTCACATCCGCATCTTCGGCGGCGTATTCTGCCAACACGGCCAGCGGAATGGCGGCGATGTCTAAATCCTTGGATGCTTTCGCCTTCTCCGCATGCGCGAAGAGGTCGAATGACTCAACGGCTCCCGGTTCGACCGTGGGCTTGGAAATATGGGCGAGCTTCACCGTCGAATAGCCCAGCAGAATTTCAGAGAGGTAATCCATCGAATGCCGCCGATCCGGAGCGACCAGCGTGTCAGCGAGCATGGTGTCGAAAAAAGGTCCACTGACCTTGATCCCGTGATGAAGCAGAAGTGATAGATCGAACTTCAGATTGTGCCCGATTTTCTCTGCGGACGAGCTGAGCACGGTCTGCAGCTCTGCCCGCAGCGCTTCTGAATAGGGAAGATACCAGCCTTCGTGCTCTTTCCACGAAAACGCAATTCCCAACAAACTGGATTTAAAGCGATCAAGTCCGGTGGTCTCGATGTCGAAACAAAACGAAGACTGTGCGGCCAATTCCGCGAAGAGTTGCTTCTGCGATTCCGGCGTATCTGCGAGGTGATAGGCGTGCGGAACATCGCGGATGGTCTTGAAGGTTTCAAAGATGATAGGTGTCGTGGAATCTGCTGCCGGAATGAGTTCTTCACTTCCGGTTTGAAAAAGCCGTTTTGACAGCGTGCGGAACTCAAACTCGTTGAAGAGGGTCTTCAGCGCCTCATTGTCACGCTCAGATAGAACAAGATCGTCCCACGACACCACGACGGGCACGTCAAGAATGATGGTGGCGAGTTCCTTAGAGAGCAGCGCCTGATCGGCGTGCGTTTCCAGGTTCTCCTTTTGTTTCCCTTTGATCGAAGCCGTGTTAGCCAGCAAATTTTCGATGGATCCGAAATCCGCAATGAGTTTCTGCGCGGTCTTTGGTCCGATGCCTGGCACGCCCGGAATGTTGTCAGACGCGTCGCCCATCAAACCTAACAAATCGATGATCTGCAATGGTTCCGCCACCCCCCAGATTTCCGGTAGCTGAGCAAGGCCAATAACCTCATGGTCCGTTCCCTTGCGGCCCGGCTTCCACATGAACGTGGTGGCTGATAGAAGTTGGGCGAAATCCTTGTCCGGAGTCACCATGAAGGACTCGAAATCATCGGGCTCCGCGCGCTTCACCAGGGTGCCGATAATGTCGTCCGCCTCGTAGCCGTCGATTTCCAACACCGGAATGTGAAACGCGCGGCACAAGTCCTTCACGTGGGGAATCGCAGCCGCGAGCTCTTCCGGCATCTCGTCGCGTTGAGCCTTGTAAGCGGGATAGCGGATATGGCGCGGTGTGGGAGCCGATGTGTCAAACGCGACGCCGATGTGCGTGGGGCTTTCCTTTTCCAGAATGAAAAGCAGCGTGTTGATGAATCCATAAAGCGCGGACGTGTTGACCCCTTTCGAGTTGCGGATGGGATTCTGGATGAATGCGAAATGAGCCCGGTAAACCAGAGCCATCCCATCGAGGAGAAAAAGCCGTTTCATGGCGGGAGCTTGGGCGAGCATGGTGGGTGCGTCCAGAGAATGTGGGAAATGAAGAGAGCCTCCCGCACTGCCCGCTACTTCAGGAAATACGCCGCATGGAAAACGGATGCCGATTGAGTATCGCAGGTTGAAAGCTGCACCTCAACGCAACGCGCTCCACTTCTGGCAAATGGCGGATTCTAAATGTCGAGCATCAACGAGATATGCCTCGCCGTCAGCTCGCCCATCGATTGACAGTCCCCGAAGTCGTTGGTGCCGTGCATCCGGTCCAGCTCGCGGGCAAGGGTGACCACGTGCTGTCGCGGCGCGATGTCCTCTCGCCGCATGATGCCTAGCAGAGCCCTCAACCGGCTGCTTTCCACCTTGGCGCGGCGTGTCATTTGCGCATGCTCCTCCGCCACATATTGATCAATGCTCTTGCGGTTCAGCACTTCGAAGGCCAGCCGCGTGATCTTCCGGTTCGAGTTGAAACGGAATGCCAGATAGACATTGCCGTTTCCTTCATAGGACTGTTGGTCGAAATCAATCGCCCGCACCCGATATTGGACTTCCTCAAAATCCGGCGTGATGTCCACCACGTAGTTCACGCTGCGCATGTCTCCTAATAACCGAATGAAACTTCGTTCGGTGAATTTCGTGAATTCTTTTGCGATCCGCACCTTGTTGAGGCCCGGCTGCGGGAGATAGTCGCGCAGGAACGCGTCACCTGGCACGCCGGCGATGTGCTCCTCGATGAGGGTGTTGCCATTAATCAGATAGTTAATCCGGTTAGGCGAGAGGATGTGCTCCAGCTCGAGGCCGTAAATGCGCGAGGCGTCTGCCTGTTTGACGTAATAGTAGTCTGAGTTATCGTTGAAAAGGTTCGTGATGCGGATGCGGAACGGTTTGGAATTCCCGAAATCCCCGAAGTCGATGCGGTCTACCAGAAGGTGCTCGTGCTGCTCGGCGTCTCGTCCCAATTTCAACTCGGTGTAAATGCTGGTCAACCGTGGCAGCAGCTCGCGGAAAACTTCCGGCGGATACATCACAGTAAGCCACAGCGTCTCGCGGCCCTTTGGATCCTCGTAAGGAATGGCGCCGGAAAAGCGGCAGAGTTCATCATAGACCTTCGGAATTTCCCGCTGGCGATCGAAATGATAGAGATACTGCCGCAGCGAAGCGGAAACCGGATACTTGATTTTCTGCCGCGCGATCACGAGCTCATGCTAAGTCGACGCCGTAACGAACGCGAGCGCGGTTTATCGGCTGGCCAATGCCACCAGCACGGCCTTTTGCGCGTGAAGTCGGTTCTCCGCCTGTTGGAAAATCGTATCTGCATGAAGCTCCAGAATCTCTTCGCTGATTTCCTTGCCGCGATAGGCAGGAAGGCAGTGCAGCACGATGTGACCGGGCGCGGCTGCCGCAAGAAGCTCCGCGTTTACTTCGAAGCCGGAAAACTCGAGTTCCTTTTCCTTCTGATCTTCCTGGCCCATCGACAGCCAAACATCGGTGTTGATGACGTCCGCATCATGGGCCGCTTCGTTCGGATCGGCGGTGATGGTGACATTCGGGGCGTTGAGTTTTGCGAGGAATCCAGCGGTCGGCTGGCAGGAAACAGGTGCCGCCACCGCCAAATCGAAGCCAAGGTGCCTGGCCGCCCACATCCAAGAAATCGTCATGTTGGAAAAACCGTCGCCGATGAAGGCCACCTTTTTTCCTGTCCAATCCCCGAGCTTTTCCCGAATGGTTAGAAGGTCGGCGAGGATCTGACACGGGTGCTCGTCATCGGTTAGCGCGTTGATTGTCGGGATGCCGGAATACCCGGCGAAGTCCACCACGTCCTGCTGGGCGAAGGTGCGGATGATGGCACCATGCACCATGCGGCCGAGTACGCGGGCGGTGTCCTTGATCGGTTCTCCGCGGCCGAGCTGGATGTCATTTTTTGATAGAAACATCGGGAAACCGCCGAGCTCGCGGATGCCGACTTCGAATGAAACGCGCGTCCGGGTGGAGGATTTCGTGAAAATCAGCGCCCACGTCTGCCCTGCAAGCTGAGTTCCATCGCATCCGCGTTGGAGCTTCAGTTGCGTTGCGGAATCGAGCAGGCCGTGGATCTCCGTGGCGCTGAGTTCTTCGATGGAAAGGAAGTGTTTCATGGTCGTGTTAGAATTCGGACAGCACGGAATGGATGATCGCGAGCGCTTCATCGATTTCAGCTTCGGTGACATTCAGCGGCGGCAGCAGACGGAAAGTGCTCGGACCAGCGGGCGGGACGAGCAGGCCACGTTCCATCAGTTGGTTCACGACGACGAGCGCGGCGGTTTTTCCTTCGGGTGTTGGTATAAGCGATGCGTCCAGCCCGATGCCGAGAAGCAGTCCCTGACCGCGGATCTCAGTGACGATGGGAAGATTCCACGACTTCACGGTTTCACGGATGCGCACTTCCTGAAGAATGGCGTTCACTGCGAGTTCCTTCTCGCGGATTTCCTGAAGCACAGCGAGCGATGCTGCACAAACGAGAGGGTTTCCACCATAAGTTGAGCCATGCGAGCCCGGGCCCATCAGGGAAGAGAGCTCGGTGCCGTCATCCGCGATCACGCGGTCGCTGAGCCAGAACGAGCCGACCGGCACGCCGCCGCCCATGCCCTTGGCCCAGGAGATTCCGTCCGGTTTGATTTCCGGGGCGATCATGCGCCAGGCCATCGCATCGCCGCAACGACCGAAGCCAGCCTGGACTTCATCGAAAAATAACAGAATGTCATGCTTCTTACAAAGGTCTGCTACGGCGCGAAGAAACTCAGGTGTCGCCATGTTGACGCCGCCTTCCCCCTGGATCGGCTCCAACAGAATGGCAGCGGTTTCCGGGCGGACCGCAAGTTCGAGTGCAGCGATGTCGTTGAATGGCAGATGCCGAAAACCGGGCAGCAACGGATCGAAACCTTCCTGTATTTTCTTCTGACCGGTCGCGGACATGGATCCAAGTGTGCGGCCGTGAAACGACTGGAGGAAGGTCACGACTTCATAGCGCTGCGAGCCATCGGGCTGCGGGCGTTTGCGGCCGAAACGCCTGGCGGATTTGATCAATCCATCGTTGGCCTCGGCACCCGAGTTGGAAAAGAACACCTTACCTGGAATGCGGACGTGGTGCGTGTTGATTTCCTCCGCAAGCTCTGCCTGCAGTGGTATCTGATAGAGGTTGGAAACGTGCATCAACTCGCCGGCCTGATGCCGGACGGCTTCCACCAGCCGCGGATGGCAGTGGCCGAGCGAACATACGGCGATGCCCATGCAGAAATCGAGATAGCTCTTCCCCGCATCGTCCCAAAGTCGCACACCGGCACCTCGCACAGGGACAAGCGGAAACCGCCCGTAAGTGGGAAGAACGTGCTGCGTGAATTTCTCGGCGGTGGTCATGAATTCGTGGGGAAGGGGCGGAGGCTAGCGTGGTTCAGGGAAATGGCAAACCGAGAATCACGCGCGAAGTTTTTCAGAAAACGAGCTCCGAAGGCAGCTCCACCACATTTTCGCGAAGTGCGACGAAGATCCGGTCACCGGCTGTCGGCGAGACAATCGCGCCCCCGGTGAAGCTGCCGAACGCGGGCAGAACGAGTGTGTTATCCCTCAATAGGAAACATGGCAGGCGCAGCGACGTGCGCTTGCCGTCGGGAATTCTCACGACCGGATGCCAGTGACCTGATAGATGGAACAGGCCGCCCCTCGCGTGCGCGGGATCGTGAACGACGCGACGTTTATCATCCAGATCAAGATGGGGCACGCAACGGAGCGACGGGGGCAGGCGTTTGATTTTCGCGTCGTGGTTTCCAACGACAAGTGTGACAGGAATTCCAAGCTCGTTGATGAAACCGGAAAGCGCGCTTTCGAGTTCCGGGGTGATTCCTGACGATGCGTGGAAAAGATCACCTGCGATGACGAGATGTCCGGCCCCCGTCCTTTTCACCAATGCTAACAATCGTGCGAGGTCGCGCGCATTGTCACCTTCGGGGACCGGCAGACCCTTCGCCCGAAACGCCGCGGATTTGCCAAGATGAACGTCCGCCACGACGAGGGTCGAGATGTCTGATAGAAAAACAGCGCCCTCGGGAAGCAAGGCGATGGAGTAATTCTTCGGAAAGGAGGTCATGGTTATCTGACGATCAGTCATCGTCTATCAACTCTTCAGGGCAGCCAGATTCAGGGTGTGGAGCATCGCCTCAAGCCGGGTCGCAACATCCGCTGGCGCGAGGGTGGCCGAGAGCCGGTCCGCCCACAAGGGAAAGGCCATGGGCGTGAGGTTTTCAGTTTCCACGAGCTGCATGGGCATGGCCTCAAGCTTTTTGATCGCGGCCGTGAGGCGGGTGAGTTCGAGTTGTTTTTCAAGGATCTCGCGCTCCGACTGGAGCAGCAGAAGGTTGCCGGAATCATATCGCTGGAGGACTTCGAAAAGCAGGGATGCGCTGGATTGCAGCTCGCGTTGAGATCGATCCTTTTGGCCGGGTGGCGTCTGCAGGATGAGGCCGGAAACCCGCGCGATTTCGCGAAACTGCCGTCGGGCGAGTTCCGCGGTGTTCATGCAGGCAATGAGATCGTCCAACAGGTTTTCGCTTGATAGATTGAGGCGCAGGATTTTCTCGTCCAGAACCATACGCCGGGAGCTGAGGGAGAAACCGTAGTCATTCTGCGTGGTGACGATGGATTCGCCGGATTCCCGGGAGATCCGGAAGGCGATCAATGCCGCCAGACCCTCATGCACGAGGCGTCCGGAGAATGGATAGAAAAACAGGTGCTCTCCTTCCCTCGACCTCGCATGCTCGACGAGCAACGAATCGTCGGACGGAAGACACGACCATTTTTTCTGGATTGCGAGGATGGGCGCGACCGCTGTCATTTCCGGCGTCGGATCACCATGGCCATGCATCCGCCGGGCCACCGCATGTGACAGCTCGGTCGAGAGCGGCATCTTGCTGCCACCCCAAATTGCGATCTGGCCCTTTGTCGCACGAGCGGCCGGCTTCACTGTTGCGGTGCGCTGGTGAAACCTAACAAGCGTGAGCCGGCGGCCGGCAAAGACCAGTGAGGAGCCGGGCTTGATCCTTGAAATGAACGATTCTTCGACGGTGCCCAGCGTTTGGCCGTTGGCAAACTTGATGGACACTGCGGGATCGCTGGAGATGGTGCCGATGCTCAGGCGGTGTTGCAGGATCAGGCGCTTGTCGTCCACCGTGTAGCAGCCATCTTCGAGGCGCGCTTTGTGATAGCGCGGGTAGGCAGCCAGCGCGTCGCCGCCATTGGAAATGAACCCCAGTGACCACTCCCACTCGGCGTCCGTCAGGTTTTCGAACGCGTGGCTTGATTGGATTTCACGACGCATCGCATCCGGTTCGAATGGCACGCCGATCGCACAAGTCACAAGGTGCTGGACTAGCAGGTCGAGTGGCTTTCGCAGCGGTGTGCGGCTCTCGATGTTTCGGGCCAGCGCCGCATCGCGGGCGGCGGCGAATTCAACGAGTTCCAGGGCATGGGTCGGCACGCCGATGATGCGGGACACACTGCCGGGCTGGTGGCCCGAGCGACCCGCACGCTGAAGCAGGCGGGCGATGCCTTTCGGCGAGCCAACTTGAATCACTTGATCGACCGGTGAAAAATCCACTCCCAAATCCAGTGATGAGGTGGCGACCACACATTTCAACGACCCGTCGCGCAGGCCGTTTTCCGCCAGATCCCGCTCGGCGCGATCCAGCGAACCGTGATGCATCGCAAGCCGGCCTTTCCACCGCGGACGAAGGGACGACAACTCCTGAAACCAGATCTCCGTCTGCGAGCGGGTGTTGGTGAAAAGCAGAGTCACGTTCGCCTTCTCGATTTCATCCGCCACCTGTGAGGCGAGTTTCGTGCCGATGTGGCCGGCCCAGGGGAAACGGTCGATTTCTTTCGGGATCAGCGTCTCGATGATAATCGGCTTGTGCATGTCCGCTGACACCTCGACGGAATCGTGAAAAGCGTTACCTAACAGAGAAAGCCTGGCTTCTGTCAGATTTCCCAAGGTCGCTGATAGACCCCAGATTCGCAGGCTGGGAAACCAGGCGCGCAGCCGTGCGAGGCACAGCTCCGTTTGCACTCCGCGCTTGGTCCCTAGCAGCTCGTGCCATTCATCGACGATCACGCAGCGCAGTCCGGCGAGTTTTTCCGAGAAGTCCGAATGGGTGAGCATCAAGGAAAGTGACTCCGGCGTGGTAACGAGCGTGTGCGGCAGTTTTTTGCGAAGCCTTGCCCTCAACGCGGCAGGAGTATCCCCGGTGCGGGCCTCGGCTTCGAGATGAGGCGCGAGTTCTGATAGAGGCTCACGGAGGGCGCGGAGGGTGTCGGCCGCCAATGCTCGGAGCGGAGTCAGCCACAGAATCTGGCAGCCGGACTTGACCTCCAGTCCCTCCGCCAGCGGTCCAAGGTAAACGGCCAGCGTTTTTCCCAATCCAGTTGGCGCGTGAAGAAGCCCGGACTTTCCTGCAAGATAAGCGTTCCAGGTTTGTTGCTGGAATTCGAATGGTTGCCAGCCTTTGGCATCGAAAAAAGGCTGGAGAGAGGAAAGCGGCATGGGCGGTAGTTTCGCGTGCGGAGTCGGAATTTCAAGGGGATGGAAACCGAGCGGGCAGATGCGCTGCATCGATTAAAACCGGGCTTGCTGGACCACAAAACAATCCACGCCATCCTGCACGAATGCAGGATGGCGTGTGTTTGCAGAATCGGAGATCCGAGGTGAATCAACGAACGACGCGCGCACCGCCGCCGCCAATTTGTTTTTCGACTTCCTTGCGCGTGGCCATCGAGGTGTCGCCAGGGGTGGTGGATGCGAGCGCGCCGTGGGCAGCTCCGTATTCCACCGCTTTCTGGGCATCGTTGAATTCCAGGAAACCAAACTGCACGCCAGACGCGAATGAGTCACCGCCACCAACGCGGTCAAGGATTTCCAGGTCGGGGTATTTGCGGGATTCGTGGAATTTTCCATCGTGCCAGAGAATGGCGGACCAGTCGTTGATGGTCGCGGTTTTCACACCGCGAAGGGTGGTGGCGGCGACCTTGAAGTTAGGGAATTCCGTCACTGCGGTTTCGATCATCGCCTTGAAAGCTTCGAGCTCGATGGTGGAGATGTTATGATCCACGCCCTTGACTTCGAAGCCGAGAGAGGCGGTGAAATCCTCCTCGTTACCGATCATGACATCGACGTATCTTGCGATCTCACGATTCACTTCCTGTGCTTTAGCAAGTCCGCCGATCGTTTTCCAAAGTGAAGGGCGGTAATTCAGGTCGTAGGAAACGATGGTGCCGTATTTGTTAGCAGCTTTGACGGCCTCCACGGTGAGGGCGGCGGTCGTTTCTGATAGGGCGGCGTAGATGCCGCCGGTGTGGAACCAGCGAACTCCGAGCTTTCCGAAGATGTGCTCCCAGTCGATGTCGCCGGGCTTGAGTTGGGAGGCGGCGGTATTCCCGCGGTCGGGGTTTCCCACCGCGCCGCGCACGCCGAAGCCGCGTTCGGTGAAGTTCAGGCCATTGCGCACGTTCCGGCCGATGCCGTCGTCCTCGCGCCATTGGATGAAATCGGTGGCCACGCCGCCCTGCATGATGAAATCCTCGACGAGATGGCCGACCTCGTTATCGACGAAGGCGGTGACGACAGCGGTTTTGTAGCCGAAACATTTCCGCAGGCCGCGCGAGGTGTTGTATTCACCGCCGCCCTCCCAAGCGGCGAAGTGGCGTGCGGTGCGGATTCGGCCCTCGCCGGGATCAAGGCGGAGCATGACTTCGCCGAGCGAGAATTGATCGAAGGCGCATTCGGATTTCGGTTTGATGGTCAGTGGCATTGAATTTTCGTGTTCTTGTTTTTAAGGGACGAGTCGCGGACAAAGGCGAACTCGCGGGCGAATGGTGCCGGATTCTGAAAAAGTTATCCGACTCATGCAATACGTTGCTTGGAGCGGAAGATGATTTCTGCACGATTCGGCAAAAACTGACACTAGACCGTGGTGGAAATTCGTTTGAACGGCAATGCCTCAGGCCGCCTCAAGATTGATAGCTAATTGATGTGTAATATTTTCCCGCGTGGGACTACAGTGGCTGCGATGACCGCTCGGGTCTGGGGACCGACTCGAGCTGCCATGGTTTTTACCTGCCACCATCATGATCCCTAACCGCAGCCATGTCTTTGGAATCTTCGAGCTTCTCAAAACCGGCACTGGGACGCTTTTTCGAAGTCTCACAAGCGCCCTCGCCGCAGGAATTGCCACAGCGGCCGTCATGACCCTGCCTGCTGAGGGCCAGATCCACCGTATTAACAGCGACGAAACGGTGCTGTTTAAAAAAATCTCCCACCTGTCCGGACAACAAAGGAGTTCGATGAATCTCGACCCCATCCTCTGTCTTGTCGCCCGTCAGCGGGGTGCGGACATGGCACGTCGGCACTATTTCGGCCACACCACCCCGGATGGCAAAGGAGCGAACTATTTGATCGGCCAGGCGGGATACTTGCTTCCCAGCTATTACGACCTGTCGCGCTCGGGAAACAACATCGAGTCCATCGGCATGAGCCCCGGCCCGGCGAAGCAAATGGTCGCACTTTGGCTGAATTCCAGCGCCCACCGGTCTCATGTCCTCGGCGAACTCGAATTTTTCCGCGAACAAACCTCCGTGGGCGTGGGGGTTTTCCGATCGTCCACCGCTCCATACTACAAATATTACGTGCTCCTGAGCGCCCCACCGAATGGCACGCTCAAACCGCGCCGGGTTGTGCTGATAAACCCGAGAGGTGTCACGATTGCGACGACGCGGCCGCTGGCTGATGCGTTCGCCCGATTTACCGGGATGAAGATCCGTTAGATCCAGCCAGTTGACTTCAATCCTTCGGGAGGGAAACTCCGGCGTGTCGAAACGCAAGGCATCCAAAAAAAGCGCCCCGCAGAAAGAAGGCCTCTCCATTCGGTCGGGTGGTGGTGCGCCGCCCAGCCCCGCGCAGCTGGAGTTCAACCGACTCATGAAAACCCTTGAGGCCACCAAGGCCCGCCATGCTCGCGAGCAGGCACGGCTGGATGAGGCGCTCGCCATTTCCATCCGCGAGTTGATGCCGCTCGTGGAAAAACTGAAACGGGTGAACCTCACCATTATTCACACGGGCCTTGATTCCCTAACAACCATCAAGTTGAGCGCCAAACGCCGCCACTGGTTCGGCGATCTGGTGAGCGGCAAGGCCGCTGAGCTGTTGGAGGATCCGGTGGGTCTCAGCGCTGAAGAAATCGCCGGGCTTGAAGCGGTCATCGATCAGTTAGGCCCCAGTGAGGAAGATCAGATGATGATGGAAGCCGATATGGAGGAATTTCACTTCTTCCGGGAGATGATGGAAAAAACCGCGCGCCAGGCGGGTGTGGATCTCGACCTCAGCGATCTCGATCCCACCGGCGATCCAGACGATTTCAAACGCATCGCAAGCGCCCGCCTGCGTGACGCTTTCAGAGAAAAAATAGATGCTCCCGGTTCGAAAACACCTCGCAAGCGCACTAAAGCCCAGGCCGAAAAAGAGCGCAAACGGCTCGAACAGGAGGAGGCGAAAAACCGTGATCTCAAGTCTCTTTTCAAACAACTCGCCAAAGCTTTCCATCCGGATCTCGAACCGGACCCGCTGCTCAAGGAGCATAAAAAAGTCTGGATGCAGCGTCTGAACGCCGCTTACGCCGTCACCGACCTGCGGGAAATGCTTCAGCTCGAAATGGAATGGCTCGGCGAGGAAGCCACCAACCTGGCGACTGCCGGCGAGGAAAAGCTTAAAATCTACTGCGTGGTGCTCAAGGAACAGATTGCCGATCTCAAGCGACAGACCCACCACCTGCCGGACGAGCCGCAATATGGACCCCTTCAGCGTTTCAGGGATTCCCACTACGGCACACTCGCCAATCCGGTCACGATCAAGCGGGATCTTGCTGCGGAATTGCTCCGCCACCAGGAAATGTTAGATATTCTTGCGGCAAACGATGCCGGATCACGCAGGATGATCTACGACTGGGCCGACCGACACGCAATCCGGACGAGCGGCTTGTATTGATCGAACGGCTTGCGTTGCTCATGCCTTGGTTTTCCCCATCCGTTCTATCACCCGGATCGCTTCGTTGATGAAGAGCTCCACCATCGGAGAGTGACTGCCGAGCGTCAGGGCATAGAAGCTGATTTCAGGAAAGCCCGGCAAGGGCAGCGCGCGCAAGCCGGGCGGGCGCTTGATGCCGGGGATGTCGAGAACGAGGCCCGCTCCGTAGCCTTCACTAACAAACCGCGCGACAAGATCGAGACTGGCCAGTTCAAGCATGGGAAACCACTCGATCTTCCGCTGTTGAAGTTCCTGTTGGAAGGCAATCACAGCGGACTCGCCCCGCGGCAGGGTGACAAGCGGGAGATCGATGCGGTCGCGGCTCAGGATTTCCTCTGCGCTTGCCGGACCATTTTTTGCGGGGACGAGCAGGACGAGCGGCAGTCGGAGCAGTTCATGATGGCGGATGTCCTTGTCCTTCGCGCCGATGCTGGTCGAGAGACCGATGTCAATTTGGCCCGAGCGCAAACGGGTTTGGATTTCCTCGTAACGACCGGATTCCAGTTTGAAATGGAATCCGGGCACTCGCTCGCGAACTCCGGCGAGAAGGGCCGGGAGGTAATCCCGCTGGACGATTTCCGGGCAGGAAATCCGCAGGCTGTGATCCGCCCCGCCGCGCAGGCGCTCGGCGATGGCGGGGAGCTTGAGGAAAAACGGCTCAACAAAGGCGAACAAGGTTTCGCCCTCAGGCGTGAGCAAAAAGGGCCGCCGATGGAAAAGGGTTTTGCCGAGCGAATCCTCCAATTGCAGGATCTGCGCGCTGATCGCCGGTTGCTGGATGCCATAGGGCATCTGGCGCGCCGCGGCGCTCACCCCCCGGCAGCGGGCGACATGATAGAAAAGTTCCAGGTGGTGGATGTTCATGGACGGAGGTTCTCGTTTCGCCTATTGAAGCAGTCGATGATCGCATTGAAAGTTTCAATTAACGCCCGGAGCGGGTTGTTTGCTAGAACGTGACCGCAACCCACTCCGTTACGCCGCATGAAAATCAAAACCTCCCCGCGCATTCCACTCTGGCTGAAGATCGCCTACACCGGATTCCTCGCCGTCATGATCCCTGTTTACTGGGTCAACTACGGTCCCACGAATTTCCTCTACTTCTGCGATGTGGCGCTTCTGCTCACGCTGGTCGGCATTTGGAAAGAGGACGCGCTGCTCGTCTCGCTGGCTGCCGTCGGCATCCTGATCCCGCAGGCGTTGTGGTGCGCGGATTTTTTCATGCAGCTCTTCGGCGCGAAAATGACAGGCATGACAGCCTACATGTTCGACGCGGATCGTTCGCTTTTCCTGCGAGGCCTTTCGCTCTTCCACGGCTGGCTCCCCTTCCTGCTTTTCTATCTGGTCCGCAAGCTGGGCTACGACAAGCGTGCTTTGTTAGGCTGGACGGCGACCTGCATCGCGCTCTGCCTCATCGCATATTTCCTCCTGCCACCCGCTGGGGCCGAGCTCGCCGACCCCAAAATACCCCGCAACGTGAACTACGTGTTCGGCATGGACGATGCGAAGCCGCAATCGCTCTTGCCTCCGCTAGCATATCTTGGAGCATGGATTTCAGCCCTCATTGGCATCGTTTTCATCCCCACCCATTTCATACTGAAAAAAGTCTGCCCAACCGCCCACTGACATGTCCGACGCATCCACCAAATCCTGGCCTCGCGGTTTCTGGAACCTGATGTTCACCCAGTTCCAGGGTGCGTTTTCCGACAACGCGCTGCGCTGGCTGGTCATCTTCCCCGTGCTCGCCTCGTTGACCGTGAGCGAGGCGGACAAGGAGAGCTTCGTCGGACATTCCTCGCTGCTGTTTGCGGTCCCGTTTCTGTTATTTGCCACGGTCGGCGGGTGGATGGCGGACCGCTTCAGCAAGCGCTCCGTGATGATCGGTGTGAAGTCAGCTGAAATCGGCATCATGCTGTTCGCCGCGCTCGCGTTGAAGCTGGAAATGCAATCGCTCCAACTCGCTGCGATCTGCCTGATGGGCATCCACAGCACCATCTTCGCTCCGGCGAAATACGGGATCATGCCCGAGGTCCTGCCAACTTCGAAGTTGTCCTCGGGCAACGGCATTCTCGAACTCCTCACCTTCGTTGGCATCATTTTCGGCACTTACGCCGGGGGCTGGCTGGCGGAAACGTTGGTAGGCCGCGAAATGTGGTCGGGAGTTTTGTTAGCGGCCCTGGCGGCGTTCGGACTGATGACCAGCATCGGCATCGCCAAGGTTCCTGCGGCGGATCCGACGAAAAAATTCAATCCTAACATCGTCGGCGAGATCTGGAACAATTTCAGGATCATGAAGGCCGACCGGGACCTTTGGCGGGCGAACTGGGGGAACACCGCGTTCTTCTTCATTTCCATGCTCGCCCAGCTCAATCTCGCGCTCTACGCGCAGAAGGTTTTCCATTTGAAACCGACCGAACAAGCGTCGCTTCAAGCCGCACTGAGCCTTGGCATCGGAGTCGGCAGCATGGCGGCGGGAAAATTGTCCCACGGCCGGATCGAATACGGACTCATTCCGGTAGGCGCGGGGCTGATGGCGGTGGCAGGGTTCTGCCTCGGCCTGCCGGGTATCGGACAAGGAGCGTTCGCAGGTGCGTTAGGATTGTTAGGGCTGGGCGGCGGATTGTTCATTGTGCCCATCGTCTCCGTGCTGCAACACCGTCCATCGCCGCAGACGAAGGGCGCGGTGCAGGGCGCGGTAAGCTGGTTGTCATGGGTGGGAATCGCGATCGCGTCTGTCACCCAAGGCCAGCTGGCCACCACCTTCGACCTCAGTTACGGCCAGATCTTCTGGTTCTGCGGGGCGATCGCCGCCCTAGCAGGGATATTCGTCACTTGGACGCGCCCGCGCGCGGTGCCGGACATGTTGACCCGCTGGCGCGACCGCTAACAGGCCACGCGAATGCAAAGCATCGTCATCGACAAGCCTTACACGTTCATCCCGCCGCGCTACAGCCGCGTCTGGCACTGGCTGGTCCGACGGATCATGCCGCGCCATCTGCGCAGGAAATTCGGCATCACGGCGGTGGAATGCGTCGGCGCGGAAAAACTGCGGTCCTCATTCGAGGCGGGGCACGGCATCATGATCGTTGGCAACCACTGCCGTCCCTGCGACCCGATGGTGATCGACTGCCTCGCCGCCGAAGTGAATCGGCCGTTCCACATCATCGCGAGCTGGCACGTGTTCATGGAAAACGCAATTCAGCGCTTCCTGCTGCCGCGCATGGGCGGTTTCAGCGTCTATCGGGAAGGCATGGACCGCGAATCCCTCAAGTGCGCGATCAAGACCGTGGCGGAGGGAATTTTTCCATTAGTCATCTTCGCCGAGGGCATCATCACCCGTTCTAACGACCGGCTCGTAAATTTCATGGATGGACCAGCCTTCATCGCACGGGCGGCGGTAAAGCAGCACAAGGAAGGGAAAGTTGTCGTTCATCCGGTGTTCATCCGTTACTTCTTTGAGGGCGACTTGACGAAGACCGTCACCCCCGTGATCGAAGAAATCGAAGACCGCCTCTCATGGCAGCCCCAGAACCACCTGCCACTCCGCGAGCGAATCCTAAAGGTCGGTGGTGGCCTGCTTTCGCTCAAGGAAATCGAATATTTCCAATCGCCCCAGCCGGGAACTTTCGGTGAGCGCTTGCAGCGGATGATCGATCACCTGCTCACACCGCTGGAGGCCCAATGGTGCGCGGGCCGCCACGATGGCGACGTGATGGCTCGGGTGAAACGCCTGCGGTCCGCCATCCTGCCGGACATGGTTTCCGGAAGTCTATCCGAACAAGATCGGGCGGAGCGCTGGCGGCATCTCGCCGATTGTTATCTCGTCCAACAGCTCCATTGTTACACCGGAGATTATACCGAGCATCCTACACCCGAGCGCATTCTCGAGACGGTTGAACGCTACGAAGAGGATCTCACCGACGTCGCCCGCGCTCACGCGCCGATCCGCGCTATCATCACCGTCGGCGACGCCATTGAGGTCAGCGCTGCGCGGGACAAATCACAGGAGACTGATCCCCTCACTCTCGAAATCCGCAGGCAGATGGAAGCGTTGTTGGAATCGACAAAATCACAACGCAGGATCCATCCGACGGGCACCGAATTTTCATGATGTGAATCATTTGCGCAGGGAAAACGCCAGAACCAGCAATGAAATCGCAATGATCCACGACCCGATCACACGGATGCCGGTCCTTGCCCACGTCTTGTCCGCTCCGTGGGACACGCAGATGGCCAGGTAGGGAACAACGAGGTTGATACTGATCCAAGTGCCTAACAAAGTTTTCAGGGCAATCAGTGTCGGCCCTTTGTCCAGTCCCGAGTCGAGCCCGATGCCGATGGCCGCCACCGCAGAAACAACCTGGCCGATGCGCGGTGAAACCTTCAAATCAAGCGCGACGAGGGTCGCAATGAGCATCGCGATACCGATCAGGATTGGCTGATAGACAGAAGTCAGCATGCCGGTAGTCGTGAGGAGCAGTGCGACTGCCGAGACGGGAGCCAGCACCATCATCGGCCTTTTCAGGTCCAACGGGACCCGCTGTACTATCAGAAGAGCAAGTCCTAGCAGGATCAATGCATGTGCCGGTGTCAGTAGCGGATGCAAGGCACCATTGCCGATCTCACCGGCACCCTCGACGGCGAGGTGCGCCTGCGCGGCGGATTGAAGAAGCAGCGAAACCAACAGGATGGGAAGCCACGAACTGCCCGGCGAGAGGTGGCGGCTGACATTCATAGAAACCGAAACAGGAAAGCGAAGCCGACCAGTGAAACGGCCACTCCACCCGCGCGAACGGCGATGCGTCCCCACGGCCATTTCACTAACAACCCGAAGGAGATGCCGGCCAGGTGGAGCAGTCCGGTGGAAACGACGAATCCTGTGGCGAAGGTGATGGCATTGGCCGCCGCGGGGATCTCCGTGCCGTGGGCATGGCCGTGAAATATGGCAAAAATTCCGACAATCACCGCAGCCACCCAGAGCGGAGGCTTGGCGGCAAGAGCGACCATCGCACCCAGAATGACACCTGATAGAGCAATGCCCGTTTCCACGCCGGGAAGCGGCATTCCCAGGACGCCAAGAGCTCCTCCCAACGCCATCACGACCGGGAACACCACCGGCAGCGTCCACATTGCGCGGCCACCGAGGAAGGCGCCCCACAATCCTACGGCCACCATCGCCACGATGTGATCCAGTCCTGTTAGTGGATGGCTGAAACCGCTGATGAAACCACCTGCGTTTCCGGATTCACTGTGGGCGTGGGCGCTGGAAGGCATGATGATTGTCAAAAGGGCAAGGATGATGCCGGGCGTGAGCCATGTCGGGGTTCTGTGGAGCGGATTCATACTGGCCGAAACGGTAGGGAGCTGCCCGGAAATTTTCAACCGTCCATCCGGCATTCTTTCTCGCTCAAACGTCCTTGAGCCTGAGCCGCAGGGCGTTGCCGATCACCGACACGCTGCTGAGTGCCATCGCGGCGCCGGCGATCATTGGATTGAGCAGCCAGCCAGTGAAGGGATAGAAAACCCCGGCGGCAAGCGGGATGCCTACGGCATTGTAAACGAAGGCGAAAAACAGATTCTGACGGATGTTTCGCATGACCTCACGGCTCAGGTCGAGGGCGCGGACGATGCCGCGCAGGTCGCCTTTCACGAGGGTAAGCCCCGCGCTGTGGATGGCCACGTCGGTGCCGGTGCCCATCGCGATTCCGACATCGGCCTCGGCGAGGGCGGGGGCGTCGTTGATGCCGTCGCCCGCCATGCCGACGATCGCGCCGTTAGAGCGTAGCTCTCGGACGACGGCAAGCTTGTCGGCAGGTGATAGATCGGCACGGACATCATCGATGCCGAGTTGTTTGCCAACGGCTTGCGCGGTCTGAAGATTATCGCCGGTGAGCATGACGAGTTTGAGGCCCATGGCGTGCAGTGCTTGAACGGCTTCCTGGGTCGAGGCCTTGATGGGATCAGCGACGGCGATGAAGCCGCTGACCGAGGACTCTTCGGCGATCCAGATCACGGTGTGTGCTTTTTCCTGAAGTGATAGAGCGGTGGGGTAGAGGTTTTCCGGTATGGCGATGCCTTCACTTTCCAGCCACGCGCGTTTGCCTACGCGGACGAGCTTGCCATGGATTTTTCCCATCACGCCCGCGCCAGTGACGGAGGTGAAATCGATGACCTGCGTGAACGGCAGGCCTTTTTCCTCAGCGCGGACGACGATGGCGTGGGCCAGCGGGTGCTCGCTCAGTTTTTCAAGCGCGGCAGCGATTGTTAGGATGTGGTCTTCGTTTCCGGGTGTGGTGGCGATGATTTCTTTTGCGACAGGACGGCCTTCGGTGAGTGTTCCAGTTTTGTCTGTGATGAGGTGGGTGATTTTCTCCGCCTGTTCCAGAGCGGCGGCTTCGCGGACGAGCACGCCGAGTTGCGCCCCTTTTCCAACGCCGACCATGATGGACATCGGCGTGGCCAATCCCAGCGCACAGGGACAGGCGATGATGAGCACCGCGACGCTGCTGGAAATGGCATAGGCGAGGCGCGGGTCCGGCCCCCACAACATCCAGCCGGTGAATGTCAGGATGGACGCGAATACGACTGCCGGGACAAACCAGCCGGCCACCTGATCGGCGATGCGCTGGATCGGCGCACGGCTGCGTTGGGCATCGGCGACCATTTGCACGATCTGAGAGAGCAGGGTGTCGGCACCGATCTTGTCCGCCCGCATGAGGAACGCGCCGGTCTGGTTGATGGTCGCGCCCACCACACGGTCGCCGGCGGTCTTGCTAACAGGCAAAGGCTCGCCGGTGATCATGGATTCGTTCACGGTGCTGCCGCCGTCGGTGATCACGCCGTCGAGCGGAATTTTTTCGCCGGGGCGGACGCGAAGCAGGTCGCCGATTTTCACATCATCGAGTGGAACGTCCTCCTCACGGCCATCGGTCACGCGGCGCGCGGTTTTTGCGGCGAGTCCTAGCAGCGCTTGGACGGCCTGGCCGGTTTTGCTGCGGGCGCGGGCTTCCATCCATTGGCCGAGAATTACCAGGGCAGTGATGACGGCAGCGGCTTCGAAGTAGAGCGCTACGTGGCCGCCGTGACCCAGCGAATGGGGAAACAGGTGGGGCATCAGGACGGCCACCGTGCTGTAGATCCACGCCGCGCCCACGCCGAGCGAGATCAGCGTGAACATGTTGAGGCTTCCGTGCAGCAGTGACCGCCATGCCCTAACGAAAATGAAGCCGCCTGGACCGAAGACGGCCACGGTGGCGAGGATCATTTGTACCCAGCCGAAGATTTTTTCCGGCATCCAGTCGCGCACCCGCAGTGCCGGAATCATTTCGCCCATCGCGAGCATGAATACCGGCAGTGCCAGCGCGGAGCTGATCCACAGCTTGCGTGTTAGAGAAACGAGTTCGTGATTTTCGTCCGCATCGTCGGCCGGTTGCACGGTCTTGGGTTCGAGCGCCATGCCGCATTTCGGGCAATCACCGGGATGGTCCTGTTCGATTTCAGGATGCATCGGGCAGGTGTAAACGGTGACGGCGGCGGCTTTCCACGCGGGATTCCGGTCGAGCGCCATGCCGCACTTCGGGCAGTCGCCGGGTTTGTCGGATTCCACGCCGGGGCACATCGGGCAGAAGTATTTGGCTCCCGACGAGGGTCTCACATCGGCGTCGTGATGATGGTGTCCGGCATGGCAGCAGGAATTTTTCTTATCCGGCTCCGGAGGTTGGGGCTTGCAGCAGTCACTCATGGCATTGGTTTCCGTTAGAATTGTGGCCTTCGATGAAATCGGCGATGGGGCACCCTTTCAAGGGACCCTTTCCATCACATTGCCTGACGAGGTTTCCCAAGGCGCTCTCCATGGCGCGCAGGTCGCGGATTTTCTGCTGGATGACCAACAGGCGTGCTTCAGCGAAATCGCGGACTTTCTTCCGTGGGGTCCGGATATTTTTCGTCAGCTCGAGGATCTGCTTGATGTCCAGCAGGCTGAATCCCAGGCCCTGGGAGCGGCGGATGAACTGCAGCCGTTCCAGGTCGTTTTCTCCGTAGAGCCGATATCCGGAAGCACTGCGCTTCGGCTCCTCGATCAGGCCCTTCTGCTCGTAGAAACGCAGGGTTTCCGCGCCCACGTCCACTGCTTTGGCCAGTGCGGCGCGCGTCCATGTCGGTTTTGTTTTCTCTTTCACGGCATCACCTTAGTCCCTGTAGTAAGATACAGGGTCAAGGGGTATTTTGCGAAAGGGGAGATTGTTTGAAAATTCAGAGGGTTTTCGAGCCCGGCGGAGATATACCTTGAGGGCGGGGCGAAAATCCGACCCGATCCGCACATTAAACTTCATCGATCATGAAAACAAAAAGCATTCTCACCTCCGCCATCGTGTCCGCATTTGTCATGGGCAGTGTTCCCAGTGTCTTCGCCGAGGAGGCCAAGCCACCCGCGAATGAAGTGAAGCCCGAAGTGAAAAAAGAGGCGGTCAAACCCTACAAACTCGATACCTGCGTCGTCTCCGATGAAAAGCTCGGCGGCATGGGCGATGCATTCATCTTCACCCATGAGGGCCAGGAAATCAAACTTTGCTGCAAGAAGTGCAAACCGAAATTCGACAAGGATCCAGCCACCTATCTGAAGAAGCTGGAAGGAAAATAAGCATGGCAGGGCAGACTCGGGACCACTCTGTTTTTCACTCCAATCAACCTTTCACGAAAAGAAGATTGGAATAATCGCCCACTGCACTACCCTTACAAACGTGAATGTCATTAAGTCCATTGTCGGCTTGTTTCTGGGACTGGTGATCCAGCTCTCCCAGATCCAGCCGTGTGCGGCTGCGGATACGAAGTCGGTCTGCCCGAGCGTGGCGGCGGGCACCCACGATTGCTGCGCGGGGAAATCTTCCTGCCCGTGCGCCAACAACAGCGAACAGGCACCGACGCCTGCTCCGATCATTCCGGCGGCGACTGACCTGAAATTGTCCGCGCCGAAAGCCCGCGAGCTGGATTTCCTCACCTTGTTTTTCCTTCCGGAAATTTCCGAAGCGGTGCCAGCCACCGCTTCGATCCCCAAGTCGCATGTTGGGTTCTCCGGAGTGCCGCTTTCCGTGGCCTTCTGCATCTTTGTCATCTGAGTTCGCGCCCCTGACAGGCGTAATGCGCCCATCCATATCGGCCATCATTCCGGCTGACTGAACTGGCGCTTGGAAATTCCATCCAATGACTCACATGACCCATGAAACCATATCTATCAATTTTTGCCGGTCTCCTCGTGGCCGGAACCTCCCTTCACGGAGAGGTGGTTAGAATTCTCAACAACGATTTTCTCTCGGATCTCCGGAGGGAAGCGGCCCGCACCCACCCGTCCGCAGTGGCAGGCAAACAATTGGCGACAGCCGCCGGTCACGACGTCAGTGCCGTCCGCCTGTGGGAGGATCCCATGGCTGGCTTCGGCTTCACCATCGCCAACAAGATGATGCGCATGGATGATGGCGATATCTCCGTCGGCATCGAGCAGAGACTGCCCAAGCCCGGCATGTTCGACGCGCAACTCCGCAAGGCCGAGGCCATGCGCCGGGCCGCCACGCAGAGCTCCCGCACCCCTGCGCTCGCCGCCGGCGCCGAGGCCGCCCGCAATGCCATCGAACTCGCGCTCGCCGACGAATCCATTTCCCTCCAGCAATCGCAGATCGACTGGCTCACCGCGATGGTGGAAAATGCCCGTCAAATGGCCGCTGATCCCATGGGCTCCAGCAGCGACGCGCTCCGCATGGAAACCGAACTCGCCAAGGAAACGCAGATGCTCGACGCCGCGCGTCGCACTCGCGATGGCTTCGCCCAAAAGCTCAACCTCACCCTCGGCCGCCAGCTCGACTCTCCGTGGCCGTTGCTGAAACTGCCCGCCACTCCGCCGCCGGTGCCGCTCGCTCAAGCGGAAATCGCACGCATCCCGTATCTGAATCCGAAGGTCCGCGCCATGAAGGAAATGGTCGGTGCCGCCAACGCGGAAACCCGCATGGCCGATCGCGAACGGCTGCCGGAAGTCTCGGTCGGCGTGGATACGAACATCTATGCCTCGGCTGGCGATGTCCGCAGCACCATGGTCGGCGTGAAAATGACGCTGCCATGGTTCAACGATCATTCCTATCAGGCGAAAATCTCCGCCGCCAAAAGCCGCGAACTTTCCGCCACCCAGGATGTGGAAACCATGCGCCGCGAGGTCGCTGCGATGGTCCTGAACGCCGTCACCGAAGCCGCCAACGCCGCGGCGCAGGCCCGCGCGTTTTCCGGCGAGATCCATGAAAAAGCCCAACTCACCACCCGCACCATCGAGGCCGGCTGGATCAGCTCGAAAGCCCCGCTGACCGACCTGCTCGATTCCGCCCGCACCCTTTTTGCCATCCGTCTCGAACAGCGCCGCATGATCGCCATGCAACTCGCGGCGCTCGAAGAACTCCAAACCCTTGTCCCCAACCGCTGAAACCATGAAAACATTCCTCACCATCCTCATCACCGCATCATTAGCCGCAGGGGTTACCTGGTTCGCCCTGCAAAAACTCTCGCCCGCGTCCACCCCTAACGCTGCCACAGCGGAACGCAAGCCCGCTTTCTATCAGAGCGCCATGCATCCGTGGATCAAGAGCGACAAACCCGGCCGTTGCACGATCTGTGGCATGGAACTCACGCCGGTTTACCCGGGCGAAGAGGGTTTCGACGCTACTGGTGGGGGAAACACCGTGGCCCTCACCCAGACACAAATCCAAGTCCTGCATGTCCAGACGGCGGAGGCGAAAATCCAACCGCTCGCCCGCTCCCTGCAGGTCGCCGGCGTGATCGATGACGACGCCACCCGCCATCGGATTCTATCCGCCTACGTTGATGGCCGCGTGGAAAAGCTCCATGTGAATTTCATGGGCGCTGAAGTCGATGCCGGCCAGCCCCTCGCAGATTTCTACAGCCCGAACCTGTTGCAGGCCGAACGCGAATACCGCCAGCTCACCGGCGACCTGCGCAAAAACACGGCGCTGCGTCTCCGCCAGATGGGCCTCACGCCCGAGCAGATCGACGCCGTCGCCGACAAGCCCGCCGACTCGCTCACCTCGCAGATTCTATCACCCATCGGCGGAACCGTCGTCGAGCAGAGCGTTTATGAGGGCCAATACGTTGCGGCTGGCGAGCGGCTGTTCGAGATCGCCGATTTCTCCACCATGTGGTTCATGTTCCGCGCCTACGAGCAGGACATGCCGTGGATCAAGATCGGTCAGACGGTGACCGTCAGCACGCCCGCGATTCCCGGAAAATCCTTCGAAGGAAAAGTCACCTTCATCGATCCCAACTTCGACGAAACCACCCGCGCCACCAAAGTCCGCGTGGAGCTTGCCAATCCCAAAGTCGATGGCCGCCGCGCATTGCTCCACCGCCTCTACGCCGATGGTGCGGTGAAGGTGGATGCGCCCGCCGTCCTAACTGTTCCGCGCTCCGCCGTCATTCAGACCGGTCCCGAAGCCGTGGTTTACATCGACCAGGAAGGCGGAGCCTACGCCCAGACCCCGGTGAAAATCGGCCGCCGCGGCGACTCGCTCGTCGAGATCCTCTCCGGCCTCAAAGCGGGCGACAGGGTCGTCACCAACGGAAATCTCCTCATCGACGGCCAGGCGGAAATGAACCGTGCCTTCATGTCGCCGGTGGTCGATGAACCCATACCGGTCGAAATGACTGCCGAACTAACAGCCGAACAGATCAAGGCCATCGCTGATTTCATCCTTGTGGCCGATGCCATGTCCGCCGCGCTGGCCGCCGACGACCTCGCCGCTTTTAACAAGGCCAGCGAGCCTGCGATGAAAACAACCGGAGCTTTCACTGAAGCCCTAGCAGGTCTTCCCGTTCCGAAGGAAAGCATCGAGACTCTCGACAAGTCCCGGCATTTCCACGGCTCCGAGGACATCAAGAGCGCGCGTGACGCGTTCCATCCGTTCACGATGGCTGCTGCCGCCGTGATCGAACCGCTGCGCAAGCTCAAGGACTTCCCTGAAGTGGAAATCTGGGAATGTCCGATGGTGGACGAGGCCTTGCCGGATGTTCCTAAAAAAGGCCGCTGGCTCCAAACCGGCAAGCGTCCCGGTGGCAATCCGTTCTTCGGCGCCGAAATGCTCGAATGTGGAAAGGAAATCAAACCATGATTGAACGCATCATTGAGTGGAGCCTGAAAAACCGGTTCCTCGTCGCCTGCGCCACCCTGATGATCGTCGCGCTGGGCATCCGCGCGGTATTTCTAACGCCTGTCGATGCCATCCCGGATCTGACGGAAAACCAGGTGCTGGTTTACGCCGATTGGGCCGGCCGCAGCCCGCAGGAAGTCGAGGATCAGGTCACCTATCCTCTAACTACCGGCCTGCAAGGGTTGAGCGGCGTGAAGGAAGTCCGCGCCACCTCGATGTTCGGGTTCTCGCTGAGCACCATCATTTTCGAGGAAGGCGTGGACACCTACTTCGCCCGCACCCGGGTGTTAGAGCGCTTGAACTTTCTCCAAAGCGCGATGCCGGAAGGTGTCACCCCGCAGCTCGGCCCCGACGCGTCCGGCCTCGGCTGGGTCTATCAATATTACCTTCACGTCGATCCCGAGAAGGCGGAAAATGGCGGCTACGACCTCGCGAAACTCCGCTCCGTGCAGGATTGGTACATTCGCTATCAGCTCGCCAGCGTCCAGGGCGTGGCGGAAGTCGCCAGCATCGGCGGGTTTGTGAAGCAGTATCAGATCGAGCTATCCTCGACCAAGATGCGCGCCGCGAACGTGACCGTGATGGAGGTCATGACCGCCGTCCAGAATGCGAACCTCAACGTCGGTGGCAAGGTCGTTGAGGAGAACGGTGCCGAGTTCGTCCTGCGCGGCATCGGCCTCGTCACCAGTCCCGAGGATCTCGAACTGGTGACCATCAAGGCCATGGAAGGCACACCAGTCTATCTGAAGGACATCGCCACCGTCCAGATCGGCGGCGACTTCCGCCGCGGCGCGCTCGACATCGACGGCCATGAAGCCGTCGGCGGCACCGTGGTCATGCGCACCGGCGAGAATGCCAAGGCGGTCATCGAACGGGTGAAGGAAAAGATCGCGCAGATCGCGCCCAGCCTGCCGCCGGGCATCACCATCAAGTCGTTCTACGACCGCAGCGAGCTCATCGACAACACCATCGACACGCTCAAGCACGCGCTGTTCGAAGAAATCATTTTGGTGACCCTCGCCCACATCATTTTCCTCTGGCACTTCCGCAGCATCCTCATCGTCACGCTGCCGCTGCCGATTTCGATTCTTGTCTCGTTTTTCCTGATGAAGGAATTCGGCATCACCAGCAACATCATGTCGCTAACAGGGATCGCCATCGCCATCGGCGTGCTGGTGGACGCCGCCATCGTCGTGACGGAAAACGTCCTACGACACTGCGAAAAAGCGGAGGATGAAAAAGGCGGTCCGCTGACCCGCAAGGAAACATGGCAAACCACGCTCGTGGCCTGCAAACAAGTCGGCAGGCCGATTTTCTTCGCCATGGCGATCATCATTCTCGCCTTCGTCCCCGTGTTCGCGCTGACGGGACAAGAGGGAAAACTCTTCCATCCGCTCGCCTTCACCAAGACCTTCGCGATGATCGGATCCACGTTGTTAGCGGTCACGCTGGTTCCCGTGCTCTGCTCGGTCCTGGTGCGCGGGCCGTTTCATTCCGAGGACAAGAACATCGTCATGAAGTTCCTGCTCCGGCTCTACGAACCCACACTCAACTGGGCGCTGGAGCATCGCAAAACCGTCGTCAGCCTTGCCTTCCTTATTCTCTCCATCGCGCTCCTAACTGCATTCGGCCTTCCCCGGAGTTTCGTGAAATCGATCCGCGACAAAGGCTACGACCGTACCGCCGATCTGGTCGCCGGCTTCGGGAAGGAGTTCATGCCGCCGCTCAATGAAGGCAGTTTGCTTTACATGCCGGTCATGATGCCCAAGACCGGGCTGAAGGAGATCCAGCGCGTCATGTCATGGCAGGACAAGGTGATTTCCGAAACTCCCGAAGTCGCCAGCGTCGCTGGCAAGCTCGGCCGCTTCGAAACTGCCACCGACCCGGCTCCAACCGAAATGTTGGAAACTACCATCATGCTCAAACCGGAATACATTCCTAACGGTAAATTCCGCGTGAAGCGCAATCCCGATTGGCGCGAAGGAATGACTGTCGAGAAGCTCAAGGCCGAGCTAACCGAAAAAATGAAGGAAGTTCCCGGCTACGTCCCGGCGTTTCTCCAGCCCATCGAAAACCGCATCCTCATGCTCTACACCGGCATCCGTGCGCAGGTCGGTGTGAAAATCTACGGCGACAATCTCGACAAGATCCAGCGCAAGGCATTCGAAATCGAGAAGCTCATCAACGGCATCGATGGAGCCGCCGGCGTATCCGCCTCGCGGGTGCAGGGAAAACCCTATCTGAACATCAAGGTCGATCGCCAGGCGATGGCGCGCTACGGCCTCAGCGCGAAGGACGTGCTCGACGCTGTCGAGATTTCCATCGGCGGGAAGAACGTCAGCACCACCATCGAAGGCCGCGAGCGCTTCCCGATCCAGATCCGTGTCCAACGCAGCGAGCGCGACGACATCGAAAAGCTCAGCCGCATCCTCGTCGCCGCGAAACCCGGCATGAGCGCCGCCCCTGCGACTCCCGCCGGTGGCATGGGCGGCGGCATGGGAGGCGGCGCGGCCGCCACGGCCAGCGCTCCCGCGGCGGACGATGGCAAGGAAGTTCCCTACATTCCGCTCGGCATGGTCGCGAAAATCACCCGCGAGATCGGGGCCAACGAGATCGCCTCTGAAAACGGCCTGCTGCGTTCCTACGTCCAGGCAAACGTGCAAGACCGCGACCTCGGCGGCTTCGTTGAGGAAATCGAGCAGAAGCTCAAGACCATCGACATGGAAGGCATGACCTACAAGATGACTGGTGAGTTCGAAAACCAGCGGCGTTTCACCAAAACCATGGTGCTGGTCTTCCCGCTGGTGTTGATGGTGATTTTCGTCCTGTTGTACTTCGTCTATCACAGTGCGCTGGAAGCCGCTCACGTCATGCTCGCCGTGCCCTTCGCCCTCAGCGGCGGCGTATTGTTGCAGAAGCTGCTAGGCTATAACTTCAACGGCGCCGTCTGGGTCGGCTACATCGCACTGTTCGGCACCGCCGTGCAGACCGGCGTCGTGATGGTCGTCTATCTGGAGGAAACCGTGAAAGCCCGCCTCGCGGAAAAGGGCGCCGCCTTCACCTACGAGGACCTCGTGCAAGCCGTGAAGGATGGAGCCCGCCTCCGCCTCCGCCCGAAAGTCATGACCGTCGCCACCATCGTCTGCAGCCTCCTGCCCATCATGTGGAGCCACCGCCAGGGAGCGGAAATCATGAAACCGTTAGCCACTCCCGTCATCGGCGGCATGATTTCCAGTCTGCTCCACATCCTCATCGTCACCCCGGTGATTTTCCTCTGGCTGCGCGGCCGCGAGTTCAAGAACGGCACCCTGCAGGCATCGCTCGGGCATGAATACAACCCGAAAATCTAGCACCCAGATCGTTTGCGCTTCCCAGACTCCGCAGTTGAAAGCTTTACCTGGTCGCTATGGTCGACGGGAGGCTTGAAATAGTAGCAAACAATCTTTCCCATTAGCGTGAGCACTTTGACAGCCACCAGTGGGATGCCTCGTGGTCTGGATCGACAATTGGGAGAGGGTTGCTTTTGGCAGAGGATCCTGAAACCCGTCGTTGGGCCGGAGGGGATCACCGTTGCTCCACACGGAAAAAAACCGGCAAAACGAGCAACTCTGTTGGAATCAACACGTGCTGCATGGGCAAAACTTCCTGGATTTTCCACAGATCCTGCCAATCCTTGAGGTTGCTCGATCTCCTCACCCAGTATTCCCGTCCTTGCGTGAGATGGCTCAGCGGAATGAAAAGATCGCCGGACTCCGGATGAATGAAAGTGGTACCAAACCGCGGCGCCAGGACCTCCGGCGGATTGACCGACAATTCCAGAATCTGCGCCGTGTTGTTTGCTGAGGCGGCGTAACGCGCTTCGACAATCACTCGCAAGGGCAAGCTCGCGCGCGCGGCCTTGAACTCAAGGTAGGAAATGGTTTCGCTGCCAATCTTGTCCCCCACGCCGATCAAACAGAAGTATCGGCCGTCTTGTTCGCGGAAAATCTCACCGTGCGTATCAAGGAAAGTGGTTCCGACATCCGTCTTAAAAAGATCCCCGGTAACTTCTTTGCCGGAATTCACTGGCGAAACGGTGGCAAGGATGTAATCGATCCGCGAGAGCCCGGCGCTGGTGTAATACAGCCATGCTTTCCCGCTGTTGAGTTGGGCGCGCACCCTGAGTTCGCCGCTGGCTGTAAACTCGTAATCCGCTAGATCCGTCACGGTCACGTAGGTTTCGCCCGTGGGTATGGGATCGTTTTCTCCAATCATGTATTGGGTCGGACCGCCTGCAAAGGACGCGTAGAGCCGCACTTTGGTGGGACTGGAGGCCAACGTCGCAACAAAAGCATGGCTGGTGGCACTGACCACCGGGCCACCCAGGCTGTTTGGCAGCGCCGTGGAGTTACCGATCGGTAGCGGCGTGGCAGGTGTGACGATTGCTGTGGTGACACCGTTCTGTTTTCGGAAAATGGTGCTGGGGTCGTTTCCCGAATGAACATAGCCGAGAAACAACAGACGCCCACCAGCCGAACCGGGCGAAGTGATCACATCCACCGGGTAGCCCGCCGCCACGGTGTCACTGAGAGTCGTGGCATCGTTCGTCACACCTCCCTTGTATTTGCGCAGGGCGGAGGTGTTGGATTGTTTGAAATAGAGCGCTTTGTCCACGCGGTCGTAACTTGGCGAATAGGTTCCCCCGAGAAACACCGTGCCTTCAGGTGCCAGAAACTTGGTTGCCGTGGGAGATGATGGTCTGAAACCTGAGACGAACTGGAAATCCGATCCGATGACGAGCGTGTCATCGAGGATGGATTTCGAATACAACAGCGTGGCACTGCCGAACCCAGGACCCAGCTTCTGATCCACCGGAAATGGCGGCGGGACGATAGTGGAAAACGTGAAGTTGTCGAAACTCCAAAAAGTGTTAGACACCTCAAGCCGGATGATGTCGGCAAATTCCGGCGGAAAAGAAAAGTTTTGGAAGTCATTGATCCCGCCCGCGCCGTCGGCATGCTGATCCAGCATGATGCCGGTGGTTACCGTTGCGCCACTCGCCTTGTATCCCACGAACTGGACTGCCGGATCACTCTTGAAGGTGGAATATTCCCCGACATCAATCGAGACCGGAGTGAATGGCATCCCATTGATATGGGTGACGACCAATCCTGCCACATCGTTGCTCGTGATAGTTCCATTGGTGACTGTGGAGTTGCTGCTGGTGCAAATAGTTCCTCGCGAATTTCGGAATAGCAGACCGCCAGACGTCCAGGAGGAATCACAGCCCGAAACGCTCCCCCAATCGAAGGTGCTGATCTCCGCATGACACAAGATGGAAGCAGAAAGCCACGAAGCCGTCCCCATTCCGAGTTTGAACCTATTAGAAAATCGCACGCCCTTGCATCTCGCAGTTTGAGTCACCCAGTCAAGACGGTTTCTTGAATGAGGTCATTGATCACGGATTCACACGTTTTCAAGAGCCTAAGCGTAGTTGTCGTCGTTTTGGCCGACATGCCAGCAGTGACCAAGGTGCTCACGGAGCTGGGATTAGCCGGATTGAGGCTCAACCAGCTTGCCATCGGACGGATGGACGATAGATCTCCAAAATTTTGAAGAACTGCATGAGGAAGGGTCTTCTCAGTCTTCAGGTTTTTGAGCTTCCGGGGCGTCAGTTAGCCTCCCCGCCGAGGATGCGGTCGATGAACTGTTGGATGCGCTGGAGCTTGTCGGCGTCGATGAGCCGGATGGCGTTGTCGCCTCTGAGCCAGCTGCGGGCGGTCTCTTCGGATTTGGAAGATTTTCCCGCGGGTGCCGGTTCGATTCTGGCGAGCTCGGAAAGCATTGTCGTGAGGGTGCGGTCACAACCGTGGCGGAGGTCGTCATCGCCGGGATAAGGGATCTGCACTTTGCTCAGCTCGTCGAGGATTTCGACGATGAGTGGAAACCGGCCCATTGCGCGGTTGATCGCTTCAGCGGAATGCTTGCGCGTTTTGGTTTCGGGGGAGAGTTCAGTTTTCGCGGACATGTTGGTAATAAAGATTCGGAGAATAATTGCATGATTTTTTCTGTTATGGCCAGTGATCAATTCGGTGTTCCGGGGTTTTTTCCTTATGGAATAAGGATTTGTGGGCAGAAAAAAATTTAGAATCGCGAATCGGGAGGCCGGATGAGAAGCTGCAATCCATGGATGATATTGAAATTTTCATGCGCCGCGCCATCGAGCTTGCCCGCCAGGGAATGAACTCGGGCGCGGGTGGACCCTTCGGCGCGGTGGTGGTCCGGGACGGGGTGATCGTCGGCGAAGGCTGGAACCGGGTGGTCGGGACGAACGACCCTACGGCGCACGGTGAAGTCACGGCGATCCGTGACGCGTGCGCGAGGCTTGGCACGTTTTCGCTGGCCGGCTGTGAGATTCATACGACCGGCCAGCCGTGCCCAATGTGTCTGGGCGCGATCCACTGGGCGCGGATCGGACGGATTTATTATGGGTTCCGGATCGAGGACGCGGCGGCCATTGGATTTGATGACACGGAGTTTTTTCGGGAAATGAACCTCCCGCCTGAACAGCGAAAAATCCCGTCGGCCGAACTCTGCCGGGATGAGGCGCTGGAACTGGCGGCGGAATATTCGCGGCTGCCGGGAAAACAACATTATTGATGGTGAAGACGCTGGCTTGACGGCTGGCACCGGCATTGAAGAAACTATCCGCCATGGCATGGAGGATCGATGAAGCCGTCGCGCACGGGGAAATTGACAATACCGTCGAAGGTCGCACGACGGGCCGCATCTGGCTGGCCGGAAGGGACGAGCCTTTGATCCTCTCACTGGATGGCGACTGTTGGAGAGACCTGGCAGGAACGCGCCTGCAGTTTGAAAACCCATCACCCCGGACCACGGCCGACGCGGAAGCGCTCGACATCGACCAGGCGGGCATCGTCGGCGACATGACAGCCTCGCGGAAAAACAAGGTGCCGACGGTGAGCGAGGAGGAGTTCCACGAGCTTTATCAGAACGATCGTGAAATTCCTTATGAATGGCGCAACACACTCTATCTGGAATGGTTCAGCGAAATCAACGGGCGGGTGGTCATCGAGTCAGCCAGCTACATCCTGACGATTTCTCCTCACGAGTGGGAGATGGATGAGGACGCCGAGGATGCACAGAAGCTGGCGAATCTGAACTCCATGCGCGATTTCATGGCGCAGGTAATCCGCCGCCGCGATCCTGAAGGCCCCGAGCTGGAAACTTCCGAAGAACTGGATGAGTTCGCCTGGGAGGAGCGGCTGAAGGAGTCCGACCGGCTAACGGATGCCTATCAGGAAGTGCTTGAGAAATACATGGAGGACTCGGACAGCGAGCAGAAAGAGGCATTCGTGATGGGCTGGGACGGTCTTTTGGATGCTCTTGCCGAGCGCGACGAAGCGGGCGGGGAGGATTTTCCGGGGCAGGACAAAGCCTATCGATCGTCGGCCGAGGGCGATGAAGACTTCGACGATGATGACGAAGAGCCGGACGAGGATGATTTTGGCGAAGCCGATGATGAACCGTATGGTGATGAGGAGGACCATCCGTTGCAGGCGCAAGCGCAGGAGCTGGCGATGCGGGCGATGGACGTGCTCCAGCGCGACGCCGGGCCGGGTACACCGTCCTACATTCTCATCACCAATCTTCTCCAGGTAAGTGGGAAACTCGCCGGAGTCTTGAATGGCCGTGGCAGCGGCTACGAACCGGAAACCGGATTTGTTTTGGCCGTTCTCAAACGGTGCCTGAACTGGCTCAACGAAGCGGTGGGAGCCTGCCAGGAGCTGATCAACAATGAGCGTGACCCGGATCACCGCGCCGCTCTGGAACATGTCCGCAGCTCGGCATTCGCCATCCGTGATGGGATCGTCGAACTGCGTCGCGAATTAAAATAGGCGTCAGGCGCGCTTTCCGACCTTGCGCCGGACGATGTCGAGAAACTCACCGGCCTCCTCGACTCGTAACAGTTTTGCCAGGACAAAGTAGACCGCCCCGGCGATCGGAATGACCACCGCCAGCCAGCCAACGCGAGCGAACGCGCTCATGGCAGTTAGATCACGGAAAATGGTTTGATCCGCCACCACGCAGATTCCGGACATGGCAAGCCCGGCGGCGGTGAGCTTCGCGAACAACCAGACCAACGCCCGCGACTCAAGGCCAGCGGTCATGCGAGACATGGTGAGGTAGAGGATGAGGAAATTCACGGTCGCCACGAGGCTTGTCGTCAGTGCCAGCGCCTCCACGCCCATGCCGAGTTTCACGACCAGATACCAGTTTGAAGAAACACTCAGGACGATGGCGAAGAAGCTCACCATCATCGGCACCCAGCGTCGATCGGCGGCATAGAATGCGGGTTGCAGAACCTTGAGCCATGAATAGGCGAGCAGGCCGACGCCGTAGCCACGCAGCGCGGCTGCCGTGACGATCCGGTTACCTTCATTGAACCGGCCATGTTCGAACAACGCGCTGATGATGGGTTCTGCTAGAAAACAGAGCCCGAGCGCTGACGGCAGCACGAGGAATGTCACCAGCCGGATCCCGCGCGAAAGCACGGTGCGGAACTCATCGCCGAGTTTCCCCGTCGCTGCCAGCGACATGGCGGGGAGCGTGACGGTCGCCACCGCGACACCGAAAACGCCGATGGGAAGCTGCATCAGCCGGAAGGCCCCGTTCAACGCACTAACAGCCGATGGCCCGATGGACGTGGCGAACTGCGAGTTGATGATCACGTTGATCTGCACCACCGACGCCGAGATCACCGCCGGGCCCATCAGCGAGAAGATTTTCCTGACATCCGAATCGTTCCAGTTCCAGTCGGGGCGATAGTGGAAACCCAGACGATGCAGTGCCGGCAACTGGAACAGAAGTTGACCTAGACCACCGACCAGCACGCCGATTGACATCCCGATCATCGTCTGCGGCCCGCAGCTGGGATCGAGCCACAAGCCAATGCCACTGCCGGCAATGATCGAACCAAGGTTGAAAAAGCACGAGGAAAGCGCGGGAATTCCAAAGATTTTCCGCGAGTTCAGAATGCCCATCACCAATGCCGCCAGGCTGACCAGCAGCATGAACGGCCACATGATCCGCGTCATTTTTACCGTGAGCTCGACCTCTGCGGGGCCAAAGGTTTTCGTGCCGAACGCCGTGAGCAGATGAACGAGCTGCGGCGAGAACAGGATGCCTAACAAAGTGATCACCGACATCAGGATCGCCACGATCGTGATCATCCGCGCGGCGAGCGGCCACGCACTTTCCGGTCCGGACTCCTTGATGCGTTTGGAAAACGTCGTGACGAATGCCTGGGACAATGCACCTTCCGCGAAAAGATCGCGCAGCAGATTGGGGATTCGGAAGGCGATGTTGAAACAATCCGTCAGCACCCCATAGCCGAACATCACCGCGAAAACCTGATCGCGGACAAGGCCTAACACTCGGCTCGCCATCACGGCGGCACTGACTTTCCAAGTGGCTTTGGCGGACATGGGTGGGGCGGAGCGCGCGACTCTCATCGCTTCATCCGCGGATGAAGGCGAGCCATGGTTCGTGAAAAATCGATGAAGGCCTCATTCCAGCGGTTCGCTGGTGAGTTCCACCTTGAGGATCGCTCTCGAGCCGGACGACAGGAGAAGGCGGTTCATCGCAACATTGCCGGATTCGACGCAAACCATTTCCTTGTATTCCTCGTTGCCGAAATCCTGCATGCGAATGGATTTTTCAATCCAAGGGTTCCAGACTACGGTCGAGAGCGAGCCGGATTTTGAAACATGGATCTTCCGCCTGAGCGTGGGATCAATGATTTCAACATCCGCCTCAGTGTCGAAATAGACGTGGTCCAGCTCGTCGACAATTCGGATCTCATGCGCGGTTTCCGTGAAATCGCCCTCCTTCAGCTGATCGATGTAGGAAAATCCGGTTAGGCCCTTGATGGAAACGGAGTGGACGTCTCCGATCTGGAAGTAAGTGTGGAGGCAGGTCTCAAAAGTCGCGTCAGCAGTCCCGACGTTGGTAACCGCAAGCTCTAATGAAAGTTGCCTGCCGACGCGAACCACGTATTCCACGTCGAGCGAATCCGTTGTCGGCAGGCGGAACCGCAGCATGACCTCCCCGCCGGCGAAAACCGAGCTCTCCTCAAGACTCCACAGGGCGGTGCGGGCATATCCATGCCCAGGAAATCCCTCCTTGCCGCCGAACCAGGGAAAAATCACGGGCACCCCGCCGCGGATGGGTTTGTCCTCGGCGAAGTCGCTTTGCGCACTCATGAAAAGCAACGGTGCCTCACTGGCCTTCTGGAAATGGGTGACGTGCGCACCATGCGGATAGATTTCCGCGGTGCTCCAGCTTGTCTCCACGAGGATTTTCATCAACCCGCCGCGACCTTCGGCCACGGTGACGTGTCCGGGAATTTCATGCTGCTTCATAGGGTGCGGGGGTTGGTGTTAGGAAACGATGCGGTTACTTCTTCTTGCGAAGGAATGGCGGGAGATCGAGATCCTCGCCATCAAACACGTTCGGTGATTCTCCTTCAAAGCGGCCGCGCGGAGCAGAGTCCAGCGAGAGTTCGTTCTGCGAGCCGGGACTCTTGACGCCGAGTTTGAGTTTCGGCGGTTCAGGCTCTGTTGGCACTGCCGGGCTGGCGGGCTCCTCGACGGTTTCGGTCACTTCCTCATGCAGGTCATCTGGGAACGCCACAGCCGTATCCGGCTTCGGAGTACCCCAGCGGGCGGCGATGTTAGGCCTTCGTTTCGGCAAGGGAATGAAGGTGCCGGGGGCGGTGATCTCGGGCTCGACGGCTTCTATCGGCTCCGGATCTTCTTCCGCTTCGACATAAATTTCGTTAGGTAGTTCGGGGTCGTTTGAGGAAGTTTGTTCCTCCTCCACCGTGGCTGGTAATGTGTCTTCCTCAATGTCATCTTGTTCCGCGACTGCGGGTTCACTGAAGGTGAAGGCGTCGAGACCCGGGGCGGGTGGCTCGGTTTCCTTTGCCTTGGCGGCATAATCCGGCTCGGCAAACGGGCGCTCGTTGTCGAACAACGAAGGTGCAGCGGCGGATGCGATGCTGGTGGCCGCCTTGCGGAATTTTGAGAGGGTGGAAGCCGGGGCGACCGGCGTGGGTTTGGCCTCGGATGGCGGATTCAACTCGAATGCAAGGATTGCCTCGGCCACGGGTTTCGGTGGCGCTGTTAGTGCCGGTGTCGGTTCCGGGGCGGGCTCGTCGGGGATTTCCTCCGGCTCGGGGGCGACGAAAACCGGCGTTTTTTTCACGGCTGGCGTGAAGCCCTGGCTGGGATCGAGCAGCGGATTTTCCGGAGAGTTGCGGCTGAGCGATTCGCGTGGTGCCATTGCGAGCGAATCCTCAGGAAGCGCGCTGATGAGTGTGATAGAGAGCGAATCACCCATTGCCGGATCAATGGCCGCGCCGAAGAGCACGTGCGCTTTTTCCGGGACGAATTTCTGCAGGCGCTGCATGAGAAGCTCGATTTCAAAAAGTGTCAGGTCCTCACCACCTGATAGATGGACAAGCACGGTCTGTGCGTCCTTGAGCAGCGCACCTTGGTCGAGCAGCGGGCTGTTAAGAGCGTTCTTCAACGCCTTCGAAGCACGGTCTTTTCCATTCGCCAGGCCCGAGCCGAAGAGGCAGCGTGAGCGGTTGGTGCGCAACGCGCTCATCAGATCGTCGAGACCAACGTTGATCAGGCCGGGACGGATGACGAGGCGGATCACCGCCTTGATCGACTCGCAGATCATGTGGTCGGCGGCGGCGAACGCTTCGTGAATGCCTTGTTTTGCGAGAACCAGCTCGCCCATGCGGTTGTTGTCGAAGGTGACGAGCGCGTTTGATAGAACGGCGAGTTCGTTGAGCGCGGTTTCCGCCTGTTCGCGGCGGCGCCGTCCTTCGAAGGCAAAGGGCATGGTCGCGAACACCACGACGAACGCCCCTTCTTCCCGGGCGATGCGGGTGACGATGGGGGCCGCGCCGGAACCTGTGCCACCACCGAGTCCGGTGCAGAGGAAAACGATGCGGCGGCCCTTGATCGACGCACGGATCTGGTCCTCAGCCTCAAGCACCGCCTGGTGGCCGAGCTCGGGATCGCCGCCGGCACCAAGACCTTTCGTTAGATTCACGCCGAGCTGGATTTTTTCACGGGCGATGCAGGCAGCGAGCGTGCGGACGTCGGTGTTGAGTGCGAGCAATTCAGCTCCGTCCAGGCCGTCCAGAGCGATCCGCTCCAGCATGTTGGCTCCGGCACCACCCAGGCCGATGATTTTGACGGCGGAGGTGGGGATGGTTTGTTGGGGATCGCGGTTGTAAGGGATCATGGATTTGAAAGTTAGAGTGAATGGTTGGTTATTTGCCGAAGGGCCAGAACATGCGGCCGATTTTGCCGAGCACGCCGGGCGGTGCGGCCCGCTCGGTTTCGAGAATCTGCGCGTAGCGGATGAGGCCAATGGCTGTGGCGTAGTGAGGATCCTTGAAACTCGCCTGCACCCCGCTGATCTCCGGCGGCTCAGGTCGATAGATATCGCGACCGAAGACATCGAAGGCAAGTCCGTCGAAACCCTTCATCAGGCTGGTGCCGCCCGTTAGGAAAATCCCCGCGCCGATCTGCTCGACGGCTCCGGCGGGCAGGCGCGCGCGCACAATCTTGAGCGTTTCCTCCAGCCGCTGGCGGATGATTTCGTTGAGGATGCTGCGGCCCACCTCGACTTCGGCAAAACCGCGGTCGTCTGTTAGTTTTGCGATACCCACGGATTTTGCGGGATCGGCGGAGGCGTCCCCCTCCATGATTTTCAGGCGGTCCGCCTTGGAGAACGGCAGGCCGGTGACAAGGTGGATGTCGTTGGTGACGTGATCCCCACCCACCGGAATGCAGCCGGACGCGGTGATCGCACCGTTCAGATAGAGCGCGTAATCCGTGGTGCCCCCACCAATGTCGATGACGAGGGCACCGCGCTCGCGCTGCTCCCGATCCAGCGCCATCTGTGCGGTGGCGATCGGTGAAAAAACGATGTCATCCACCTCCAGCGGCATTTCTCTAACGAGCTTGATGCTGTTCTGGATGCGGGTGCCGATGCCGTGCACGACGTGGAAATCCGCTTCGACGGTTTTACCGAAAAGCCCGACCGGGGTGGTGGAATGTTCGAGTCCATCGAGCCAGTAGTTCCGGATGATGGGATGCAGATAGACGTGGTCCTGCGGGATGTGCACCTCGCGTGCGATGGTGCGCGCCTCCTCGACATGCTCGCCGGTGACAGTGGGCTCGCCGTCCGGCAAGCGGAAGGTGCCGCGGTGGTTGATGCCCTGGATGTGCGAACCGGTGACGGCAAGGAAAACACTGCCGATTTCAACATCACTGGCGTCCTCGGCTTTTGCCAACGCGTCCTTGAGACAGGCGCGGGCTTGCGCAAAGTCGTAGATCTCACCTTTTCTAACACCAGCAGTCTTTGTCACGCCGATGCCGAGGATCTTGACGGCGCTGTCTGCCTTCACCTCGCCAACGACCATGCAGGTCTTGCTGGTGCCGATCTCAAGTCCGACGTGAATTTTGGTGCGACGTGCCATGAGGTTGGATCAATTGCGATTGAGGAGGGTGCTGAGATCACGGGCGCGGCGGTCTTTTTTCTGATCCGCAGGCGTTGGCTCTGAAACAGGAATCGCGCGGGGCGCGGACGGCTCGTTTCTAACCGTGATGGGGATGTTGTGTTTCGGGATCAGGTTGATGGTGCCGATGGAGTAGCCTTTTTCAGCCGCGTGTTCGATGGACGCCTGGAGGCTCGCAATCTGGCGCTCGTGGTCGCCGAGGCCAAAGGTGGCGGTGGTGCCCTGGCGGGTGGCGAGTTCGAGAGACCACGCGTTCGCCTGGCGCACGGATTCGATCCAGTGGATGGCTTTCGAATCCGCCTTGCAGGCCGCGTCCAACAGATGGAAACAATGCTTCAGTTCGGGATGTGTGATCACTTGGCCTGGCTTGATTGGATTGGCCTCTGAAGCGGGAAGCTGGATGACGGGCAATGCGGTGGCAGATTCCAACTGTAGCTCAGGGCAGGGATAAGCGACGCCATCGCCATCCACGAGCATTGAGCCAACCTGGCGTCCCTCGGGCACGCCAGGGCTGGAAATCCAGGCGCGCGGAGCTCTCGGGAGCACTCTAACGACCAGGGTGCCGGGCAAGTGGCGCTCAGCGCGGGCATCCGCGATTTCGGGACGGGCCTTGAGTTTGGAAACCACATCGTCGATATTGACGTTGAAAATACTCGCGGTTAGATCGAGCTGCGTGACTTCTGCTAGGCCGGCTTCGTCGATGACCGGGTTCTGGTTGAGATCGATCACCTGCAGTCGGAAATCCGGATTCTTGTAAAACGCCCGCTCGATTCCCTGCCACACGCCCCAGCCGATGCCCGCCAGAACAGCGAGGATGCACGCGGATTTGGTCATTTTTCCTGCTAGCTTCAGAAAACCAAACCACGCGATGCGCGGTGACATCACGCGGACTTCCAAAACATTGGCGCGGGTCCGGCGGCGGGGTTTGCTGGTGTGGCGTTTTGACATGTCAGGAGCGGAGTTGGAGTGAGAGCTCGGCGATGGTTTTACATAACTCGGGAAAGGAAATTCCAGTAGCGGCGGCAGCTTTCGGCAGCAAGCTGGTCTCGGTCATGCCGGGAATCGTGTTCGCCTCCAACACGAACGGGCGGTTCTGTGAATCCAACAGAACATCCACGCGGGAGTAGATTTCCACGCCGAGCGCCTGATGGGCGGCAACGGCGGCTGCCTGCACGGCCATGGTGGTTTCCAAATCCAAGTCGGCCGGGCACTGGTATTCACTGCCCTTCGCACCGCTGAGCCATGGGTATTTGCTCGCCATGTCGTAGACTCCCTCCGGTGGCGTGATCTGGACGATGGGCAGGGCTCTTCCGTCCAGGATGCCGACGGTGAGTTCCTTGCCTTCGATAAACTCCTCGATAAGCACCTCGTTGTATTTTTCTGCGGCCTTCCAAAGCGCACCCGCCACCTCGTCCTGATCCTTCACGATCTGGATGCCAACGCTGGAGCCTTCGAGAGGTGGCTTGATGACGAGGGGTGCCTTTATGGCCGGATTCGGCAGCAGCCCGGCGGTTAGGAAAATCGTTTCCGAGCGGGCGGTGGGCACGCCGGCGGCGATGAACTTCTCCTTCGCAAGCGTCTTGTTGATGGCCAGTCTGCTGCTGGCGGATCCGGCGCCGGTGTAGGGCACGCCGAGTTTTTCCATCGCGTCCTGGAGCTGTCCATCCTCGCCGAAGGTGCCGTGGATCACGTTGAACGCGAGATCCGTGCCCTCCGGCAGATGGATTTCCGTGCCGGTGACATCGACGCCAACGGCATTCAGACCGAGTCCTAACAAGGCATTGAGCACCGCCTTGCCGGAGGCGAGGGAAACGGCGCGCTCCGCTCCCGGGCCGCCCATCAGAACTGCGATTTTTTTAGTGCTCAACATACTGTTAGTTTTAAAACGTGGATTCGTCCTCGCCGAGGATCTTGATCTCGGTTTCCAGCTCGATCTTGTGCTCGTCACGTGCCTTTTCCTGAATGAACTCGATCAGCGTCAGAACTTCCAGCGCGGAAGCACCACCGGTATTGACCACGAAATTTCCGTGCACTTCCGAGACTGCCGCGTGGCCGCAGGTGCTACCCTTGAGGCCCATCACGTCGATCAAGCGACCGGCGGGGAGGGTTTCGGTGTTCCTGAACGTGCAGCCGGCGGAGGCGGCGACAGGTTGCGATGACTTGCGTTTCTCACGCGAGGCATCCCAGCGCTCCTTGATGTTGGCTGGCGTATCGGCCTTGCCCTTGAAAACCGCCTGCAGCGCGAAGTTCCGGCGCAGCTCCTGGACATTTCGGTATTGCGAGGTGATCTCCTCGCGTTCGCGGGTGCGGATGACTCCGTCCTCATCGAGGAAAGTGACGCGCACCACTTGGTCGAACATCTCTATGCCCATCGCTCCAGCATTCATGCGCAGCGCGCCGCCGACGTTGCCGGGGATGCCTTCCATCCACTCGAAGCCGCCGATCCCGCTGCCGCCGGCGACGCTCGCGAGTTTTTTCAACCGCACGCCCGCGCCCGCCGTGATGTGGCCTTTTCCATCGACAGTGACTTCGGAAAACGCTCCGCCGGTCGGGTGAATCACCGCGCCGCGGATGCCGCCATCACGCACTAACAAATTCGACCCACGGCCGACGACTCGCACCGGGATACCGCGCTCGCGGCAGTAATCTACCAGAAACGCGAATCCATAAAAACTGTGTGGCTCCAGCCAGTATTGCGCCGGTCCGCCGACGAGCATGGTCGTATGGCGGCTCATCGGCTCGTAGAGTTTCCCATCGATTTCGCCGGGCGGCATCAGGCCGCGCATTTCCTCAAGGATCTTTAAATCATTCGCGATGCGGGTGCCTGCCTCGTGGACGTTTCCTGCGCCGAGGGTGATGAGGAGATCGCCGACCTGGAGCGCGTGGCCGATGGCGTGGTGCGCAGTTGATAGATCGGGAACGTAGGTGGCCGGAATGTCGCCGTGCACCTCCATCGCACCGACGAGCGTCTGGCCGGAAATGCCTTTGATCGGCTTTTCCGATGCGGCGTAAACATCGGTGATGAAAACGAGATCCGCGGCTTGCAGGACTTTGCCGAAATCATCGGCCAGTGCCTTCGTCCGAGTGTAGCGGTGTGGTTGGAAAAGCACGACGACACGCTTCGATTTCAACGAACGCGCCGTTTGCAGCGTGGCCGCCAGCTCGGACGGATGGTGGCCGTAGTCATCGACGATGCGGTAGTTAGGCGACAGATACTTCGTTTCGAATCGGCGCTTGGCCCCGGCGAAAGTGGAGAGCGCGCGCGCGATGTGCGGAAATTCCGCGCCGCAGCTATCAGCCAGCGCGATGGCGGCGAGCGCGTTGAGAACATTATGGTTTCCGGGAATGCCGAGCTCGACGTCGCCGAGCAACACGCCGTTTTTCTTAACGGTGAAAGCGGACGAGCCTTTCAAATCCCGAAGATCCGTCGCGGTGTAATCGGCGTCCTCCCAGCCATAGGAAACCGCGTTGTCGCGACCGGAACACACTTCGAGCGCCACCGGATCTTCCGCGCAGTAAACGAGCTTCCCCGTCGTTTGGTTGGCGAGTTGCGTGAAGACCTCCTTGATGTGGTCGATGTCCCGATAGAAATCGAGGTGCTCGGCCTCGACGTTGAGGATCACCGCGTGTTCGGGGTGATAGAGAGCGAGCGTGCCGTCGCTCTCATCCCCTTCCGCGACCATGTGCTCGCCGTCTTCCGACCATTTTGCGTTCGCGCCGAGGATTGGGATTTCCGCGCCGACGTAATGGCTCGGTTTGTGCCCGGCCTCGCGCAGGAGGTGGGCGGTCATTGAGGAGGTCGTCGTTTTTCCATGAGTGCCGGAAATGACGATGCCCTTTTTCGTGTGAAGGATCGCCGCCAGACATTCCGCGCGGCGGAGAAGCGGGATCTTCGCCTTCTTCGCGGCGGAGTAGGATGGGTTGTCGGATTTGATCGCCGACGAATAAACCACAATGTCCGCGCCCTTCACGGCGGCGGCGCTGTGGGGTGAGGAGAAATTCAGTCCCACGCCCTGCATGCGTTCGGTTTCCGCCGTGGTGACCCGGTCCGATCCGCTGACCTTGTGGCCCATGCCCAGCAACAACAGCGCCAGCCCGCTCATTCCCGATCCGGCGACGCCGATGAGGTGGATTTGGAGCGGTTTGCTCCGGTCGGTGAGGCGTGTGCTGAATTCAGTCATGTGGGAGAGAGGGTGGCTTCGATGGCGGCGCACACCCGGTCCGCGGCGTCTGGGATGGCAAGTGCGCGGGCCGCTTTTGCCATGCGTTTGTAGGTTGGCAAGTCTTGCAGGATGGAAGTTGCCAAATCGGCGAGTTTTGCGGCGTCCAGATCCTTCTCCTGGATGAGGATCGATGCCCCGGCCTCGGAAAAAACCTCCGCATTGCGCGTCTGGTGGTCGTCCGCGGCGTAAGGAAACGGCACGAGGATCGATGGATGGCCGGCGATGGAAATCTCCGTCAGGCTCGATGCTCCGGACCTCGCGATGACCACATCCGCCATGGCATACGCGGACGGCATCTGATCGCAGAAACCAAGCACTTTGTAGCCTTCCCGGCCTTTGGTGATTTCCGAAACCCGTTCGAAATCCAGTGCTCCGGCGATGTGCAGCACCTGCGTTTCCTTCGGCAAAAGTGCGGCCGCCTGCGCGCTCAGCTCGTTCAATCGCCTCGCGCCCTGGCTGCCGCCGGTCACCACGAGCGTCGGCCGGGATGGATCGAGCTCGAAATGCACCGCCGCCTCGTCGCGGGTCGGTAGGTCGATGATTTCCGGACGCACGGGGGTGCCGGTCGTCACCGTTTCACGCTTCGGAAAAAAGGCCTTCGCCGCATCCAGACCGAGGAAAACGCGTGTACAGAAACGACTCGTCATCACGTTCGCACGGCCCGGACGTGCGTTCGAATCGTGGACAAACGTTTTCAACCCCATCTTGTGCCCGGCATATACCGGCGGCAGCGAGGTGAACCCACCCATGCCGATCACCGCATCCGCCCGGAAGCGGCGGATCACGCCCTTGCAGTGCTTGATCGAGCCCCAGAGTTTCCACAAAAACGGCAGCATCTTGGGCGAAAACGTCGCTGGTTTGGCGACCGCAGGCATCGTTTCGAATTTCAAATGCCGGTATTTCGCCGAGGCCTCCGCATCCACCTTCTTTTCGGAAATCAGCAGCATCACGTCATGGCCACGAGCGCGGAGGGCTTCCGCTACGGCGATTCCAGGGAACAAATGGCCGCCGGTGCCACCACAGGCGATGAGGATTTTGAACGACTTCGGCACGAATGGAGGGGTGAGAATAGCCTGAAGACGGTGGACGGACTGACTCTCCGCCACCTCTTCGGGAAAAATTACGCAAATCCGTAGTATCCGGCAATCCTCAAAACGGGATGTCCGGGAAAATTCGCGCCGTGATCTCATAAGGACTTTCCGTCTTGTGGCCCGCGCGGAGACTGCTAGACCAGCTTCATGACTCGAACCCTTTGCATCATCGGCATCCTTGCCGCTTTTTCCCATGTCGGTGCTTCGGAATCGTGGTGGCGGGTGTTCGGCAATGTCGAGGAAGGAGCTTTCGTGGGGGGCGGTCATGTTGATGGGGATGAGAAAGCTGATCCTGCCTTGAAGGAGTTTCTCGCGATGGAAAAATTCGACGAGTGGGAAACCTTTGAGGACGAGGCGGTGAAGCTCGTCTACCCGAAGCATCCTCTGCTGAAACTTGAAGTGAACGGTGGCAAGGAAGGCATCAAGGTGGAGGGCGGCGTCTGCACCACCGTGGACAACTCATTCCAGCGCGCTTACGTGCTCAAGGCCGGAAAGGCAACTTACGGAGTGTTTCTCCTTACCAAGGCCAGCTGGGTCGACGACGGAGTTTGTTTGTGCGGACCCATGGTTCATCACGTCTATCGAGTGGAAGACGGATGCCTCGCGAGATTCTCGCTGCTACCGGGCGGCGCTGTGAAGAAGGCGCAATTGCTTGGCGATAAGGTCCGTTTGATGGCCTTCGAATGGACCCATCTTGCATGCAAGCGTCCGATCTATGAGGAAATGGTGGAGCGCATGACTCTGAAGATTCCCAATCTATGGAGTGAGAGGCGTTTGCGAGATGAAGTGAGCAGACGCTATGGCATGGAGGGACGGGCTGGTTGGCTTGCTCCTGGCTGCACGATCACGAAGGCGGATGAAATCATGGCGAAGTCTTCCACTGAAAGCGGAGCCATCCGGAACTGGTCCGACCTGCAAGAAAACTACCCGGCAAAAGTAGAGGCCACATTCGAGAATGGTAAGCTCGTCAAGCTGACCACCGAAGGCGCCGAGCGCACCGGCGAGGAAGCAGTGAAAGGCACGTTGGACTGGACTGAAGACCGCTTCGAACTCCTGACCCGCGGGCCGCGTGACACGGATCCATTAAAGGAAGCGCCGCCCCCGCCCAAGCCCACTTCGGAGCAGTTGGCGGAGATTGTCGAAGCCGTGGTGTTGCTTTCCGCAAAGACTCCCGAATCGGATTGGTGGCGCTGTGTCTCGCTGATGGCGGACCTTTCCAAGGCTCACGGTATCCGGGACGCTCGTTTTACCAACGCCATCCTCCTCCGCGGCAAAGGCAGCCGCAACGAACTTGAAATTCTGAAAGCCCTTGGCCACGCCGAACTGGACGAATGGGTCATCGGCCTCTTGCAGGCGATGAAACTGGAGACACCTTCCAAGACGGACAAGATGTCGTCCTATGATGATCCCGTCAGCAGTCGGGCGGACGACGCTGAGGAACTGATCAAATTCCTAGCCGACAAACATCACCCGCAGGCCACCGCACTCGCGCAGTCCCTGTTTCGAAGCGGAGAGCCCGCCTGGGTCATGGCCGCCATCCAATGTGCCGATCACGTGGAACCGGATTTCGCTCAGGAGATCATCCGTGAATCCCTCAAGCAGGCGATGGTAGAACGATCGGGTGATTTGCTAGAAATGATTTTCGATCAGTTCGCATCATTGGACCTCAGGAATCCCGCGGAGATTTCGGCCCTGATCGATCAGCTTCCGAAAGGCGAGGCGAATGGAGAATGGGAAAAGACCAAGACGACCGCCAAGGAGGAGCTTGGCAAGATGGGCAAGCGCGCTCCGGCTGAGGAATGATGGATACGAACGGACTAACATCCTCACCTCACCTCTTTCAGAAGCTTCTCCCGCTCGGTCGGTGATAGATCCGCGGCGTCGAGTGCGGCGCGGGCGGCATCGATGTCGGAGCCGCGCCAGGAACTCAGGGTCTGGCGCAGTTGGTTGAAACGTTCATTTTCGTCACTGATCGAGGCTGCCCAGGAAAACGCGGTTTCCGGATCGGTATTGCGGACCTGATAGACCAGCGGCTGGATCGCGGCGTCACGCGAGCTGCCCGCTTCGAGCGTGCCGAGCCAGCCGGCGGTGGCGACGGCGTCGTATTGGCTCCAGGCTTGGGAAACTGCTTTCAGCCCATCGTCGCGCGAGGATCGGGATGGCAGCCCGGCCGCCCACTGCGCGGCGGCGGCGGGATGGTCGCTCGCCCAGCGGCCAGCGAGACTGGCAGCCGATGAGGCAAGATTTTTTTCCATGCCGGCGGGCGGCGAAGCAATGAGCGCGGCGAGTTCGCTGCTGGCCGCGGCCGGATTGTCACGGACCAGAGCAGGCAGAACGGCAGCGATAGCGCGGGTGCGTTCAGTTCCTGAGAGACCGTCCGCCCACACTTTGGCGGCTTCCGGATCACTTTCGCTCCAAGAATTCGCGACAAAGCCGAGCGCTTCCAAACGATTTTGTCCGGCAGGGAGTTTTTTCCAACCGTCTGCCGCAGCTTCGGGATCGTCCTGGCCCCATTTTGAAAACAAACCGGTCACAGCGGCGGTTTGTTCCTGGGGATTCTGGAGGGAGGTGGCAAAATCGAAGGCCTTTTTCGGATCGAGATTCGCGTAGTTCCGCACCATTTCCTGAAGTGTCCGGGTGCTGCGCTGCGTTTCGGGAAGAGAGAGGAAATAGCGCTCTGCGGCGGCGGGATCGGAGGCGACCAGCCCGCGAATGACCGAATTCGAGGTGTCGATTTTTTCCCGTTCACTGAGTTTTGCGATCTGTTCCTTGAGGAGATCTGGCGATGACCAGGCGGCGTAATACATTTGCTGGCCGAGATTTTCCCTGCGTGTGGCCGGGTCTTTCACCTGTTCGATCACCTCAAATGCGAGGCGCGTGTCGTTCCAATTGAGTCCACTCAGGAAACTATCGGTCGCGATTCGTTGCTCGGATTTGTTGTCCACGCTCATCAGCATGGCCATCGCTTTTTTCGGATCCTCGTCGGCGACGATTTCAAGAATTCCGCCTACGATTTTCCCCCGCAGATGCCCCGGCTCGGTTTTCAGGCGCTTCCACGCCGTTGCCGGATTTTCGCGGGCGAGCACTTTGTAAACTTCGGAGGCAGACTTGGTTTTCCATTCGCCCTTGAGGGATTTTGCCCATTTGAGAGCCGCCTCCGGATCATTTTGCGCCCAGCTTGCCGCCAGTTGCCCCGCGCTTTCATCGCCCACCCGGTCCTTCGGCATCAACGCCAGCCGTGCGGCGGCGGCCACGGGATCCGTCTTCGCCCATGTGGCGAAAACCTGGCTGGTGTAATAGTCGTTGAAGCCTCCAGGGCTCGATTCCTTTTCCAACAGATCGCACGCTGCCGCCGGATTAGCGTCTGATAGAGCGGACACCTTCGCCATGCCGGCGATCTCGCGGATCTCGCCCTTGGGGAGTTTTTCGAATTCCATCATTGCCCGGTCGGGATCCGCCTTGCCCAACGAACTGAAGCAATAGGAGGCTGCCGATTTCTGAAACGACCTCGACGTGCAAGAGTTCACGAATGCGATGGACGCCGCCGGATTGACCAGCGCCCAGCGTTCGAACAAGGCAGCCATCAACGTGTAGCTGCCGCCGTCATAACGGTTGGGATTTTCGCGAGCCTCCCTTTGCACCATTTCCATCAGCGCCGGGATCTCGTCCGCCGATAGCAAATTCACCGCCAGCGTGATCCGCGCGGAGGCCACCGAGTGACCTTGTTTTAAGAAAAGCTCGCGTACATCCTCCATCGAGCTGAGCGAAAAACCCGGTCCGCCAAACGGATCTGAACGGGAAGTCCGAGTTTCTGCGCGGGTTTCGCGGCTGTTCCGTTGTTCGGTCTGCGGGGGGGCGGCAGATCGGTTTTCCCCCTGCTTTCCCAACAGGAAACCGGCCCCGAGCGCGATCGGCAGCAACACCAAGGACGGCGAAAGTTTCATAAGAATCCGTTTCTAGGCGGATTCCTGATGGGCGTCACGGGAAATCGTTAGGAAGGCAATCGCTTGGTAATCTACCGGACAAACACCCTTAGGAATCCCTTCCATGTTTCCACCGAGCTTTCCAAGAGCTTGTTGCGTTCGCTGTCGCTGAGGTCGCCGCTTTCCTTGGCGCGTTCCTCGTCGGTGAGGAGACCTTCGAGGCGCTTGACGAGTGAGGCGACGCGGGTCTGGGAGAGAGAGGTATCAGCACCGAAATGCACCAGCTCGTCCATCAGCCACTCGCGGCGGTTGAGGTCCGGGGTGAGGATTGCGCCGCTGACTTTTTCCAGCAGGGCGAGATCGATGGATTTGGAGAGTTCCTCCAGGCTGTCTTGCACGGCTTTTTTCGTCTCATCATTGGGCGTTCCTCCATCCTGGCGGATGGCAGCGTTGTCGCGGGCGATTTCCAACAGGTTTGCCACGAAGCCTCGTGACTGAGTGACGGTGAGGCGTTCGCTGAGGGTATTGGCGCGGATCTTTTGATAGATTTCCGCATGCAGGAGGCGCTGGGTTTCCTCGGACTTGTGGTAGTAACGGAATCCTTCAAAGGTGAGCTTCCGATAGGTTTCAAACTTGTCGCGCGCGGTGCCCAGCTCTTCTTCCGTGACAGCAGGCTGTGGCTTGGATTGATCGGGCTGCAAACCGCCGCCGTTAGAAAATATCATGGGTGGCGGACCACCCGGAGGGCCGGGGCGGGCGACTGCGGTGGAGGCGATGGCGAGACTGAAAATCGAGCCAATGAGTGATGCGGTGGACTGGGGTTTCATGATCGTTCGGGTTGGTGGAACGCACTCCTCCGGACCATCCGGGATCCTGGGAACGTTCCATTCAACCGGAAGCTGAACCCTCCGTGTAAAGATATGATTAAGAACGTGGATTTTTTTCGCGCGGACGGAAATTGATCAGGGTTCGTCGGCTTCAGACGGCAAGGGCTCTTTTTCCAGACGTTCAAGTTCCTCGACCATCGTGGGTAGCTTGAGGTGTTCGATCGCATCGGCGATCGCCTTCTGCTCTTGAGGATCGCGCGTCTCGCGGGCAATCATTTCCAGATAGGGAATCGATTCGCGACTGCTGAATGCGAGCGTGGCGGCGAGTGCGCCAGCGCGGATTTCCGGCAGGGGGTTGCGCAGCTCGGAGAGGATCTTGTGCAGAGAGTCCGGGTCGTTGAACCAAGCGAGGCGGTCGAGTTCGGCGATCCGTCCGACGATCCATTCCTCACTGCCCGCAGCTCCTGCTAGAAACGGGGACTGCACGGGGGGAGGAAGATCCACGAGGCCACTGCGCGGCGCGGGAGACGGGCGCTGCTTGGTTTTTTTCAGAACGGATTCGACCGGCCGCGGGCTTTGATCCGAAACCGATACAACCGGGGTATTCACTCCAGCAGCAGGACCCGCCGCTTCGCGCGAGACCATGATGACTGCGGCCGTTAGAATCACGGCGCCGGCAAGCAGGGTGCCATGGGACCGCTTCATGGCAGGATGTGGATCACTTGCTGATGCTGGCCTTGCGGCCGTCGAGAGCGAGCTTGCCGTTGTAGTAGGCCGTCGCACTGTTGAACTTTCCGTTTCCATTCACATCGGCGTCGGTGTGTCCGATGGTGAGTTGGAGGCCGTCACCAGTGGGTGGAGTGATTTTGAATAGCTCGTTGGCCATGCCGTAAACGGTGCCTTTCACACCCGGAAGATCCATGGTGAAGGACACCGGGAAATAATTGCGGGTGGTTTCCTGACCTGTCTGATTGTTACGAAATCCATCGTAAACCCGACCGGCCGTATTGAGTTCCGCTTTCAGATACTTGCTGACATTGCCGAGCCGATCACCCTTGGAATTGGTGATGAAAACCTGGCCGTTCACCGCGACTTCGAGCTGCGAGCCGCCGGGGTAGCTGACACCCACCTGCTTTCCCAGGAGCACGATGAGTTGTTTCGAATCCAGTCGTACGATCTTGGCGATACCAATGGACTTCACCCCGGAGACCGATGTCTTGAGCTGATAGTAACACTTGATGTCCAGCCTTAACGTGGAGTCCACGCTGGCTTGTGTGGATAGGCTGGGAAGAAGGAAAAAGCCGCTGGCGAGGAGGAGCTTGAAGGTGATGGATTTCATGGTTGAACGGGATGGGTGTGAAAGTCGTTTCGTGCTAACAAATGCCGTTGGCCTTTGCGGCCTTTCGTTTTGCAGGCCCTCAGACTAGTTTCAAACGAACCAAATTCAAATCAAAGTTATTAAGTTTTGTGGAATACCCAAGCAAAACCCGTGGGAAGAGACCATAGAGCCACTCTCAGCCATGCGTGGGCAGGATTCCACGATGGAGGGTGCGGGGCGTTTTCCATGGTATTAGGAAATCTATCGAATAATGGAAACAACCACGAAGAACACAGTGAAGACAAGAAACGGGGCGAAAAAAATCTGGCATAGGAAAAACAGCGCTGTGCCATAAACCGCCCCACACGATTCCTTCCGCTCGGCTGATTGCATCTGATAGTCACACCATCCAGTCCCGATGATAAACAGGATATTTACTAAGAGCCAAGTGGTCACGGCGGGCGCTGCTGGCAGATGCAGCGCACTTCCAGCTGCTCCCATTCCAATCAAACTCACCGGCAGAAAACCTGCGGGCATCAGCCACAAAAGCAATTTCAGCCAACGATGGATCGGATTGGCAGGCGGCTGATGGAGTTCATTTCCCATGGCTAATTTCACAAACGAAAACACGGCTTAAACCACCGCACCCCGGAAGAATGGGCACGATGACACCCTGGCTGCAAAACTCTGCTAGAGTTTGCGGAGATACGCAATGCTTTGCCTAACGCTGGCGAGCGCATCGGGAGACTGGTCCTGCTCGACGTGGCAATGCTTCACCCCGGCGGCCTTGGCGGCGACGAGGATCGGCTCCATCGGGATGATGCCGTTGCCGAGTTCCTTGAACGCGTCGTTCGGCAGGCTGGCGTAGTTGGGGGTGGCGATGCCTTCCTTGAGATCCTTCAGGTGGAGTTGGGAAACGCGGCCGCTGAGTTTTTTGATGAGTTCGGAAGGATTGATGCCTGCGGCTTTCACCCAGAAGACGTCGATTTCGAACTGCATGTCCTGTGAGAACTCCGCCACGAAAACGTCAAAACCGGTCCTGCCGCCTTCCATCGGCTGGAATTCGAAATTGTGATTATGATAGGAAAGCTGGATACCGGCTGCCTTTGTCATGACGGCCGCCTTGTTCGAGTTTTCGGCGATCTTTTTATATTGGTCGAGTGTCTTGCGGTCGCCTTCCTGGAGATAGGGGATGACGAGGTTGCTGAAACCAATTTCCTTCGCCTTCTCGACGATTTTGGCGAAATCGGACATGGCGGCATCTTTTGGGTTCACGACGGAATCCCATGCGAAATGTGTCGAGTTCAACTGGAGACCGGCTTCCTTGGCGCCCTTGATGAGGGGATCGCAATTGGGAAATCCGAAGGGCTCGACCTGCTGATAGCCGTCGGCGGCGATCTGTTTCAACGTGCCGCCCGGATCTTTTGCCAGCTCATTGCGGAGGGTGTAGAGCTGGATGCCAATGTTTTTCCGGTAGGTATTCTCTGCTTCCAAAGCAAACAGGTTTCCAGTTTGGCTGAGGGTCACGGAGGTAGCTGCGGTGGTGCGAATGAAGGTTCTGCGATTCATGGGGTTTGGCGGAGGTTTAGCCGATACCAGCGCCCGCGCCAAGCTTTGTCAGATGGCCTTTAGATTCTTCTCGGAACGCTGCTTTCCCGTCTCTTTTCTCGGGTTGGCCCTAGCAGCTGGGTTCACGGCGGGTCGGGCTTGGGCGCGTTGGGGCGTGGGCTGAGCGCGTTGAGCTTGCTGGCGCTGCGGTTGGGCTTGCTGACGTTGTTGCGGGCGAGCTTGTTGGCGTTGCGGTTGGGCCTGCTGACGTTGTGGTTGAGCTCGCTGACGTTGCGGCTGGGCTTGCTGGCGTTGCGGCTGGGCTTGCTGACGCTGCGGCTGGGCTTGCTGGCGTTGCGGTTGAGCCCGCTGACGTTGCGGTTGGGCCTGCTGGCGTTGCGGTTGGGCCTGCTGGCGTTGCGGTTGGGCCTGCTGGCGTTGCGGCTGGGCTTGCTGGCGTTGCGGCTGGGCTTGCTGGCGTTGCGGTTGGGCCTGCTGACGTTGCGGCTGCGCTTGCTGGCGCTGCGGTTGGGCCTGCTGGCGCTGCGGTTGGGCTTGCTGGCGCTGCGGTGGGGCCTGCTGGCGTTGTGGCTGAGCTTGCTGGCGCTGCGGCTGAGGCACCGTTTGTCGCTTGGGTCCCGGCTGAATTTCCCGATTCGGTTTGGGAACGGTATTTTGATTTTGCTTTGTTGAAGCTCTGCCGGCGGTTTGCGGTTCAAGTTTCCGACCGGCTTGCTGGCGAATACCGCTTCTGTCGCCAGAACCTGGGCTAGGACGCTCGGGCATCACGCGATTCTGGCGTGCGGTGGCAGCATTTTCCTTTGCAGCAGTTTTAGATTGCCTCGAAGCAATTGGCGAGCGCGTCGACTGGATGCGCTCCGCTGATGTGGCATTCCGCGGTCGCTCGCCACTGACGGTCTCCCGGCGTTGCCTTTCCTGGCCGAATTTCCTCACATCCTGGCGCTGCGAGACGAAGCGTTCGCGGTTCGGCTGGTCGAGAGCCCTGAAGCGCGGCCGACCCTCTCCACGATTGGATGCGACGCGGTCAAGGGGTTCTGCCAAGTCAAAATTTCGTCCACGTGCCCGCTCGGAGTCCGGGAGTTGTCCCAGAGCGGACCAGGTGCGTGGCGGCCTAGCGTCCTCATGATCGCGACGGAACTGGAACTCCTCCCGGCGGCGTTGCTGCCAAGTGCGGTCATGACGATTTTCCCAAGACTGATAGCCGTAGATCGGATCACAGCCGCGGCGGCCGGAGTGGTAGGAATACGAGGCATAATATCCTGAATTGTGATAGCGCGGCGCATAGTAGTCGCCGAAGTAATAATGTCCGTAGTTCGGCCTGAGGAAAAGGTGGTTGGTGAAAACGGAGAGGCTGACAACCAGCGACGGTGTGTAACAAAACCCCGGACGTGAGTAATAGCTTCGACCGAAGTAAACCGGCGCGAACACCACACCACGGCTGGCCACAGGGTAATCCCAGTAACCGTCCACATAAACATAGCCGCGATGGGTCCAGCGGTAATAAGACGGCTGGTAGCTCCAGTTAGGCCGACATTCGTTCCAATATCCGCCGCGCCACGCGTAGCGGCTGTCACGCCAGATCCAAGAGCCCGGAATCCAGGCGTGGTTGTCGGAAGGTGCCTCGATGTTAGGTCCGGATTCGACACTGCGCGGCGGCTCCGGCAGGTAGTTGACTTCTTCCTCCTCTGTGTCCGCCCAGTAGCCGGATGTCCATTGGTATTGCCCCCCCGCCTCGCTCCAGTATCCGGGCACCCACTGGCGGCCGGGTGGCAGGTTGCGCCAGATTCCGCTGATCCAGATGAAATCGTTCTGATCCTCATCCCACGCCCAATAGCCCGGGATCCAGACAACATTGTCTCCTTCCATTTGCTGCTCTGGCGGGATTTCCTCGATCAACTCAGGCGGTTTTGCATTCACGAGGATCCCCTGCACCGGGTCATAGGAAATCGTTCCAGCAAATGCCTCGTGGACCGGTCCGCGGGTCAGGACCTCCATGTCCTGCGATGCCGCGGCATCCTGAGCGGTTGCGTGGCCCGGCTCCAAAGCCAAACCACCGATTGCCACTGCCGCGAGGCTGCTAAAAAGCCAATGTTTTGGTAAATTCATATCGTTCTCCTTGTGGGGTTGCGTCGCAAGGAGAGACGGAGTTCGCGCCGGGTTGATTCACCCTTTCTTCACTTCACCGTCGGTCTCGACCCGTAGGCATTGGCGGCGAGCACCTCGTTCGGCGAGGATTTCCCGGCCGCAAAATCGCTGGCATTGCCGATTGTCGTCTCGCTGATGTTGCGCAGCGCGGTGTCGGTGAAATAGGCCTGGTGCGAAGTGACGATCACGTTGGGAAACGTCAGCAGGCGCTGGAGCACGTCGTCCTGGATGATTTCATTGGATAGATCCTGATAGAAAAGATCACCCTCCTGCTCGTAAACATCAATGCCGAGATAGCCGACTTTCCCCGACTTCAGCGCGCCGATCACGTCCGCCGCGTGGATGAGCGCGCCGCGGCTGGTGTTGATGATCATCACGCCGTCGCGCATTTTTTCGAGTGTGCGGGTATTGATCAGATGGTGGGATTCCGGCGTGAGCGGGCAATGCAGGCTGACAATGTCCGAGCTGGCTAACAGTTCCTCCCGCGTCACATAACTTCCGCCGAGCGCTTTGAACTCCGGATTCTCGAACGGATCGCAGCCGATCACGGTGCACCCCAGCGCGGCCAGCGGCTTCACCGTCAGACAGCCAATTTTCCCCGTGCCGATGATGCCCACCGTGCGGCCGTGGAGATCGAATCCCATCAGCCCGTCGATCGAAAAATTCCCCTCCCTTACCCGGTTGTAGGCTCGATGATACTGTCGGTTGAGCGCAAGGATCATGCCGAGTGCGAACTCCGCCACGGCGTACGGCGAGTAGGCGGGAACACGGCGCACACTGATGCCGTGCGCCAACGCGGCTTCGAGGTCAATCTGGTTGAAACCCGCACAACGCAACAAAATCAGACGAGTGCCGCCTTTTGCGAGGATCCCGATGACCTCGGCGTCGAGTTGGTCATTCACAAACGCGCAGACACCTTCCGAGCCCGTCGCGAGCGGCGCAGTGTCCGAAGACAGGCGCGCTTCATGGAAATTCAGTTTATGACCGGGCTTCTCGTTGGCGGCTTCGAGAAATCTGCGGTCGTAGTTCTTCGTGCTGAAAACGGCGATTTTCATAACTTCTGTGCAGCAGTCTAAAAGCCCGGATCCGGGAAAGCACTCCGAAAGAACCGCCGTTTTGCTTGGCGAACTCACCCTCCCCCGCTTTGCTCCCCGCATGCTTGCGAAGCGAATCATTCCCTGCCTCGACGTGACCGACGGCCGCGTGGTCAAAGGCGTCAATTTTGTCGATCTGATCGATGCCGGCGATCCAGTGGAATGCGCGATCGCCTACAATCTCCAACAGGCGGACGAGCTCGTTTTCCTCGACATCACAGCGTCGTCGGACAAGCGCAACACGATGGTGGACGTCGTCCGCCGCACGGCCGAAAAATGTTTCATTCCTCTAACGGTGGGCGGTGGCATCCGGTCGGTGGACAACATGCGCGAAATGCTTGGTGCCGGTGCGGACAAAGTCGGCGTCAACACCTCCGCCGTCACGAATCCAGTGCTGGTGGATGAGGGAGCGAAGGCATTCGGCAGCCAGTGCATCGTTGTCGCCATCGATGCGAAACGTGATGGCGTCGGGAAATGGAAAGTTTACACCCACGGCGGGCGAAACCGCCTGGAGCTGGATGCCGTCGAGTGGGCGAAGGAAGTCTGGCGGCGCGGCGCGGGGGAAATTCTGCTCACCAGCATGGATTCCGACGGCACCCAGGCCGGTTACGACATCGAACTAACGGCTGCGGTTTCCTCCGCCGTGGGCATCCCCGTCATCGCCAGCGGAGGCGCGGGGAATCTCGATCACATGGTAGAAGTGCTGGAGGCTGGAAAAGCCGATGCTGTTCTAGCAGCGAGTATCTTCCACTTCGGCATGCACACGGTGGCCGAGGCGAAAAGCCACTTCGCCAGTCGGGGAGTGCCGGTCAGGCCGATGGTTTTATAACCGCGTTACCGGGTGAGGGACTCGAGTGCCGCTTGAATCGGCACATCCTGTCGCTTTCGATCAAGGAAAAAGCTAACATTCTGATAGCCCGCGCTCTCCAACAGTCTCAGCGCGGTGACGTATCCGTCTCCCACTCGCCGCGCGATGTGCGCGTCCGCGCCGATGACGACGGGGATGCCGCGCTCGCACATCAGGGCGAGTTGAGATGGCGAAGGGTTCATTTCCGGCAGTGCCTTCTGGACGCCGCTGGTATTGAGTTCCATCGCTACGCCAGTGGCAGCGATGCGATCAAGGGCGCGCTCGACAAACGGCTGGATTCGCTCGAAATCCCAATCGTCAGGGGATTCGTTTTTGATCAAATCCGGATGGGCAAGCGTATCGTAAAGCCCGCTCTCCGCAGAGAGCGCGAGGTGGTCGTAGTAGAGCTGCTGATAGCTGAAAGCATCTCCGGTGTAGTAAAGCGCCCGATAATCACGGACCTGATAGTGCACGGAGCCGAGCACGTGGCTGAGCGGCACGCGGGCGTGGAGTTTTTCCAGCCACGGTTCCACCCCCGGATAGAAATCACTTTCGATGCCGAGCCTTACGTCCAGCCTCCCGGCGAACCGATCACGCGTGGCGTAAATCATCGCCACATAATCGTCGAATTCCTCCGGTCTCATCCGTACGCTGGCCGAGAATCCGTCGGGCAGCGGGCAGTGGCAGGTGAAGGTGATACCCTTGAAATTCCGGGAGACGGCCGCTTCCGCATACTCGTCCGTCGTGCCGAACGCATGGTTGCAAAGGACGGTATGGCTGTGGGATTCGTAAAGAAGTGGAGCAGGCATCTTACTTGGCATCCAGCATCGCACGGAAGCGCGGGAGAATTTTCTGATAGAGCGAGTTCTTCCCGCCACGGGCAAGCTGGAGGGCGACGAGCTCGGCGGGTGTCGAAGGGTCGGCAGGTGAAAGCGAGGTGGCCTTGTAATGCCCGGATTCGATCTGCCGCTGGATGTGGGAAGCGCCTTTTTCGTAAGTGACGCGAACGGCGGTTTCATCCGAGCGCAGGACCAGTGACGAAAGCGGTGCGGAGTTGATAGATGATGTTAGAATGACCTTGATGACGACACCGGCCGCGGAAGTGAAGGAGAAACCGTCTGAAGATTCACGATCCTTCCAGCAAGCCTGGATGGCCAGCCACGCGAGAATCTGCAGCGCGGAAATCCTGTGCTCGGGATGATGCGTGATTTCCACCGTGTGAATCGCGGGGAGCGCGCTTTTGGCCACGGCATCGTCGAACAAGCTGGCAATCCCGATGCGGAATTGCAGCGAGCGCGTCCACGCGTGGTCCTGAATGACAAGATCGCCGTTGGCTTGCGAATTTTCTTCAATCACACGAAAGGACGCCGACGGATTCGACCACGACGAGCTGTCGACAATCAGTCGGTCCATCACGCTGACAAGGCGCTCGGTTAGAATATCGGAAAGCTCCCCCTGCCACCAGAAGACCAATGGAAGGTCGGAATTCAAGTGAGCAAAAACCGTATTGCGGAAACGCCCGGTGACGCGGCCTGTCAGATAGAACGAAATTTGCTCGCAGCAGACCGATTTGCGCCCCTCCGCAAGGTGGCAGTGCGCAGTGATCCAGGCCCGCAGGCTGGGATCGGAGAGCTTGTCGATTTCCACAAGGATCGCACGGCAGGCGTGCTCGCGGGTCAGCTCGCGGATGATCGCAGAGTTCTCGATGAGCGCCCCGGGTTTTTCTGAAAACACCACGAGATTCATCAGCGAGGCATTCGTCCGCGCCTCGTCCTGCTCCCAGAGCTTGCGGAGTTCCAGGTCGATCGCGGAAACCGGGACCTCGAGGCCGAGCTCAGGGCAGAAGTCGGGGATGGGACTCGGAGAAGTGCTCATTACGATGGAATGCATTAGGAATTCCAAATCAAAGGCGACGCCACTGGTTGCCGTCCTGCTGCAGCAGTTGGTCCGCCTCGCGCGGGCCCCACGATCCGGCGACGAACTCCGCCATCGGCGGTGGGTTATCCGATTGGTGCCACGCGTGCTCGATGTGGTCGATGAATTTCCATGCCTCCTCTACTTCGTCGCGGCGGGCGAAGAGCGTGGCATCGCCGGCGATAGCGTCGAGCAGTAGGCGTTCGTAGGCTTCCGGGCTGCCCTTGCCGAAACTGGTGGCGTAGTGGAAATCCATTTTCACCGGCTCCAACCGCAGGCTGGTGCCGGGGATTTTGGAAACCATGCGCAGCGAGATTCCCTCGTCCGGCTGGATGCGGATGACGAGCACGTTGCCGCCGGGAGTGCCGCCGCAGGGGGTGTTGAAGAGCACGCACGGCGCGTCCTTGAAGTGCACGGAGATCTCGGTGGACTTCTTCGGCAGCCGCTTGCCCATGCGAATGTAGAACGGCACTCCGCTCCAGCGCCAGGTGTCGATGAGCAATCTAACCGCCACGTAGGCTTCCGTGTCGGACTCGGGAGAAACACGGTCCTCCTCGCGGTAGCCGGGAACGGGATTCCCATCGATGTAGCCGGCAGTGTATTGGCCGCGCACCACGTTCGCGGCGACTTTTTCCGGCGTGTCCCATTGGCGTAGCGAACGGATGATCTTCACCTTCTCGTCACGAACGCCATCGGCTGATAGATCGGTCGGCGGTTCCATGGCGACGAGGCTGAGGAGCTGGAGCAAGTGGTTCTGCACCATGTCCCGCAGCGCGCCGGATTTTTCATAATACCCGCCGCGGCCGCCTTCCATTCCCAGGTTTTCTGAGCAGGTGATCTGGATGTGGCTGATGTATTTGCTGTTCCAGAGCGGCTCGAAAATCGCGTTGGCGAAGCGCAGCACCATCAGGTTCTGCGCCGTCTCCTTGCCGAGGTAGTGGTCGATCCGATAGGTGTCGCGCTCCTGGAAGGTGTCGTTCACCACCTGGTTCAGGTGCATCGCGGTGGCGAAGTCGGTGCCGAAGGGTTTCTCAACGATCACGCGCGACCAGCAGCCAGGTTTCGCCTCGTTGAGCCCGGCGTTTTTCAGGTTGATCAGGATCTCGTCGAAAAACTCCGGCGCGGACGCAATGTAAAAAAGCCGGTTGCCCTTGCCGCCGTGCTCGGCATCCAGCGCATCGAGCTTGTCTGATAGTTTTTTGAAACCTTCCGGATCAGTGAATTCCGAAGTGTGATAGGAAACCGACTGGATGAAATTTCCCCAAATGGTGTCGTCATGCCCGGAGCGGGAAACCTTGCGGTTCAGCAGCTCCAGTCCTTCGCGAAATTCCGCATCCGATTTCTCCCGGCGCGCGAAACCGATGATTTTCACTCCCGTTGGCAGCTCGCCATCGACGGCCAGATTGTAGAGCGCGGGAATCAACTTGCGGTGCGTCAGGTCTCCGGTCGCCCCGAAGATGACGATGGAGCAGGGCTCGGCAGGCGAGCGTGAGACAAGGTCTTCGCGGAAGGGATTCATGAAGAGAAGTTGATGGTTGAGAGTTGTTGGTTGATAGTGAAGAGGAGAGAAGCAGAAGTCGGACCCCCGGTCTTTCTATCAACTATCAACTCTCAACCATCAACATTCTTACCACGGCAGCGGGAATGCCCTGTTGAAGGCGAAGACCCGCTCGCGGACGCCATGGAGCTTGGCGACGTTGGTGTGGTCGGACAAGGCTTCGTGGATGAAATCGGCGACTTGCTCGACATCGGTTTCCTTCATGCCGCGGGTGGTGATGGCCGGTGTGCCGATGCGGATGCCGCTGGGTTTCATCGGGCTGCCGGTGTCGAACGGTATGCCGTTCTTGTTCACCGTGATGCCCGCTTCGTCGAGCGCGTGCGAGGCGTCGGTGCCGTTGAGGTTCTTGTTGCGGAGGTCCACCAGCATGACGTGGTTGTCCGTGCCGCCGGAGCAGATGCGGAAACCATGATGCGTCAGGCGGGCGGCGATGGCCTGCGCGTTCTTAATGACCTGTGCGGAGTATTCCTTGAACTCCGGCTTCAGCGCCTCGCCGAAGCAGATCGCCTTGGCCGCAATGACATGCATGAGGGGTCCTCCCTGGATGCCGGGGAATACCTGTGAGTCGATTTTTTTCGCGAACTCTTCCTTGCAGAGAATGATGCCACCGCGTGGGCCACGCAGCGACTTGTGCGTGGTAGAAGTGACAAAATCCGCATGCGGGAACGGACTAGGGTGGACACCGGCGGCGACCAACCCGGCGATGTGTGCCATATCCACAAACAAATACGCACCCACCTCGCGCGCCAGCTTGCCCATGCGTTCGAAATCGATCACCCGCGAGTAAGCGGAGGCCCCCACGGTGATGAGCACCGGCTTGAGTTCGCGGGCGGTTTTTTCCAGCTCCGCGTAGTCGATGCGCTCGTCATCCGGGGAAACGCCGTAGTGGGTGACGTTGTAAAAACGGCCGGAGAAATTCGCCTTGTGACCGTGCGTGAGGTGACCGCCGTGCGCCAGATCCATCGTGAAGATCTTGTCGCCCGGCTTGAGCACGGCGAAGTAAACCGCCGTGTTTGCCTGCGATCCGGAATGCGGTTGCACGTTCGCATGATCCGCGCCGAAGAGTTCCTTCGCGCGATCGATCGCGAGCTGCTCGACGACGTCCACGTTTTCGCAACCGCCATACCAGCGCTTGCCGGGATAACCCTCGGCATACTTGTTCGTCAGCACTGAGCCCTGCGCCTCCATCACGGCGGGCGACGTGAAGTTTTCCGAAGCGATCAGCTCGATGTTGTTCCGCTGGCGGTATTCCTCCGCCGTGATCGCAGCATAGATCGCCGGATCCGTCTCGGCGATCCGACTGCCGGACGATTTACAGACGCGGCCTTCGTGGCGGCCACCCTCGAAGGCAGTGACAAGGAATGCGTCCGCCATGGCGATGCCGGTCGCGTCGTCCGTGTATTTTCCGGCGAGGCAGAGGATGTTCGCGTCGTTGTGCGAGCGGATGATCGTGGCTTCCTCCACCGTACGCACGTTTGCCGCGCGGACGTGGCGATGGCGGTTCGCAGCGATGCTCATGCCCACGCCGGACGTGCAGAAAAGCATGCCAAAATCATAGGTGCCGTCCCCCACATTGCGGGCGACCACGTTCGCATAATCCGCGTAATCGACGGACTCGTGGCTCTGCGTGCCAAAGTCGGTGACCTTATGACCGACCTTCTTCAGGTGCGCGACGACGGCGTTTTTCAGATCGACGGCGCCGTGATCGGCTCCGATGGCAATGCGGAAGGTAGGATGGCTCATGGGGACGGTGCGGGATTGAAGTCCGGGAATGGCATCTTGCAAACCGCAAATTTTGGAGAAATTGCCCAGACTTTGTCCATTCCAGGCGACCTTTGGCTGATTCCGACTTCCTCCTTTCTTCCGTTCCTGCAAACTGATAGCCGCATGGCAAGCCGCTAAAACCCCGTCAATCCTTGAAATCGTTCATCCTCGCCGTAGTCCTCCTTCCTCACGTTTCCTACGGCACCATTGTCACCACGGTCGCGGATGAGGATAACGGCTTGCTTGGCGGGGGGAGCGGAGTCTCCCTTCGCGAGGCGGTGAAATATTCACCCGTCGGGGATACCATCACCTTCGCTTCTGGCCTCACCGGCCAGACCCTCCGCCTCACCCATGGCGAAATCACCGTCGCCAACTCCCTCACCATCGACGGCTCCGCACTCCCCAACCGCATCACTCTCTCCGGTGACAAGACCGGGGACGGCAAAACCGCTGATGACACCCGCGTTATAAACATCGCCACCGGCATTATCGTGCTCGATTCCCTCATCATCACCGGCGGAAACTGCCCCACCGGTTCCACTGCCACCCAAGGCGCGGGCATCTACTCAAACAGCTCCACCACCCAGCTCTCGATTCGTAATTCCACTCTAACCTCGAATCACGCCGTGTCCGGTGGCGGAATCTATTTCTCCGGCCTGCTGAACTCCCCAAATTCACTTTTCCAAATACAGAACTGCACCTTTACCGGCAACACCGCCACTAACGGGGGTGCGCTCTATGGCAGGGAGGCTACGGCCACGATTGTAAACTCTCATTTCAGCGGAAATTCCGCCACTGGCGATGGAGGAGCAATTTGGAACCGATTCAATCTCGATCTTGCCACCTCCACCCTATCTGGAAACTCCGCGCAACGTGGCGGAGGAATTTACCAGTTCTTGAACACTGTTGGCATCGGAAGCACTACCTTTTTCGGAAATTCTGCCAGTGCGTTCGGTGGTGGGATCTATATTACAGGTGGCAGTTTCACCCTCAGGTACTCCACCCTGGCTGGCAATTTCGCTACAAGCCATGGTGGCGGCATCTCCCTAGACTTTGGGACAATGCTCATAGAATCTTCCACTATCACTGCAAACACCGCCTTCTACGCTGCCGGCATTTACAGCGACAGATCATTTACAGCTAACAGTTCGATTATAGCTGCAAACAACTCCGCCCCTCCCGCAGATGTTTCTGGCCGATTCTCCGGTTCCAAAAATATCGCTCCCTTTTTTACTACCTCTCCACCAAATCCACTTCTCGCCCCGCTCGGCGACTACGGCGGCCCCACGCAGACCATGCCGCCTTTGCCCGGCAGTCCCGCCATCGACATGGGCGAAGTTACCACTCTCACCTCAGACCAGCGCGGCCTTTCTCGCGTGGGATCACCGGACATCGGTGCCGCGGAATTTCAAGGACTTGCCGATCTCGCCCGTTTCTGGAAGCTAGACTTTGACGGCGACGGTTCGCACTACGGCGTCGAACAGGCATTGGGCACCAACGTTTTGGTTCCCGATCCCACAAATTCCAGCAATCTTGTAGCTCCGACTTTCAATGTGGGCGGCCAAGCCGTTGTTAGTTTCGGCCTGGCGTCCACCCCGGCACCCGGCACCCGCTGGATTCTCAGCCGCTCTCCGGATCTGAGTCTTGGCAGCTTTGCAGAAATCTATCGCTACGACGGCACCACAGACACAGCGATTACCGGCGTTTCCTTCCTCCGCACCGCGGCCAGCGTGACCTTGACCGATGAGAATCCCCTCCCCGGCGGCGGTTTCTATCGCTTCGAGGCCGTGCTGGAACCTTGAGTGATCATCACCCATTATTTTCGGCCGCGGGCGGGTTTCAAAGGGAAACAAGCCGATTTTCCCGTTAGGTGCGTTGCAGACCGAACTGCTTGCGCCCAGAGCCGCAACGGATTGGAGATTGACGGCCGTCCCGCGGAATCATAGTCACGGGATGCAAGAAAATAGTCGTCATTTTCTTTAGCAGAAAAAACCCCGTTTCCCGATGGTCGGCTTTTTGTCCGGTCGCTGGAACCTCCCCGAAAAACCTGTGATGAAAAATACCCCAGTTCGATGGAATCGTGCCCGCGTCATCGCCGGCGGCTTCGTAATGGTGAGCCTGATGGCCCCGCTGTTACCCGACCAAGTCCGGGCGGAGGGGGCTAATGCCGCGCCGCTGTTGGAATTCGCGTCCGGACTGCCGGGAAAGCAAGTGCGCCTGACGTGGCCGAGTCAGGCGGGCGTGCGCTATTCGATCGAAAAATCCACCACCCTAACCAGCAGCGGTGCCGGCGGCTGGAGGCAAGTGGCGCTGGTGGAAGGATCGGGCGCGAATACCGAGTGGCGGGATCCGGTCGCCACCACCACCAAGGCGTTTTACCGCGTCTCGCAGCCTTTGGCCGAGGTTTTCTCGATCTCCCCGCCGGTACTCTCGCCCACGGGCGGGACCTTGGTGATTCGAGGTCAGTGCATCCCCGCCGGAAGTTTTCTAGTGATCCAGATTCCCGGACAGGCCCCGATTCTGGTGCCGCTTTCGGACCTTGGAAATGGCGAATGGCAGGCGCTTGTTAGCGGAACCTTCGTGGTGGGGAATGAAGCGGCGGCCGTCAGTGTTCAGGACGGAAATGGCGTGACGCTGGTGACGCTGAATCAGCCTCTGGAAATCACCCTAACAGGCAGGGCTGTGGATTCGCCTGGATCGCTTCCGCCTGCGCCACCGACCGCTGTAGCGCCTATCGCGGGGGGCTTTATTGACATGAAGACGGGTAGCATCATCGCCCCCGGTTCAAATTCGAGGAAACTTGTGGCGAGTAACATCGGCAGCTCCGGGCAGGACGGCGTGGACCTGCCCCTGTGGCAAAGTAAAAGAGGCTACGACTACTATCAGGCGCAATCGCAATTGAATTCCTCCTCCTTGCTCGCCATCTGGGCTGGCAAAAAAGGCTATGATTACTATCAGGCGCAGTCAGCTTTGAACTCCGCCTCCATCGTCGGCGCTTGGCTGGGCAGAAGGGGCTATGACTATTACAAGGCGGCTTCCGACAATGCTGCCTCCGCGCTGCAGAACAACCCGGCATTCCAGCAGAACCAGAATCAGGGCACGATGCCGGGCATGAAGTTGGCAAACAACAAACATCCGGATCTGATGAAACGCGCAATGGGCCCGGGCGCGATTTCTCCCGCTCCCTCTGGCCTCCCTGGAGAGGTTTCTTTCCAATTCTGCGCACTCTCACTGGAGACTCCCGCCGGTCCGCCGCTTCAATTGATTCACACCTATCGCTCCAAGCCACCTGTGATCAGTGGCGGCGGCGGTGGCGGCGGCACGGTGGGTTCGCATTGGGAGCGCTGTTATGACATCTCCATCAAGCCGATCCCTACAACCGCCGGTTCCAACGCGACCCGCGTGGAAGTCTGCGATGGTGGCGGCCGGAGTGACATTTTCTATCGCCAGCCCAACGGCACCTACCGCTGCGACGGCATGTTCCGCGAAGGGAGCTTCGTGGGAGACACCTTCACGCTCACCTTTGCCGACAAGGGCACCTGGACCTTCAAACCGCTCAGTGACCCGGCCGCACCCGGCATGATCTCGACGATCACGGATCGGAATGGCGTCCCACTCACTTGCGTTTACACAGGCACCGGTCAGCTCGACTCCGTCAGAAGTCAGTTCGGCCAGCAGTTGACGATGGCCTACGGGTCGGATGGATCCCTGAGCAGCGTGATCGACAACACCGGCCGCTCCGTTTACTACACCTACTGCGGTCCACAGGATCCGGATGGAAGCCCCGGCGACTTGAAATCCATCTCCGCCCCGCAAGTCGGGCCTAGCTCACCCTTCGGCCCGACCACCTTCACCTACCTGACCGGCCAGAAAATCCCGCAACTCAACGGCAATCTCCGCAGCATCACCGATGGCGCGGGCCGCTTGCTGGAAGCCTTCACCTATTCCGCCCAGAGCGATCCCACGGCTGTCGACTTCGACACTTGCGCCACCCACGACCGCCACCGGACCAGCAGCACCACAGGAGGAGTGACCGGCGAAGTGGTGACAATGAGCTTCGAGCCATTGTCTTCCGGCGCTTACATGATGACGGAGAACGACGAGCTCGGTCGTGTCACCCAGACCACCTTCGATCGCCTGCACCGCGAAATCTCCGTGCGGGAATACACCGGATTTGCGGTTCCGGGCGCAGTGGTCACCAGCGCGTCGCTCCCGCTCTCCGGAAAGCTTTATCAAACCGATCCGGATTTCTTCGAAACCACCTGCGCCTACAATGCGGACAGCCATTGCACTCGCATCACCCGCCCTGACGGCAGCCAGGAACTCACCACTTATGACCGGGATTTCCGCCGTGCCTGCCCGGTGCGCGAGCGGGGAAATCTCCGCGTCATGACCCTGCGCGCTCCCGGCGGTGAAATCCGCACGGTGACCTGCGACTATCTGCCGGATTTCGGCACGCCGGAAAGCGCGCGACCGGGGAACCCGATCGGAGGTTTGACCGTCAAAGGTGGCCGCAATCCGGGAGGAGGTCTGGTGAATTCGGCGGCCCGCAAAGGTTGGGATGGCTCGGTCAAAGGGAGGCAATATCTGGACATGGATTCTGACGACGATGGCGTCGCGTTATTGAAAAAAGAGGAAGGCGGCCGTCACACTCCATTTCAAAACAAGCTGATCGGAGCGAGCGCGGCTGGCGGAATCACGGGAGGTGTTGTTGCGGGCATTGTCGTCGCCGCAGTGTGCGCGAGAGGAGATGTTGATGAAGACTGTGACGGGAGGGCGGATAATGATGACCCATCCGACCTGGTCAGGCCGAAACAGAAAGCCTGGTTGACCTCTAATTTCCGGACCTCCACCGTCAGCGCTTACGGCCAAGTTTCCACCTTCGGCTATGACGCGAATGGAAACCGCACCAGCGCCACGAGTCCGGTGGCCGGAAGAGGATCGTTGTTTTCCTACAATTCCAACGGGCAGGTCACCAGCAGCACGGTGCTCAACGGATCGAGTCCTTCGTTCACGGACGAGTGCGCCTATGATGCCGCCACCGGCTTCCCGAGCAGTATCGTGAGTGATCCCGCCGGCCTCCGCATCACGACTTCGTTCGAGCGCAACAACCTCGGCCTCGTCACCCGCGTGGTCGATCCTCTAGGCAATGATTGGCTCTATCAATACAATGCTCTCGACGAGTGTGTGCAAATCCAGTCGCCCTCGATGCCTAACCGCATTTCAATGAACTTCACCACCGACGCCAGCGGGCGTGTCTGCCGCTGCGATGTCGATTACCGCACGCCGGATGGTTCGCTGGTTTCCGCGAATCCCGTCTACTCCACATTCTTCGTCCGTGACGCGCGTTGCCGTCTCGTCCAGATCGCCGCGGAAGAGCGTCCGGTCAATTCGCCACCGGCGGCTCTCGCTCCGGCACCATCCGATCTTGCCAGCTACAACGTCTGCGACATCACCCTCGACAACGCCGGCCAAGTCACCCGTGTCAGCACTCCCGCCGCGTGTCGTGGTCAAGCGACGGATCTTGCATGCGATTTCACCTACACCGAGCGCGGTCAGTTACACCGCTGCATCGAGGGTGGCCTCGGGACACCGGGTGCAGTGACGACTGAATATGCGTATGATCTCGTCGGCGCGACCTCACGCTGCACGACTCTCGGCGACACCCCGGCCGCCAGCCCACAAACGCTGGTCAGCTACGATGGATTCCACCGCATCTCATCGATCACCGATCCGATGGGAAATGTGGTCCAGTACACCTATGGAAATGATGGCTCGGTGATGACATCTGTTTACGGGAAACTCCCTGGTTCCGCTGGCAATGTCCTTCTCTCGTCCGTCGGGGGACGCTTGGGCGCGGGTGCCGGTACCCAACAGAATTTGCTTAGCCTGCCAGGCATCGATGAAGCTTGTTATAGTCTTAATGTGAAAAGTTCCGCCTTTTTCGCCGTGGAAACCGAGGACGATACGATCACCGTGGAGCGCTTCACTCCCGGTTCCACTGCGCCACCCGCCACAGAGATCACTGTCATCGACCGCTCACCTGCCGGACTCGTCCAACAGGTCCGGTGCAATGGAGACGTCCTTGCTAACAGTTCCTACGACACCGCCGGGCGTCTAACCGGGCGTTCCCATTCAGCGGGCCACTATGCGCTGACGCTCGACGGAAAGGGCTGTGTCACCTCCAGCACTTGGACAGCCCTGTCCACACTTGCGGGCATACCACCCAAGACGTTCACGATCAGCAGGATCCTGGATCCGCTAAGCCGCTGCACCCGGATCACTGACGGCGTGGGAAACACCACACAATTTGCCTTTGATTCGTTAGGCCGCTTTGTTTCTGAAACCGAGCCCGGGGGCTTGGTTATTCAAACCGCCTACGATGGTGCTTCCTCAGCTGGTCCCTACAGTTCGCGCATTTCCGCAGACTTGAATGGCGATGGCATTGCGGAAATCCTCTCATCCAGCCTCGCCCGTTGTGGCGAGCTCGTCAGCACCACGGATTCCAATGGTTTCCCCACCACTTTCACCAACGATGCCATTGGCCGCTGCGTGCGTTCTGATAGCCCGGACGGCACCTTTGAAAGCATCGTTTTCAATCGACAACGCTTCGTCGCCACCGCGACTTTTTCCGATGGCACCCAGTGCGACTACACCCACGATCTCAACGGTCAGGTGAAAACCATCACATGGTCCAATGTTCCTTCCGGCGTCGTGGCCGTGGCTCTCAAGACCCTGCAATACGATGGCCTCGGAAATGTGATAAGTTGCGTGCAAGGCACCTCATCCGTCACCGCCACCTACGACTCTTGCGGCGATCAAACCAGTGAGACCCAGAACGGCCTGACTGTTAGCCGGACCTTCAATCATCGCGGTCGCACGAGTGTTACCTATCCAGATGGCAAGCGCTTTCAGGAAAGCCGTAATGCCTTTGGGGACTTGACTGCGGTTTCCGCCGTCACGGCCGCAGGGGTCGTGGTCACGCCGCCCATCGTCACCCAGGATTTTCTTGGCCATCAAGTCTGCCGCACCGTCCAGCGCAATGGAGTCACCAGCACCTTCACCTATCGCAGCGATGGCGAGGTTAGCCCGGCGGGTCCTGAGGATCGATCGTTCGGATCATGTGTGCGTGAAACGATCACCAACTCCGCATCCGCCATCCTATCAGACACCCTCACCACCCGGGACGCGAATCAACGCACCATCACATGTCAGCAAGGATTTTCCGTCCAAGGCCAATCCAAGACCCGGCTCACTGTCACGCCACGGGATGTTTATGGAAACGTCACTTCATGCGTCATCAGCCGCAAGGATTCCGCCACCTCGCCGCCGGTGATCGAGAGTTCTGTTAGTTATATTTACGTCCTTGAGGCCAGTAAGCGGATCGGGCGGAGTTCGGAAATCCGCAATGGTGTAGCAGGCACTTATACCCGGGATTCCTCGCTTCCTCCCGGTGACCTGCAGAGGGGACAATACTCCACTTGGCCGGGAGGCGGACTGACGTGGGATGACAACGGAAATCTCGCGACCTTCCAGAAAGGCACCAGCCAGTTGACCTTCGTCCATGACTCCGAAGGCAATCTCGTGCGGGTCATGGATCAAACGGGCAACGCCGTCGTCGGCTATGACTACAATTCCCGCGGCCAGCGGACGGCGAAACTCGCTCCGAGCCCGACGACCGGGAACCTCGAAATCATCATTAAATTCGCTTACAATGGCAGCACCTGCATCCAGGAAACTGGCCCCGACAACCTCGCCGACATGACCTTCGTCTGTGCCGATGGCATCCGGCAGTGCATCTCCACGCGAAATGGCACCCTCTACTATCCCCACGGTGGGGGTGCAACAAATCTGGAACGCAAGTCGACGGCGGTGCTTGCCTTGGCATGCACTGCCGGCCGAGACACGGCAGATCTGATCACTCTGGTCACGGATGCTGCGGGCGTTGCGGTCCAACGCTTCGATTGCGACGAATCCCGCAAGCCAATCTTTCTCACCAGCGATGGCAGCCCTTCCTCAGCTAACAGCTCCACCATCGGCCTGCGCTGGCTGGCTCCTGAATGCGCGTGGGAACCGGAAATCGGTATGTTCACCTGCCCCGGTGGCGTTTACAGCCCGGATCTCGGGCTGGCGGTTTCTGCTGAGAAGAATAAATTTACGTATCCCTACCTGCCACCTCTGTCCAACATATCAGCTCGCTGATAGTAGTATGTCGGTGCGTCAAGGCAGCATCGCCCATGAATGCCGCTTAAACGCGATTCCTGAAGCGATGGCAAAGACCGATTGCCAAAACAAATTGCCGAAATTCGAAGCATCAACCAACTTCATACTCTCCCGATGAAAACATCATTCCCTGTTTCGAAAAATGCCGGAGGTGTGTTGCGACATCTCCTCGTGATGACCCTTCTTTTGAGCGCGCAGGTGCTGCCATCGCACGCCCAAGGGCCGGTAGATCCACCTTTGCTGGAGTTTGCGGTCGGGTTGGCGGGCAAACAAGTCCGGCTGACCTGGAACTCCACACCGGACACGGTTTACCGCATCGAAAGATCTTCTACCCTGGCCGCCGGCGGGATGGGCGGATGGAAGCAAGTCGCCTTGGTCGAGGCCACGGCGGCGGAGACCTCGTGGGTGGATCCGGAGGCGACCACGACCAAGAATTTCTATCGAATCACGCAGCCGGTGGCAGGAGTGTTTTCCATTGTATCGCCAGTCCTTTCGACGACCGGCGGAGAGTTGGTGATCGACGGGCAAGGCATCCCGGCAGGGAGTTTCCTTGTGCTTGAATTCGACGGCCAGACACTGCAGGTCCCGCTCACCTCGGGCGGCGGTGGGCTGTGGGACGCCGTGGTGGTCGGTCAGTTCATCGAGGATTCCAGCGTGATCGCAAGGGGCATCGTTGATGGCTCGGGGACGACCCTCGTTTCGTTGAACATTCCGATCATGGTGACATCCACCGGGCGGGCGGCCGATGCTCCGGCATCGCTGCCGCCGGGCGCGCCGGTGGTGCAGGAGCAAAGCAATCCGATTCCGGGCATCGGCATTGTCATCAAAAGGAATCCGGGCAACATCCACCCGTCGATGGGCCGTGGAAAAAGGCCTCCACCGAGTCTTTTCGCTCACAACATCATGCAGCGGTCCTCCTCGGGTTCGCGCGGTCCCGGTAGAGTCAGTGGTGGCGGGAGCGTCGGGAAAGCGACTTTCAAGGAATTCACCGTCACCAAGAAGACCGACACCGCGATGCTCGGGAAATGGTCCCTCGGCGCGAGCAATCCAACCAGCGTGGGAAGCAGTGGCATGAGTGCGGGAAAGGCGACATTCAAGGAATTCACTGTCACCAAAAAAACTGATACCGCCAGCGTTTCCTTCCGTTCGTCTGGCAGCATCACCGGCGGCGGCAGTGTGGGGAAGGCGACGTTCAAGGAGTTCACCGTGACGAAGCGTGCCGACAGCTCACTGATGAGTCACTCGGACCACTTCACCCCTCAAGGCATCAACTCCGCCTCGGTTTCTCCCCTAGTCGCCATGTGGCTCAGTAAAAAGGGTTATGATTACTACAAAATGCAAAGCGATCTCAGCTCCGCAGCGATGCAGAACAACCCCTACTTCAAGAACAATGGAAACCAAGGTGAAATGGTGCCAATGAACCGCAGCCTGCCCGGCGAAGTCCACGTCCCGGTTAGCGCCCTTTTCCTCGCCTGTCCGGCAGGGCCCAACATCGACTGGGTCTGCACTTACCGTTCCGTGGTTCCGGTCAGTTCCGGCCACGGTCCGGGCTGGGATTTTTCCTACAACATCTCCATCGAGCCGCTTCCCTCCGCGGCGGGTGCAGCCGCCACTCGCGTTGCGGTCCGAGACGGCCAAGGCCGCCGCGATGTTTTCCACCGCCAGCCGGACGGTAGCTTTCGATGCGACGGCATCTTCCGCGAGGGCCGTTTCGACGGTGAAATTTTTACGCTCACGTTCGCCGATACCGGCAAATGGATCTTCAAACCGCTGAGTGACCGCTTGGCTCCCGGGAAAATCGCCGCCATCAAGGATCGCAACGACGTCTCACTCACCTGCACCTACAATGGCACCGGCAAGCTGGAATCGGTGAGCAGCCAGTTCGGCCAAAGTCTGGGAGTATCTTACACCGGCGACCGCATTTCCGGCCTGATCGACCAAACCGGTCGGACCGTCAGCTTCTCCTACTACAGTCCTGGTATTTCAGGGGGCAGTCCGGGTGATCTGCGTGCCATTTCCTGCCCGCAGGACAGCGGCCAACCACCCGCTGCCGGGCCCGTGACTTTCACTTATTCGACGGGTGAACCCGACCCGCGGTTGAACGGGAACCTCCTTACGGCTACCGATGGTGCGGGACGTCTGCTGGGTGCGTTCACTTATTCCAGCGAAACCGATCCCCGGCACATCAGCTATGACACTTGTGCCACAGCAGAGCGCTACGAGACGGGTCACGTCATGATCAACCGCCGCGAAATGCTCCCGCCCGGCGTTTCGCCCAAAGGCGGCTACACCATTTTCGAGAACGATGAAATCGGCCGCGTCTCGGAAACCGTCTGCGACCGCCTGCACCGTTCCGTTTCCTGCAAACTCTACACCGGTTTTTCGACGCCGAATGTCCCGGTGACTTCCTCTTCCAATCGTCCCGCGGGAAAACTCCGCAGCACCGATCCGGACTTTTTCGAAACCACCTGCGCCTTTAACGCGGACAGTCTTCCCACCCGCTACACCCATCCTGACAGCAGCCAGGAAATCACCACCTACGATCGTGATTTCCGCCCCGGATGCCCGGTGCGCGAGGGTGGAAACCCACGGGCTATGACCTTGCGCACACCCAGCGGTCAGACGCGCACCGTTTCCTGCGACTACCTGCCGGGATTCGGCACTTTAGAACCAGCATGCCACACCGTGAAATCCCCTCGCGATTCCGGCAGTGGACTCGCCACCGGTAAAATCATCGGGGCGGGTCAGATCGCCGGCATCACTGGCGGGGCAGTCGCCGGCATTGTGGTCGGCTGCGCTGTCGATGGCGGCATCACTGCGATGGACGATTGGGAGAGCCCCGTCGTCCGCATGGTCAGCGCCCACGGCCAGGTCACGACTTGCGATTATGATTTAAAAGGAAATCTCACATCCGTCACCAGCCCGATTCCCGGCTTCGGTTCTCTCTATCAATACAACCCGCTCGGCCAACTCACTTCCGCGACCCTTCTCAACGGCCCGGGCTCGACCTTCACGGACACCTGCAACTATGACGTCGCGACGGGATTTCTCGCCAGTGTCATCATCAACAACGGCGGCCTGAATCTCACCACCACCTTTGTGCCCGACACCCTAGGCCGCGTCATCCGCGTCGTCGATCCCCGCGGAAACGACGGTCTGCTCGCTTACAACGCACTGGACCAGCTCGTGGAAATCCAATCACCGCCATTGCCGCAGCGCGTCGTCACCCGCTTCCGCCATGACGCCGCGGGCAGCCTCGCCCGCTGTGATGTGGACCACCGTGGCGCTGACGGGCTGCTCGTTTCCTCAAACCCTGCTTATTCGAGCTTCCTCGTTTATGACGACCATGGCCTGCTCGTCCGCACCGCAGAAGAAGAGCGCCCGGTCGATGGCTCCGGCGTGCTGACCCCCGATTCACTCGGCATTGAAAATTTCGCCGCCTGCGACATCACGCTGAACCCTGCCGGCGAATGCGTCCGCCTCAGCACCCCCGCCGCATGCCGTGGTCAGGCGACCGACCTCGCGTGCGATTTCACCTACGACGAGCGCGGACTGCTCCATCGCGTCCACGACGGTGGCACGGGAAATCCCGAAGGCCTCATCACCGATTGCGACTATGATCTTTTCGGTGACTTGACCCGCTGCGCCGTGAGTGGCCAGGGAGTTGTTTCCGAAACGCTCGCCTCGTTTGATGGGTTCCACCGGCTTTCTAGTGAAACCGATCCGATGGGCAACGTCGGCATCTACGAATATGACAACCGGGGCTACGTCACTTGTTCCGTTTACGGCGAGGCAACTGACGTGCCAGGCTCCATCGGCAATGTCCTGCTTTCCAAAACTTCCAGCAAGTCAGGCTATTCCACCCGGCGCCGGGTGGAGGTGTTGAAGAGCAACCGGATGCAGGACCCGAACAGTAATCCCGCCGTGGGCGGCGGGGTTGTTCCTTTGGAGGTCGCACGATGGTCTCATGTGAAAAACAACAATACACTCACCGTGCGGACCGCCTTTTTCGGCTTCGAGACCGAGGATGAGACCATCACCTGTGACCGCTTCACCCCCGGCGGCCAGATCACCCCGGAAATCACCGTCATCAACCGCTCGCCCGCCGGGCTCGTCCAACAGGTTTCTCGCAATGGCGATCTCTTGGAAACCGGCTCCTACGACACTGCCGGCCGCCTGACCAATTATGTCTGCGGCGACACCAGCCACTTTCGCACGCTGAATCCGAATGGCGAGGTCACCTCCACCACCCGCACCGACACCTGCCCGTCCGACGCCGCGCAAACCAAGACCTTCACTGTTAGCCACGTGCTCGATGCCGCAGGTCGCTGCGTGCAAACCACCGATGGCATCGGCAACAGCTCCGGATTCGCCTACGATTCGCTCGACCGTCCGGTGTCTTTCACCGAGCCCGGTGGGCTGGTCACCCGCTGCGCCTACGACGGGTCCTCGGCGCTTGGTCCCTTCAGCGAGGAGATTTCCGCAGACGCGGTGACTCTGGGAACCTTCGTCGTGCTCTCCAGCAGTCTCGTCCGTTCCGATGAGCTTCGCAGCACCACGGATTCCTATGGCCACACCACCGCCTTCACCGCAGACGCCCTTGGCCGCCTCACCCGTTGCGATTATCCGGACGGCACCTTTGAAACGCGCGGCCACGTTCACGTCAACATCGGCACTATCGGTCACGCTGATCACGGCCGGACTACGACGACCTACGACCTGAACGGACGGCCTCTGACCAGCCTGACCACCAGCGATCCGCTCCTCGCACCCGTTTCCTCCACGCCGCTCCGCACTTTCACTCATGACGGTCTCGACCGCTGCACCGGCGTTTCCCAAGGCGGCCATGTCGTGGCATGCAGCTACGATTCGCTGGGAAACCTCGTTTCGGAATCCCAGGACGGCCGCGTGGTCAGCAGCACGTTCAACCATCGCGGCCGCACCCGGGTTTCCTATCCGAACGGCGTCGCCTTGCTGGAAAATCGCGACGCACTGGGACAACTTCTAACTGTCAATGCCGATGCGACCGTCACCCCGCGCGCGCCGGGCGGAGTCACCCACCAGTATCTACGTGCCGGCCGCCGTGTGGTCCGCTCCGTCCAGGGCAACGGCCTGGTCACCACCTATCAGTACCGCGGCGATGGCGAGGCGGCCCTCCCCGGCGGCGCGGATTTCTCCTTCGATGCCTGCGTGAAGGTCAATGTCAGCGACCTCTCCATCAGCATCCACCGTCGCGATGCGAACCAGCGTGACCGGCGGTTTGAATTGTCGTTCGCCCCCGGCAGTGACGCGCCGCTTCGCTCGAAGACCTACCTGCTCGATCGTCTTGGCCGGATCAGGACGTGCACAGACCGCAGCCGGTCGGGCTTCGGGGCTCAGATTGTCATCACCCGGGAAGTCAGCTACGCCCTCGACCTAGAAGGTCGCCGCCTCTCCGCCACCGGCGGGGAAAATCCCGGCGTTTACGAACAACTGTCCACCCTGCCACCCGGCGATCAGCAGAAAGGCCAATACAGCAACTGGCCGCGCGGGCCGCTGGAATGGGATGACAACGGCAATCTCGTTTCCATGGCCACCGCCACCGGCACGCTCAGTCTCGTTCATGATGTCGAAGGTCGCCTGACTTCAGTTAGCCGCGATGGAGTGCCGGTCATTTCCTATGACTACGACCCGCTCGGCCGCCTCATTTCCCGCGCCCCGGAGACCGCGCCCGCCACCACGTTTGTTTACGATGGCGATGCCTGCGTTCAGGAGCTCGGTAGCGGCGGCGTGCCGGATCTAACTCACGTTTTCTGCGACGGCATCCGCCAAAGCGTCTTCTCGGGGGACGGCACCCTTTACTACACACACGGCGGCATCAACCATTGGGGTGATCGCGCGGATGCGATAAACAAGGTTCAAACCTGGGGTGATCCACACGAGAACCTCAACGGCCGTATGAACCTTCTAACCACCACCGGTGGAGCAATCCTCGAGCGCTTCGATTGCGATGAGGCGGGCAAGCCGGTCTTCCTCGGCGCCGACGGACAGCCCACCGGCATGGTGCGCCCCATCGGCCCGCTCCGCTGGATGGCCCCGGAATCGATCCAGCGCGTATGGGAACCGGAAACAGGCATGCTCGGCGGCTTCGGTGGCGTTTATCATCCGGACTTGGGAATGATGGTGTCGAAAGAGAAGCCGAAGCCCAAGCCACACATTGCAGGCTATGACCTCGCGGAGGGCAAAAAGTAAGCAGCGGATCCATGAATTTGATTCGCTACGGCACAGATCATGCACCTCGTTTCGCGTGCCCTCAGATACCCCGATCCACTCCGGCCTGCAGCCTTCTTTAGGCCGTTGGCAAGTTCTCTTCTACGGCCTCGGCTCGATGCTCGGAGCGGGGATCTACGCCTTGGTCGGGCGGGCGGCGGAGTCGTTAGGCAACGCGATCTGGCTGGCATTCCTGGCGGCGATGATCGCGGCACTCCTAACAGGATTGTCCTATGCTTGTGTGGGTGGCCGCTACTCGAAGGCAGGCGGCGCGGCCTACGTAACCCACCGCGCGCTGGGACGACCGGCGATCAGCTACATGGTTGGCATCGCCGTGATGATGAGTGGTCTGACGAGCATGGCCACCGGCTCGCAGGCCATCGCGGAGAACCTGGAAAAGGCGTTAGGAATGGTGCTGCCGATCAAGGCAGTGGCGATCGGTCTGGTGTTTCTGATAGGCTGCGTGATCTATCGCGGCATCCGGGAAAGCATGTGGTTGAACATCGTCTGCACGGTGGTGGAGGCGGCCGGTCTGCTTTTCATCATCGCAGTGGGCATGCGTTTCTGGGGCGGGGTGAATTATCTGGAAACGCCTGCGGATGTGAGCGGAGTCGGCTCCGGCATCACGCTGGCGCTGGTGCTGCAAGGCGCGGTGCTGATGTTTTTTTCGTTCATCGGCTTCGAGGACATCCTCAACGTGAGTGAGGAGGTGAAGAACCCGAAGCGCGATATCCCGTTCGGCCTGATCGGTGCGATGATCCTGGCCACGCTGATCTACATGGCGGTGGCGATCACCGCCGTTTCCGTCATCCCGTGGCAGGAGCTCGCGGCGAGCAAGACACCGCTGATGGAGGTGGCGCACCGGGCTGCACCGTGGTTTGGCGGCATCGACCGGATCTACCTGGGCGTCACCATTTTCGCCATCGGGAACACGGCGCTGCTGAACTATCTGATGGGCTCACGACTGCTCTACGGCATGAGCCGCCAGGGACTGCTGCCTGCGCCGTTAGGAAAACTGAATGCAAAGCGGGGAACGCCACAACTGGCAATCGTCGTACTGTTCGGGGTTGTTCTCCTGTTGATCCTAAGCGGTGGGGTGAAGCCGCTGGCCGAGGCGACGGTGCTCTTGCTGCTCGTCGTTTTCACGTTGGTGAACGTTTCTCTAATCATTCTGAAGCGCCGCCCGAGCGAGCCGTGCGATGGCTTCGATGTGCCACTGTTAGTTCCCATTCTGGGAGCACTGGTCTGCGCCCTGCTCGTAGTAGTGCGGGTGCACAAGGCGTTCACCGATGATAAGCCCGGAGCCTGGTTAGCGCCCTTGATCGCACTCGCGATCTTCGTTGTTAGTTTCCTGCTCTACTCGCTGCTGAAGCCGAAAACGGTGATCGCGGAGGAAATTTAAACTGCTTCCGCTGCTCGCACGTCCTGGATGATGAGCTGGAGCGTGGTCCTGCCGCGGAAGGTGTTTCGATCGATCGTGAACGCGATGTCCCACGGCGGATCGGGCAGGGGATATTCGCCGCCGCCGAAGAAAACGGCGTCTTGTTCGTGGTAACCTTGGCGCAACATGAAGCGCAGGTGGTGGTTTTTCATATGCAGCGGCGGACGGCTCAGACCGACGTTGCGGGAGATGAAAACCGGCTGCGGATTTCCACTGCCGAAGGGCTGGAGGAGATCGTAGCTGGAAAGAAATTCTAACGAAAGCTGGTCGAAGGAAATTTCCGCATCATACATCAGCTTCGGCTGGCGTTGCTCGGGGCTGGTGTGGTTGAGCACGTAGGCGGAGAAATTTTTCCGGAAAATGTCGATCTTGCCCTCGTCGATCGATAGCCCGGCGGCCATCGCGTGCCCGCCGCCAGCGATGAGGTCGCCTTCGCATGAGCGGATCGCCTCGACGAGTGAAATCCCGTCGATGCTGCGGCCCGAGCCTTTTCCGACACCCGCCTCGTCGATCGCGATCACAAACGTCGGCTTGTGATACTGCCGCATCAGGCGGGATGCGACGATGCCGACGACGCCGTGATGCCAGGTCCGCGAACCGAGCACAATCACCGGATCGCGCGCCGGATCGAAATCGCGGGTGAGCATTTCCACTGCCTCGCGGCGGATCAGCCCTTCGTGGGTTTGGCGTTCTTTGTTGTAGGCGTCGAGTTTCAGCGCGAGGTCGTGAGCGAGGCGGCGACAGTCCGTCGTCAAAGTCGCCAGCGCATCTTCCGGCACATCCATCCGCCCCGCGGCATTCAGGCGTGGTCCGATGCGGAAACCGACGTCCATCGAAGTCGCGGAACCATTCATGCCGGTGACTTCCTGCAAGGCGCGGAGGCCGGGATTCATGGTGCTCGGCAAGTGCTTCAGCCCGTGACGCACCATCAGGCGGTTTTCGCCAATCATTGGAACAATGTCTGAAATGGTCGCAACCGCAACCAGATCAATGAGTTCCTTTAAATCCAAATCAATCGGCCGCGTCTTGAGTAAAGCGTGTCCCAGTTTGAAAACCACTCCTGCCGCGCAGAGATACGTGAACTCCGTCCCGCATTTCGGATTCACAAGGGCGCAACAATCCGGCCTGCCCGTACGTTCCGGCTCATGATGGTCCACGATCAATACATCAATCCCATCCGCCCGCAGCGCCGCCACTTCCGGGATGGAAACCGTCCCGCAGTCCACGGTGATCAGCAGATCCGGCTTCGGGCCTTCCTCCATGCAGCGTTTCAACGCCGCCGTGCTCAGGCCGTATCCTTCCGGTCCGCGGCGAGGGATGAAATACCGTGGCTCCAGCCCATAGGCCCTCAAAATCCGCCGCATCAGGGTGATCGAGGTCACGCCATCCACGTCATAATCGCCGTAAATGCAGACTTTTTCGTTTAGGTCGATCGCTTGTAAGACCCGCTCCACCGCCGGATGCATGTCAGGAATCAGGAATGGATCCGCCAGATCCCTCAATCTCGGCCGCAGATAGCCCTCCAGATCCACGCCCGCGGGAAGTCCCCGTTGGCGGATCAGGTGCTCGAGTATCGGTGGAAACGTGCCCTCCGAACCTTTTTCGCTTTTTCGAAACGGTTCCCCACGCGCGATCCATCTGAAAGGCTGAGCTCTCATGAAGTCGGCGGACCCTAGGGGGGGATGCAGGCTTGACACAAGAGCCAAACAAAAATCCTCGAGCGGAACATTCAGCCAGACCTCGTGGCACGCCAATAAACCGCGGAATGTCGAATCCTCAACCCAAGGCGCGGCGGATCTAGGCCCCACACTTCTCAGGCCCGAACCCTCTCTGCACCAAATCGCGCACTGCGTCAGATTGGCCTACTCCTTGTGTGTCATATTGTCTCAAAATGGTGCAGTTGATTGCACCGCTTAGGCCGGTACATTTTATAAATCGCTGATGAATAATGATCTAGGTTTTAGACGCAGATCGCGGCACATCCTCTGCGAAGGGCGGGCATCAACTCAACGCCCACGGGCTAACTCAGAAAGAAACCACCCAAATGTCAAAAATTCTCGGAATCGACCTAGGCACCACGAACTCCTGTATGGCCGTCATGGACGGCAGTGAGTCCACTGTCCTCGAAAACTCGGAAGGCGCCCGCACTACTCCATCCGTGGTCGCATTCGCGAAAAACGGTGAGCGCCTCGTCGGCCAAGCTGCCAAACGCCAGGCCGTCACCAACCCGCAAAACACGATTTTCTCGGCCAAGCGCCTGATCGGCCGCAAGTTCTCTGAACTCAAGGAAGCCGACAAGCGCATGCCTTACACCATCGTCGCCGCTCCAAATGGCGACGCCCACATCCAGGTGGAAGTCGCTGGTGAAAAGAAAACTTACTCTCCGCAGGAAATCGCCGCGATGGTCCTCGGCAAGCTGAAGGCCGATGCCGAAGCCAAGCTCGGTGAAAAGATCACCCAGGCCGTCATCACGGTTCCCGCCTATTTCAACGACTCCCAGCGCAATGCCACCAAGGCTGCCGGTGAGATCGCCGGCCTCGAAGTGCTTCGCATTATCAACGAGCCCACCGCCGCCGCACTCGCTTACGGCCTCGATAAGAAATCCGATGAAAAAATCGCCGTCTATGACCTCGGCGGCGGCACCTTCGACATCTCCGTGCTCGAAATTGGCGACGGCGTTTTCGAAGTCCTCGCCACCGATGGCGATACCTCCCTCGGCGGTGACGACTGGGACAACACCCTGATCCAGTGGATCGTCGGCGAATTCAAAAAGGATCAAGGCATCGACCTCTCCGGCCAACCCGACGCCCTCCAGCGCATCAAGGAAGAAGCCGAAAAAGCAAAAATCGCCCTTTCCTCCACCCAATCCTACGACATCAGCCTGCCCTTCGTCACGGCCGATGCCACCGGACCGAAGCACATCCAGCTCACCCTCACCCGGTCGAAGCTGGAGCAGCTCACCGACACCCTCTTCGAGCGCACCAAGAAGCCCGTCCGCGATTGCCTCAAGGAAGCAGGCCTTTCCGCTTCGCAAATCAACGAGCTCGTCCTCGTCGGCGGCATGACACGCATGCCGAAAGTCGTCGAAATCGCCCGCGAACTTGCCGGCCAGACCCCTCACCAAGGCGTCAACCCCGATGAAGTCGTCGCAATCGGCGCAGCCATCCAAGGCGGCGTCCTCCGCGGCGATGTCAAAGACGTCCTTCTCCTCGATGTCAGTCCGCTCACGCTTTCCATCGAAACGGAAGGCTCCCGCGCCACGGCCATGATCGAGCGGAACACGACCATCCCGGCCAAGAAGTCGCAGATTTTCTCGACTGCTTCCGACAACCAACCGGCCGTTGACATCCGAATCTGCCAAGGCGAGCGCCCGATGTTCGCCGACAACAAGCTGCTCGGAAACTTCAAGCTCGACGGCATCGCGTCCGCCCGCCGCGGCGAGCCGCAAATCGAAGTCACCTTCGACATCGACGCCAACGGCATCCTCCACGTTTCCGCCAAGGACAAACAATCCGGCAAGGAACAGAAAATCTCCATCCAAGGCTCCTCCGGCCTTTCCAAGGACGAGATCGAGCAAGCCAAGCGCGACGCCGAATCCCACGCAGAAGAAGACAAGAAGCGTGTGGAAAAAGTTGATGCCAAGAACAAGGCCGACAACCTCGTCTTCAACGTCGAAAAACAACTCGGCGAACTCGGCGACAACGCCCCCGCCGAACTCAAGTCGATGCTCGAAGGCAAGATCCAAGCCGTGAAGGACGCGATCTCCAGCGACAACGTTGACACCATCAACAGCGCCGTCAGCGATCTCGAAGGGTCCCTCCAAGCCCTCGCCGAAGCCGCCCAAAAAGCCGGTGCCGGAACAGGTGGACCCGAAATGCCCGACGTCGAGCCTGCCGCCGAATCTACCTCCAACGAGCCGAAGCAAGCCAAAGGTAAAGTCGTCGACGCGGAAGTCGTTGATTAATCTAACTGCGGCGGTGTGATAAACAGCACCCCCGCATTTTTTCCCGAAATCTCTCCCATGAATCCTTTCCACGACGCCTAGGCGGCGTGGCTTCTCACAGAAAACCAAACCAAATACCAAACACTATGGCTAACATCAAACCACTCGGACAACGTGTCCTCGTCAAGCGTCTCGAAGCCGATGCAATCAGCGCCGGCGGCATCGTCCTTCCAGACACCGCCAAGGAAAAGCCGCAGGAAGCGGAAGTCCTCAGCCTCGGCACCGGCGGCAAGGATGACAACGGCAAGGACATCGCGTTCACCGTCAAGGTCGGCGATAAGGTTCTCATTTCCAAATACGGCGGCACCGAAGTCAAACTCGACGGCCAGGAAGTTCTCATCATCAACGAATCCGACATCCTCGGCATTGTTGGCTAATTCTCCCTCATTCCATCAACACTCAACTAACAACCATCAACTAAAATGGCCAAACAACTCCAATTCGACGAATCCGCCCGCCAGGCCCTCCTGCGCGGTGTTGAGAAACTCGCCCGCGCCGTCAAGGCAACCCTCGGACCAGCCGGTCGCAACGTCATCCTCGATAAAAAATTCGGTTCCCCAACCATCACCAAGGACGGTGTCTCGGTTGCTAAGGAAATCGAACTCGAGTGCCCCTATGAAAACATGGGTGCGCAACTCATCCGCGAAGTTTCGAGCAAGACCTCGGACATCGCCGGTGACGGAACCACTACGGCTACCGTACTTGCCGAAGCCATCTACAAAGAAGGCCTTCGCAACGTCACCGCCGGTGCCAACCCGATCTCGCTGCAACGCGGCATCATGAAGGCCACCGAAGCCATCGTCGCCCAACTGAAAGTGCTTTCCAAGCCCGTCTCCGACGCCAAGGAAATCGCCCAGGTCGCTTCCATCTCCGCCAACTCGGACCAGGAAATCGGCGGCATCATCGCTGAAGCCATGGACAAAGTCGGCAAGGACGGAACCATCACCGTTGAAGAAGCCAAAGGCATCGAAACCACCCTCGAAGTCGTCGAAGGCATGCAGTTCGACAAAGGCTACCTCAGCCCTTACTTCGTGACCAACCCCGAGTCCATGGAAGCCTTCCTCGAAAGCGCTTACATCCTCATCAACGAGAAGAAGATCTCGTCCCTCAAGGACATGCTTCCCCTTCTTGAAAAGGTTGCCAAGACCGGTCGTCCGCTCCTGATCATCGCCGAAGACGTCGAAGGTGAAGCCCTCGCGACTCTCGTCGTCAACAAGCTCCGCGGCATCCTCAACATCGCCGCCGTGAAGGCTCCAGGTTTCGGCGACCGCCGCAAGGCCATGCTCGAAGACCTTGCCATCCTCACCGGTGGCCGCGTCATCACCGAAGACCTCGGCATCAAACTTGAAAACGTAGAGCTCAACGACCTCGGCCGCGCCAAGCGCCTCGTCATTGAAAAGGAGAACACCGTGATCGTGGAAGGGGCCGGCAAGAAGGACGCCATCCAGGGCCGCGTCGGCCAGATCAAGCGCCAGATCGATGAAACCACCTCCGACTACGACCGCGAGAAGCTCCAGGAGCGCCTTGCGAAGCTCGCCGGTGGTGTCGCCGTCATCAATGTCGGCGCCTCGACTGAGACCGAGATGAAGGAAAAGAAAGCCCGCGTCGAAGACGCCCTCCACGCGACCCGTGCGGCCGTCGAAGAAGGCATTGTCCCCGGCGGCGGCGTCGCCCTCATCCGGGCGCAGAAAGTCCTCGACGGCCTGAAGCTCGAAGGTGACGAAGAGATCGGTCTCCAGATCGTGAAACGCGCCATCGAAGCCCCGCTCCGCACCCTCGCCGACAACGCCGGCCAGGAAGGCGCGCTCATCGTCGCCGAAGTCAAGAAGCGCAAAGGCAACGAAGGTTACAACGTCGCGACCGACACCTACGAAGACCTGATCAAGGCCGGCGTCGTCGATCCTGCGAAGGTGACCCGCAGCGCGCTCCAGCACGCGGCCTCCATCTCCGGCCTGCTCTTGACCACCGAAGCGGTGATCACCGAGCTGCCTGAGAAGGAAAAAGCCGGCGGCGGTGGTGACCACCACGGTCATCCTCCGGGCGGCATGGACTACTAAGCCAACGCGCTTAGTTAGCACTCGCTAGCCACCAATTCGACCGCCGGGTTCCGCAAGGGGCCCGGCGGTTTTGTTTTTGGAGTGAGGATTGCATCGGGAGAAGGCGGCGCTAAGTTCCGCGCCGCGCATGAAAAAGACCGTCTGCCTGACCCTTCTCGCCTCGCTGAGTAGTCTGCTCATAACCTTCGCCCAGACGGGTCCGACCCCGGCTCCTGCGCTTCCAGAGTCGGGAACCGAGAGGGCGAAATCCGCGGAGCCGGACGGAGGCGACTTTGCGGAAAAGGCCCGCGCCGCGGCAGCAGAGCAGTTTCGGACGATGGTGATCACAGGAGCGGTTCTGTCGGTGATTGTCGGCGGCGGCGTTTTCCTTCTCGGGATGCGCCGGAAAGACGCGCCGAAGACGTAGCCAGCCCATTGGTGGACGGGGTATTTTCCGTTTCAAGAATGCGCGCGAATCAAACAACTCCACCGCGCAGCGCTCTAATCGGTGATCGGCGGAGCTATGACAGAATCTTCCGTTGGCGCGCGGGCGGTAGGTGCGCTAGTCTGCGCGCCCTTTTCCGCCATTTATGAAAGCCCACGACCTCATCTATCTCGACAACAACGCGACCACGAAAGTGGACCCCGCCGTGGTCGCGGAAATGATGCCATATCTCACCGAGCTCTATGGCAATCCGTCGAGCGGCTACCGCTTTGGGCAGCAGGTGGGCAAGGGTTTGGATCAGGCGCGCGAGCGGGTCGCGGCGCTGATCGGAGCCGAGCCGGCCGAAGTCATCTTCACGAGCTGCGGCACGGAATCCACGAACGCGGCGATCAATTCCGCGCTCCAGATGGACCGCGACCGGCAGCACATCGTGACCACGCGGGTCGAGCACTCGGCCACGCTCAAGCACTGCGAAACGCTGGCCAAACGAGGGCACGAAATCACCTGGCTCGGCGTCGATGAACACGGCCAGATCGACCTCGCGGAGCTGGAGAAATCCATCCGCCCCGACACCGCGCTCGTCACCGTGATGTGGGCCAACAACGAGACCGGCGTGCTTTTCCCGATCCACGAAATCGCCGGGATCGTCCGCGCGAAGAAAGCGCTCTTTCACACCGACGCCGTGCAGGCCGTCGGCAAGATCCCGCTCAACCTCGCCGAGTCGAAGATCAACTTTCTTTCGCTCTCCGGCCACAAGCTTCACTGTCCGAAAGGCGTCGGTGTGCTGTACGTCAACCGCCGGACGAAATTCGCGCCCTACCTCATCGGCGGCGGACAGGAGCACGGCAAACGCGCCGGCACGGAGAACGTGGCGAGCATCGTTGGCCTAGGGAAGGCGTGCGAAGTCGCCGGCGCGCACTTGGAGCACGAGAACACCGTCGTCCGCACCTGGCGCGACACCTTTGAAAATGGCGTGCTGGAGCGGATGGAAGGCGTGCAGGTAAACGGCGACGCCGAACACCGACTGCCGAATACGTCGAACCTCGCCTTCGAGAGCATCGACGCCGAAGGAGCGCTCATGCTCCTCGACCAGAATCACATTTGTTGCAGCAGCGGCAGCGCCTGCACTACCGGTTCCGTGCATGCCTCGCACGTGTTGAAAGCAATGGGTTATTCCGACGAACGCGCCCGCGCCAGCCTGCGCTTTTCGTTCAGTCGCTTTAACAGCAGCGCCGAAGTGGAAAAAGCGTTGGAGGTTCTGCCGAAGGTGATCGGCAAACTGCGCCGGATCGCGGTGGCGGCGTAAGGCAGCGCCGACCGTAGTCTGGTCGCGCCTCGCCATTCGCAGGGGTGCGGGACAATTGCCTTGGAAGAGAACGAACGGCTCAAGCGGCCATTTCGCGCTCTGTGGTTTTGCCCATGCGGCTGGCGAGATTTTACGCACCCCCTGATGAGCCAGAGCGCGAATTGTCGGCCGCGATTGGTGCTCGGCGCGCGGCCTTTCAAGACGCGCAACGTATCCGTGCGGACTCCGAATCCGCGGGGGGGGCAACCTACCTAGGACAAACGCTGACACGAAAAACCGCGTCTACCTACTTTCGCACTAAGACTAATCTCCATATTTTCTAGGTATGAAAGTTATCACAATTTTGACTGCTGTTGCAGGTTGCGTTGCCTTCGCCCTGTCTCCACGCGGGAATACGACCGACTTGGGCGGACGTGGTGGCGCCGCGGCGGCGTCGGTCAATCCCCCCGATCTCGGAACCCGAGCGACCGGCGATCATGGCGGCGCCGCCCAACCGGACTTAACCGTCCACACTTCGGGTCGATTGGACTTCGCCTCGCAGTTCACGGACGAGCAAGGTTCTTCGAAGCGGCGCCACCGTTCCACTGCAGGAGGTGGCGGGTCCGCCGAGGATCACGTGACTTCTCAGGGGGTTTCATTCAAGGGAGGTGCAACCTTCGCGACCGGGAATGCCGCCTTTGGCGGTAACTCCTCCGGGTCGGGAGGAGGCGGCCAATCGGGCGCGGGGGGCGGGGGAGGCGGGGGAGGCGGCAAGAGCAAGGGTGGTGGTGGGGCGGGTGGCCCGGAAACTAACGACCCGACCTCCGCGCCAGAGACGGAAGTGCTGGCGGACACGCCGCAGACCGACGTTTTCGACGATAGCGCCCCGGAAACGCTCCCGACTGGCGATCCGGACGTGACCGCCGCGGCGATCGTTGCCGTTCCCGAGCCTTCGACCGCGCTGTTCGGGTTGGCGTTGACGGCCGCGGTGGGTTTCGCCCGGCGGCGGCCCAGCAGCCCGGCAGCTTAAGACTTCGAGTCACCGAGCGATTCGGCCCGCTACTCCGAAAAATCGGAGCGAAATGGAAAAGCCGCAACCCAGCCGCCGAAGCGCGGTTGCAGCGCTGCGTCCCCGTTTCGAATGAACATCCTCCCCCGTCTCGCCTCGCTCCTCCTGCTCCCGCTAGCCGCTCTCGCCGAAACGCGGACCGAAATCTACAAAACGGTCGGCGACGTCAAACTCGACCTGATCATCGATTTTCCCGAGGGCTGGAAAGCCACGGACCAGCGTCCGGCGATCGTCTTTTTCTTTGGCGGCGGTTGGGCGAGCGGTTCGACCCAGCAGTTCGCCAATCATGCCCGCTATCTCGCGTCGCGCGGAATGGTGGCGATGGCCGCGGATTATCGAGTGAGTTCGCGCCATGGGGTGAAGGCGGCGAGCTGCGTGGCCGATGCAAAGTCGGCGATCCGCTGGGTCCGCACGAATGCCGCGAAACTCGGCGTCGATCCCCAGCGCATCGCCGCGGGCGGCGGCAGCGCGGGCGGGCACCTGGCGGCCGCGACGGCGACGCTCCCCGGGCTCGATGATCCGGCGGATGACAGGCGCGTGAGCGGGGTGCCAAATGCGCTCGTGCTCTTCAATCCCGCGCTCGTGCTCGCCCCCGTCGAGGGCTTCGATTCCCAAGGCTTCGAGAGTCGCGCCACGGCGGACCGATTTGGTTGCGCGCCGCAAGAGATTTCGCCGGCCCACCACGTCAAGGCCGGTGTCCCTCCGACCATCATTTTCCACGGGAAGGCGGACACGACCGTGCCTTACGCATCGGCGGAGCTTTTCCGTGATCGCATGCGCAAGGCCGGCAATCGCTGCGAACTGGTCGGTGCGGAAGGCCAGGCGCACGGTTATTTCAATTTCGGCAAAAACGCTCACCGCTACGCGTTCGAGACGCTCACCGCCGCAGACACCTTTCTCGCCTCGCTCGGTTGGCTCACCGGTGAACCTGCCGTGGCCGTCTATTTCGCCGCGAATCCGCCGGCCAAAGCGCGGTAGCCTTCGTTCTTACAACTTCGCGCGCGGACTTTCAAAGATTCGTCCCCTCGACGGTCAGCCCGACACCCCGTTCCCACCCCCCCCTGAAAATCACCCG
>JANODE010000118.1:0-100307 GCA_031412525.1 Akkermansiaceae bacterium | reverse complement strand
TTTCCAAAAAATGGATCGACGGCTGGAAAAAACGTGGCTGGAAGACGGCGGCAAAGGAGCCGGTCAAAAACCAGGACCTGTGGCTGAAACTGTTGGCAGCGATGGACGGCCACAAAATCGACTGGCGCTGGGTAAAGGGCCACGCGGGGCATGCGGAAAACGAACGCTGCGACGAACTGGCGAACATCGCGGTGGCAGGGAAGAACCTGCTGGAGGACACGGGCTTCGAGGTGGGCCGCAATTGAAATGACGCAAAAAGGCACATCACGGCTGGGCGCGAGGTGCGGTGTGTTTGGTGACCTGCATACGCGATTTCTGTTGGATCATGCGCTGCGGGTTTTGCCGTGGTTTCTGGAACCGGTGCTGATGAGCGGCTGGACGTTCCTGTTTTTCCTGATCGCAAAAAAACAACGGCAGGCGGTGGCCGGAAACCTCCGAGCGCTGCACCCGGAATGGAATGCATGGCGGGCAAAACTGGGAGCGTGGCAGGTATTCTGGAACTTCGCACTGACCTACGCCGACGGTCTCCGCTGCCAGACCGAAACCGGCGGCATGGACTGGCTCGTGGACGGTCTGGAAACGCTGGAAGATCTATCAAACAGGACCGAGGGCTGCCTCATCCTAACCGCCCACATGGGGAACTATGATCTTGCGGCACCGCTGTTCGCATCGCGATTCAACCGCACGCTCTACACGGTGAGAGCCCGCGAGCGCGAGCCGGAGACGCAGCGGATCCGCGAGGAGGAGATCCGCCGGAAGGAGGAACGCTATCCGAATTTCCGCACGCTGTACAATCAGGAGGGAAACCTGCTAGGCGTGGAACTGGCACGTCTGCTAGATGAGGGCAACCTCGTGGCGGTACAGGGCGACCGCGTGATCTTCGACGTCTCGCCGATGGACGTGGAAGTGGAGCCCGGCCTGCACATGCGCCTTCCGAAAGGCCCGCTGTTTCTGGCCCGGGCGACGAACGCACCGACCTTTCCGCTCTACATCGTGCGCGACGGCTGGCGGCGCTATCGCATCATCGTTTTCCCATGCCTCGAGCTCCCACCCAGGCGACGAGGTGAAGACGACGAAGCTGGAAAAATCTGGGCGACGGCGATCCTGCGGGTGGTGCGCTTGCACTGGCGGCAGTGGTATGTGTTCGAACCGCTGCTGACGCGTGTGGGACCAACGAACAAGCAGAACTAACTAATTCTCCCGGAGGCTGTCCGGGCGGTCCGTGAAAATGGATCGCGAATGACCGGCCATGAAAGGATTTCGAACTTTTCATGGGCCGATTCATTCGCTTCCCATTCGCTTCCCATTCGCTGACCGTTGCAGAGAACGGTCGCTGCAATTTTCAAACTGCTCCCTCAGTCTGCCAGATCTTCCCGATAGAAGACCTTGATGAACTTCATGTTCCGCGCTCCGTCGAAGCCGTGTTCGAGGAATCTATCAGGCTCGGTGGCGACGGCGGGCTTGAGGCGGATTTCGATGCCAGTGTCGAGTTTCATGACGGTCTTGATCTTGTTCCGGGCCTTGGTGACGTCCTTTTTGGAGATTTCAAATGAGTCATCGAGGCGGTGACCTTGCTCCTCCTCGACCTTGCTGCGGTGCTCGGCGAATTTCGCCTTCGCTTCAGGGCTCTTGAGGACCTGTTCTTCGAATTCCTGAAGGCTGAAATTCTGCTTTTCCTCGAAATAAGTGATGGCGTCGCGAGTGGCGCTGGAGGCATCCCACGGCGGAGTGTCGTCATCGGCAGGTTTTTTCGGTGCTTCCTTTTTTTCCTTCTCGAGGAAGGCAACGGCCATGTTGGCGTATTTGTTCGTTAGGAACGGGCTGTCGGTAATCGGGACGACGCCGAGGAAATCCCGCACCCAGAAGCGGGAGTCAGAGCCGGTACGGTCGAAGGTAAGGACGTAGTAGCCCTTGGTGGCGAGGTGGTTGAGGATGAGGCAGCCTTTGTCAATTTTCTCGGGGTTGATGCCTTGCTCTGTGTGTAGTTCGAGATCACCATCGCGGGTGGAAATGCTGAGGAAGGGCACGACGCTCTCGGACTTAAGAATGCAGAGGCCCTGGGTGAGTTCGCCATCGATGTCGATGTTCCTGATGAGCGAGATGCAGAGATCGCCCGACTTGATGTTAGGGTGATTGGATTTCGCATAGAGGCGCTTGGCGATATCGCAGCCTTTTTCGAGCAGGCCATCATCGGAGGCGAAAATCGCAGCGCTGTAGGCGTTCATTTCATGCTGATCGAGCGAGGAATGATGGCTGAAGCGATGCGCAGTTAGATTCTTGAAAGGTTTGAGGAAAATGGCGGACAGGGTTTCCTGATCCTCCTCGGCAATTTTAAAAACTTCCTTGGAAGTCTGGAGCGGCTCGTCGCGCTGGGGATGGCCGACTTTGGCGAGAACGAGCCCGGTGGCGGTGGCGGAAGTGAAACGAATCTTGGCGGACATGGGGGCAGCAAACTAGGCAGGCCGAACGATTTGAAAACCCTGAAATGAGGGAATGCGAACATCGAACATCGAACGTTGCCTTTTGAAGATGGGTCAAAAGGACCGGTTCTACGGTTTGTGTGGACCTGATGCCGGTGAGTGGCTGATATGGGAAAAAAAGACGCGCTGATGAAAGCAGGCCGACTGAATCAATTTTGCCAACAGATGGGACTGCTCCTCGGGATCGGGTTCCTGGCGATGCAGCTTGCACTCATCGTCCATGCGCGGTTCGTTCCGGAACGCTATTTCTGTTGGGCGCCATTCGATCAATGTACGCGCTACCGTATCGAGGTCTCCATCGCCGGAATCCCCCTCCGACCCGAGGAAATCCAAGATCGCTATCATATCGCCGCCGATGCCTGGGATGCAAGAGCGGCGGCCAACATCCTGTCCATCGTGCGGCGCTATGAAACGACGGTGGGACGGGGCGACAAGGCGGAAGTCAGGATCTACCAGACCGTCAACGGCCGCCCCGAAAAACTCCATACCTGGCCCCCGCCTGATGTTTGATTTCATCCGATCGTTCAATCCGCTGTGCAATACGGGCACAGCCATGCGGCCCAACACCCTGCTGGTGGTGAAACTGACGTTCGTCCTGCTCTGCGCGGAGGGTTTCACCGCCTACCTTCATCGGCCATTCCTGCCGTTTTTCGAACTTCTCTATCATTTGGGCGAAATCCCCGGTTACGCCCGCCTCTTGAAAGCTGCGTTCTTGGGCGGCGGGCTGCTGTTGATGATCAACCGCCTGGTGCGGCCGACGAGTATCCTTCTCGGGCTGGTGGTGCTACTGGCAAACGCACAGTCCGAAGTAAACTTCCGCAACCACCTCGTCATCTGCGGATGCGCTTTGCTCCTCGCTGGCCTGCAACCCACCGGCCAGCAGCCATGGTTGCTCCGCTGGCAGATGGTGGTGGTCTATCTGGGGGCATGGCTCAACAAAATCATTGATCCCGACTGGCTGAACGGAAATTTCTTCGAGTTCTGGACCCATGAAAACATGCGCCACGCGTCTTACATTCATCTGGCAGGTCTGCTGCCGGCCCAGTGGCTTTCGATCGTTTTTTCATGGGTCACGATCCTGAGCGAATTCCTGGTGATGGCGGGCCTGTGCTTTCGGCGCTGGTGGGCCGTCACACTCTGGATCGGGCTGTTCTTTCACCTTGGCACCTTCGTATTCACTCTGGGAAATCCCTTTGGTCACTTTGTCCAGTCGCTCGGAATCATCTATCTGGCTTTCCTGACATGGCCCGACCGCCGCGGAACGGCGTGGATCCCCACCGGTTTTTCCGGTCGGTTGGCAAGATTGATCAGGTGGTGTGACGCGGACCGGATCTGGGACTGGAGGGAAAACCCCGGCGGACGGGTCTTGGAAGTCGAGTTGGCGGATAGGCATCTCACAGGAATGAGTGCGTTCCGTGAGATCCTCTTTTACAGTGCCGGCTTCTACTGGGCCCTGCTGGTCGTGTTTGAAGCGTGCATCCTCCTGATTCCTTGGCCGGGATCATTCATCACCACCATGATACTTCTCACGTCGGCCATGATTCCGTTCTCGTGGGTCGGGGTGAACGCCGTGTCCGCAAGCATCAGGAAACGTGCCGGATGAAGGAGAAGAAAAACGCGGCGAGACTGCCACCGAAGCGCGGATTGATTTCAAGAATCATCGGCCGCCTGCCGAGCAGCTTGTAATTGACGCAGCAAAGCCCCTCAAATCCGATGGAATCCAGGACGGACGCAAACAGATCGAGATGGCGGCACGGGCAGGGACGCATGAACTCATGGACATCCTTGCCCTTGACTGGAGTTCTGGTGCCAAACTGATATTCGATGTTGATGGCACGCACGATCCTGCCCTGCCGATAGAGGATGTGGGTGGTGTATTCGGTGGTGCCAGCAACAAACTCTTGGGCGAAAAAATCGGGATCACGCAGCAGGGCAGCATGCTCGTTTTCATCCGATTCACTGCGGATGACGTGGCAACTTCTTCCCCATTCGTCGATCCGCTTCTTCAGCACATACGGGTAAGCGAGGTCCCTGCCCATTTGCGGAATATGCGCTCCGAACCCCTTCTCCACCATCAGGGTGTTGAACTGGTATTTGTCATCGCAATGGTCGACACATTCCAGACTGGGAATAGGCAGTGGGTGATCGCCGAGCAGTTCGCGCAAACCGCACAATTCTCTCAGCGCGGAAATCGTGAGTGGCACGACCAAATCGTGATTCGCGATCCCAGCGGTGGATAGTTCGCCGAAGGTGATGTCATGCCGTGTCTTGCGGAATCCTGCCCTCAGGTTGTTTTCCCATTCCGGTTTGGGAGAAAAGAGGATCCGCATTTTCCGACTGGAGGAAAACCGCTCCCGGAGGTGAATGGATGGAAGAAACAGCTCTGCGTAGAGCCTTGAATTCCAACGCTGGAGGCGGGTTGGCGGAGGGTGGGCATTCTCGAATCTCAACGGCTGAATGAAGATGAAATTGTGGGGGGAAGGAGCTACTGGGTTCGAAGTTCAGGAAGCTCAGAAATCGAAAGTCGCTTGTGGGCCATTTTTTGCTAGAGGCTCGGTCTCGGTGCCCTCGCGCAACCCGGCGGCACCGAAGCGGATGAAACGGCTGAGCGTGGCCGCCATGTCCGGCGGCGCGGCAGCTCCGTTAGAGAGCATTTCTTGGTGGGTGAGCAGGTGGACAAGTCCGCCCGTCATGAAATGGATGCGAGCGACCAAGTCCTCCGGAGCAACGGCAGGAAGCGATTTACCAAACGCCCGCATGAAACGCTCGGAAGTCGCGCGGAACTGCGCCTCGATCGCGGGCGCGAGGCCATCACCATTTTCCGCGAAAATGCGGCCGATGAGTTTGTAAAACTGCCGCTCTGGCAAATCGGTTTTCCTCGCTTGGCCCAACAGCGGCCGGACAAACGCATCGATGATTTCCTCCAGCGGCAGCCCCTTCCCCGCCCACTTGCGTTCGGCGGAGTCGAGGCGCGCGATGCGCTCTTCCAGCACTGGATTCGCGTAGCGCAGGATCACAAGAGTCATCATGCCATCGCGACTGCCAAAGTGGTAGTTCACCGCGGAGACGTTCATTTTGACAAACTGGGTCACGTCCCTCACGGACACCGCTTCGAATCCTTTTTCAGCAAACAGTAGTTCGGCGGCGTCGAGGAGTTTCCGCTTGGGTCCGGAGTCGGGGAGTGTCAGTTCGCGCATGGCTTTCCGTCACTCAATGTGGATCAAACGGCAAAGTCAAACGCACGATTCAATCAGCCCTCGCGTCATGATGAAATGGATTGCAAGACCGTCAGTCGCAATTCAGTTTTGAGGCATGTCATTCCCGATCCATAGCCCCCGCCAGCAGGTATACGGCATTGTCGTTTTTGCCAGAATCGTCGATAAAATCCGCCTTCACGCCGAGGGAAAATTGCCGGATGGCTATCACATCGGACCGATGCCTGGGAACCGCACGTTTGACGACCGCTTGTGCAAATTTCTCGATGTGAGCTTTGAAGCCTTGAGCGCCCGTGTGCTGGAAGGTGGGAACTATGAGGAAATCATGGATTGGTGCTTCGAGCACGGCCGCAAGCCTGACGCTGAACAAATCGAAGTGTGGAACGGCTTCATGATGAAGCGCGGATGGCGTGATTCCGGTTCGGAGAGCCTTCACCAGCAGAGGATCGAAGCTGGATTCGGTGCTTGGCATGACATCATGACCTACTTCGACCTGATGGACGCGGAAGAGGGCAGAGCTTGAGCGATTTCTCGACTGGCATTCGCACTTCGGGGAAATTTCAAAAACTTAAGTCATCTTAAATAGCAGGAATCACAAAATTATTGCCATCCTACGTGATAGAGGGTATTTCTCGCGAAGTCCCATGTCACTCAACCTTACACCAGCCACGCCACGTCTGTTGAAGCACGCCGTCAGTCCCGGCATTTTCAGTTTCAAGACATTTGCCCGCCTCCTTCGCCTCGCATTCTGCAGCGGCCCCCGCCTGATGATGACGAAGCGCCTCAGCGTAAAAAACGCCTCACTGATGATCATGCTGTGCGTCCCCGCCCTGCTGTTTTTCACGATGATGACTTTACCCCCGCTCTTGTTCCCCGATCCGGAACAACACGCGTATTTCTATTTTTCGCAAATCCTCAACCACGACCCGATCCGCTGGGTGGGTCTGTTGCTGGCTGGCACCTGCTCAATCGTCGCCCTCCTTCTTCCTGCGGCGACGCCGGATCACTACACTTCGGTCCGTTTTTGATCGGAAAATTCCCGTTTTTCGCAGCACTCCGCGTTAGACCGCTGCGAATCGCACACGTATGAGATCGGAATCCGGCTGCGGCCGATTTCCTCATGCCTCGCCATCCCGTCATCCTGTTCGCTCTTATCTCTGCCGCCACGGCCGATGAGAAGACAACGTACGACGACCATGTTTTCCCGATTTTTGCGCAGTCGTGCTTGAACTGCCACAATCCGGATAAAACCAAAGGCGGCCTCGATCTCTCGACTTTTTCCGCCACCCTCAAAGGGAGTTCTGGGGGAAAAATTGTCGAACCTGGCGACTCAGCCGCCACCTTGATCACCTGCGTCCTGCAAACCGGCGAAAACAAAATGCCGCCCGAGGGCGAAAAACTCGCCTCGGATAAAATCGAGACCCTCAAGCGCTGGATCGACGGCGGACTGCTCGAAAACAAATCCTCTTCGGCCAGAAAGCCATCGAAGCCGAAATTCGAGACCACTCTTCGATCCGATCCGGGTGCCAAACCAGAAGGTCCCCCGCCGATGCCCGAGGATTTGCTGCTCGAACCGCCGGTGGTCACTGATCGGCCATCCGCAGTCCATGCCATCGCGGCCTCCCCGTGGGCACCCGTCATCGCCATCACCGGGCAGCGTCAGGTTTTACTCCACAGCACCGAGACGCTTGAATTGATTGGAATTCTACCCTTTCCCGAGGGAGATCCGGTCTCCCTCAGTTTCACCCCGGACGCGCGATACCTCATTGTTGGCGGGGGAATTCCCGGAAAATCCGGAGTCACCGTCACTTTCGACATCCGAAACGGCACCCGTTTGCTGACCGTGGCAAAGGAATTCGATTCCGTGCTCGCGGCAGACATTCGCCCAGGTTTCGACTTGATTGCAACCGGCGGTCCATCCCGATTGCTAAAACTCTGGAATACCGAATCCGGCGGACCCCTTCGATCCATCAAAAAACACACCGACTGGATCACCGCGCTCGATTTTTCGGCTGACGGTGTCCTGCTGGCCAGCGGCGACCGCAACGGCGGTGTCTGGGTCTGGGAAAGTGATTCCGGGGGTGAATTCCACACCCTCCGTGGCCACCAGGCGGCGATCACCACCACGACTTTCCGCACGGATTCCAACATTCTGGCCACTGCTTCAGAAGATGGCACCGTGCGCTTTTGGGAGATGAATGGCGGCAGCGAAGTGAAAAAAATTGATGCACACCCGGGCGGAGTGACTGCGTTTGCCTTCGCGCGCGATGGATCTTCAGTCACTGCGGGACGCGACATGAAGGCGAAATTCTGGAAATCCGACTTTAGTCATGCTCGGGATCTCGCCCAGAACCTTCCTGCGTTGCCTACTGCCATCGCGATCGATAGCGAATCGAAACGAGCATTTATCGCTGATTCAGAGGGAGTTATTCGATCGATTGAAACAGCTGATGGGAAATTGGCTGGAGAAATTAGAACCAATCCTCCGACGATTGAGTCCCGATTGGTCGCCTTGAGAAATCAGATCTCGCTTCAGGAAAAATCCCTTTCTGAAAAACTCCCACCCCTCGCCGCACTGAGAGCTTCGCTCAAGCACTGGACTGCCGCCCAAATCAACACCCACGCGATCGTTACCCAGCAAGAAGCCGACCAGAGCGCCATCAAAACGGAGGAACACCAAATCGAATTCACTAAACTCGCTGCGACAATCAGCGCTCAAACGCTTGTTTTAAATCAAAAGCGGAACCAGCGTGAGGAACTTGTAAATTATTCTCTCGACGGTCTCTCTCCTGCGGCCATGGCCGAATGGAGACAGACACTGGCCGCAGCAGATCTCAGAATTTCTCTGGAAATGGTTGCGCTTCAAATCGCTGAAAGTGAAATGATCGCCAAGACTCAAACGATCGATCAAAACGCAACGGTTGCGACCGCAAAACGAGTGGAGACCCAGCGCCTGAAATCCACTTATCGTCAAGCGCTTCAGTGATTTTTCATACGATTTCCAGCAACCGGGAAATCTGACCAAAAATGGCGGAGAGGGAGGGATTCGAACCCTCGTTAGGTTGCCCTAAGCCAGTTTTCAAGACTGGAGCCATAAACCACTCGACCACCTCTCCGGTGCGATGTGCGCGGGAGGGATATGCGCAAGCTTGGGGAGGGATTCAAGAAAAACTCTCGCTGGTTCGTCAGTGGCTGCTAAGTTGGAGATTGTCGCAGCGAGAATTCGCTCCATGTTTCCCTGATGAAGATGCGTTTTTTCACGGGGTTGATGTTGCTGGCGGGCAGTCCGTGGGTGCTCGGACAAGTTGATTTTCCAGGCAATCCAACCGTGACGCCCAAAAAATTCCAAACTCGTCCGCTGGGAGGCGGCGTGAACCCTGGAGTCACGGTGGAACCGGGAAAAACCGTGGCGACCACGGTGCGCTACGTGACGCACATCGTGCTTTACGAATCCCGTTTCTGGACGAGCACCGAGGGTAAGCCATTGGAAGCCAAGCTCATCGCATTCGAAGATCTGGTGGTGGAAGCTCCAAAAGGAGCGGAGCCGGTGATGCCAACTCCGCCAACGCACCCCACCGTGACCCGTGACGGGAAAGCCCGGTTGTTGGTGAACAAAAAGCCGGTGGAAATCGCTCTCGACCGCCTGAGTTTGGCAGATCGCGAATTGATCAGTCAGATCAAAGAGGCACTCGCAAAAAAGGCTGGCGGCGGAAACTGAACGGTGTGTTAATCCACTTCGACCCGGTAGCGGGGAATGCTCGCATCGACTTCCCTGCTCCAGGCGTCGATCCCACCGCGCAGGGCGTAGGTTTCCTGTAAGCCATGGCCGCGGAACCAGGCGACTTGGTCGAGCACTGCTCGCCCGCTGTGGTCGTAAAGAAGGATTTTTACCTGAGAATCTCCGGCAAAAAGTTGTTGCTGCAGTTCTTGGGTGAGGAATTCCGATCCGGGAATGACCACCGCCTCGTGTTCCTCACGGGTGCGGGTGTCCAGCAGGCGCATTTCAGTGAGGGTTTCCTTCACCTTCGCGGGTTCGATCCACATGGCCGAATCGTGGACATGGCTGGTGAGAAGGTGTTCGAGCACTTCGTCGGCCGGCAACTCACTGCGGCCGCACAGGTCCGCAAGAGTTTCCTCGTTCGAAAAGGCACAGCTCTGGCAGCCGCCGAGATGGTAGCGGGCGAAGAGTGCGCGCCGGGCACCTGGGAGGGTCTCGAGGATCAAGCTCATCGGCGAGTTCGCGGTGAGTTCGGCAGGTTTCATGGCTCGACGCTACCATGAGGAAAACCCACTGCAATGGCGCATTGGCGGCAATTTCCGGCCACTGTAGAATTTCCAGCAATCGGAGAAATTGTTCACAAAACCTAGCTGATCCGGCTTGCCCTTACTCCCCCGGCGAGGCATGGAGGGGGGGTGACGCGCAACCTTTCAGCCAACCCGGCCTGGCAGGACGAGGATCTGGGGCTGCCGCTTCCGGATTCTCTTCATGCCTGTTCGGTTTGCCTGCCTACATGGGACTCAGTCGTCGGATACGAGGAAGGCCGCGAAAAGGTCACGAAGCGGATGCAGACCGGATATCCTCGATTTTTCAAGCATCCGGTGGTGGAACGCTTGTTCGCTATGGCCAAGGCGGAAGTCGCCAGCGAGCAGGAGGAAGTGATCGTCCTGCCGACCCGTTCGTCGGTGCAGCGGGCCCATCGATGGGTGGAAAGGCACGCCGAAACCGCAGTGAGGATCACGAGTTTTCACGGTCTTCAGGTCCTCATCGTGCCCACGAAAGCAAAAGAGGCGGCGAATTTTTACTGGCGGCTCACCGGTGAAATCGTCAGCAGCCGGCAAGCGCAGGATTTCCTCGACGGCCACATGCGCGAAGGCTCGAAATCGCATTTGATTGCCCGCTCGCTGGCGAAGTTCACTGGCGCAGCGCCCGCGGATACGTTCATTTTTTCCAGTGGGATGGCAGCAGTCTCGTCCGTGCTGCGCGCGCTGCCCGGCCTTCATGACGGGAAAAAAACGCTGCAGATTGAGTTTCCCTACGTCGATTGCCTCAAAGTGCAGGAGCACTTCGGCCATGGCGTCGTCTATCTGAATGAAGCGGTCGGGGAGTCATTCGACGAAGCGCTCCAGCGGATCCGCGCGGGCGAATTCGCGGGTGTTTTCACCGAGGTCCCCAGCAATCCGCTGCTCCGAACCATTGATTTGGAGCGCGTGGCGAAGGCCTGCGCCGAATCCGGCACACCATTGGTCATCGATGATTCGGCGACCGGTCCGTTCAATGTCGAGTCGTTGAAATTCGCCGATGTGGTCACCAGCAGCCTGACCAAGTGGATTTCCGGCGAAGGAGATGTGATGGCTGGAATGGCCTCCGTGCGTTCGGATTCGCCCGTCGCGAACGCCCTGCGGCAATCACTCAAGGCAGATTCCTCCGAAAGCGCGCCGCTCTACATCGCGGACGCCGAGGTCCTGCTTTCCAATCTCAAGGGCTATTCGAAACGCATGAAAACCGTGAACGCCAACGGCATTGCCCTGGCGAAATGGCTTTCGCAGCAATCGTCCGTCGCCGAAGTCTGGCACCCGTCGTTGGTGACTCGAAAAAACTATGAAGCCGCCATGCGAAAAGGCGGCGGCTACGGCGGTCTGCTTTCGTTCGTTCTGAAAACCCCGAAAAAAACGCCTAAGGTTTATGATGCGTTGCGACTCAGCAAGGGACCAAGCTTCGGCACGACTTTCACCCTCGTCTGTCCCTACACACTGTTAGCTCATTACACCGAACTCGAATGGGCGGAAGCCTGCGGCGTCCCGGCCAATCTGCTGCGCGTGTCCTGTGGCCTTGAACCGATCGAAACCCTCATCGCCGCCTTCGAGGAAGCGCTGGCCCACGCCTGACCGCCCCGTCTCTCACAGCAGCCCGGGAAATCCCGAATCATTCGGCGGTCCCGTGAAATGATCCGTTAAAAATTTCCGCCAGACCTCGCGGCTTGCTTCGGAGATCGATTCGGTCATCCGCTCAATACAGCTCCGGCAGATCAGCAGCGGTAGCGGGCCGGTGACAAGATTTCCGCCAGCGTCGAATAAAGCGGAAACTCCGAATCCGTCGAAGCCACCACGCGGTTTGCAACAGGAAATGCATGTGGCGAAGCGTTCCGTGGCGTCATGGATCAGCATGAATTCCCTCACCCGTTCATCCCAGTCGATCTCCCGTTCGAGGAATTTCCTCACCGTTTCCTTCGATTCCTCGGAGAGACCGTCGGTCACCCGATCGCGACACGGCTGGCAGATTGCGTATTCCAGCACACACTCATCACGGTGAAATTCCTTGTTCACCAGCCATGGCGCGGCGATTTCCGGAAGGGGAAGCCGACAACTGATGCAGTGGGAAAACGCCTCGCCCGTCTCCTCGGAACCCAGCCATTCGTCCATCGAACGCATGGGCGGATGCTAGAGAGACCATCCGCTGCTCAGCCAGAAAATTCCAGTCGCTCAGATTTTCATTTCGTTGAGCATCTTCGTCGCCTCGTCGAACTGCTGGACGAATCCCTTGAATGCTAGGTAAGTGGCCCAGCAAAATCCAATCACCGCCGCCGTAATCACGATTTTCCAGATCCAATGCAGTTTCGGATGGAGCCACACCGACGGCAGCGCGAACGGCGGCAGTGTTAGAAACATCAGAACGATGAACGACGTTTTGAAATACCACGGCAACTGACTTCCCGACGCGGCAGGCAAAGCGGGCGGCAGGTAGGCCGGCGGGCGTTTGGAGTCATCAAGAAACTCGTGGCAATGTTTGCACTTGATCGCTTCGTCCTGGATTTCTTCCGCGCAGTAAGGACATGTTTTCATGGGTTTGGGATCAAATGAGACAGAACGCGGAGGATCGGGCCAGCCTCCTTCACAACGCCGGCAAGGACCGGATCTGTCTACGGCGTCGCATCACTAAGCCGGCGACGCCTACCCCAATTAGGACCGTGATGCCCGGTTCCGGCACCGATTGGATGGATACATTGTCGAGCAGCATCGCCGAGCCATCGGTCGCGACCAGCGAGACAAACGATACCGTGCTCGAGTTGGAGGTAGCAATAAAATCGACGGACCGGGTGGACCAGGTGACCGCAAGTGGCAGTGCGAACGGCTGGCTGTAACTCTGAGTGGCGGTGAGGTAGTGCAGGGTGGTAATCCCGCCCGCCATGGTTTTCATCACCTTTGGGTTGGTGTTGCTCCCCGGCGTCAGGTATCCTGCGATGTCAAAAGAAACGCGGTAGGTCGATCCCACCGTCGTCGAGATCACGGTCTGGATGCCACCGGGGCCGCCGGGCGTGCCGTTCATGTCGATTGAGTAGTTACCATTTGAAGCGTTCCAAACGCTGGTTTTCACCCAGTCGATATTCACGGTGTTCACCGTCCAGCCGGTGATGGCTGTTGAGCCGGCATTGTAAGTGGCAAAAGTTGGCCCGCTGAATCCGGGAAGCTCGAAACTTCCTGCACCCACGCCGTAGATCGAATCAATGATATTGGCTGACCGCACAGTGGGCGATGCCATGATCAGGGAAAGGAAGATGAAAAGTTTGGTCGATTTCATGGGCGGTTTTGGGGGGAAGGGCCTTACCAAGCGGTTGGGGAACCTCATGGGCAGGGCGGTTTTGAGGGGGAGGAGGACCGTTTGAGAATCGCGAACGATCTCAAACAGCGGGGAACTTAGCAAAATCTGATGATCGCAGAAAGTCTGAATACAAATTCTCCGGATATTAAACGCGTAGGTTGACAGGGTGTGTGGTTCGACTGAAATGCCCCCCATCCATCCGCCAGCCTCCTCCGGGCTTCTTTGGGGTGGGAGCCGATGGCGCGCTCGACTGGATTGACTCCACCTTCCATCCGGGCAGCACCCTCCGGGCTGTTTTAAGGCGGGTGCCGATGGCGCGCTCGACTGGATTGACTCCACCGTCCATCCGGGCAGCACCCTCCGGGCTGTTTTGAGGTGGGCGCTGATGGCGCGCTCGACTGGATTCGAACCAGTGACCGTCCGCTTAGAAGGCGGATGCTCTATCCAACTGAGCTACGAGCGCTTGGGCTGCGAGCTGATAACAAGCGGCCGCTGCGAAGTCAAAAAATCGTTCGATTTGTTTTGCCCGGGCTATTTAGCAATTCCGATTCGCCAGAATTGCCCTTAGCCTTCCTCCATGCGCACTGCGGTTTACGCCGGTTCCTTTGATCCTCCCACCAACGGCCACCTTTGGATGATCCAGCAGGGACTGGAAATGTTTGACCATTTGATCGTCGCGATCGGTAACAATCCAGCAAAACGCTATTCGTTCACCGTGGAGGAGAGGCTGGAGTTGTTGCGACTCTCCACCACGGCTTCCGAACGGTTGGTAATCGCCCATTTCGACAACCGCTACCTGGTGGATTACGCCCAAAAAATGGGAGCGAAATACATGATGCGGGGCATTCGCTCGCCGAACGACTACGAATACGAGCGGGTGATGCGCCACATTAACGCGGATATGGCACCGCAGATCACCACGGTTTTCCTGATGCCTCCGCGCGATATTGCAGAGCTGTCGTCCAACATGATCAAAGGACTGACCGGGCCCACTGGATGGGAAGAAACCGTTCGCCGCTACGTGCCTGAGCCTGTTTTCCAAGCTCTCGCAGCACGCGGCGGGACTGTTTGATTCGACGATACCCGAGCCAGTCTCAGATGCCAGCCTTTTTCAGGACGGCATCGATGTCATACTCGGCCTTGCGCGGCTTGCGGCTGCAGAGTGCGTTCGCCTCGGCATCACCGGGGAATGATTCGGTAGAAACGTCCCAAGTCACCTTGCGGCCGAGTTTCATGCCGATCCATGCGGCGGCGCACGTTTCGAGGCTGCGAGCCGCCTGGTCGACCGGAGCGATTGGGTCTTGATTGGCGATGATGGACTCAATCCAGTTGACTTTGTGATCCTTGCTCGCCGGCCAGCGCTTCGCATCGGAGCCAAGTGGCAACAGGATTTTCCGGTCGCTGGAACGGAGGGCGGATTTGCCGTTGTCCGCGACATTGCCATCGCTGGCGGTGACCTTGGTGGAACCACGGGCACAGAAAACCCAGCCTTCCTCGCCTTCGAAGCGCAATCCGTTTTCAAATTTGTCGTCGAGAATCACTTGCACGCCGTCCGGATAGGTCATTTCCACATGATAGCCACGGTGCACGGTCCAGACGTCATTCTGCATGAAATCCGCTTTAGCGTCGATCACCGACGGGCCGCCTAATTGCTGGCCCATGGCCCACTGAGCGATATCGATGTGGTGGGCACCCCAGTTGGTGATCATTCCGAGACCGAAATCCTCTGTGGTGATCCATCCCGGCCTGCCGCTGAAGCTGTTCTGCGGGTGACAGCGACCTTCCATGTAATCCTGTTGCGGGGCAGGGCCAAGCCAGCGCTCGTAGTCGAATGTGTCTGGAACCGGCATGACAGCCGGTGCTTTGCCGCTCGGTTTGTCGAGCCCGATGCCAATGTGAATGGTCTTCAACTTCCCGATGCGGCCATTCAGCACCGCCTCAGTGGCAGGTCGGAAGGCGGTGAACGGACGCTCCGAGCGTTGCTGGGAGCCCACTTGCAGGATGACCTTCTTTGCCCGCACCGCCTTGCGCAGGGCAATCGCTTCCGCGATGTTATAGGTGAGAGGTTTTTGGCAATAAATGTGCTTGCCGGCGATGGCAGCCTCGGTGGCCACGAGACCATGCCAGTGGTCGGGTGTGCTGACGACGACCGCATCGACCTCCTGGCTTGCCAGAAGTTCCTGATAGCTGCTGTAGACCTTCACTTCCACCGTGCTTTCGCCTGCCTTTTGATAGAACTCAACCACCCGGCGCTTGGCCTCGGCGGCGCGTTTTGAGTCGAGATCACACACCGCGACGACGCGCGCCATTGGCACTTTCAGCACATCGCCCATGTCCTCGAGTCCCATCCGGCCGCAGCCGATCTGGGCAACCTGGACCTTCTTGTTAGGCGGGGTGGCGGCAAAGAGTGATCCGGGAAAAATGCCGGGGAGTGCGATGAGCCCGGCGGTTCCGCCGAGAGTGGTTTTGAGGAAGTGGCGGCGTGGATTCATGGGTATTTAAGATGAGGAAAAAACTATTTTCCGGAGAAGTCACGGACCTTGATGTTTCGATAGAACACCTCGTTGCCGTGATCCTGAAGCAGGATGTGGCCTTCGGCAAGCTCGCCGAAATTCGGCCAGACCTTGTATTTGCTGATGGCAACGAGATCACGCCATTCCTTACCACCGCGTTCGATGTCGATGGTCACCCGGCCGTTGAGCCAGTAGGTGAGGCGCTTGTCGTTAGAGAGAATGCGGGCGTGGTTCCATTCGCCCGGAGGCATGACCGATTTATCCACTGGCGCCGACTTCATGTCGTAAAGCGAGCCAATGGTGCGGTTCCCGTCGCGGCCGAGCTTGGCGTCCGGGTGGCGCGTGTCATCGAGGATCTGGAACTCGGGTCCGATAGCGGAACCGGCACCCTTGTTGAGCTCGGGATCAACGAAGGTCTTGATGCCGCTGTTAGCTCCGGGGGTGATCTTGAAATCCAGCTGGAGTTCGAAGTTGGAATACTTTTCCTTCGTGATGATGTCTCCTGCTTTTTTTGACTCGGCGCCACCGGACTCGTGGATGATGAGCTCGCCGTTTTTCATCTCCCAGCCGCCGCCGGTGGGAAATTCCGGACCATGGGCGCTGCGCCAGCCATCACTGGTTTTTCCGTCCCACAGGAGTTTCCAGCCGGCTGCTTTTTCTCCGGCGTTGATCGTGTTAGGCTCTGACTCGGACACTTCCTGGATCCTCAGATTGCGCCAGCGAACCTGCGTGCCCTCTTTGCTTTGATCCTTGCCGATTCCATGAACCTGAAGCGCGATGAATCCGGTAGCGGTCAGTGAATCCTTGATCGAAGCCCGGGCCTCGCCGTTGAGGGTGGTTTTGATGGAGTCGCCGATGGCTTCGACCCGCACCTTGTTCCACTCGCCTTGTTTGAAAAGAGTGCGCCCCTGATCAGTGAACGACTTCGCTTCGCCACCGAGAGCACCTGGGAAAAGCCAGCCACGGCGGGCTTCGTCATAGATTCCGGCACTCCACCAACGGTCGTTCTTGACCTCGGGGTCGATCTCTATCTGATAGCCGTGAACACGGTTTGCGTCGATTTTGACGGTCTTGCCGTTCCACGCAAGTTCGGTGTTTTTCGGATAGCTGTTGCTACGGATCTGGACGCCGGAGTTGAGTGATGGATCGACCTTGAATTCGTATTCCAGGACGAAATCCGCGTAATCGCGGACGGTGCAGAGAAAGGTGTTAGGAGTGTTGACGGTTGAGGTCCCGACGATGCCGCCCTCTTCGACTTTGTAGGTGGCCTTGCCCCCGCGTTGGATCCATCCATCAAGGTTTCTGCCGTTAAAGAGATCGACCCAGCCATCCGCCGCGAGGGCAGTGCTGCAGGCGGTGATGAGTAACAAGGGGGCGCGCAGGTATTTCATGAAATTCGCTCGTTCTGATAGGAAGACGTAGGGGCGTTATATTACGGCCGAGAGGTGGGTGTCTTTCACGGGGAGGCTTGAAATCCGCCACATCATCCGCCCAGATAACTCATCTCGGCCTTGTGTAGGCCGGGTTTTCCACGCTCTTCGGAATAGCGGTCGGCACGGACATTCCAGATGGAGCGCACGGTTTCCCGCAGCGCATCGGCGCTCAGGCCGCCACGGAGAGCACCACGGAGGTCGTGGCCGCTGGCGGCGAAGAGGCAGGTGAAGATTTTCCCATCCGCTGAGAGCCTCAAGCGTTGGCAGTCGCGGCAAAACGGCTTGGTGACTGAGCGGATCAAGCCGATCTCTCCCCCGCCATCCGCATGCATCCAGTGGGCGGCGACTTCGCCGCGATAGGCGGGACCCCTTGGCGCCAACTCGAATTCGGTGCACAGAATTTGTAGAATTTCATCACCGGAAACCACCTCGCCCAGTTTCCAACCATTGGTTTCCCCTACGTCCATGTATTCAATGTAGCGCAGATCCACGCCGGAGGATTTCGCCCAGCGCGCCATGGGTAGGATTTCCCCTTCGTTCACGCCCCGCTGAATCACCGCGTTCACCTTCACCGGCAACCCGAAGGTTCTGGCGGCTTCGATCCCTGCCAACACCCGTTCCACCCGGGCACCGATACCATTCATTCTGGCAAAAATTTCCGGATCCAGCGCATCCAGGCTCACGGTCGCCCGGTTCAGTCCCGCCAGCGCAAGGGCTTCCGCATGGTGGGCGAGCAGCACGCCATTCGTTGTGATTGCGATGTCAGTGACTCCGCTGATTGCCGCAAGCATGGCGACGAGATCGTCGAGTCCTCTTCGCAACAGGGGTTCGCCGCCAGTGAGCCTGATTTTCCCCACTCCCATAGGAACCAATGTCCGCACGAGCGTGGCGATTTCTTCGAAAGTCAAAAGCTCGTCGCGCGGCATGAAAGCATAGCCAGGACCGAAAACCTCGACCGGCATGCAATAGCGACAGCGGAAATTGCAACGATCCGTCACGGAGATCCGCAAATCCCGCAATCCTCGTCCCATTAAATCCCTCGGCATCGTCATCGCAGGAACGATGGACGATCCTACTTCTCACGCAATCTCAATGACTCTTTCGGATGAGTGAAATGGTTTGCTGCCCGTCTCGAAAAAGTTGTTGCCGGTCCGGCATGAAACGATCGTTGATACGCAATGCCTTGCCGAAGAATCTGTCAGACTATCAGCTAGAAATCATGCATTATCAACGAGTTATGAATTGTCCGGCATTATGCACTTTTTGATTGCCAAACCGATTTGACGGAGGATCTTTCGGCGCGCTCTCCTATTTCTGCACAATCTTACAAGATTTTTGCCACCATGGCTAAAAACTTAAAAACCCTTTGGAAAGCCTTTCACCCGACTGCCCGGAACTCCGCCCATGCGCCTGCATCTCAGCAAATCCCGATTCACCGACCGTTTTGTCGGAATGCTTCTGGTTTTGCAATTGTTAGCAGGGTCTGCTGGCGCGTCGCGCACGATTGATTTGGCCTGGGACGGGAATACCGAGAGCGACATTGCGGGCTACAGGGTGCTCGTCGGCACTGCCAGCGGCAATTACACGTTGGAAGAAACCGTCGGCACCAAACCGACGACCACGCTCAAAGGCCTAACTCCGGGAACCACCTATTTTTGCGCGGTGCAGGCCGTGACCACCGCCTCGCTGGTCAGCCCCTTGTCCTCGGAAATTTCCTTCACCACTCCGGTCGACACGGCCCCTGAAATTTCGCTCGAAACCACCGTGGACACTCCGTTAGTGGATGGCCAGTCGATAGTTAGTTTCGGCAATGTGCCGACGAAAACCCTCAGCGCTGCCCGCAGAGTGACCGTTAAAAATCTGGGAACGGCGAACCTAACGGGAATTGCGGTCACGCTCGTGGGACCGGACGCCGCCAGTTTCACCATGGCCGGGAGCCTGCCCGGCACCGGGTCTCCCGTCATTTCCTCGCTCGCTCCCGGAGCCAGTGCGAGCTTCGACATCACGTTCCAGCCAGTCACCGTGGGCGCGAAATCCGCCACCATCCACGTCTCCAGCAATGATTCAGACGAAAATCCGTTCGACCTCCTGCTTACCGGCACCTCGACCGGTGCTCCGGAAATCGCCATCCGCCAGGCTTCCGGCAGCGACCTGACGAGCGGGGCCGCGATTATCAACTTCAACAGTGCAGAAATCGGCTCGGGCAGCGTGTCGGAGACATTGATCATTCAAAACAACGGCAGCACCAATCTTACTAACATTTCCCTAACCGCCGACGGTGTCCATCTCTCCCAGTTTACCATCAGTCCCCTGTTAAAATCCAGCCTTGTGCCCGGTGAGAGCACGCAAATCCAGATTTCCTTCCTACCCCAATCCGCCGGAACCAAATCGGCCGCCATCCATATCGCCAGCAACGACCCCGATGAAAATCCATTCCACATCAATTTGTCTGGCAATGGCGTCACCAGCCCGCGGATCACGGTCAGCAAGGCAGACGGCACCAACCTCACCGGCGGAACCGGCATCCTCAGCCATGGCAGCGTGAAACTCGGCTCGAGCGGCACCAGTCAGGTGATCACCATTCGCAATTCCGGTACCGCCGACCTCACCGGTATTTCCATCACGGCGGATGGAAATCACCCTGCGGATTTCCTGATCGAGCGGCCTGTGACCGCAACTCTTTCACCGGGCTCATCCGCTGATTTTAAAGTTACCTTCAAGCCCGTCGCCGGGGGTTCGCGGGCTGCGGTTCTTCACATCGCGAGCAACGATGTCGCGAACAGCCCCGTCAACGTCACCGTCAATGGGACAGGCGTGGCGCTGCCGGAAATTTCCGTCACTCTTGATGATTCAGTCAGCATGGTCGATGGGGTTTCCACGGCCAGTTTCGGGACGGTGAATCTTGGCTTCAGCGGGGCCACACATGGTTTCACCATCATCAATACCGGCACCGCGAATCTCACCAATCTCTCACTGGCCGTCGACGGAAACACTTCCGATTTCCTCCTCGGCCCCATGACCGCCACCACCCTCGCGCCGGGAGCGAGCGCCCGATTCACCATTGCCTTCAAGCCCACCACTGCGGGAACCAGAAGCGGCACCATCCACATCGGCAGCAATGACGCGGACGAGAATCCTTTCGACATCCGGCTCGCAGGAAACGGCGGTGCTTTGCCGGAAATCGCGATCGATCAATCGGACGGTTCGAATCTCATCAGCGGCTCCGCCGTCATCGACTTTGGAAATGCCAGTCTCGGAGCCGCCGGGACGGCCAAGTCCTTTACCATTAGAAATCTAGGCACCGCCGACCTCACTGGTCTCGCACTCAGCCGCGATGGCGTTCATGCCTCGGATTTTGCAGTGGACGGATTGCCCGTCAGCAGCCTCGCCCCTGGAGCGAGTGCCAATGTTCAGGTGATTTTCAAGCCCTCCGCTGCCGGCGCCAGGACCGCGGCCATCCACATCAGCAGTAATGATGCGGACGAAAGTCCTTACCGTATTTTGCTCAGCGGCACGGGAGCCGATGTTCTCGCCGTCTCAATCACCCGCGCCGACTCAGCACCACTAACGGATGAAGACAAAAATCTCGGCAATCTTCTCATCGGCTCGACCGGTCCGACAAAAACTTTCACGCTGAAAAACACCGGCACCGCCACGCTGACCGGACTGAAAGTCGCTGCTACCGGCCTGAACGGTGCGGATTTCCTCGTAGGATCCCCGGCTGCCGACTCCCTCGCGCCTGGCATGAGCACGACGTTCCGAGTGACGTTCCATCCCTCATCCGCTGGCCGCCGCTCCGCTTTACTTCATTTTTCGAGTAATGAAAAAACCGGGAGCTTGTTCGATCTGCCACTCACCGCCACCGGGATTGCGATTCCGAAAATCGCCGTCGCTGCCCCTTCCGGCCTGTTCGGCTCCGAATCCATCGGCACCACGGGAGACCCTCAGACTTTTACCATCAGCAACACCGGCACAGAGGATTTGGAGAATCTTTCGATCTCAATCGTCGGCCCCCACGCTGCGGATTTTGAGGCTGGGGTGTTAGCAAAATCGGTGTTGAGTCCGGGGATTAGCACGTCCTTCCGGGTCGATTTCACTCCATCCGCCGCAGGATCGCGCATCGCAACTTTGAGGATCACCAGCAACGACGCCGATCAAAGCTTACTGGAGTTTGATCTCTCAGGTTCCGGAATCGCCACCCCCGAAATCGCGATCAAGGTCAATGGGGGCTCGAATCTCACCGATGGCGACGCATTCATGAGTTTCGGAAATGTCGCACTCGGCAGATCCAGCAGCCAGAAAACCTTCACCATCACCAACCGGGGCAGCGCGAAACTGAGCGGTATCAGGCTTGTAAAAACAGGTCTCCATGGTTCCGACTTCAGCGTCAGCAGCCTGCGTACAACCTCGCTGGCCCCCGGAGCGAGCCTCACTTTTAGCGTGGCCTTCAAGCCCACCGCCGGCGGAACCCGCTGGGCCGCCGTCCAAGTCGCCAGCAATGACGAGGATGAAAAATTCTTCGATATTGTGCTGACCGGAAAAGGCAAGACCACCGCCCCGCAGAAAAGGTCCACCCGCGTGGCGACCCGCCAAATCCCCACAGTTTTGAATTCCATCGATGTCGTCGACGGGGAAAAATTCCGCACGCTCACCGTTGTTTGGCCGGAGGGTCAGCGCGACCGGAGCCAGCGCGTCGAGGTTTCGTCCGATCTCCTGAGTTGGTCCAGCGGCCCGTCGCACACCACGGTCGTTCTCAGCAATGGCACCACGTTGAAAGTCCGTGACAACACCCCGATCACGGCGGACGAAAAACGCCACATCCGTTTGAAAAGATAGAGTCCGCTAGTCCAGCAACGCCATTTCCACCTGCCCGACGGAGAATGCGGCCAGGTCCTCCACCTCGATGATTGAGGACACATGGCACAGCCGCTGCCGCAGAACCTTCGCGCCGGGAAATCCTTTGCAGTAAGCCATCAATCGCGAGCGCATCGCCGTGAGGGTTTGTTTTTCATTTCCATTCCGCCCGCTTTCCACAGCGAGTCGGCAATGCCGGATCACCAGCGACCATCGCTCTTCCACACTGATTTCCGGCATCAGTGCGCCGGTTTGGATGAAATGTTTCGCCTCGCGGAAAACCCACGGATTCTGCATCGCCGCGCGACCGATCATCACGGCTGAGACCGCCGTCCCGGTTCTGCGCTTAAGAACATCCGCGCCGCAGGAAATGTCGCCGTTCCCGATCACCGGCACGGAAACTGACCGCGCCACCGCATCAATCACATTCCAGTCCGCCTCGCCGCCGTAGCCCTGAGCCCGCGTCCGGCCATGCACGGCGATTGCCTGGATTCCACTCTCGACCAGGATTTTCGCCACCTCCACGGCATTGACCGAGTCCGCATCCCAGCCGATGCGGATTTTTGCGGTCACTGGCACGTCACTGCCCACCGCTTTCGATACCCCGGACGCCACCGACGCCAGCAACGGGCAGTCCCGCAGCAGCGACGATCCACCATTTCGGGCGACGACTTTGTTCACCGGGCAGCCGAAATTGATATCGATGAAATCCGGCGTCCGGCCCGCCAGCCCCTTATCGATGATTTTTCTCGCCGCTTCGCCCATTCGTTCGCCGTCTGCGCCGAAAAGTTGTACACCCACCGGTCGCTGTTCTTCAGAAAACTCCGTGTATTTCCGCGTCCGGTCGTCCGCCTGCATGATGCCCTCCGCGGAAACGAACTCCGTCACCATCACGTCCGCCCCCAGCTCCTTGCAGATCTGGCGGAAAATCACGTCAGTCACTCCCGCCATCGGCGCGAGGTAAAGTGGAAACGCATTGTTGGAAAACCAAGGAAGCACGCGCGGACATTACAACTCCCCTGCCCTTTTGGGGAAACAGAATTTAAAGGGTGGCAATCGAGGGGGATACGGATTTTTTGCGGAACCCCTGCGCTCTCCCCTCCCCGCTTGATCGAAAAACTCAACCTTGCCGGAATCCAGATGATAGAGCGCTCCGCGGATGACGATTTTGTTCTGTTTCTCAAGGTCGCGGAGGATGGGGCTTCTTGAGCGGATTTGTGAAACCACCTGCTTTACATTCTCGGCGGAGACCAGGTCTTCAAAAACCGGACCGGATGTGGGTCCCGGGGCGTTCCGTTTCATTTTCACCACGGCGGGTTTGATTTTTCCGACCAGTCCGGTGACGTGGCCGACCCGCACGTCGCCACAGGCTCCGGCCACCGCGCCGCAGCGGGTGTGACCGAGGACGACGATCGCTTTCGCTCCTGCCTTGGCGGTGGCGAATTCCAAACTGCCGAGCAGGTCGTCGTTCAGGACATTACCGGCGACGCGCGCGCTGAAAATGTCACCGATGCCCTGATCGAAAACCACTTCGTTGGAGGCCCGTGAATCGATGCAGCCGAGCACCGCAGCGATGGGGTATTGTCCTTTGGAAGTTTCCTTGGCTTGGGCCAGGAGATCGCGATGGCGGCTTTTTCCGCTGGCGAATCTGGCGTTTCCTTCACGAAGCTCGCTGATGGCCTTTTCGGGTGTGATCGAGGACTGGGACTGCTTCGTCTGAACTACGGAGCTGGCGCAACCCGTGAGTGACAGCGTGGCGATAATGGCGAGGAGGGATATGGTTTTCATGGGTCAGTGTTTGAAGAGAAATTTGGCGAACTGGAAATAAAGCGGGATGCCGAGAACGATGTTGAAGGGAAAGGTGATTCCCAGCGAGGAGGCCAGATAGAGAGCCGGGCTGGCTTTTGGCAGGGCAATCCTAACTGCTGCAGGAGCGGCGATGTAGGAGGCGCTGGCCGCGAGGGTGGCCAGCACCGTGCTGCCGCCGAGGCCGAGTCCACAGCATTTCCCGAGGTAGGCACCTAACAATCCGTGAAGCACCGGCATGGCGATCGCAAAAAGTGCCAACCGCCAGCCCGCTGCTTTCAAATCCCCGAGCCGACGGCCGGTGATGAGTCCCACTTCCAGCAGGAACAGCGCGAGCACGCCCTTGAAAGGCGCGTCGAATAGCGGGGCGACCTGTTCGAAACCCTTTTTCCCTGCGAGGAGGCCGATGACCAAGCCCCCCAGCAGAAGGATGATCCCCTTTCCTGTTAGCAAATCATGGAGAAGATGTTTGAAACCACCGGCTTGACCGTCTGTCGCGGCACCCGAGCGCATGGCAAGGAACACAGCGACGATGATGGCCGGGGCTTCCATGATCGCCAGCAGCGCCGGGGCGAACCCTTCCACCGGAGTTTTTGATGTTTCCAAAAACGCGAGAACCGCGCTGAAAGTCACCGCAGAGACTGATCCATAATGGGCGGCGATGGCACCGGCATCATTCGCATCCAGCCGCACAAGGCCTTTCAGGATGAAAAAACTCCAGACGGGAATCAGGCAGCTCAGCCCGATGGCGGCAATCAGCGGCCCACCAACCACGGAAAGGCTGAGTCCCTCAAGTTTCATGCCACCTTTCAGACCGATCGCAAAAAGCAGATAGATCGTAAGTGCCGCGTAGAGTTCATCGGGGAACTTCAGATCGCTTTTCACCAACGCGGCGAAAATTCCGAGCGCGAACGCGAGGACCATGGGTGAAAGCAGGCTGGCACCGAGGGATTGCAGGATTTCCATGTGGGGGTATTGAGTAGTGAGGTGAGGCTTGAATGCGCATGCATTCCGGTGTTCAATTACGCGTATTCTGTTACACGAACTGCAATTCGTGTATTTTAGAACCTGTTTCGTAGTCAACCCTAAAAATGAAGAAAAATCCAACACCACGTTCGGAGTCCACCGGATGGAGTTTTTTTACAAACCACGCTCACGTGCTCCTCTGCCTCGCCGCCGATCCGGAAATGCGGCTGCGGGACGTCGTCACCCGCGTCGGCATCACCGAGCGCGCGGTGCAGAAAATCATCTCGGAACTTGAGGCGGGCGGTGTCCTGGAACGGCAGCGGCTGGGCCGTCGGAATGTCTATAAGATTTTGGGTAGTCTGCCGCTCCGGCATCCGGTGGAGTCGCATTGCACGGTGGATGGGCTGGTGCATTTTGTGCTGGATTCGCGGCCGTAGCCGAATGGCCGGGTCGAGCGATTCCGTTTCTGAAAATGCCGATTGCATCCCGCGCGTGATTTGTTGGAATCCCAGCGATTTCGAACCACCAAAACCATGCGCATTTTACTCACCACTTGCTCCTATCAAGACACACCCGGCCCGCACCACGAATTGATGGAATCCCAAGGCTGGGAAATCGTCCGTGAACGAGGCCCGTTGCCCGAATCCCGCATGCTGGAACTCGCTGGTGATTTTGATGCGTTTCTCTGCGGCGACGACGCCATCACCCGCGCCGTGATCGAAAAATCGCTGCCCCGCCTGAAGATCATTTCCAAATACGGGATCGGCCTCGACAAGATCGACATCCCGGCCACCAAGGAGCTGGGAATTCCGGTTCTTTTCACGCCCGGAGTGAATCACACCACCGTCGCCGAGCACACCTTCGGCCTGCTCCTCGGCATCACCAAGCACATTGTCACCACCGCCGCGGCAGCGCGCCAGGGTGAGTGGATGCGCATCACCGGCCATGAGATTTTCGACAAAACCATGGGCATCATCGGGCTCGGCCGCATCGGCAAGGAAGTGGCGATCCGCGCGAAAGCCTTCGGCATGCCGATCATCGCGTTTGATCCGTATTGGGACGAAAAATTTGCCGCCCAATACGGCGTCAAGCGCTGCGCGACTATGGACGAAGTGCTGAAACAATCCGACGTGGTTTCGCTGCATTGCAACCTCACCGACGAGACGCGCAGCATGATTCGCACTTCAAAAATCGCCGAGATGAAGGACGGCGTGATCATTCTTAACTGCGCCCGCGGCGAAATCGTCGAAACCGCCGACATGGTGGCCGCGCTGAAGAGCAACAAGGTCGGCGGCTACGGCACCGACGTGCTCGACGAGGAACCACCTCGGCGCGATCACCCGCTGCTCACCGCGCCGAATTGCGTGATCACTCCGCACATCGGTTCCCGCACCTACGAAAGCGTGCCGCGGCAAGCGATGAAATCCCTCACCAACCTGATCAACGCACTCAAGGGCGAGGGCGAATGCAATTGCGCGAACGGTGTCGCCATCAGTGCCGCTAGTGCAGCAAAACCCTCCAAAAGCGGCTTCCAGGGCAAGGTGACGATCTCCTGATCCGGGTGCTCTGGTTTTCTCCGTGGTCATCCTGATTTATTTCCAGGATGACCACCTGACAAGAGTCACTTGCACTGTCGCAAGTCATCCTTTACTGCTTCGACCGATGAAACGCCGAATCGCTCTCCTCGTCCTCGCCTTCCTTCCTACCCTCGCCTCTTGCGAACCGGAAAAAGAAGCCGCAAAACCCGCCGCTGCAGCCACTGCCAAGACGTCCAAGGTCCGCCTGAAAACCACTCAAGGCGACATTGTGGTCGAACTTAACGTAGAAAAAGCGCCCATCACCGTGTCGAATTTCCTGAGCTACGTGAACAAGAAGCACTATGACGGCACGGTTTTCCACCGCGTCATTGATGGCTTCATGATCCAAGGCGGCGGATTTACCCAGGATGGGGCCACGCTCACGGAAAAGGACACCGGCAAAGGCATCAAAAACGAGGGCCAGAACGGCCTGAAAAACGATCGTGGCACCATCGCCATGGCCCGCACAACGGATCCTGATAGTGCGACCGCCCAGTTTTTCATCAACGTGAAGGACAATCCAGCCCTCAATTTCCCCAGTAACGGCGGCTATGCAGTGTTTGGCAAAGTCGTCGAAGGCATGGACGTCGTGGACAAGATCAAGGGAGTGAAAACCCGCGCGGACGCCAGACTCGGCGGAGACGTGCCGGTCGAGCCCATCACGATCAAGTCGGCCACCGCCGAGTGACGCGCATCTCAATCTCCCGCGCATGCAACTCTGGTTCTGTCCCCTGCTCGCGTTCTTGTTAGGTTCAATCCCCTTCGGCCTCATCATCGCCAAGGCGAAAGGAATCAACATCCGGGAGCACGGGTCCGGGAATATCGGGGCGACCAACGTGCTGCGGGTGATCGGGAAAAAATACGGTATTTCCTGCCTGATTCTCGATGCGATCAAGGGCTTCATCCCGGTGGTGATCGCGATCTCACTGATCCGTTTCGAAGGCATGAACAACCCGATGACCGTCACTGCGCTCATGCCGTATGCGCAGGATTTTCCGATGTTCACGGCACAGGTGTTCCAAGTGCTCACTGGCCTTTGCGCGGTGCTCGGGCACAACTACTCGCCATGGGTCGGCTTCAAGGGCGGCAAGGGAATCGCCACGTCCGCCGGGGTTTTCATCGCGCTGATGCCCGCAGCCATCGTGATTCTCGTTGCTGTCTGGCTGCTGGTTTTCCTGATCAGCCGATACGTTTCGCTGGCCAGCATCATCGCCGCCGCCGTGCTCCCGCTCGTGACTCTCTGGGGCTCATGGTTTCATGGAAAAATCCAGAATGGCACATGGAACAAGCCACTTTTCGCCTTCACCGTGATCATTGCCGTGCTCGCCGTTTGGAAACACCGCGGCAACATCGAGCGCCTGCGCAACGGCACTGAGCATCGTTTCACCCGCAAGCCGAAGTCTGCCGATGTCTGAAATTCCGCTCACCTCCGCCGCGATCATCGGCTCCGGCTCGTTTGGGATGGCGATGGCCAAGCTGCTCGCTAAAAAACTCGACTCCATCGTCCTGATTGGCCGCGATCCCGCAACCACGGAAGCGATCAACCGCGATCACAGAAACCCGCACTACCTCAGCGGCATCACGTTGGATGCCAACGTCAGCGCGTCCTGCCAACTCACGGACGCACTTGAACATCCGCTGGTGATCTTCGCCGTTCCCACTTCCGCGACCCGGGATACCGCGCGCACACTCGCTGACGCCGGAATTTCCGAAACCACTATTCTGATTTCCTGCGCGAAGGGCATTGAAAAGCACACGGGCGACCGCATGAGCCAACTCCTCCGCGAAGTTTTCCCAAATAACCCGATCGCCGCACTTTCCGGGCCGAACCATGCAGAGGAAATCGCCACCGGTCTTGCCACCTGCGCCGTAATCGGCTCTGAAGATCATGCGCTCGCCGTCCGACTTCAGGAACTTTTCACATTCCCACACTTCCGCTCCTACACCAGCGACGACCTCGCCGGCATCGAGTTCGGCGGCGCGGTGAAAAACGTTTACGCCATCGCCGCGGGCATGGCCCACGGGCTCGGGCTCGGTGACAATGCCGTCGCAGCCCTCGTTACCCGTGCCTTGGCGGAAATGACCCGCCTCGGCACCGCTCTGGGCGGGCGGATGGAAACTTTTGCCGGCCTCTCCGGCGTCGGCGACCTCATCGTGACCTGCTTTTCCGAGCACTCGCGAAATCACCGTGTCGGCCTCGCTCTGGGCAGTGGAAAATCCTTGGAAGAAGCCGTCGCCGCTCTCGGTATGGTCGCCGAAGGGGTTCCCAACACGCTCTCGATCTACGAAGTGGCCCGCCGCACCGGGGTCCGGACACCCATCATCGATGGCGTTTACAGCATCCTCTACGAAGGCAAATCCGTTCCCGTCGCCATGCGGGAACTCCTCTCCCGCGATCCAAGACCTGAAAACGGCTAACTCCCATGACTGAAATCATCGATCTCTTCCTGAATCTTCCGGAACACCTCCGCGACTTCATCAGCGCCCACGGCACGCTTGTTTACGGCCTGTTGTTCCTAATCATTTTTTGCGAAACAGGCCTCGTCATCACGCCGTTTCTTCCCGGGGATTCCCTTCTTTTTGCGATCGGCGCCATCGCCGCGGACCCGTCGTCCAACCTTAACATTTGGATCGCCGCAGTCATCCTGCTCGTCGCTGCGATTCTGGGCGACACGGTGAACTACTGGATCGGCCGGCGATTCGGCGGCTGGGTGATGCGGAAGTTTCCCAAAATCGTAAAACCCAGCCACATCGAAAAAACCAACGAGTTTTTCGTCCGCTACGGCGGGAAAACCATCATCATCGCCCGCTTCGTCCCAATCGTCCGCACGTTCGCTCCGTTCGTCGCTGGTTCTGGTGAAATGGATTACCGGCGCTTCATGTTTTTCAACGTGATCGGCGCATTCCTGTGGGTCGGCCTCATCCTTCCCTGCGGCTGGTTTTTTGGAAACATCCCGATCGTGAAGAAAAACTTCGAGCTGGTCGTGCTCGGCATCATCGCCATTTCCGTGATGCCAATGGTTATCGAAATTGCCCGCGCCAAGTTCCGGAAGCCTCCCCCTTCCAATCCCGCAGAATAAAAGATCTGCGAAAGTCGCTTTGGTTTGCTCAAACAAAAAGGCGTGGGCCGCTTTACCGGTCCACGCCTCTTGTTCGGTAACACATTCCCCCCAAAGAATTTCAGTTGGGACTTGGCGTCTGATTCAATTTCCCCCCGGAATTCGAACCCGACTGATGCGGTTGTCCAACTGAAACTCGGAAATGCAGATGAGCTGATCTTTCACAAAGGTGAAAAACTCACTCACTGTGATTAAAAACTGACAAAGACTTTCCGGTATCGCAAGAGAGATTTTTAAAAAATATCTAATTTTCCGACTTTTTTGATAAAAGCAAACCCACAGCAAACGATCCGGCGCAAATATCTCTGGTCATTACGGAATGGATCTTATTAGGTCTTTGGAATCGATCCGCGGAAAAATTTGTCATTTTCATCAAACTCCATCGTTTTTCGCTCGGTGCAATACGGCTTCTCACGGCGTCTCCAGGTATCGCGGAACCCAAAAACGCTGGACCACCAACAAGGGACATCGTCCGTGTTGGAGGCCAGGTAACTCGCCCGGGCGACCTCGAATATCGAGACAACACTACCATTTTTTCGATGATTTTCGCTGCGGGCGGTCCAACGCAATTTGGGTCACTTAAACGCGTGAAGGTCATCCGGCAGGGAAAAACGCTGCAGTTTGACCTTACAATTCCGAAACTAAAAAATCACGAATTCGCCCATCCGGCGGACTACATTGAAGTTCCACAAAAGAATATTCTGGGAGGTTAGCATTTTCCCGAGGCCTTAAAATGACCACGGGCGTCGGATCCCATTCCGACGCCCGTGGGCCCTTTGGGGGGCTGCCCTTCCGAGGGGCTGTTGTGCTATCCCTTACGCAGAGGAGATTGCCAGAAATCGGCCGCAACTCCATACCGCAATCGCGTTATATGGGACTCACAAACGTCCCGCCGCCTTGATGTCGAAATACGAATTCGCCAGCGCCACGGCGAAGTCCTGCGCGGTGGTGTCCAGCGTCAGGATTCCACGGGCGCCGAGATTGGCGAGGATTTCGCGGCGTTCCTGCATGTAGCGATCTGCGGCGAGGAACTTCAGCGCGGAAGCAAATGATTCCACTGGCTGCGTCGCCGCGTCTTCCACCACCTGTTCGCGCATGCTGGCGAGCAGTACCAGGTGGCGGGTTTTCAAGACCTGGAGGGCGGGCACCAGTTCCTTGCCGTCTTCGCCGCGCAGGTTGGTGAGTAGAATGACCAGCGAACGGCGACGCTGACGGGCCATCAGTTGCTCAACGGCTCCGGAAAAATCGCTGGGCGCGGGCGTCGTCTGGTAGTCGTAAAGGTGGTTCAGCAACACCGGCATCGCATGCGAACCTTTCCTCGGCGGCAGCCAGCGGTCGGTGCCGCCGAAGGATTTCACCGCCACCTGATCGCCTTGCCGCAGGGCCACATGGGCGACGAGCAGGATCGCATTCAGAACATGATCGAACTGCGGCACCCCGCCATCGAGCGCCCGCATGCGGCGGCCGGTGTCCAACAGAAAGACGACGGATTGGTTTCTCTGCTCCTGATAGTCCCGGCTGATCAGCACCTGCCGTCGCGACGACGCTTTCCAATCGATGCGCGCCAAAGGATCGCCATCGCGGTAATCACGAAGCTGTTGGAAATCCTGGCTGGCCCCCGCCCGCGCGCGGCGGACGATGCCCATCGGGCTCTCGCGATGTTGCATGGCGAGCAGCGCGAAACGGATCACAGGCTCGTAATTCGGATAGACCTTCACCGTTTCCGGCTTGAGATGCGTGGTTTTGCGGGCCCAGAAACCGGCTGGAGAAATCCGGCGCATTTGCAGCGGACCGAATGTCGATTCGCCGCGGACCAGCAACTTCACCGGATGAAACACCCGGATTTCCCGCTCCGCTGGAACTTCACCGGCCCACGGCAGCGTCGGGGCCTCTGAGCCCGGCGGGATGCCGTCGAAAATTTCCACTTTCGCCATCAGCGTCGATGGATTTCTTAAAATCAGCCGGACCTCGCCCGCCTCACCCAGCGCGAATCGACCCGGCAGGCGGCGCTCGATTTCCAACGGTTTCTGAACGCGAACAATCACCGCATCGGTTACCACCACCAAAGCTAGAACGCCTCCGAGCCAGAGCCACGGCATCATCAGGGCCGGCACCACCGTCGTCACGGTGGCTAGCAGAAGCCAGGCAAACGCAAGTTGAAGCAGGCGGAACGTGGGACTCATGAATGGATCTTCAAACCGCCCCTATCCTGCCTGCCTGCCGCCCCGCGTCAAAGGCGGAATGCGGCCCTGATTGATAGAACGCAAGCCGTCCGGAAATTTTGTTGAAAACCCAAGTCGCCCGGTATTGCCAAAGCGCTGGGATTCTTCAGCATGCGCGCGTGAAAGTTAGCAAAGCTGTCATCACTGCGGCTGGGAAAAACCAGCGCACCCTCCCCCTCCAGACTCTCGTTGACCGAGATGGCGTTTCGAAATCCGCACTCGCCATCCTCGCCGAGGAAATTTCCGCCGCCGGGATCGAGGAAATCGCGGTGATCATTTGCCCCGGCGACGAAGCCGCCTACGCCGCCGCAGCCGGTCCGCACGCACGGCGGATGCGTTTCATCGAGCAGGCCGAGCCACTCGGTTACGGCCACGCGGTCCATTGCGCCGCGGGGTTCACCGGAAATGATCCGTTTCTCCTGATGGTCGGCGATCACCTTTATCTCAGCCGCACCGCCGAGTCGTGCACCGCCCAGCTTCTTGTTACCGCTCTCGCGGAAAAATGCGCCGTATCCGCCGTCCAGGCGACGCACGAAAGTAAACTGCCAAACTACGGAGCCATCGGCGGCCGCCGCGTGACCGGCAGCGACCGGCTTTACGAAATCGAAGCCGTCATCGAAAAACCCACGCCCACCGAAGCGGAACAGAAACTCGTCGTCCCCGGCCTGCGCGCGGGAAATTACCTGTGCTTTTTCGGTCTCCACGTGCTCACGCCGTCGGTCATGGATATCCTCGCCCGCCAACTCGCCGGCGGCCGCGCGTACCTTTCCAGCGCTCTATCCGAAATCGCCCGCCGCGAACGCTATCTCGCCCACGAACTCCACGGCCGCCGCCATGACATCGGCCTGCATTATGGATTGCTGACCGCCCAGCTCGCGCTCGGTCTGGCAGGAAACGACCGCGACGAAGTGCTCACCCACATCGTCGAGCTGCTTGCCCAATCCCAAGCCTGAACCCGTCATGGCCCGCCTTCTTTCCCTGATCACCTCGCCGGACGACGCCGTCCGCAACCAGTCGCTCGACGCCGCCTGCGCGAAACTCGGCATCGACGAACTTCTATCAGAAGCCGGCGAGCTCGACACCTTCCGCCGCCGGAGTGAGAATCTCTATCACCGCGTCCGCGCGCTGCTTTTCCTCTACTCCATCCACCGCTTCCACCTCCCGGCACGCCTCGCGGAAAAAGCGGAGAAACCCGGTTCCATTCCGTTCAAGGGATATGAAAACCTGTTGGAACGCCGCTTCGAGGAAGCCATCGACGTTTTCCTGAAGAAGCAAAGCACCGAAGGCCCGGGCGACGGCATTTCCAGCGCGCTGGCGTCCGCCTATCAGCGGCTCGCTTTCCAGACACTCGCCGACCAGGTCCGCCGCAGCGTCCGCAGCGTGAGTGGCAACCAATGGATGTTCCGCATGGGCCATCCGGCCGACCAGCCGTTGCGCATCCGTCCGGAAATCACCCGTCGGGATCCGTTGACGGGTGCCTATCCGATCCTGCGCGAGCGCACGCCGGTGCGCATGGATCTGACGCACTGCGGCTGGAGCGACATCTTTTTCCTCGGCATGGACTATCCGGAAGGCGCGAAGGTGCTGAACATTTCCGTGGACCTCGCTGTCCATGGTCGGGACAAGGAACCGAGTCCGCCGGTGGAGGCAAGTTTACGCGTGATCGAGGAGCCGGTGCTCCGTCTCACCAGCGTGGACCTCGCGTGCAGCGCGGAAATTTCCAGCCTGAACGAGGTGTTCGATTTCGCGAAAGACTACCTTGGCCTGCTCAAGGCGGCGGTCATCGCCAGCGGGATCGTCCCGCCGGGCATCGAGGGATCCGGACAAAGCCTCGCCGATTTGTTAGCGCGTGTGGTCGGCCCGGGCCGCGGACTGGAGCTCGTCAGCAACGTGAACAACATTCCAAAAGGCTCGCGCCTCGCGGTATCGACGAATTTGTTAGCCGCGCTGATCAGCGTCTGCATGCGCGCCACCGGCCAGGCCCGCTCGCTCACCGGACCGCTGGAGGAAAACGAACGCCGCATCGTGCTTGCCCGCGCGTTGTTAGGCGAATGGATCGGCGGCTCCGGCGGCGGCTGGCAGGATTCCGGCGGCGTGTGGCCCGGCATGAAACTCATCGAAGGAACTCCTTCGGAAGAAGGTGATCCGGAATTCGGCATCAGCCGCGGCCGTCTGATGCCGAAGCACAAGGTTCTCGATAACACCGACGTTCCCGCCGAAGCGCGGAAAAAGCTCCAGGACTCGCTCGTGCTCGTTCACGGCGGCATGGCGCAGAATGTCGGGCCGATCCTGGAGATGGTCACCGAAAAATACCTCCTGCGCAGCGGCCCGGAATGGATCGCGCGCGAGCAGACACACGGCATTCTCGATCGGATTCTGGAAGCCCTCCACACCGGCGACATCCCCGCCATCGGCGCTGCGACCATGGAGAATTTCCGCCAGCCGATCCAGACGATCATCCCGTGGGCCAGCAACCTCTACACGGAAACTCTCATTGAGAAGATCAGCGCCGATTTCGGCAAGAACTTCTGGGGCTTCTGGATGTTAGGCGGAATGGCCGGCGGCGGAATGGGCTTTATCTTCGCTCCTGATAGAAAAGAGGAAGGCCAGCAGCGGCTCCAACAGATCATGTCGGAAACGAAGGCGGTCCTTGGCTCAGCCCTGCCCTTCGCGATGGAGCCGGTGGTTTACGATTTCTCCATCAACGAGCGCGGCACCTGGGCGGACCTGCTCAGCGGCGAGGACGCGCTGATGCCCGCCGGTTATTACAGTTTCATCGTGCCGCAACTGCTGCGCAAAGGTCGCCACGAACTCAGTGCGCTGCGCGTGGCCGAGCTCGATCATTTCGCCGCCGCCTGCCGCAACCATCCGGAACTTCGCGACATGGTGCAGACATTGTTCGATTCCATTTTCCCGAAGACGCATGGGAAAAACGACAGCCGCGATTCACTGGCGAGTCTGTTGGAAGCGAACGGCTTCGACCGCACGGCGCACGAGCAGATCCGCGAGGACCTCAAGGCCGGACGCATCGGTCTTGCGCAAAACCGATTGCCGGCGAACACGATCATCGAAGACGTTAGAGAAGACGATCTGGTAGATGCCACCTCCGGTTCCCTGCCGGAGAAATACCGCAAAATCGGCCTGGCCGCTTTGAAAAACGGCGAAGTCGCCGTGGTCACCCTCGCCGCCGGGGCCGGCTCGCGCTGGACCCAGGGCGCGGGCGTGGTCAAAGCACTCAATCCGTTCTGCAAACTCGGCGGCCGCCATCGTTCGTTCGTGGAAACCCACCTCGCGAAGAGCCGCCACATCGGCAAGCTGGCGGGCACGACGCTGCCACATATTTTCACCACAAGTTACTTTTCCCACGGCCCGACCGAGCGTTTTCTCAGCGAGCACGACCAATTCGGCTACGAGGGTCCGCTGTTTCTATCACAGGGAAAATCCATCGGCCTGCGCACCGTGCCGACCGTGCGCGACCTGCGTTTCGCCTGGGAGGAAATCCAACAGCAGGCGCTCGACGTGCAGCAGCAGAAGGTCCGCGACAGTCTGCGCACCGCACTCATCAACTGGGCCGAAACCACAGGCGAGGCCAGCGATTACACCGACAATCTTCCGCTTCAATGCCTGCATCCGGTCGGGCACTGGTATGAGGTGCCGAATCTGCTGAGAAACGGCACCCTCGCCAAATTGTTAGCCGAACGGCCGAATTTGCAGACCCTCGTCCTGCACAACATCGACACCGTCGGCATGAACGTCGATCCCGCGCTGTTAGGCCTTCACCTTTCCACCAAAGCCGGCCTCAGTTTCGAAGTCATCACCCGCCGCCTCGAAGACCGCGGCGGCGGCCTTGCCCGGGTGAATGGTCGCACGCAGTTAGTCGAAGGCCTCGCCATGCCACGCGAGGAGGACGAATTCCACCTTTCCTATTATAACAGCAACACCTGTTGGATTCAGATCGACGCCCTGTTGGACGCGTTCCAGCTCAGCCGCGGCGATTTGGCGGATTTGGAAAAAGTCAGCACCGCCATCCGCTCGCTCGCGGCGAAAATGCCGACTTACGTCACGCTCAAGGACGTGAAAAAACGCTGGGGAAACGGCCAGGAAGACATTTTTCCCGTCTGCCAGTTCGAAAAACTGTGGGTGGACATGAGCAACCTTCCTTCCATCGAAACGAAATACGTCGCCGTTCCGCGCGTGCGCGGCCAACAGCTAAAGGATCCCTCCCAACTCGACGGCTGGCTCCGCGACGGTTCGGCCGACTATTTGGAAGGGCTATGCGAATGGTGAAAATGGGATCCACACATCCTACTTCCCTGGCCTTGTGCACCCCTTGCTTTAGACCCTGCAAATTGGCTCAAAGCTTGCATCCATCCTGACGACTCACCCAAAATCTCCACAGTCAACATGCCAAACCTCAAAGATAAAATCGGCTTCACGAATGAAGGTCCTGCCATCGCCTCTCCCGACGAAGAAAACCGCCTCCGTGAGTTCGTCAATCTCAAGCTGGCAGCGCGCGGTCACTCGATCGTCGGCGATGAAAAAGACTATCCGTTTCTCGATCTCGGCCGTTCCCTGATCGCAAGTTTCCAGGAAAAAACGCGACTACTATCAGACTACCTTTGTCCGGCAGACGCCTACATCGATGACTTTCTCCGCGACTACCTGGGTGATGAGATCGTCGCCGAGGTGTTTCCGGAAACGCCGCACCTCCTGCCGGTCGGCGCACTGGTGGTAGAACGCCATGGCATCAGCCGCATGCTTTCCATCCCGCCGGATCAGGACGTATTCAAATCGTCCATCCTCAGCTCATATCGCGTGCATCAGGGAGTTTGCCATAATCCGGCCAACGACCGCCGGACGACCGAGGGCGTGTTTCATGTCGCCGAAGGTGGCTTGCCCGTGCCGGCGGATAAGAAGTCGGTCCCGAAAATTGCCTTCGCAAGGCTGCTCAAAGCGGCTCTCAACCCACCGGAAGACCTCATGACGCTGCCCTTCACCGGCACTTCCGAAAATCCCGCGAAGGTTTTTGTTTCCCTGCTTCTCCGTCCCGTGGTGGCTCCTGAAATCCCTGGTGTTTCGCCGGAAAAATCGATGGAAACGCGTTTTTTCGCGCCTGGCAATCTGGTGAGCAATCTGGACTTCGTGGAAAGTATCTTCGGCAACGCGGGCGATCCCTATCTGCCGGCCAACGACGCCCGCCTCGATGCCCAGGGCTGGTCCGGGCACACCGGCTGCGTGATCCTCGCACCCCATCTCACCTCGCTGAAAAAGAAGGATCTCGGACTTCCTAACATCACCAAAGCCACTGAAAGCCAGAAGCGCGAAGGCATGTGCTGGTCCGACGAGGACGAGCTCTACAATGACGGCGGCGCGTTCAAGATCACCTGCCGGGACAAGCGCGGCGTCGTCGTCACCATCATCGCGGACAACTACTATGGCTACTGCAAGAAGGAGGTGAAAACCCAGCTCAGCTACGCGGCGAACCTCTATGGCAACGCCGAAGAGGAGCACGCGGGCGGTGCGATCGCCTTTCCAAGTTTCGATCTTGGTGAGGGCTTTTCACTCAGCGATTTCACCCGCCCAGTCGATCATGCATTCACCGGATTCACCAAACGCTACTCTGCGATTTTCGATCTCCAACCCGAGGGTTACGGCATCGACAAACAATATTCTAACATTTTCTACATCCCTGAAGACGTCAACATCGACCTTAATAGCCAGTCACTCGGATGGGAAAACGAAGAAGGTTTCCAGAAAATCCAGCTTCAGCCCGGCATCACCTATGTCCTTCCGTCAGGCTACAAGATCGAGATGGTGAAACCCTCCGCCGGCCAGCGCTGGCGGCTCATCGGGACCGCTGCGGAAGGCACCTTCTGCCACAAGCCGTGCACCGTTTCCGGCGGTGGCAAATCCGAAATCTCCAAGTCCCTATCAGACGCGATGATCACTGCCGCGGTCATCGTCAATGATCTGAAAAAAGACGTCGAAGCGGCGACAGAAATCATCAACCGCGACTTTTCCGACCGATACAAACACCCACGTGATCCCGGCAAGCCCGGCCGCCCCCTGCTCAGCCAGGAACGCTCGCTGGGCTCGGTCATCCGCCTGCTCACCCAGCACTCGGCCTACACGGACGAGTACAATGCCTGGCTTGCAACGATCGGCAGCTCCGTTCGCGACCTGGTTTTCATCGTCAAACGCTTTTACAAACCCCGCTGGGGCAGTGACTGGCAGAAGCGATTCAGCGTCGATCTGATCAACGGCCTACCCGGCCGACAGCTCATCTATCGGCGTCAGCGACTCGTCACGCAATACCTGCGCGTCGGCTTCAGCGAGGATGGCACGTGGCGCACCTTCAGCATCCGCAAGGATTTCGCGCCGGCGAAAAAGGTGCAGACCGAGGACGATATCAGTGCGTCGATGGTGGTGCCGCATGGCTCAGTCACAGGGCTCCATCCGGATGTGAAGAATCCGTCACTGAAGTTTGTTAGGAATTGCGAATACCGCCTGTTCCAACGCCCTGACGACGCCATCATTCGCGGCTACGACAAGAAGACCGAGAGCGACTTCAGCAGCGGCGGCATGTTTTTCTCCAACTACGAGCCCATTCCCCGACACGAAGCTCGGGCGATGACGAAAGACGCCATCCGCTTCGAACAGTTCACTCCGCCGCTGCGCAAAATGCTAACCACCTTCGTCGATGCGGAAAAACCTGAGTATGTTGTCAGTTCGCACCTACCGCGCATCGTCGATGGAAGCCCGACGAAAAACCCGCGCTACCTGCAGAATCGGCCCGACCTCGAAGACCCACGCTCGGTCTATCTGGCGCAACTCGGCTCGCGGCTCTACCGCCGCCTTCCGTTAGACGCTCCCGTTCCGATGCCGGTGAATTCGGTGCTCGCCGGACGCCGCAACAATCCGCCGGACGAGGCGGCCGGCATCCGGGCACTCGCCGTTTACAACCCGATCCACTATCAGGAACTGCCCGAGTTGTTCATGGACTTCATCTCATCGCTCACCGGCAAGAGCCCGTCCACGACCGGCGCGGGCAGTGAGGGAGCACTTACCAAAGGTCCGTTCAATGCCATCCTGCCGATCCACGATGTGAACGCGGCCCTCGTTTCCTATCTGATCACCGACTATCACGGCTTTACCAGCGCTGCCGGGCACATCGGCCGGAAGTATCGCGTCGATCACGATATCAGCCTGCTGGTTCCAGAGGTCTGGTCGCGCATGTTCATTCCGGAACGCGAACCAGCCTACCTGATCAAGAACGGCTATTTGGAGAAGCTGACGGACTTCACGCATGAAGACCGAATCATCGGAGCCAGCCGCCTTGGCTACCGCATTACGGAATCGTTCGTTACCACCTTTTTCGGTCGTATTTTCTCCGCCGCGGACACGGTTTTCAATGCGGAGATGCTCAAGCCCGAGCTGCAGTCGATGGAGGATTTCATCGATGGCCTCGACAACATCATCGAGACCCAACGCACCGTCGCGCTGAACTACTTCCAGGACGGCAGCATCGACGCGGCCATTCCGCCGCTCAAGGCGCTGCTCCACATCATGGCCTACGGGGATTTTGAGGGAAAACCGATCACCGATCCTTCCATCCGGGCGCTGTTCAGCCGCGAGTCGGCGATGGCTTCCGATTGGTATCGGGCGCGTCTCGATGCCAAGGTCAAGGTCGATCGGAACCTATGGAAACGCCACATCGCTTATCTGGAGGAGTTCCTTGCCAAGCCAAACTATCAGGGCGAACTCGAAAAACTCGGCATCCACAAGCGCCTCGAAAAGGCACGCACCACGCTGGATCATGTGAACTCGCCCACGTATCGCGAAAGTCTGATAGGCATGGTGGGAGCCGATCCCGAACTGGTGATAGGTTAGAAAATGCTTCCTTCAGCCGTCGGACTGTTCCGACAAATGCCGGATGCAGAACTGGGACCAGGTTTCCAAGCGCTCGAACAACACACCGTTGAGGTCAGCGAGCGGGGTAAAACCGAGGTCGGTCAGCGCGTCCTCGCGGGATTTCACCTGGTCCGACGTGAGTTCGATCAAATGCACGATCCCAAGGTGGACCTGTCCCACGGCGTTGGATTCGTCATTGAGCAGCGCGATGATCCGGTGCTGGTGGTTTTCCGGCAGGTCGAGCTCCTCCTCGATTTCGCGAGTCACTGCGGCATGATAGGCGTCCGGTCCGGTCCGGCCTTTGCCGGTATCGATCGGGTTCACATGGCCGCCGACGCCAACGGAAATTTTCGCGTGCAGCCTGCTTTCCCCGCCTGACTTGCCGCGGGTGTAGTGGAGGATGCGGTCTCCGCAGCGGAAGATGCAATAAGGGATAATCTGCTTGTGCGTCGGATCTTCCTCTGCCGCAGCGCGCTCCATGAAAAAGTGGTTGGAAGAGTCCAATAGCTGACTGATAGATTCGTCCAGTCCCTCCGTCCGGATTCCCTGAAATGCTCCGATCTGATCCAACAGCGCACGCGGCACCACTAACACTTCCTCCCCGGCATATTTCGACATGCGGCGGAGCATAGGGAGCGGTGCGCGGTCGCCAAGCCTCCATCGCAGGGAACTCGCCGCCGAAATATTACGGATTTCCTGATTTACGTGATCACGTGATTTTTAATGGCCGGTTTTGTGACATGATGCATTCAGTCAGCCGAACGCACCCCCGCTCGACGACATCCCCCACCCCTATCCCCCATCCCCCCTCGCATGAAACTCCCCCTTGGTTTCTTCGCCCTTTTGGGCCTCATTTTCGCCATCCTGGACGTTCAGGTCCACGCACAGTCTCTCCCTGGCTCGTTGAGCTTCAGTGTCTCCGGTGCTTTTGGAAACGGTGTGAACGAAAGCAGCTCCAGCCTGCTCTACGCCGACAACAACCTCACCGACGGCTATAACGCCGGCATGGACCTTCAAGACGCACCTGCCAGCGTCAACCCCACCGGACCGACCGGATCCGCCGCCTTCCAGTGGGGGCAAGCTGCCAACGGCGCTTCTTATTCCCACTCCAGCGCCCTGTGGTTCACCCCGCTTGCCGCCACGAATGTAACCGCCGGCCAGTATTTCGACATCGGCTCGCTGTTCTACCGCAATGGCACGATCCAATCGAACACCGGTGCTTCCTCGGTCGATCTCAGCCTCAATCTGACCTTCTCCAGCCCCTCCGGTATCGCGCCGATCAACGCGGTTTATACCAGCGATCTCATCAATTCGAGAAACACCAGCGATCCGGTTGCCAGCGCCGACATCGTTTCCCTTCGCAGTCCTGCAGCACCGCTCGATTTCACCGACGCCTCTGGAAATCGCTACTATCTCGAACTCACCTTCAAGGTCGATAAGAACACCATGGATGGAACGCTCTCCACTCAAGATGAATTCCGCGTCTTCGAAGGCGGACAGGGCCGCGCCGATTTGCTTGGCCGTTTCACCACGACGCCCGGCATTGCCGCCATTCCCGAGCCGTCCGCCGCGCTGCTGGGTCTGCTGGGTTCGCTCGCTTTCTTCCGCCGCAAGCGTTGAAGATAGTGGAATCAAGGATTCACGGTAATTTTCCAAAAATCCTCTTGCTCCTCCTCGGTCCCGCCGATAAACCTCCGCCCCACCCGAAAGGGGCGTTAGCTCAGTTGGTAGAGCACTTGCATGGCATGCAAGGGGTCAGCGGTTCGAATCCGCTACGCTCCACTTTCCTTATTCCATAAGGGTTAGAGCCGGTTTCGACCTTCCGGAAATGGCTGTTTGAGAACGAAAGTGGGAACCGATCCCCTGAGGTTTTTACCGTTCGCGCAAACTGGCTTCAACGGCACGAAAAAGCCCCGCTCAGAGCGAATCCAAGCGGGGCGTGACGGAACGCTGTTCGCTTATCGAGGGTGATTCTTTTCCCACTCGACCAAGAACGATAGTCCTTCCATGACAGAAGCATTTCCAGAGGGGAAACGCTCTTTCAGAGCCGCCCAAAGTTCCTGGTTGTATCACCATCGGGAGATTCAAGGGCTGTCGATATTTCGGCCTGTGGATCAAATATCGTTTTCATGCTGCACCTCCCCGTGTGGTGAGAACAAGAGGCAAGATGATTTCGCCCTTGGATTCAAGTGCCGCTTCCACAGCGGTAACGGCAGCTTCGAGGAACATTTCGACGAGTTCCTCGGGCGGAGTGGCGAGCGGCCCGCTCAGTGCCCTTACACGGCGGCGGTTGATCGATTCCAGATCGACCGCGGGCGGCAATTGTCCGGCGTCCTCGCGATCGTCCACGAAGTCTCTAGCGAACCGTTCGAACATCGCGGCCGAAAGGTATTGCTCCAACGTCTTCCCTCGCTTTTGGGCAACGGTCCGCATCCTCGGAATGGCGGATTCGGCGATTCCAAGATGAACAACCGCTCTCCTTTCGTCGGAACGGATCTTCTCCAGAATGGTGATTTCTTCAGGGGTTTCACGGCCTTTGCTGGCAGCCTTCGGTGTTTTTTCGATGGTTCTCATTTTTTTGGTCAAGAAAAAGTCCCGACCTCAGGAAGCATTTGCGTGCTTTCCCCCTGTGCTACGACGCGCCGGGGTATCCTAAGATCGGGACTCAATTCTCTGTATGTGGCAGCGGCCGGATTCGTGGTCCGACGGTGAGATTGCTGATCGGCGCGCAAACACCGACGGCCAAGGGTTCTCAGAATCCCCGCCGGGCGTCAAGGATCGATCCAGCGGGCGAAGCGATCTAGCAGACAACCACCACCCCACCCCCCTGAAAAAATCGGTCGCTAGGGTTTTGTGGCGGGACAGACGACCGCATGGGGCGTCGGCTGGGGAGGACCCGCTCAGTCCACGGAAGGCGATAGTTAATCCTCAATGCGCTTCGTGGCATCGACGAGTTCTTTCATTGCAGAGAGCATGTCCCGTTGCAGTTCCGCTGATTGCCGCTGGTAGTCGAGACCAGAGCCGACCGCCCCGCCCCCGCCGCCGATGCGCTGCATTGAGGAAATGGCACCGATGGAGGATTCAAATCCTAAGCCTTCCTGTTTCCCACGGATATCCTTCACGCGGCCTTGAAGAGTGTCCTCGATTCGCTGCCGCTCCTCTTCCGCCCGATCACGAAGCTGTTCGCGTCCTGTGGCTGTTTTCTCAGCGTCAACCTTGGCGGTCGCAGGTCGGCGAGCTTCTGCGGGAGTGTAACCGGCATCTTCCAGGCGTTTCATTTCCTCACGGATTTGTTTCTCCCGCAACAATGCCTCAAGCCTGCGTTCGTCACCAGCGAGGCGGGCGGAGAGAATCTGTGATTCGAAATTGTATTCCTCCATCGCCGCGGCCTTCGAGCGAGCGATTGAGGCCTGCTCTACTTGAGCCTCACGGATCGCATCGGCCAAGCTGGAGGTTTTCCGCCCGGGCCGGGTTGATTCGGATGCGGGGGATTGAGTGCCTGCCGCGCTTTCCGGCTGGGTGACGGCCGGTTTATCGCTTGTGATTCCCGGCCCGCCGCCGATGGAAACACCCTCTGGCGCCGGAAGCGCTTTGCCCTCCATGGGATTCATCGAAGCGGCCGCCGCGATTGCCTTTCCCGGGAGAAATCCAAGGACGGCCCGCGGGATAGCAGAGGTCTTTTCGGCCACCTGGCCAAGCAACCCGACGAATTCAATCAAGTCGGTGGCAGCGCTGCCGATGTCGGAACCCAGCTTGACGAAATCGCCGTTGTTGATCCATTCGGCGACCGCTAACATGTGAGGCATCAGCTCAGACGCGATCCCCGCCCCGAGTTGTTTGGTTTTTTCATCAGCCGCTTCGAAAGCATCTCCAACAGTGTCGAGGTCACCGTCCATATGAGGAAGAAGTTCGGCCAATTCACCGAGCTGTTTTTTAGCCGCGGCGAATGCCGACGCATCGGTCACTACTGCGAGCATCTTTCCTCCTGATTTTGAGAAAAGTTCCATGGCGACCGCTGTCCGCTCTGCTGGATTCTCGATGCTGCTGATTGCTTGGGAAATTTTCAGGAAAGCGTCCACGGGGTCCATTTCCTTCAACTCCCGGACTGAAAGCCCGAGCCTGTCGAATGCTTTGTTAGTCGGCTCCCCTTCCTCATTCACTCCGGTTAGGGCTTTCTGCATTTTATTGAGCGCACCGGTTACATCGCCGGCCGCAAGGCCTGCGTTTTTGAAAGCTCGCTGAAGGACCAGAAGTCCTGCGCCTTTTGCACCTGTCGAGGCCATCATGTCAGCGAGTTCACCGCCGGCATCGATGGTCTGCTTGATGCTGGCGAGAATCCCCGCGAATGCGGCCGTGCCTGCCACGGCGATCCCCGAAAACATGGCCTTGCCCATGTTCGAGTCGAACGCGCTGCGGATGCTTCCGGCGGTCTTGTGCGCCTTGTCCTTCAGCTCGTCGAGCTTCGAAAAGTTCCCTGCTAGGGTGATTGAAATTCCTGCCATTGTCTCAGATTCTTTTTAGAAAAACCGCCGCCCCGCCGCTTGCGCGGGTGGAATCGGGGCGACGGTTCCACTTCCTAACTTCCATTTTTACCGTGCCGGTCCTCCCGGCGAGATTCGTGTTTGGCCGCCTGGGCGGCTTCGTAAGCCAGCCTCCATGGAACCAGCGTCTCCGATAGAATCGGCTCGATCATTGCTTCTGACAGCAAAGGCGCGGCGGCATCGTCGGCGAGTAGCATTCTCGAGCCTTTTCCAATCGTGACTTTCCACCATGGCGTTTCCACCGTCTGCAAGACCGTGTAGGCGGTCAGATCCGCCGCGTTCAATGCCTTGCCGCCGTTCACTGCCCGCACTTGCAGGACGGTGAACCTGTATCCGCTCTCGCCAATCCGGAAGAGCTGATAGGTTGGCGGCTTGGTGTGATCCATGGCGAAAGGGAAAGCCCGCCCGCGGTTGCCCACGGGCGGGCGGTTAGGCTCAGGCCGTAAGAGCATCTTGCATACTTGCAAACGACGCGGCCCGGCGGATGAGGATGTCGAAGAATCCTTGTGCGACGAGTCGGAGCTGTCCGGACGTGCTGAGCGTGTAAGGATCTACTAACAGGTCAATGCCTCCGCCCCATTGCCCGATGACCAGATCGGAGAAATTCCCGAAAATGATCGCGGAACAAACACCCGAAGAACTGCCCTTCGTCAAGTTGCTAGGAACGGAGTTGCTGACTTGCATCCCCCGGCCGATGAGGGTCGTTTGACCATCATTGAGCAACATCTCCGAGTCCGTGGACGCAACGCGGGGAGTCCCGCGGAGCTTCGCCTCGGTCTTGGAGTTGATGAGAAACGAGGTCTGCCCTTGGTCGGCATTGACGTTTGCAACTGCCCCGACAAGGGTCAGGAGATGGGCGAGCGTTGGAGCAAGGCCATTGGTCCCGCCGGCCACGCTTCCGATACCGCCCGCACTCAAGATGCCGGTCGGCTGGTTGGAAGTGCCAGTTCCTGCGATGGCCGCGGCGTCCAGGGCCGTGGCCAGTGCTGTCAGCAGGTCGTTGCGGATGAAGTCCTCGACGCCTCCGCCTGTCTGGGTGACGAGCTGGCGACTCAGCACACTGAATGCTCCCAAGCGCTTCGGGGTCATGGAGAGCTGGTCGATGCCTGGCGTTTGCTCGGACAAGGTTCCTGTCTCGGATGCCCACGACGCGACGGTGGCAGCAACGCGGGGAATCCCGACATTGCCTTGCAGGCCACTGAGGATCGTCGCGCCTGCCGCTGCAACTGCCATCCGTGGACGCAACGCCCCGAGAAGCTCGGTAAGCTGAGTCGGCACGGCGGAACCACCGTAAGCGCCGGAGTCGCCAAGCACGGACATTCCAGCCCGTTGCGCCAAGACGGCGTTCGGGATGAAAAACCCTTCAGGGCGGCGGCCCATCTGGCGGGCTACCTCGTCGGACATTTCCCGTTCGAGCCCGTCGAGCCTTCCCTCGGCGGCGGCAGCGATGGCACGGCTCAGGCTGTAGCCCCTGAGGTTTGCGCCCTCAACACCGCCGGAGCCGCTGTAGTGGCGTTCCACCTGCGCCGGTGTCGCCGGATAGTAAGGAGTCTGCCGCGTGGTGAGAGCTTCGAAAGCCCGCGCTTGGAACGCGGTGGCGGATTCCCCGGATTCGATGGCTTGCCGGGTGTCTAGGTTGATCCCGTTGCGGGATTGGAGCTGTTCGGCGATGGCAACGATTGATCCCACGCGGCTACGCTCGGCAGCGGCGGAGTTGTTACCGGATGGCAGCAAGGAACGAAGTTGATCGTCCGATGCGGAGTCGCTGAAAGCGATGTTTGCGGCGCGGAGCGCGGCGATGATTTCTTGTCGGTTCACTGAGGTGATATTTTGAGGATGATCGTGGGCAGATAGATTCCTGCCGACTCCCACGGAGTCGTCAGCAGGAATGGAAACGATGCTGATTTCGAACGGCTCCCAGTCGGTCACACGCACGGATTTCTGCCCGGCGCGGGTCCCTTCGTCGGCTTGCACGTGGATGCGGTACCCGACCGAAACCAATCGGCGGATTCCATCCTTCACGTCTCGAAATACCTCCTCTGCCAGCGGGCTGTTGCCAAAGCGCACAATCGCCCGTCCCTTCCGGTCCGGTGCGATCCATGCACGGGTCACGACTCCGACCTGGCGGCTGGCGTCGTGGTCAAGCAAGAGCGCCGCGCCGCCGTTGAGCCGACCAAGGCGAACGGATGCGGGGCTGTGGTCTAGGATCTCGTCACCAAACCAGCGGGTGACGGGCGCTTCGGAGGAAAACGACAATTCGACCGTCCGGGCCTCGGTGTCGATTTTCCGTGTAAAAATTTCAGCGGTCCGCGTATGGATCTCTGACGGCGGCGCGGTGGCGGTGCCGTTACGGGTGAAAAGTGCGCCCTGCTGGCGGAGGTTCGCAAGTTGCTCCGGGGTCATGAGCTTGAGTCCTTCGACGCGGCTTTTCTGGTAAAGTCTGGTCAGCCCGCTTGGAACGCTCGGAAGCAGTGACCGCAATTCCTCACGACGGGATACCGGCCAATTCAGAGCCCTGAGACTCTCGGCCTCATTCATTGCGTCGGGCAGGTTCGTTTCCATGATCGTATGAGCGTAGTCTGTCAAAATGGCGGCGGTCTATTGGGGTTGTTCACAAATGGCGGGGGCCTCCTAGATTCTGAATCTATCAAAACAACGTCCTGTTTCTGATAGCTGGCATTTTTGGGGTTTTCCCGCGAATTGGGCCACTATGGGTTCGTCGATCGTTTCAACTTTTCGGCGTAACAGACTGAAAGTCGGCGGCTTGGGCTTCGCGCTGATTCGAATAGGTGTGGCGTACTGGCGAGGGCTGGCGCTAGCGTTTTGCTGCGAGACAGACGACCGCATGGGCGACCCTCTGGGGAGGACCCGAATCAGAAAGGGGGCTCGTCTTCATCCTCTTCATCCTCTTCATCCTCTTCATCGGTCTGAGCCGGTGCATCGGGCATACCAGGCGACACACGGCGCATCGGGGGGAGAACTGAGACGCAAGGCCTGAACGCAATCCACCCGGACCAGTCCTTCGATGTCGGCAGGCATTCCAGCTTCATCACAAGGCGGCCGTTGGCTGATTCGAAGATGGTCCCGACCTGCACGGTGCGCTTGCATTTCTTGCCGTTGTCGTCGGTCCACTCCGATACCGTGGCATGAGCTTCCATTTTCTTTTTCATTTGGATGTCGTCACTGCTTTTCCGTCCACAAATCTCTTTACACTTCCAACCTTCCTGCCACCAAGATCCAAAGGTGGCAACGCGGCTCCATTCTTGGCAGTTCCACTCCTGAGCCATGTCTGCGGATCGTCGCGCCATCGTTCGTTTTTGAAGAACTTTGCAGCTCCTGGCACGAACGCATTCAGGTGACCGCTTGGCAGTTGCTGGATCACCGCGGCAATGGCGCGGGTCCCTATCAGGATAGTTGTCGGATCCGCGCCATTGGTGACGGACTCCGAAACAAAGCGGAGGGCCTCTTGGATGTTTTCCCTGCGAGGATAGGCTCCAACAATCGATTGAAAGTCTGGGCCATCTTCAATCGGTGTGATCGGTGTTTTCTGTGTATCTGTGTGAATAGTTCCCCCTCGGTTCCCCTTTGCTTCCCCCTCGGTTCCCCTTGGGGGTGCCTCTGGTGGTCCCTTGTCGTCTTGCGAGAGGCTGAAAATCGTTGAATTCATAAGGGTTGCACGGGTCCCCCTGTTTCCCCCTCGGAAGTTCACAAGGCCGCACTTTTCGAGCCGTGATTTCGCCACCTGATAGGCTTTTTTCGACGGCAAGCCGGCGGTTTTCCAATCGCCGATAAATGCCTCCCCCATTGCAAGCCCGGTGATCGCGCAATCCTTCCACCGCGCACGCCTGGCAATCTGGCAGAGGAGCAGAAAAGCGTTAGGATGCCTCTCCTGAAGAGTGTCGATTTCCTCCCCGCAGTGCATGGCGATCCATCGACTCATGGATGCCACCTCCGTTCCTGACGGCGCTTTTCATCGGCGAGCCTCACGGCCCGCTGTAAACGGGCAACCTTGATGATGGCCGGGCCGTTCCTAATGAGATGAACCGCGGCTTGCATCCCGAGCCACACCACTCCCGGAAGTTCCTCCCAGAGAAACCGGAGGATTTTACCGCGGATCTTCCAAAGTTCAGAAATCATGATCCGCAGGATTTTCCGCCGGGTCCGCCAATTCTGTTTGCGGAAGCCGGTGAAAATTGCTTCCATCAGCTCAAGGCATTTTCGAATGGGGGCCGGTTCTCTTGGCGGGGGGCCGGCCTCTCGAATTTTCGGGGGCGGCGTTTTCATTCGCCACCTCCCCCTGTTGCCCGGCTCTCAATGAATGCGGCAACGCTGTCGAGACTGAACAGGCGCTTGCCACGCAACTTGCCGCGCTCGCGAAGAGAAGACGTTCTGATTTTCCCTTCGTCGGCGAGCCGATAGAGGGTGGACTTGGAAAGCCCGAAATGAGTATGGATCGTTCGGCAGTCGCCCCACTCGGGCCGGGTGATGGGTGGTAATGATTTTGCTGTCATGTTGGAGTCGCGGATTTCCCGCGCTCACAACATAGCACGACCTAACCCCTAGTTAGATCTGGGGCCGTTATAATTTCCAGCCAGTTCGAAAAATCCCAACTTTCTCGGGTCGTTAGAGAAACTGGCGGGAACTGAGCACCCCAAAAAACCGCCTTTCCGCAGAAAATAATTCTCGACAGGTTTTCAACTTAACGCCCTGAGAGGCATTTAACGAATCAAACGCTTGGCATTTTCTCGACGGCGCGGGCGAGTGTCTCGCGTTCGTGGTGGGTGTAACCGGAATGCACTTCGGCCGACTCATGGCCGACGATGCGCTTGCGGATTTCCTCCGAAACATCGGCATTCGCCAGCGTGGAGGTGAGGCTGTGCCGCAACGCGTGAAAGCTGCGGGCGTGCTGTGCCCGTTGTCCGCCCTTCGTTCCCTCGCGCAACGTGCGGCGATCGATCTCCGCGTGATCCATGATGGCAATGAACTGCGAGGAAAGCCCGTGCCGGCCTCCCACGGGTGCCTTGAACATCGATGGGAAGAGCGGGCCGTCGATGTCGGCATCTTTCGCCCTGGGCTCGAGGTACGCGATCAGGCGCGGATGCAACGGCACTTCGAGCCGCTTTTTCTTCCGGCTGGTCTTGGCCGGGATGAATGAAAGCGTTTTCCGTTCAAGGTTCACGTTTCGCCAAGTGAGCCGGGCGCAATCGCCAAGCCGCGGGCCTGCATAGAATCCCATGAGGATGATCCCCTGCCAGTCGGTGCACCGCGCCGCTCGGGCCTCGTCATCGGCGCGGCCGTCGATGAAAACCGGATCTTGCCAAGCCGGGACGCCGGCGGCGTTCACAAGCTTGCTGACTTCGGCGACGGTGAAAACCTCGCGCTCGGTTGAATCGTCCTCGGGGAGCCGTTCCAGCGCCGCGCACGGGTTCGCCAGCAACAGCCCCTCGCGCATCGCGGAACGAAACATTCCCGCAACGTCGGCGGCGTAGTGGTTCGCCGTTTTTGCGGTACGTTGATTTGAGGGTGCCTTCTCTCCTTTCCCACGCTTCGCCTTCACCGGGCCCTTCCCGCTTTCTTCCGTCCATCCGGTCCGGATCGCATCGCGGAACGCTCGCACGTCGGCCTTGGTGATCGTTTCGAGCTTCCCATCGGCCTTGGTGCCAAGCCATGCGAGGAAAGCGGCGACGTGGGCCTTGTAGCGGGCCATGGTCGCCAGCTTGCCCGTGGATGCCTTCACTCCGAGCCAATCAGCCGACCAGCTCCGCACGGTGTAAAACTTCAGCGGTTCACCGGTCGAGACTTCGCACAACCGGGCGAGCAACTCCCGCGCCCTGGCTTCCGACAACTCCCCCTTGGCCGCGGCGGCGGCGGCTTCCGAAAGAATCGCGTAGGCTCGGGAGGCGTTTTCTTCCGTCGAGTTGTCCACCTTGGTTTCAAGTTCCTCCATCCGGATGGCCTCGGTCATCGCCTCTGACCGTTTTTTCCGCTTCGTGGATTTCTTCAATCGGCGGACGGTGCCGTTGGGTTGCGGGACGTCGAAAGCGGCAATCCAGTAGGGTGATCCGGGGCGTTTGATTAGAGTTGCCATGGCTGGGGGAAAGTGAGAACAGAAGTGCGAACGTCTATGAAGTATTTAAAGCGCCTGTCCGTTCCCACTTTCAAGCAGAATCCACAACTTGTTGATTTTCCAACGTAAGGAAATGAATCAGCGGTTCGAATCCGCTACGCTCCACCATTTTTTTCGCAGGTTAAAGGCCGTCATGAATCTCCTCCACGGCGATTGCCTTCAGGTCCTTCTCGCTCTATCAGACACATCGTTTGATCTCGTCGTCACCTCGCCGCCCTACAATCTGGGGATCGCCTACAAGAGTTTCAAGGACACCGCCCCCCGGGAGGAATATCTCGGCTGGTGCCGGAAATGGGCGGCGGAGTTGAAACGGGTGATGACGGAAGACGCGTCGTTTTTCCTGAACGTGGGAGCCTCGCCGGTGAATCCGCTGATGCCGCACCAGCTCATCCTGGCTCTAACTGACGGGATGGAACCGCTGTTCGTTCTGCAAAACACATTCCATTGGATCAAATCGATCACCGTCGAGACGCGCGCGAACGAACAGATCAGCGCCGGGCATTTCAAGCCGATCAATTCGCAGCGCTTCGTGAACGACTGCCACGAATACGTTTTCCACCTGACGAAAACCGGCAAGGTGAGCCTCGACCGCCGCGCCGCGGGCGTTCCCTATCAGGACAAATCGAACATCGCGCGCTGGGGCCACACCGGCGGCGCCGACCTGCGCTGCCGGGGAAACAACTGGTTCATCCCCTACGAGACTATCAATTCCCGCGACAAGGACCGCCCGCATCCGGCGACGTTCCCGGTCGCCCTCGTCGAGCAGTGCGTGAAACTTCACGGCAAGGGTCCGGCAACGCGTTTGATCGATCCGTTTCTCGGCATCGGCACCTCGGCCGTCGCGGCGGAGCGCCAGGGCATCGCTCATGGTTTCACCGGCATCGAAATGGACGCGCACTATCTGGAAACGGCACGGGAAAGGATCGCCGAGGAGTCCGCCAAACTCGCGGGTGAGCTGCCCTTCGGCGAATAAATCCGAAGCTCTGACGTTTTCGCTTCTACCTCCCGAGCGAATCCCTAGGATTTCCGAAGCTTCCTAACGCGGACCCGAAAATCCATGGACAACGCCCTCCACCAACTCATCCGCGACGCCTTTGAGGACGACGCTTCGGATGTTTTCCTCGTTGAGAACGAACCACCGCGCATCCGGCGCGATGGCGAGGTGGTGGTGCTTCATCCCGGCCCGATTCCGCGTTCCGGCATGGAGGATTTCTGGGCAGTCTGCGGCATCGACCACACCGCGAAGCAGGAGGCGGACGTCTCGTGGCAGGTCCCTAACGGCGGACGCCTGCGTGTGAATCTCTATCATACGTTAGGCCGGCTCGCCGCGGTGCTCCGCCCGATCCGCAATGAGATTCCACCGTTGGCGGATCTCGGTCTGCCTGCCTCGCTGCTGCAATCCTGGATGACCCGCCGCCAGGGTTTGATCCTCGTCACCGGGCCGACTGGGTCTGGAAAATCGACGACGGTCGCGTCCTGCCTCGACTGGATCAACCACCACATGTCGCGCCACATCGTGACGCTGGAGGATCCGATCGAGTTCCTTTTCACCAACGATCAATCGCTTTTTTCACAGCGTGAAATCTTCCATGATTCCGTCGATTTCGCCAGCGGCCTGCGTTCCGCTCTCCGGCAAAGTCCGGACGTGCTTTTCCTCGGCGAGATCCGCGATCATGAAACGGCGATGACGGCCCTGCATTCCGCAGCCACCGGGCATCTGGTGATTTCCACACTTCACAGCAGCAGCATCGTGGAAACGCTCGACCGCTTCTGTCACCTGCTAGGCGAGGAAACCTCAGGTGCCGTGAACCTGCTTTCCTCACAGCTTGTCGGCATCATTTCCCAACAGCTGCTGCCACGCAAAGGCGGAGGCGTTTTCCCCGCGCTGGAATACCTGCAGAACGAAGCCGCCACGCGCCGCTGGATTGTAGAGAACCGGCTGACGGAAATTCAGGATCACCTTTTAAAAAGCACCGAGGAGACCAATTGCTCGCTGCTTGAATACCTCGTGGCCTCCGTCAACCAAGGCTACCTCGAGCCCGACGTCGCCCGCGCCGCCTGCCAGCGGCCTCAGGATTTTGATCGTGCCATGCGCGGCATCACCGGATAACCAATCACCCAAGCCATGGCCCGCGACATCACCGAATACCTGAGGGAAACCGTCGCCCGCGGCGGTTCCGACCTGCACTTGAGCGCATGGGCCCCGGCCTGCTCGCGGGTGAACGGAGCCATTGTCCCTCTCGACGAGGAGCTGTTGGATCCGACCACCGTGCGAAATCTCATCCTCGACACGCTCACGGAATCGCAGCGTGCGTCGTTGGAAGAAGAGTGGGAGCTGGACTACGCGCTGCAGGTCGATGGTGTCGGCCGATTTCGCGGAAACGTCCACATGGCCCGTGGTCACGCAGAAGCAGCATTCCGATTCATCACAGAGGAGATTCCACAGTTAGAAACCCTCGGCCACCACTCCGTCATCCACGAGTTCTGCAATCTCCGCAGTGGTCTCATCCTGGTCACTGGCATCACCGGATCGGGAAAATCCACCACGCTCGCGTCGATGGTGAAGCGCATCTCGGACACTCGCAACGGCGTGATCATCACGCTCGAGGATCCCATCGAATACATTTTCAATCACAGCTCGTGCCTCATCAAACAGCGCGAAGTGGGCAACGACACGCGCAGTTTTCCGCGCGCGCTGCGCCAGGCGTTACGGCAGGATCCGGACGTGATCGTCGTTTCGGAACTGCGCGATCTCGACACCATCCGCATCGCTCTAACCGCTGCGGAGACGGGCCACCTCGTGCTCGCCACACTGCACACGCCCGACGCGCCGCAGACGATCGACCGCCTGGTAGACGTGTTCCCCGCCGACCAACAGCCGCAGATCATCACGCAGCTTTCGAGCGCTCTGGAAGCAATCGTCTGCCAGCGCCTCATCCCGCGCGCCGACGGACAAGGCCGCGTGCTGGCTTCTGAAATCCTGCGGCCGAGCCACGCCGTGCGCAACTGCATCCGCGAACGCAAACTTGAGCAGATCGTGGGGCTGATGGAAATCGGTTATAAAGAAGGAAACCGCACCATCGACCAGAGCATCACCGCGTTGTTCGAGGGCAATGTCATCACCCGCGAGGAAGCGCTTTTCAACTGCCGCGAGCGCAAACTGTTCGAAGAAAAACCAAAAGAGCCCAAGAAGCCGAAATCTATCTGGACCTGATCCCTCATGGAAGCACCAAGCCCTCGTTACATCATCACCCGCGCCATTTTCCTCATCGCGCTGCTCATCGTCGTGCTTTACGTCGTCCGCTTCGCCAAACGAAAACAACGCGAGGGCGACATCATCGCCGAGCTGAAATCCATCACCAGCGACAGTTCGTTTTTCCAACAGTTCTACGCCACGGACGCGCAGAAATCTCTCGTTAGGGCCATCGCGCTGATGGCTGAGGCAAACCAGTTAGGCCTCTCGCCCGATGAAGCGATCGATGGTGGGCTTGGCATTAAGCGCAAGTACTTCACCACGGACGAGGACAAACAGGAGCCGCCGACCCGCGACAAAATCATTCGCGACAGCCTGCGGAGCAATTACGAAAATTTCATCAAACTCGGCTACACCGCGGATTTCCACACGCTTCAGGGCATGAAAAACGGCGAGCTCCCGGCGATCCCGAAAGGTCCGCAATCCGGGCAGAAGCCTGAGATCGGTCCGATCATTGATCCTGCGCTTTCGCCCGGAATGGAACGCGTCATCGCCAATCTCGAACTCCGCCCGGCTCGCACCGAAAAGTCAAAACCCTCGGATGTCGAAATCGCCGCCGCGAAACAACTTGCCCGCGACCTCGACGAGGCTGGCATCATCGAAGAATCTGCTAGAGACCGGATTCTCGAAAAGCTTTCCGCCGACGCGTTGAAGTGATCGGAGGCACTCTGTTAGTCAAAACATGCAGAATCCGATTTCATTCGAAAAGACTGACGCACTTGCGCAACGGATGAGTTTGCTTGGCATCGGCGAGGCGGATCTGTTGGAAAAATTCGTGCGCGGCTCGGGCGCGGGCGGGCAGAAGATCAACAAGACGTCGAACTGCGTTTTCCTCAAGCACCTGCCCAGCGGCGTCTGCATCAAGTGCCAGATGGACCGCTCGCGCGAGATGAACCGTTTCCTCGCGCGGCGTGAATTGTGCGACCAGTTGGAGGCGATCCGTGATGGTCGGGCGATCGCAAAAACCCAAGCAATTGAAAAGATGCGGCGACAGAAACGACCGCGCTCGCAGCGGTCGAAACAACGGTCGGTGGCGGACAAGCGGATTGCCTCGCAGAAAAAATCGATGCGCAGGCCGCCGCGTGGCGAGTGAGGCCGATTTGACATGGCCATTTCGCCTGCGATTCATTTCACTCATGGGCGGATGAGCGGCAAACGGAACCGGAATGAATTTCTAGCAACCCTTCCCAGTTTCGGCTGGCTGGTGCTGTTTGTCCTGGCACCTACCTTGTTAGTGCTGGCCATCGCGTTCCGCACCACCAATCCGGCTGGGGGCATCGGTGACGCGTGGACGTTTGATCAGTTCCGCGTTTTCGGGGAGAAGAGCGTGCACATCCTGCTGTGGCGCACGCTCTGGATCAGCGCACTCACCACCGCCGTCTGCCTGATCCTCGCCCTGCCGGTGGCCTGGTTCATCGCACGGGCCAGCGCGACATGGCGGCCACGGCTGTTATTGTTAGTGATCGTGCCGTTCTGGACGAATTTCCTGATCCGCGTTTTCGCCTGGAACCAGATCCTTCACTCCGAGGGTGGCCTTGCCCGTTTCCTGCGTTCACTCCATCTGCTTGGGGAAAACGACTCGCTGCTCTTCAACTCCGGCGCAGTCGTGCTCGTCAGCGTCTACACCTATCTGCCCTTCGCCATCCTGCCGCTTTATGCCGCTGCGGAGAAATTCGACTTCGGCCTGCTTGACGCCGCGCGCGATCTCGGAGCAAACGCTTTCCGCTCGTTGTGGGCGGTATTTCTGCCCGGCATCCGCAAGGGAATCACCACCGCGTTTGTCATCGTTTTCATTCCGATGCTCGGTTGTTATGTCGTGCCGGATCTCGTCGGCGGCGCGGATGGGCAGATGATCGGAAACAAGATCGCACAGCGCAATTTCGCCGACCGCAACCTGCCCGCCGCCTCCGCCATGGCCGCGGTGCTGACCTTGATCGTTCTCGCTCCAGTGCTTTTCCAGCGGCGGGAAATCGATTAGAGCCTGAGGTCCAGGCGAAGGTGGCGCTGGATTTCATCGGCTTGGGCAGGCGAAACTCCCGCCGCTTCCGCGCGGTCTTGCCAGGCGGAGATCGCGCCATGGACCTCGTGGATGAGCGTCTTCGCTCGCGCAGGTTTCACGTTGGCGGCGTCCGCAGCTTCCAACAGATCGGCGATGACAAAATTTTCACGCTTTCCTGCCAGCGACATCTGGTGCCGCGACGTCCATGCGCCGTCGGGATTGTAGGCATAAATGATGTCGAACGCTGGCGCGAGATGCCAGCCGCCGCGGCGGTCCATCAGGAAGGCGATGTTTTTGGTGTGGTCGTCCTGGTTGCGCGAGAGGATGTTGAAGACCGCTCTCCGATAGAGTTCCGTGAGATCCGGCTGCGGCAGCCGGAGTCGTCGGGCGACCTGGAAGGCCTGCTCGTAAGAATAACCGCCCGCGTGATTGAAATCGAAGTGACCGGTGGCGCACAGACTCTGGATGTGGAATTTCCCGCCTTCCGGGCTGCGGTCGAAGCGGCGGGTCATGAAATGGGCACGCCCGTTTTCCTCTAGCAGACGGCAGTCGCTCATCGTGATGCCGGCCGCGCGCGCCATCAGGTGATAGGCATATTCGATGCGACCGTAGCCGAGCGGGTCGTTCAGCTCCTTGTCCCGGTTGGCGGAAACCCCGTCGAATTTGAGCAACCACGACTCGAATCCGGCTTCAGGCCGGAGTTGGCCGGAGCGGATTTCACCGGTTTGTGGATTCCAGGCGACCACGGCTTTCGCCCGCGCCCCACCGGCGGACGTGCCCACGCGCAGGATGGTGGCGAGCGCTTCCGGGGGCTGGGAGAAATTCGCATGCAAGGATTCGCGGGAGGCGAGCGCGTCATTGGCGAGCTGGACGAGTGCCGCCAGATTCAGGCTTTCCGAAGCGAATTCGGTCAACAAGGTGGGCTCGAATTCCAGCGCGCCCATCGCCCGGCTGCCGAGGTAACACAGCCGCTCGACCGGATCAAACGACTCCGGCGTGCGTCCCTGGCCGGCGAGCCACTGGTTGATCAGCAGGTTTCCGAACTTGTCGGGCAAGGAATCCGCCAGCAATCCCGGCAGCCCCTTGAACGTTTCCCGCGGCAAATTGGGAAAGGAAAACCGCCCTGTCCCCAGCGGCATCATCAGGGGTGAAACCTCAATGCCGCTGCCGAGAAAATCCGGCGCGTATTCGAAAACCCCCAGCTCTCGCTCAGGATCCCAAGTCACCGCGCCGATCGCGGTTTCATACAGCCGGATGACGGCGGAGGTCATGTTTCATCACCCCACTTCCAAGGTGTGGCGGGTGGTGTCCTGCGCGGCTTCGAGGCATACTTCCGCGGCGCGTCCTGCAGCATCGACGTCATGGCGATGGGGCTGATGCCAGGATCCGGCAGGAAACTTTCCAGGGTATCCAGCGCATTGAGCGCCCTCAGCATGGCAATGAGCGTTCCCAGCGTGGAGCCCTCGCCATTTTCGATGGCGGTGATGGTTCGGCGCGATAATCCACTGCGGCTGGCGACCTCCTCTTGGGTGAGATTTAAATCCAGTCGGTGGTTTTTCAGGCGGTTTCCCATTTCCTGCTCAATCTGGGTATCTGATAACAACGGGCTCATAATGCGCAACTTTCCACTCAAAACCTTTCAAAACACACAAATTGGAGCAGATTTCCACTCACGCTTCAAGCGCTTTTCTGATCAATGCGCAATTTTCCGCTCATATTTACCATAATTTGCTGATTTTGCGCGTTTTTCTGCTCAAATATTTTTAGATCACCGTATGTGGCCAGAAAACGACGGCGTCGTTCACGTTGGCGATCATCCTAACCTGGCTGTCTTGTGAGATCACAAACCCGATCACATCCGGCTCCACTGAGCACAATCGATAAACTGAGCGGTGCCGTGTGCCATCGCCTTGCACGTCCCAATCCGTCACCTGATTACCTTCCAGATCGTGCGCATGCCCGACCTGAAAAACATTCCGGTCCACCCGGATTTCCCCACCGAAACCAATCAGGCACATGCGCATGTCCAGCACCAGCGCACCATCCACCTGCATCAGATCCGAGAACAAACGGGCCAGCTCAAAAAACGCCTCTTCCAGTTTATCCAATTCCGGATCGCTGATGTTTCGAAAAATCCTCCACGCGTCCTCCAAGGTCGAGTTCTCGGGACAAAGCTGCCCCACCCGCCGGATGATCGACTGCAGCAACTTGCCAAACCGCATGCCTGCCACGTCCGGCGTGGCCGAGTATTTGCAATCGATCCATTGCGTCGCCACATCCATGCCCTCCTGGTCATCCGGCACGATCACCAGACTCCCACCGTGGCCGCTCGTCCTCACCAGATTGATGATTCGTTTCACAAACTGGAGCGAAACGAGATGCGACAGTTCCGCATAAGAATCGAAATCCAGTCCCGCAGGAAGGCATTCCGCGCCCAGCGATTCCACCAACCGCTGCCGGTGGCCGGCGAAACGCTCGCTCAGCAACGACGATTGAAACACATCCATCCGCGGGCCGTGGAATTCCCTGCCCCGCCACTCCGCCAGCAGCGAGTAGCCATGATAGAACAACATCCACCCCGGATCGCGCACATGGATGATCGGATGCGGCACATCATCTCCCATCGGCTTGCGTCCGCCCGCCACCAGGTTCAGCCAGCGTGGTCCCGTGTTGAGAATCCCCCAGATCCGAAACCCCTTGTCACGGTCCGGCCAGATCGCCACTACCGTATGGAAAAAACTCGCCGCCGGGCTCAGCCGCTTGATTTCGTTAGATGTTAGATTGTGCGGCGTGCTGAAACGGATCGCATGAATCCCGTCCGGCGGGCCTCCTGATGGAGGAAACGCTTCCGGCGGCGCGATGATCACCCGCGCCCTAACCGACCGGCCTTCCTCCTTCAACAGACTCGACGCATACAGCACGTCACACACCATACGCAGATCGGCCTCACCAGGAGCTCCCTCGTGGTTCTTCAGCAGATCACTGAGTTGGGCAACCAATTCCACCAAGGTCAGGCCGGAAGATGACGAAAGGATTTTGTTCATGGGAAAATCACTGCAGTTCCTATCCCGGACCGGCAATCCCGGCAAGCATCCGCATGCATCTCACGGCGATTCGATCAAAATCTTCCTTGCACATTCAAATTGTTACTTTACAAGTTACATCAATGGCCGCCAACAACCAGTTCTCGATCGCAGTGCACCTGATGGCCGGACTCGGCTATTGCACCGAGACTGACCGGACATCCAGTCAACTCGCCGCCAGTGTGAACACCAGCCCGAGTTTCATCCGTCGCTCACTGGCAAAACTTTCCAAAACCGGGCTCATCACCACTTCCAAAGGAAAAAACGGCTTCTGTCGCCTCGCGAAAAAACCCTCCGAAATCTCGCTGCTCGACATCTACCTTGCCGTCGAAGCACCTAAGGCATTTTCCATCCATCATTATGAAGTACAGAGTCCCTGCGCCGTGAGTTGTAACATCAAGCCCGCTTTGCAAAACGCGTTGAACAAAACCCAGAAAGGCATGGAGCAGAGCCTCGCAAAAATCACCCTCGCCCAACTGATTTCAGACATCAAAAAGCACTGACATTTTTTTTACGAGTATTTGTTACTTAACAAGTCACATTCAAAGATCTCCCTCAGAATCCATCGAACCACATCATGAACACCTCCAACAAACTGGCAGGCAAGATCGCACTCATCACCGGCGGGTCGTCCGGCATTGGCTTGGCCACCGCCAAGCGCTTCGTCGCGGAAGGCGCGCGCGTCTTCATCACGGGCCGCCGTCAGACCGAACTTGATGCCGCCGTCGCCGAAATCGGCGGCGACATCACCGCCATTCGCAGCGATATTTCCAGCCTGCCTGATCTCGACCAACTCTACGCCCTTCTCCGCGAACAGGCCGGCCGCATCGACATTCTCTTTGCCAATGCCGGCAGCGGTTCGTTCGCACCGCTTGGCCAGATCACCGAAGAACACTTCGACAAATACTTCGGCATCAATGTGAAGGGCACGCTCTTTACCGTCCAGAAAGCGCTCGAACTGATTCCCCCGGGTGGATCTATCATCATGAACGGCTCCATCGTCTCTATCAAAGGCGTTCCCGCCTTCAGCGTCTATGCGGCGACCAAGGCCGCGATCCGGTCGTTCGCCCGCTCGTGGTCCGTGGATCTCAAAGGCAGGAACATCCGCGTCAATGTGGTCAGCCCCGGCACCGTGGTCACGCCCGCCTACAAGAGCGAGCTGGGAATGAACGACGAGCAGATCGTCGAATTCGAAGCGCAGGCCGCGGCCGCCGCTCCTCTGGGCCGCTCCGGAACTCCGGACGAAATCGCCAAGGTCGTTTCCTTCCTCGCGTCAGATGACAGCAGCTTTGTCACCGGCATCGAACTCTTCGTCGATGGCGGCTCCGCCCAGATCTAATTCTCCCCAAACCAACAATCAATCCAATGAACACGTCCAACAAACTCGCGGGTAAAACCGCCATCGTCACCGGAGCCTCCAAGGGCATCGGTGCCTCCATCGCCAGGCACCTCGCCGCCGAGGGCGCATCTGTCGTCGTCAACTATTCCTCCAGCAAAGAGGGTGCTGATAGAGTGGTTGCGGAAATCACTGCCGCCGGGGGCAAAGCCGTCGCCGTCAAAGCCAACGTCGCCAGAGAAGAGGAGATCAAATCCCTCTTCGCGGCAGCGAAAACCGCGTTCGGCAGTCTCGACATTCTGGTCAACAACGCCGGCATTTATGAAATGGTTCCGCTAGAGGAAGTCACCGCCGAACACTATCACAAACAGTTCGACCTCAACGTGCTAGGCCTTCTCCTTTCTACCAAGGAAGCTCTGAAATACTTTGGACCTGAAGGCGGTAGCGTAATCAACATCAGCTCCATCGTCAGCACCTACGCGCCTCCGGGGACTTCCGTTTACAGCGCCACCAAAGGCGCGGTGGACACCATCACACGCTCGCTCTCCAAAGAACTTGGATCCCGCAAGATCCGCGTGAATTCGATCAACCCGGGCATGGTGGACACCGAAGGCACCCAGACAGCCGGAATTGCCGGTGCCGAAAGCGAGTTTCGCCAACACTACATCGCCACCGCTCCGTTAGGACGTGTCGGTCAACCCGACGACATCGCCACCGCCGCCGTGTTCCTTGCCTCTTCCGACTCCTCCTGGGTCACCGGGGAAATGTTCTACATCAGCGGCGGCATCCACTGAAATCAGCATCCACAAGGGCCGTGCTTGATCGATTCAGGCACGGCCTGTATCTTCCCTGCCCATGGCATTCGAACAGGCGTTCCAACAGGCATTCATCTACCTCGCGTCCGCGGTTGCTGCGGTTTTGTTAGGAAAACGTCTCGGACTGGGAGCGGTGCTCGGATACCTGTTGGTCGGCGCAGCCATTGGGCCATGGGGATTTCATCTGGTTGGAAACGAGGGCGAGCAAATCACGCATTTCGCCGAGTTCGGAGTGGTCGTAATGCTGTTTCTCATCGGCCTCGAACTGCAACCCGCGATGCTGTGGAAAATGCGCCACCAGCTGATCGGGTTGGGCTCACTGCAGGTCGTTCTCTGCACGCTGGCCATCACCGGTGCTGCAATGGCATTTGGAATCGCCTTCAAACCGGCGCTCGCCGTCGGCCTGATCCTCGCCATGTCAAGCACGGCCATCGTTCTCCAAACGCTCGCTGAAAAAGGCCTGATGCGCACGGAGGCCGGACAGAACTCCTTCGCCGTACTGCTGTTTCAGGACATCGCCGTGATTCCGATCATCGCGCTGCTTCCATTGTTAGGAACCGGAGCCGCCGCCGCGGACGCCCACGGCGGTTCAAACGCATGGATGGCCCACTGGCCGGGTTGGGCGCAGGCACTCGCCACCCTCGGAGCCGTGGCCCTGATCATCGCGGTTGGGCGAATCGGAATGCGTTACATTTTCCAAGCCATCGCCCGCACCCGCCAGCGCGAGGCGTTTACCGGGGCCGCGCTGCTGCTGGTGATCGGCGTGGCGCTGCTGATGACAAAAGTGGGAATGTCGCCTGCGCTCGGTGCGTTCGTCGCGGGTGTCGTTTTGGCAAACAGTGAATACCGCCACGAGCTGGAGAGCGATCTGGAGCCGTTCAAGGGACTACTGTTAGGCCTGTTCTTTCTCGGCGTCGGCGCGGGCATCGACTTCGGCTATATCCGCGATCACCTGCTGCTAGTAATCGGCGGGGCTGCGGGGCTGATTCTCGTCAAAGGCTTGATTCTTTACGCAATGTCCTGGCTGAAAGGAAGCCGCTGCACATCCGCACTGTTGTTCTCTGCCTCGCTGGCGGCAGGTGGCGAATTCGCTTTCGTATTGATCACTCTATCACTTTCAGCCGGTGTCTTCAGTCCGGAAATCGGCCGGGCGGCAGTGGCCATTGTCGCGCTGTCGATGGCCGCCACTCCCCTGTTGATTCTCGCGGCTCAACGCTCCGTCACCTGTAAACCGGATTCCACTGAAACGGATCGCGAGAGCGATGCCGAGGACGAGGGAAATCCCGTCATCATCTGCGGCTTCGGTCGTTTCGGCCACGCCGTGGGACGCCTGTTGCGATCGCGTGGGTTCGGCTGCACGGTACTCGATCACGATACCGATCAGGTCGAGGTGCTGCGAACCATCGGCATTCCGATTTTCTACGGCGATGCCAGCCGCCCCGAGCTTCTAACCATCGCCGGTGCCGCCCGTGCGAAAATCATGGTGATCGCCCTAAGAGATCCCGAAACCACCCTGAAAATCGTGGAAGCGGCCCACCGCCATCATCCGCATCTCAAGCTGTTCATCCGCGCCCACAGCCGGGTGGAAGCCTATGAATATCTCGATGCCGGAGAGGAACGTATTTATCGAGAGACGCTGGACTCCTCGCTCCGGCTTGCGGGCGATGCGCTTCGCATGTTAGGCGAATCCGACGAAGCGGCCGAACGTGCGACCCGCCTCTATCGGGAGCGGGACGAACTGATGGTTCGGGAAATGGCAAAGCACCGCCACGACGACAAGGAGCTCTACAGCGCCGCTCGCGAGGCCCACCGCAGTCTCGACGAGTTGATGCGTAGCGACATCGAGGCAACGCGCGCGGAGAAGGGATGATTTAATTACGCCTCGGTATGCCGGCTGGATCATCCGCCATACACTGACCTCTCATGCGCCGGACGGCTCGGAGAGACTGTCCCTGCCTTAATGCAGCGCTCCAGCTCATCTCGGATTTCCCGAAAAAACGGCCGCGCAGCGACGGATTCCAACATACAGCGCTTTTGCAAATGCCACAAATCCGCTTCTTCACAACGCTCCAATAGTTCTTCCAACAGACAACCGAACGCACGCACTTCGATCTGCTCCAGCTCCGCGCCTTCCGGATAGACAAACGCCGCGCCGAAGTCTCCCAGCAGGCAATTCCCCCGCCCGTTCCGCAGCACGTTGTGTGCGTAGAAATCGCCGTGCATGATCCTTCGCTCATGGAGTTGTGCGGCTACGGACGCAAGCTGCCAGGCCATCGAAACGACTTGAGTGGCAGTGAACGTTTCTCCTTTTACATACACGTCCCGCGTGCAGGTCGCAAAATCCGGCGGCCCTGCTAGATTTATGAACTCAGGATCGATCAGCGACATCACGAGGCCATTCCGAGCGTCCGGATGATTGGAAATCTTCCCCGATACGCGGATCAGATTCTCATGCTCGCCAGCCGCCAGACACGCCGCCATCTCGCTCTCGGGCAGGCCATCGCTCGTCACGGCACCCTTGAAAACCTTCACCGCCACCGGCTCGCCATGCCATTGCGCGTGATGGATCACCCCCGAGGCCCCTTGTCCTAACACATGAGAGATTTCCAGATGCTGCCAGTCGATCTCCGCCATCGCCGGTTGGCCCGCTGCCTGACATTCTGACCACGGGTTTCCTCCCAGTCCGAGCCATGACAGCCGCGGCATTTTGAACAGCCACTCGGGAAATTTCGGAAAACGGTTCGCCGCCAGCCGGAGGAGTTCGAGATTCACACACCCCGCCATCTCGTCAGGAAGCTCCGACAATCGGTTCCCCGCCAGCATCAGTTTTTGCAACCGCCCGCAATTCCCGATCGACGCAGGCAGCCGATCGATCCGATTGTCAGTTAGAATCAACCAGCGGAGTTTCTGCGGGAATGCCGCCTCATCGACGGTTTCTATCCGGTTCGCCTTGAAACCCACCATCTCCAGCTCCGGACATCCTCCTACGACCGCTGGCACATGCCGGAAGTCATTATCCGAACAGAAAAGGATTCGCAACTTCCGCAGCCGCGGCAGGTCGTCTGGAAGGTCGGACAGATGGTTTCCTGATAGATCGAGCACTTCCAGCGTTTCCGCCAGGTCAAAAATCTCGCGGGGAAACTCCGTTAGTCCGCAACGGAGATCAAGCCGCACGCTGCCAGCGAGTTCGCCCGCCCGTAGTTTTGATAGATTAGTCCCGGACATCAGCTCACTTCCCGCGAGGTTGCCGGCCTTCGTCCAGCTCGATGAAGTCGAACATCGTATCCGCCGCATCCGGCGGCAAGCCCGCCTCGTCCAGACGGAACGTCAGCCGCTCGTTCGCCCCATCCCGCCACCCGTATTTCATCATGAATCCGTTCCACACTTCGATCTCCTCCACCGTGGGCTTCCGGCCATTTGCGAATGCCCACTCCAACAGTTCATCATCCGCCGGACCCGTTAGAGTCTCGGCTTCCAAGGCATCGTAATCCACCTGCAGAAACCGGATGCAGCGCCCGTCAAACCCCTTCGCCAGCCCTTTCGCAACCAACCAGTCTTCCGGCAGTTTCTCCTGCGCATGCAGCCGGATCTTGTCCAGTAATCTTCCAAAAATGACAATACCTCCCACAGTGTCGTAAGGACTGCGGAGGCCGGGAATGATGGTGGGTGAGAAGCTCATGCAGGAATGCTATCACGGGGGCTGGCGGACGTCACGGATTCCAGGTCTCGGAGATTTTTTTCACTCCTTCACGAAGCTGGACCGCCTGTTTCTTGATCTGCAAACCTGTTATAATCAGGATCACACCCGCGGCGATGGGAGACAGCAGGAACATCAACTGCTTCCAACCTAGCAGGACATAATATGAATCGTGCCCGCGGCTCAGTTCCGTATCGGAAAAACCCGCCGACGCCGACAAGACCAACAACAAGGTCGCCGCGCAGACTGCAATCCCGAGCCACAAAGAGATGTTTCCCAAAAATCCGAAAGTCTGTGTGCTCATGATCTGTAAATTCCGACCCTGAGAAAGGTCTGGGATTATTCAGGAAAAGGCAACACCTGCCGAAAAAACCGCGGTTGCGGGTGAGTGCCCGGCGTGGCATATCAATCGCCTCTACATGAACGTCCTGAAAATCTTCGCCGACTCCCCGCTCAGTCCCGCCAACAAGCAGCTCCTCATTGAAAGCGCGACTCCACACGAAATCCTGTTTCCGAAAAAGGCCGTGACTTCGGTGTTGGGGACGCCGGAACCGGATCCCCTTTTTGCGGAGGCAGACGTCGCGTTCGGGCAGCCGGATTTGGAAAGCATCGCCCGCTCCGAGCGGCTGAAATGGATCCAGGTGAGTTCCGCGGGTTTCACGCGTTACGATACGACGGAGTTCCGCGCCCTAACAAAGGAACGCGGCATCGTCGTTACCAACAGCTCCAGCGTGTATGCCGAGGCCTGCGCGGACCATGTTTTCTCGTTTATGCTCGCCCACTCGCGACGCCTCCCACAAGCGCTCGCCAGCCAGGCCGCCAACGCCTCGCCGGAATGGTTCCAGCTCCGCGGTGACTCGGTTTCGCTGCGCGGTCAGAGCGTCGTGATCCTCGGTTTCGGGTCGATCGCGTCGCTGCTGATCAAACTGTTAGCGCCATTTGAAATGCAAGTCACCGCCATGCGCCGCAACCCGGGCGGCGACGAAGGCGTGCCGGTGGTGACGCCAGACGAGCTCCCAGCCGCATTGGCAACGGCCGACCATGTGATCAACATCCTCCCGGACAATGCGGCGTCGCGAAATTTCATTGATGCCGCCTGCCTCGCACAGATGAAGCCCGGCGTCGTGTTCCATAACATCGGCCGTGGCACGACGGTGGATCAGGACGATTTGTTAGCCGCGCTGCGGTCCGGCCAGGTCGGGGCGGCATGGCTCGATGTCACCGAGCCGGAGCCCCTGCCCGCTGACCACCCGCTGAGGAGCGAGCCGAATTGTTTCATCACCCCGCACATTGCCGGCGGTCATCATGGGGAATCGAACACGTTGATCCGCCATTTCCTGAGAAACCTGAAAAACTATCAGGATGGTGCCCCTCTGGTGGACCGGATCATGTGAAAAAACCGCCACCTAGCCCCGCCATTGACTGAACGGGATTTGCTGACACAGTGCGGGCGTCGAATTTTTTCACCTGAGACCTTTATGAGCGACGAGGAAAAACACGCACAATTCTACCGCGATACCGAGTCAGTCGCGTTTGCCAAACTGGACGACCACCAGCTCGCATTGTTAGAGTCACTGGGCAGTCGTCGGATCTTGAAACGGGGTGAAATGATTTTCAAAGCGGGCCAGCGGGATCTCGGCATGACAGTGATCTTTTCAGGCGAAATCCAGGCGTTCGAATCCTGCGATGGATGCGAACAGATCCTCGCCACCGCGGGTCCACGCGACTTCATGGGTGACGTGGCGATGCTCAACGGCACCTCTGCGATCGCCAGTGCGAGAGGCAGCGCGGAAGAATCGGAAATCCTTGAAGTCCCCGCAGCCGCGCTGAGGAAGGCCATCGCCGAGCTACCGGGCGTGGGCGAAACCATCATCAATGCATTCATCGTGCGCCGCGAGCGACTTGAAAGGGACGGCACCTTTACCGGCCTGCGCGTGATCGCGCCGCCGGGGTCGCGCGATGGTCGGCAGCTCGATGATTTCCTCGATAAGAACCACATTCCCCACCGGCTGATCGATTCGGAGAGCGATGCAGGCAGAGCGCTTTGTTCGCGGCTGAATCTAGCAGCCCGGGACATGCCGGCATTGATCGCCGCCAATGGCCTGCCGCTGCGGCGTCCGTCGCTGCGAGAGGTCGCACAGGTAGCGGGGCTGCTGCGGCCGCTAGCTGCGGATGGGGCCTCCGAAATCGTTTGCGATCTGGTCATCGTGGGAGCCGGGCCGGCAGGGCTCGCCGCCGCGGTTTGCGCCGCTTCCGAAGGGCTGGATACCGTCGTACTTGAGAGCTACGCGCCGGGTGGACAAGCGGGATCGTCATCGCTGATAGAAAATTTCTTCGGTTATCCAACCGGCATCAGCGGCGGCAATCTAACCAACCGTGCCCAGCTCCAGGCTTTTCGCTTTGGTGCGAAAATCTCCACTCCCGCGCAGGCGCTGTCACTCCATGTTGGAAAAGGCGAGTATGCCGGGGAACTGCAGATCGAAGGCAGCAGTGCGACCCTGCTCGCCCGTTGCGTGATCATCGCCACCGGCGCGGATTACAGGCGGATCGATGCGGAAGGCCGCGAGGATTTCGATGGCTCTGGTGTTTACTACGCTGCTACAGCCCGCGAGGCCCAGCTTTGCAGGGATGCCACCGTGATCGTCGCCGGCGGTGGAAACTCGGCCGGACAGGCGGCGATGTTTCTATCCGAACACGCCGCAAAGGTTCTGCTGGTCATCCGAGGCGGCGATTTGTCAAAAAGCATGTCGAGCTACCTATCGCGCCGCGTGGAGACGAAGCAGAACATCGAGATCCTCTATCAAACCGAGATCCGCAAAATGAGCGGCGGGAAGACTTTGGAAGAAGTCGCTTTGGAAAACACCTCGACCGGCGAGCAGCGCTCGGTGCGCACGTGTGCGGTGTTTTCCATGATCGGTGCCAAGCCTTGCACGAAATGGCTGCCGCCGGAGATCGAGTGCGACGGCAACGGATTCGTCAAAACCGGTCCTGCCGTCGCCGATGCTCCCGCCTGGAGAAAAGCGGGACGCGCGCCCGGATCGTTAGAAACAAGCTGCCCCGGCATCTTCGCCGCCGGCGACGTGCGGTGCGGCTCGGTCAAACGCTGCGCGGCTGCAGTCGGCGAAGGCGGAATGGCGGTGGAGGGCGTGCATCAGGCTCTCGGGACCTACGCATGACATGAAAACCAGCCGCCTTCCATTGGTTACGACGTGGTCTGTGCTGGCGTTTTTCTATCTGCCCATTGGAGTGCTGATCCTGAATTCCTTCAACGCTTCACGTTTCGGCACCACTTGGCAGGGATTCACACTGAAATGGTATGAGCGCCTGTTAGCGCGCGACGATTTGTGGGAAGCCTTGGGGAATTCCCTGAAAATCGCCACGCTTGCGAGCATCGGCGCAATGATACTTGGCACGTGCGCAGCGTTTGCCCTGCAACGTTACAAGTCGCGTTTGCAAACCGCCCACCATCTGCTGATCACCGTGCCGCTCGTGCTGCCGGAGATCCTGATGGGGATGAGCCTGCTGCTACTTTTCGTCACGTTCGATCAACCGCTCAGCCTAGTCACGGTGACGATCGCGCATGTCACTTTTTGCATCAGTTACGTGACGCTGGTGGTGATGGCGCGGCTGCAGGATTTTGATTTCCAGATCGTGGACGCCGCGCGTGATCTTGGGGCGACGCGGCTGCAGGCGTTTTTGAAAATCGTCTTGCCGCTGCTCGCACCCGGAATTCTAGCAGGAGGGCTGCTGGCATTCACTCTATCAATCGATGACTTTGTCGTGACGTTTTTTGTGAAAGGTCCGGGAGCCGACACGCTGCCGGTGGTGATCTACAGCATGATCAAAAAGAGCCGGGAATTTCCGGTGATCAACGCACTGAGCACCCTGCTGCTCATCGTCACCTTCGCCGCTGTCTGGGCATCGCAACGGTTGACGGCAAAACAGGCTTCCTAATCGAAGAACTCCATCTGCTGCGCTTCTTCCTGCGGCTCCTCGAATCGCACGCCCACGCCTAACAATCGAACCGCCCGGTTGTTTCCACGCCGCCAGGCTTCGGCGAGCAGGTCCTCGAAAACCGCCGGACTGAGCGCATGTCCGGCGCGCTCGGCGGTGGTGCGCTCGAAGTCGGCGAACTTCAGCTTCACGACCAGCGAACGGATGACGCGGTCGGCGTGTTTCGCAGCGAGATCCTCGGCCAGACCGTCGATCATGGCCCGCATCGGCGGGATGAGCTCAGGGAATTCGCGGATGTTTTCGGAAAACGTCGTTTCGCTGCTCACCGATTTGCGTGTGCGATCTGGGCTGACGGCGCGGTCATCGATTCCCCGGCAGAGACTCCACAACTCCAGTCCCCATTTTCCGAAGCGGCGCGAGAGTTCGATCTGATCGAGTTTTTGCAGGTCGGCGCAGGTTTCAACACCGATGGCGGTTAGCTTTTCCCGCATTTTCCCGCCGACGCCCCACAGCCGACCCACCGGCAGGGCGGCGATGAATGCCGGGATTTCTTCGGCGGTGATTTCCTTCTGGCCATTCGGTTTGTGCCAGTCCGAGGCGATTTTTGCGATCAGCTTGTTGGTGGAAATTCCGGCAGAGGCAGTGAGCCGGATTTCCTCGAAAATCTGCGCACGGATCTCGCGGGCGATGGCGGCACCCACGGTTTGCAGATGCGACACATCGAGATAGGCCTCGTCCAAAGACAGCGGCTCGATCAGCTCGGTGAAGCGCCCGAAAATCGCGCGGATCTGCGAGCTAACCGCCCGATAGAGATCGAATTGAACCGGAACGAGCGTGAGATGCGGGCAAAGTTCCAGCGCCTTGAACACCGGCATCGCAGATCGGCAGCCGAATTTCCGCGCCTCGTAATTCGCCGTTGTCAGCACGCTGCGGCGGTCCTTGCCTGCGACGGCGAGTGGTTTCCCTCGAAGTGCAGGATTTTCGCGTTCTTCGATGGCTGCATAGAAGCAATCCATGTCGATGTGAATGATTTTTCTCAAGGGCGGCGTAGCTGCAGAATTCTCAACCCGCTCACGGCGGCCTGCGCCATCGAATTTCGCCAATCTCCCGAAAAATCACCGCTGGCGTCGGAACGCGAGGAACAGGCTGGTGAGTGTGAACAGGGAAATGAACCCCGGCTCGGGAACGGCCTGCACCTCATGCTCGACGTAGATCATCTTTGGCGGGCTTCCCTTTTCGATGACTTCGATCGGGATCTGCACGGCCTGTCCCGGGTTCACGGGTGGGAAGGAAACGGCTTGGACCTGCGACGTTGTAACCGTCTTCTCCGGCTGCCGATACGCCCATGCGGCAAAAGCCGGCGATGCGACAAGCAGCCCGAAGAACAGAGACTTCAATTTCAAAAACCGGAACAAGGTGGGAGGAGAATCGTTAATTTTAAAAAATAATCAAGAAATATGAATATTTTTTAGAGATTTCAGGAGTTGGTTTCGTTGGAATGCGGGATAAACTATTGCAGAAAATGGACCAAGCCAAAGATGAACGAGTGAAACAGGTGGCCGTCGGAGCGGCTATTCTGATTGCAATCGGCGTGATCGTTCCCAGCGCATTGATCGGGTGGAGGTTTTTGCCAGGGATGGTCGGGGAATGGATCGGGATGATGCTCGGCGTGATGACGACGCCGTTCGTGATGGAAACATCGTTCATCTTGATCGGTATCACCATTGTCATCGGTCTCAACAACTGGCGGCGGCACCGGGATGGCGATGACTTTGTTTATTTAGAGCAAATCAACGCTCCGGACGCACCGAAAGATCTGCCGGACCGTGCAAAATGGGCGGTTTACCGTGAAAAACCTCTGGACCCGCAGATTCCAACCTTGCTTGAGCAGGCGGAGGGCGCGTTTGCCATCGGCGATTATCCGACCACCGCTCAATACATCGGAGCGATGGACCACCACGAGCTGAAGCAGCAGGATACGCTCAGGCTCAGACTGGATCTTGCGCGAGCCACTGGCCGAGCAGATCTGGTTGAACTCCTTGAGGATGAAATCCGTAGCACACGTCCGGACGACCTTTGAACGTTTGAACACTACGCGATAAATGACTTCGGATTTGGTGCGCATCCGGTGCTATATTCCGTCAGTGAATGACGACCTTCTGCCCATGAATGCGGTCAATTTTTTAAAAATGGCCCATGGCGACATCAGCGGACTGCGCCAGCTTGCGTTCGATTTTTTCAATGACACCCGCCGCCAGATGACGGGATGGCTGGCACTTATTGAGGCAGGAAATTTTGCGCAATTGCGTGATGACTTGCACCGCTGCAAGGGCGGAGCATCGTTGTTCGGGCTGGAGCGAATTGTCGCGTTGATTGGGTCCTGTGAAAGCCCGGCAGTGATCGAGGCGAAGGGATTTGACGTCGCAGTGTTCGAAAAGGAACTGACTGCAGCCGAGCAGGCGGTGATCGCGATGACGGATTGAGTTCACGATGGCAGGCACGATTCAATCCCCGGAAAAAGAGCTGCGATTCACCCGCTCCGGGCAGGCGGCTGTTTTCTGGGTGCTGGCCGCCGTGTTGGCCGCCGTTGCCATCACTTTGCTCGCCACGTCCATCTACCGCGATATCAATCCTCTGCTCCCCCACCCGGCGTGGGCGCTGCTGCCGTCGGCGTTGGCCGCGGTGGTGGGAAATTTCGCAATCCGCCTGACCCGGCACGCCTATCTGATCCTGACGCCGCTTGGGATCGAGATTTTCCCTTTTTTCCGCCCGGCAGACGGCATGCGGTTAGTCACTTGGCAGGAAATCTCGGATGCCGAGGTGGATGAACATTTGAAACGCCTGACGCTGCATCACAACGCGGAGAAATCCTCCGGCATTCATCTCTCGCTGACGCCGATTCGAGCGGATCGCAGGAGCTTGCTTGCCAAGGCGGTCATCGGGCGGCTATCTCCGCGCGGCTGAATTTTCTTTTTTCCCATCATGCGCTCCCATTCACGACAGATTCTATCGGTGGAAGAAACCTTCGGCCAAAACGGCTGGCACTGCGAACTGGTCGAAGGCCGCGATGTCCTGCGTGCCGGCTTCGACGCCCACCACACGCGGGTCGATATGATCGCCCAAGCCTATCCGCAGCTCAACGCGCTGAGCATCGTATCCGAATCAAAAATGCCGCTCGACGAAGTGCACCTGCCCGTGGTGCTGGAATTGCTCGCCCGGGCGAACAAACAACTCACGCTTGGCGGCTTCGAATACGACCTGGATCGTGAATTCCTCGTCTTCCGCATCACCAATCTGTTCGAGCGCGAAAAATTCGACTCCGACATCATTTCCTCCATGGTCCACTGCGCCATCGCAGAGCTTGACCGCCTCACGCCATACGCGGCGATCGTCCGGGACACGCCGGCCGATCTCTTGGAAGACCTCGATGTGCCACGCCTGCTCATGCGCGAGGACATCATTCCGCCGGTGCCGGGCGACGAGGAAGAAGAGGAATATTGATGGTGCTGGACGGCCCGCCTGACGGCCGATAGTCCACAGGCATGAAAATCCTCGCGATGCTGGGCCTCCTTTCCCTTCCTGCCTCCGCCCATCAGTCCAACATCTGGGAATGGACATTGGAAAGCGGTTATCTTTGGAACATCGGTCACAACACCGAGATTGATTACGAAATCATTCCTACACAACTGACGCTGCGTTCGCCAGTCGTGTGGACACCGTGGGAGGATGAAAACGGGGCAAAACTCGTCATCCGCAACCGGTTCTCCGCGCTTTTCGAAACGATCACCCGTGGCCCGGAAAGCACCTACATCGGCCTCGCCGCCGCGCCGTCGGTGGAATACTGGTTCCCATCGGAAAAGACCTCGATCTATTTCTCCATCGGCGGCGGCTTCGGCTGGACTGATAGTTCGGGTGGCACTGACGGACTCGGCCAGGACCTGACGTTCAATTGGTTCAGCCAGCTCGGCATCCGTCAGAAAATCACGGAAAACCTCGCGCTGCTGGCAGGCCCGTATTTCATCCATCACTCGAATCTTGGCATGACCGATCCGAACCCCGGCATCGACGCCTTCGGCTTCACCGTGGGATGCTCGTGGAAATTCTGATAGGCTTTAGTTGAAGGAGAAGGTGATCGTGCCGCGGTAAGTCCCTTTCGCTTTCGCCGGCAGGCTGGAAGGCCCGCTGCGTTCTGGCGGAGCGAACTTGGAACCCATCGCTGGGATCGCATGCAGGAATGATAGATCTCCGGTAGGAAACACCACCGTCGTGTTGCCATGGCTGATCCGCGGCGTGCCGACCCTGAGATTTATTTTCTGAGAACTGCTTTCCGCGGTCAGGCGTCCGGCACTGGTTTCGAGATTGGCCCAGCGAAGTCCCGAATAACAGCCTTGGAATTCCGGAAAATTCCATGCAGCTCCCGTTTCATCTTCCTGATAGACAGTTTCATGAACGCCGAGCCAGGTGCCGCGCAGGCGGTTCTGCCAGACGCGGTAGGGACCGTCGCCAAGCCAGCGCAGCGACTTCATCGATTCTTCCGGGTGATCGAAGGTGATGCCGTGATGGATGAAATCACCTTCGAGCGTGTAATCGTAGTCGAGCTGCAGCGCGCCATCGCCTGAGAGTTCCCAACGGAAACGATTTAACCCGGCGGCCCCGCCGCTTTCCAGCCATGCGGTTGTTTTTCCTGTCTGCGGATCCTTGCCTGTGCCGCTGGTCACCATGGCATGGTTAGCGGTCTCCACCGGAAAACAGGCCGCGGAATAGCCGATTCTCAAGGATTTCACCCCCATCGGCGCGCCGTCGTAGCGTCGTGGATTCGAAATTCTAACTGCAGTCACCTGCGTCGGAGCGAAGTTGCAACTCTTGAGATCCCCCACGCGGCAGGATCCGTCGAACAAGGTTTTCCATGTCTGCTCATCCGCGGAAACCTCCAACTTGTAAGAGGCGTAGGGGATGGATTTGTTGAAATCCATTTCCACCTGCACCGTGCTGGCGAGCCGCGCACCGCCGAGCTGATAGGTGTGGGTGGCGGCGTCCTCGCTGGTGAATGGCAGCCACTCCACCGGACCGGCGGATTCCGGTCTGGCAAACGACAGCCGCGGTCCGTTAGAAAGTGCGGAGATTTTGTCCGCACGACTCACTCGTTTCAACAATCCCGTTGTGGAGTCGAACAGCGCCGTCAGTTTTCCAGCGGTTAGACGAATGCCTTCCGCGACGGTTTCCACTTTTGGAGCGTCCGCGTCCGGTGTTCCGACAGCCTCACGCGGCTTGGCGGGCAACGGCCAAACCCAGGTCCAGAGTTCCTGCCCGTCAGGATCTGAAGCGACCACGGACAATGCATCCGCCTCGCGCCAGTTCGGCGGCAGCGGGACCGCCAGCGCACCGCTTCCATGCGGGGGAATCGCAGGTGACGGGACCTCGCCTTCGGAAATGACCCGTGCTTGAACGGCGGATTCCGAAGGACTTGGGAAGCTTAGAAGTTTCCATTGAAAGCGGCACTGTTCCAGTGACGTGAAATCGTAATGGTTCGAAACCGTTAGGGAGCCGGTGAATTTCCCATCGATGACCGGATCGGCGATCTGCACCGGCGACCAGACGTCGCGCACCGTCTGATAGCTTCCTTCCTTTTCATGATGCGGACCCACGATTCCATCAGGCGCAAACGTGCCGAACACATCGACGCGTCCGCCCTGGTCATCGCGCCGTATTCCTTCGTCGGCGAAGACCCAGATGAATCCCCCGGCACCATACGGCGATTCGGAAATTGCTTTCCAGTAATCTTCAAGACCGGCACCCCCACCGCCATCGTAAAGGCCGTGCAGGAACTCGGTAGGCATCACCAGATGAGGACCCTCTAACCGACGGGCGATATCGTCGTAAACCGGATAGTGCTTCGTATCAACACCGCCGAAGGGATCCCATGGATGCAGCACGCGCCGCTGTTGGGGATCGTAGAGTGCGAACTCGCCATCGAGATCGCGATTCCATCCGCCTTCATTGCCGTTGTCCCAAAACAGGATGGAGGGGTGATTCACATCGCGCTCGACCATTTCCCGAACCAACCTGCGGCCGATCTCGGTACCGTGTGCGTTTTGCCAGCCGCTGAGTTCGTCGAGCACGTAGAGCCCGAGCTCGTCGCAGGCATCGAGAAACACCTCGTCCGGCGGATAGTGAGACATGCGCACGGCATTCATGTTCATCGACTTCATGAGCCGAATGTCTTCGTAGCTGTCTTCGGGATCGAGAGCGCGACCGGATTCCGGCCGGAAACAATGACGGTTGACGCCCTTCAGCAGGATTCGCTGGCCGTTCAGATAGAGGCCAAGGCCGTCGCGCACTTCGAAGGTCCGGAACCCGAAACGCCGGGTGACCGTGTGAAGCACCTCGTCGCCTGCTTTTCTCGATATGCGGAGTGAATAGAGGTTTGGAGTTTCCGCGGTCCATAACACAGGCGACTTGAGCTGCGTGGAAATCCGCACACGGCCGGTGCCACCCACTGGGATCGATTGGGTGAACGGTTCGCCCGCAGGCTGGCCGCTCGCGTCGAGGATCTGCGCGACGATCGTCTCCGGGTCCTTCGGCAGTTTGCTTTCGCGCGACATGCCGAGAGTCAGGTCGGCGGTGAGAATGCCGTCGGCGCGGGCATCGATCGCAACGTGGTCGATTCGTCGGGCAGGCAATGCCTCCAGCCAAACTGGCCGGAAAATGCCGCCGAACGTCCAGTAGTCGCCGCCCTGCTCTGCCCGGTCGGACTGAGGATCGGCGCTGGTTTTTGCCACCTCGACTTCCAGCAGGTTTTCCGCGCCTTTGTCCTTTTTCAGGAGCGGAGTGACTTCGTATTTGAATTGATAGAACGCCCCGGTGTGGGTGGCTCCGGCGCTGCGACCGTTCACCTTTACCGTGGCGTCGGTCATCACGCCGTTGAAAACGAGGTTGATTCGCCGGCCGGCCCAGTTTTCCGGAATAGTGAAGGTTCTCCGGTAGCTGCCGCGTTCGTCGGGACGGCTGCCTTCCTTGCCATAGGTGAAGGCACCGAAGCCGTGCAGCTCCCAGTTTGATGGCACCGGTATCGTCGCTGCCTCCCCGGAACGCCTGCCACCGGTGATTGTAAAATCCCAAGGAACGGCGTCCTTCGGACCACGACCGGTGAGATACTGGAGTTCGGTCTGCGGGTCTTCGGCGTTCAGACGGGCTGGGGCGAAAATCAGTAACAGGCAGCTCAGTAAATAGCCGGCGGTGATCGGGAGAGAGGGTTTCATGAATTTAACAACGCGCGTTGGGTGGATACAGATGATGGATTCCAGGTGTTTCAGGCTCCAATCATTTCTCTCACTCATCTGGGGGATATTCACATGATGCTGATGCTCAAATGCAGCGGGGATTTTCCCAGCACTCTTTCTGGCGGGCGTGCACGGTTCCTGCTTAGTCTGCCCCCAAGACATGACGAATCGGGAAAAAGAACGGGTGGCGGAAGGGAGTGCGGACGCGAAAAAATGGCGTCGCTGGGGGCCGTTTCTCAGTGAGCGTCAATGGGGAACAGTGCGTGAGGACTATTCGGATCATGGTAACAGTTGGGCGAGTTTTCCCCACGATCATGCACGCCGCCGGGCCTACCGATGGGGAGAAGATGGCCTGCAAGGATGGACCGACCGCCAATGCCGGATGTGCTTCGCCCCGGCATTGTGGAACGGCAAAGACACCATCCTCAAGGAACGCCTTTTCGGCCTTGGCGGGAACGAGGGAAACCACGGTGAGGACGTGAAGGAATGTTATTACTACCTCGATTCCACGCCCTCACATTCCTATACCAAGGCCCTCTACAAGTACCCGCATGGGATGTATCCCTACACGGCGATCCGGGAGAAAAACCAGGAACTCGGCCGCAGCGGACCGGAACTGGAACTCGCGGACATGGGCATGTTTGATGAAGGCCGCTACTTCGATGTCGTTCAGGAAGTGGCGAAACGCTCGCCGGAAGACATGCTCTGGCGGATCACCGTGACCAACCACGGCCCGCAGGACGCACCGATCCACATTTTGCCGACGATCTGGTTCCGCAACGTGTGGAGCTGGGAAAACAATCGGGAAACTCCGACAAAAAAGCCCGAAATCGTCGCCGACGGCAACTCGCTCGTCGCCCGCCATGAAACCCTCGGCGAGTTCCGTTTCCTCTGCGACTCACCCGGCATGCGCCGCAAAGTCCCATTTCTTTTCACGGAAAATGACACGAATGCGAAGACCGTTTACGGCACGGAAAACGCGAATCCCTACGTGAAGGATGCCTTCCACCGCTACCTGATCCACGGCGAAAAAAATGCCGTGTCCCCCACCCCGGCGGGCACGAAGGCGGCGTTTCATTTCCAATTCATCGTTCCTGCCGGAAAGTCGATCACCGTGCGCTGCCGGCTATATTCAGTGAAGGAAGCTAACGGATTGGGACGATTCGAAAAATTTGAAGAAACGTTCGAGGAGCGGATCGCTGAGTGCGAGGAATTCTACGAAGACGTCATCCCGAAAGACATCTCCCACGACGAGCGCCTGATCTGCCGCCAGGGATACGCCGGGCTGTTATGGACGAAGCAGTTTTTCTACTACGTCGTCGATGACTGGCTGAAAGGGGAAAAAGGCCAACCGTCGTTAGACTCGCGACTGAAAGGCAGGAATGCGGACTGGCCGCATTTTTACGCACGCGACATCCTCTCGATGCCGGACAAATGGGAATACCCGTGGTTTGCCGCATGGGACACGGCGTTCCACATGATCCCGTTTTCGGCGGTGGATTCCAGCTTCGCCAAAGACCAGCTCCTGCTGCTGCTGCGGGAGTGGTACATGCACCCTAACGGCCAGCTCCCCGCGTATGAATGGAATTTTTCCGACGTGAATCCACCGGTCCACGCATGGGCCGTCTGGCGGGTGTATAAAATCGCCGACAAAAAGGGCCAGCGCGATCTGTTATTCCTCGAGCGCGCCTTTCAAAAACTCCTGCTCAACTTCACCTGGTGGGTGAACCGCAAGGACATCGAAGGCCGCCATGTCTTCGGCGGCGGGTTCCTCGGGCTGGACAACATCGGGGTCTTCGACCGCTCTCACGCCCTGCCCGGCGGTGGCCGCTTGAATCAGGCGGACGGCACCGCGTGGATGGCGTCGTTTTGTCTAACGATGCTGGCCATGGCGCTGGAACTCGCGCTGGAAAAACCGGCGTACGAGGACATCGCATCGAAATTCTTCGAGCACTTCGTCAACATCTGCGACGCCATCAACTCACTCGGCGGCACCGGTCTGTGGGACAGTGAGGACGGCTTCTACTACGACCAGCTCATCATCAATTTCAAGGAGCCGATCCCGCTGCGCATCCGCTCGCTCGTGGGGTTGTTGCCGATGTGCTCGGTCACGGTTCTCAAGCAGAAAACCATCGACGCCCTGCCTGCGTTCCGCAAGCGCATGGATTGGTTTCTAACCAACCGCCCGGACCTTTTGAAATACATCACCGTGCGCCGTATCCCCGGCGACAAGAATCCCGGCCGCTGCCTGTTAGCCATCCCATCAGAAGCCCGCTTTCGCAAGAGTTTGGCCTACATGCTCGATCCGAAGGAGTTTCTATCCGATTTCGGCATCCGCTCCCTGAGCAAGGCGCATCTGGCAAAACCCTTCGTCTTCGAGCATGGCGGTCAGCGTCACGAGGTCCCCTACACGCCTGGCGAGGCGACCACCGACATGTTCGGCGGCAACTCGAACTGGCGCGGGCCGATCTGGTTCCCTATCAACTTCCTCATCATCGAGGCGCTCGAGCGCTACTACTATTTCTACGGAGAAACCTTCCTCATCGAGTATCCGACCGGCTCGGGCAAGGAGGTCACCTTGCTGGAAATCGCTATTGATCTGTGCGATCGGTTGATCGCTCTTTTCCTGCCAGACAAGGACGGTTACCGCCCATGTTTTGGAGAAGCGCACCGCTACACCGACGTAACGCACTGGCAGGACCTTCTGTTATTCCACGAATACTTCCAGGCGGAAACCGGCGAAGGTCTGGGAGCATCCCATCAGACCGGCTGGACGGCGCTTGTCGTCCGACTTGTCCGCGAGCGGCGGGAGAAGCTGATGAAGTCGAATTTGGAAAGCTCGTGAGGGTGACTCCTTGACGGGATTCTATCAGCGGGCGAACAGCAGGCAGATCGGGTTCGGCGAGGTTACGGTGCTTGCAGGATTTCCCAACAGTCCCGTCGCCGGATCCAAAGCTAGAACGCTGATCGTGTTCGAATCCTGGTGCGCACACAGCAGCCATTTCCCACTCGGATCGATCTTGAAATGGCGTGGGGTTTTTCCGCCGCACGGAGCATGCTGGAGGAAGGTGATCGCACCGGTTTCCTCGTCCCGCTGATAGACGGCGATGGTGTCGTGGCCGCGGTTCGAGGCGTAGAGGAATTTCCCGTTGGGGTGAACCTCAATTTCGGCGGTCTTGTTGGGGTTGGTGAAATCGGCGGGCAACGTCGGAGTTGCTCCCAGCACCTTGAATGCCGCGCTTTCCGCGTTGTAGGATGCTGCGGTGATGGTCGCACTCAGTTCGTCGATCACATACGCGAATTTTTCATCCGGTGAAAACGCCATGTGCCGCGGTCCCGCACCCGGGGCGGTGACCAGGGGCGGAAGTGCTTCCCCCAGGCGGGACGTCGCCGGGTCGAACGGATAGACAAACACCCGGTCGAGTCCGAGGTCCGGCACGAAGAGGTGCTTGTTTGCCTTGTCGAAATAAACGCCGTGCGCGTGTGGCCCATTCTGGCGACTTTCATTAGGCCCGGAGCCTTTGTTGGCAATGATCGCCACGGCGCCGCCGGGAATTCCCTTTTCATCGAGTCTGGTGGTGGAAATGACCCCGTCGCCATAATTGGCAATCGCCACGGTGCTGCCTTTGGCATCCACGGCCAGGTGGCACGCACCGCGACCACTGGTGGGTGCCTCGCCTATCAGTTCGAGCGCGTGGTCGCTGCCGATGGAGAAGGCAGCGACCGAGCTGTGACCGGTCGCAAACGGCTGCGTGGGCTGCCCCACCGCGTAGAGGATGGGCAGAGTCGGATGCAGCGCGAGAAATCCGGGATTCGCATACTCGGCGGCCAGCTTCGGCTCAGTGAGCGTGCCCGTGGCGGCATCGAAGTCCGCCAGGTAGATGCCCTTGCTTTTCCCGCTGCCACCGGTGTTTGTGCCGATGAAAACGGGTGCCGCGTGGAGAGCGGCAGTTAGAACCAAGAACGGCGGAAGGATTTTTGAAATCATGGCGTTTCAAAACGGACCGTGACCCCTTCAGCTTTCAAACATCGAAACCAAACATCCGCCTCGCATTGCCGAAACAGACCGCACGGACGAGTTCCGAGAGTGCCTCGAAGTCATCTGGCAGTTCACCGCGGTCGGTCTCACTGCCGAGAAGGTTGCAGAAGATTCGGCGGAAATACTCATGCCGCGGAAATGACAGGAACGAACGCGAGTCGGTCAGCATGCCCACGAAACGCGAGAGCAAGCCGGTGGCAGACAGCGCGTCGAGCTGAAGTTCCATGCCGTTTTTCTGATCGAGGTACCACCAGCCCGAGCCAAACTGGATTTTTCCGGGAACGGTGCCGTCCTGAAACACACCGGTGAGTCCTGCAAAGAGGTAATTGTCCCGAGGATTGAGGTTGTAGAGAACGATCTTCGGAAGCGAGCCGGCGCTGGCTAGCGTATCGAGGTAATGGACCAACGCCGCGCCCTGCTGGGTGTCCCCGATAGTGTCGTAACCGGTGTCCGGTCCCAGTTGGCGGGACATGCGCGTATTGCAATTCCTGAAGGCACCGAGGTGGAGTTGTTTGGTCCAGCCTTTCGCCGCATCGAGCTGGCCGAAGAACACCATCAGATAGAAGGAAAACTTCTCCTTCTCCTCAGCGGTCGCCACCTTGCCGGCGCGGGCTTTGTTGAAAATCATCGCCGCTTCCTCGTCCGTGCAGGTGAGCGCGGGAAGACGGTCGAGTCCATGGTCCGAAAGACGTGCGCCTGCCGCATGGAAATCGTCGTGGCGCTTCTGCAACGCACCTAGCAGATCGGAAAGATGGACAATGGTGGTATCGGACGTACCTTCGAGTTTTGTCAGCCACGGCAGCAGTAAATCCGGGCGATCGACGTTGAACGCCTTGTCCGGGCGGAAGGTGGGGACGACGAGCGTTTTGAGATCCGACGCGGCAATGGCGGCGTGATCGTCGAGTGGATCCGCTGGATCATCAGTGGTGCCGACCACCCGCACGTTGAATTTCGCTAACAATCCGTGCACGGAAAAATCCGCTTCAGCGAGCGTCGCATTCGTCCGTTCCCAAATTTCATCCGCTGTTTGCGGGCTGAGCATCAGATCGATCCCGAAATAGCGCTGGAGTTCGATGTGAGTCCAGTGATGGATCGGGTTACGCAGCGTGAAGGGAACGGTTTCGGCCCAGGCTTGGAATTTCTCGCGTGGAGTCGAGTCGCCGGTGATGAGGTCCTCGTCGATGCCGTTCGCCCGCATCAGCCGCCATTTGTAGTGATCGCCGCCGAGCCAGATGTCGGAGATGTTTTCCCAGCGGTGGTTCGTCGCGATCTCGCGTGGCGAAAGGTGGCAGTGGTAGTCAATGATCGGCTGGTCCTTGGCCACCTCGTGAAAAAGGCGGCGTGCGGTCGGAGAATGGAGCAGGAAGTTTTCGTCGAGATAGGCCATTGCCTCACCATCACAGCGGGCAAGTCCGCGGCGGCCAAGCGAGAAAATGAGCTAGCCGAATTTCGTGTCTCATTTCCACCGGTAGTGCCCAGTCAGCGGGAACGACGTCAGCGCATCCTCCTCCTGCGCGCCGCCACCGATGTTGTGGATGACGAGCGGGCGGCCCTCCGGCGTCTTGCGGTCGCTTACTATCATCACGTGCGGCAGGGTTTTTGCAACGGTGCAGGTGACGATGTCGCCGGGTTCGAAGGTCGTGATGTCACCGGCTTTCGGCAACGGTTTCTCAAGGCCCTTGCGTTTAAAAAAGGTCCGCAAGTTAGGGACACGGCGGTGATCGATGTTCTTGTCCGGTTTTGCGAGTCCCCAGATTTTCGGATAGACGGAGAAATTCGCGCGCATGTCCTCGTTCACCAGCTTCTGGAGATCCTGCGAGAGTCCATCCCGCAAAGCGCGAATGACCACGTCGGTGCAGACTCCGCCATCGCGCGGCACATCGCCGTTAGGGAAATCCAGCTTCACATAATCCGGCACGTAGGCAGTCGTGACCCCGATCTGTTTGCGCGCGGCATCAACGATTTTTCCGCCGCTCTGGGCATGCAGGGGCAGTAGCGAAGCGAAAAGCAGCAGGGCGAGGATCTTCATTTCACGAGGTTACGATATCATGAATCGTCAAGTTTCAGGAATGCTCTTGCCTCCGCCATGATCGCTTCCGCTTCCGCCAGCGTGAGGTTCTTTTTCCCATCGAACGCCCACACGGTCCCAGGCCATGCGGGGTCGTCTGTTGATCGACCGACGATGTGAATGTGCATCTGCCGGACTTGGTTGCCGATGCAGGCGACGTTGAGTTTTTCTGGCTCGTAGTGACTGGAAACAAATTCCGATACCCTGCGCACCGCCAGCATGACTTCCAGATAATTTCCGGGCTCCAGTTCATGCAGATCCTCCAATCCCTCATCCACCTCCGGAACTAACAAAAACCAGGGGAACAGCGCGGTGTTTTTCAACAGCAGCACACAGCCGCCGATTTTCCCGATTTCAAATCCGCCGGCCGCCAGACGTGGATGCAGTATGAATGCCATGGCTGCCAGCCAACCAGTCGCGCGCGGATCTGTCACTCACGATCACCGGTATTGCCGCGCCGGCCGTCAGCGCCTATGCAGGGCGGCGTGAGTTTCGACCGATTGGCGCCGTTTTACCGGGCGATGGAAATCTTGACGGCCGGTGGCAAGCTCCAGCGCTGCCGCACGGCGTTTCTCGATGAAATCCCGGTGCCCGCGAGGATTCTGTTAGCCGGCGAAGGCCACGGGCGCTTTCTGCCGGAGTGCGTGCGGCGTTTTCCTGAATCGGAGGTCGTTGTGGTGGACATCAGCGCAAGGATGTTGGAAATCGCCGAAAACAAGGTGGCCTCCGATCGTGTGAAATTCATCCACGCGGATATACTCGAGTGGGACGCGCGGCCGGGAGAGTTTGATCTCATCGTCACCCACTTCTTTCTCGATTGTTTCCCCGAGGACCAACTCGCCCTCGTCGTTGCGAAACTTGGCCAGTGCGCCACGCCGGACGCGCAATGGCTGTTAGCCGATTTCGAGATCGCCCCCACCCCGCTCGCCGGGCTGCGGAGCCAGGTGATCATCGGCTTGCTCTACGCTTTTTTCCGCATCGTCACTGGCCTCAAGGCGCGCGCCCTCGTCCCGCCTGAAGGAGACTTGGAAAAAGTCGGATTTTCCCTCCATCGCAGGAAAACACATGACTGGGGCCTCCTGAAAAGCGAATGGTGGACGCGGTGACTACGCGAACTGCACCGCCTCTTTCACATGGCATTATTTGACGATTGATTCGCGTCACCTAACGGTGCCTCCGCCCTAGCTATCACAATCTTTTGGAGCGGAAATAGTTTCCTCTGGCCACATCCCCGCGATGTCACCCACCATCAATGGATACTAATGAAAATAAATCAGACAGGTCGGCACATTGAATATCTGGCATCTGTGCTGGCGCTGGTAAGCGGCTATTATGCGATCCGTGCTGCTCTCCTACTTCCTAAGTTTCAGCTCATGCTGGCGGGCATCGGGGAAGGCAATCGGGAATTGGACCTGGGCAGGTCGATTCTAAATCATCCCGACTGGTTTCTGGCACTGGTGATTGCCACCCTGGCGATCAATTTGTTTGCCATCTGGAAGACGTTCAATGGTCACGTTGCTGTGTATTCAATCGGGATCGCATTCGAGTTTTTCCTGCTGGAAAGAGCCTTCGCCAGCGTGATGGACCCGATGGTGCGAATGATCAACGTCATGAGTAGCCAGTGACTTGGCGCCTTTGTTCATGCTCCATGCAGATGCTGACGGATCCACGACGGATTTCGGCGGCAATCGACGATGGCCCTTACACGGACAATTTCCGACTCCACCGTGTAGAAAATGGCGAAGGGAAAACGTTTCGAGAGCGATCTGTGGAGATGTTGATACGCAACCCGGTGGATGCCGCCAAAGATGCGCAGGGAATCGATGTCCGAATAAAGAGTGTCTAGGAAATAGGTGCCTAGGCCGGCTTCCTGAGATTCGTAAAAGTAATAGCCGTCGATCAGGTCTCGTTGAGCAAGATCGAGCAGTTCGATCTTCATGAGATCGAGTCCTTGATCTGCCGCTTGGCAGTCTCCCAGTCGATGAAGCTAGCTTTGCCCTCACGGATGAGCTGCTCTCGTTCGTCGAGCAGGTTTTTTTGCCAGAGAGGGACCTCCAACTCGGCTTCGTGCGGAGCGATGCCGTCCCAGAGAGCCTCCATCATTCGTAGTTTTTCGTGAAGTGGGAGATCCCGGATTTCAGTAAGAGCGGTCACGAAGAATTCCTTAGCAGAGATCGGCCGAGGAAACAACCGGGGAGTTTTTCCAAGTTGAAAACGGCTTGAGTGTTTAGAGCCACCGGGTCGGGCGAAAAAAATTTCGCGGTCCGGGGGATCTGGTTTATGACTGCGGGACGATGCCATTCCGACTTGAGAGCACCTACCAACCTGAAGGCGACCAAGCACAGGCGATCGCGAAACTGACGAAGTCGCTGGCGGTGGGGAACCATCACCAGACTCTGCTGGGGGTCACTGGGTCCGGGAAGACGTTCACAATGGCGAACCTGATCAAGAACCACGGCAAGCCGACGCTGATCATGAGCCACAACAAGACGCTGGCGGCGCAGCTCTATTCGGAGTTCAAGAGCTTTTTCCCGCACAACGCGGTGGAGTATTTCGTTTCCTATTTCGATTACTATCAGCCGGAGGCCTACATCCCCCGGAGCGACACCTACATCGAGAAGGATTCGTCGATCAATGATGAGATCGAGCGCCTGCGGTTGAGCACGATGGGCTCGCTGTTGACGCGGCAGGATGTGATCGTAGTGGCTTCCGTTTCCTGCATCTACGGCTTGGGCTCTCCGGACGACTATCAGGGCATGATGGTGCCGACATGGGTGGGCCAGAAACTGACGCGGGAGGAGTTTCTAAACTCGCTGGTGGGCATGCTTTTCGAGCGCAATGACATCGCATTCGGACGGGGAAAATTCCGGGTCCGCGGAGACGTGGTGGAAGTGCATCCGGCGTATCTGGATGAAACAGCGATCCGGGTGGAATTTTTCGACGACGAGGTGGAGCGAATCACCAGCATCCACACTCTAACAGGCCATGCGATCGACCGGCTGGAGAACCACACGTTTTTCCCGGCGAAGCAGTTCGTGACATCGGGCGACAAGATGAAGCGGGCGATGGTGGCGATCCGCGAGGAGGCGAAGCAGCAGGTGGCGAAGTTTGAAAAGGAGGGGAAACTCATCGAGGCGCAGCGGCTGCGGATGCGGACGGATTACGATCTGGAGATGATGGCGGAGATGGGTTTCTGCCAGGGAATCGAGAACTACTCGCGGCACATCACAGGTCGGGCGCCGGGGGCTCGGCCCTACACGCTGTTGGACTTTTTCCCGCGGGATTTCTTGCTGTTAGTCGATGAGAGCCACGCGACGATTCCTCAGGTGGGTGGCATGTATGAGGGCGACAAGAGCCGGAAGACGGTGCTGGTGGACCACGGTTTCCGGCTTCCGAGCGCGTTGGACAACCGGCCGTTGCGGTTCGAGGAGTTCATCGAGATGACGGGTCAGCGCGTCTATGTTTCGGCCACGCCGGGAGCTTTCGAGATCGTGAATTCGCGGCCGGAAAACAAAGGTTTCATCGCGGTGAAGGAGAAAGATTCGTTTGGTAAAAACATCGTGCTGTTTGATTTGAAAAAAGCGCGGGTGAAGCCGAGCGGAAACGAGGAACCGGTGGAGCATTTCGATCCCACCAAGCGCGGGCGGCCGCTGGTGGTGGAGCAGATCATTCGGCCGACCGGTTTGCTAGATCCGGTGCTGATCTTGCGTCCGCTGAAGGGACAGATCGACGAGACGATCGAACTGTGCCGCCAGCGGGTGGAGCGTGGCGAACGGGTGCTGGTGACGACACTTACCAAAAAAACGGCAGAAGACCTAAGCGAGTATCTGCAAGGCACCGGGCTGAAAGTGCGCTACCTGCATTCGGATATCGACACGGTAGAGCGGGTGGAAATCCTACGCCAACTGCGGGCGGGAGGCTTCGACATTCTGGTAGGGATCAACTTGCTACGGGAGGGACTGGATTTACCGGAAGTTTCGCTGGTGTGCATTCTGGACGCGGATAAGGAGGGTTTCCTGCGCAATGAAACTTCAATGATTCAAACGGCAGGCCGCGCAGCGCGGCACATCGGCGGCGAGTGCGTGCTGTTTTGCGACAAGATCACCGATTCCATTCAGGCGCTCATCGACGTGACGGCGTACCGGCGCGAGCGGCAGCAATCTCACAATGAAAAACATGGCATCACTCCGCTGAGCGTGAAGCGGGGGCTTCAAACGAGTTTGCACACTTATGAAAATTCCGAAAAATCAGACGGTGCCAAAGTCGCTGAGGACCCCGAGATCTACGACAAGGCGAAGTTGATCGAAAAACTGGAAGCCGAAATGCGCGAGGCGTCGTCGCGGCTGGAATTCGAGCTGGCAGGACATTTGCGCGATCAAATCATCGCGCTGAAAACCACACCGGTCGTTCATTCGCGTGAGCCTGTAAAATACCCGAAAGGCCGGAAAGGCGGCACCCGGAAACGCTGAGTGTGCTTGACCATGGCGGAGGATTGAGACACCGCTTGCGGCGTGTTCACAGGGAAAAAAGACCGCCCTTATTTTGAGGCATGGCTGAAACGGACTGGCAAGCAGTTTGCCGTGAGTGGTCGTCTAACGCAGACCGCGATGGTGCTCGCTGCGGACGAAGGCGGGACGGTGGACGAATGGCGCGCCCGACTGCGGATTCTGTTGGAAGGGGGTGAAGTCCCCTCGCTCGACCTACTCACCCGGATCGACGCGCTGCTGGCTGGCCCTTCGAGCGCAAAGCCAAACGACGACGTTCAAGGAGCGCTTTTCTAGCTGGTCCTCAGTGCAAAAAGCATGCAATCGCCATGGTTGCAGGATAAAACTTGGCACACCTTTTGCAGAGTTTGATAGGGCTATTAAATATTCTGTTTTAAACTTCTTGCCGCTAATACCTAGCTAACGGAACGTTCCCAGAATTCACCGATGCATCGGCTTTCTTCAAAATCCTCCGTTTATCGCTTCAGGTTCGCCGCGCTGTTGCTTTGTTCTCGTTGTATCCTCGCCATTTCGAGCGTGACGGTGCTGTGTTATTCCATTGTCATCAGTGACCGCGATCTGACCATCATCGGCATCGGAATGGGAACCGTGACCCTGGTGTCGATTCTCCTGCAATGGATGCTTTCCGCGCGCACCCGCTGTCCGTTGTGCCTTACGCCGGTGCTGGCTAACAAGCATTGCGCAAAGCACCGGAACGCCCGGAAATTCATGGGCAGCCACCGCCTCCGGGTAGCGCTGGCGATCCTTTTCCGTGGATCCTTCCGATGCCCGTATTGCCACGAACCGACAGCCATGGAAGCCCGCCCGAAGCGGCCAGGATATTCGAGGGATTGACAGACCCGCCTGATCCATCGAGTTTCCGCGGATGAATTTCATATCGAAATCCTTGCGATCCATGATCCCGCACGCGGCCGGGCTGGCACTTGCTTTCACTGCTACCGCCCGCGCCCAAACCGAAGCCACCATGCCTGAAACTCCATCCGATGTCGCCGCCGCCCCCGCAGATGCCGCTAAAACGCCATCTGGCCTCGCCTCCAAGGTCCTCCAAGCCGGCAAAGGTGAAACTCATCCTACCGCCGCGGATACCGTCACGGTGCACTATTCCGGTTGGACAACGGACGGCAAACTTTTCGACAGCTCGGTAAAACGCGGCCAGCCCACCAGTTTTCCGCTCAACGGCGTGATCAAAGGCTGGACCGAAGGCGTGCAGCTCATGGTAGAGGGCGAAAAACGCCGTTTCTGGATTCCTGCAAACCTCGCCTACGGTGAAAACCCCGGCGGCGGACGCCCGGGAGGTCTGCTTGTTTTCGATGTGGAACTGCTGAAAATCAAAACCGCACCGAAGCCACCCGCCGTCCCTGAGGACGTGGCAGCTGCTCCCGAGAGCGCGGAAAAAACCGCATCCGGCATTGCCTCACGGGTGATCACCAAGGGCACCGGCACCACACACCCGAAGGCAACCGACCAAGTGAAAGTGCACTACTCCGGCTGGACCACCGATGGCAAACTCTTCGACAGCTCGGTCACGCGCGACGAAGCGATCGTCTTCCCGCTGAACCAAGTCATCCCCGGCTGGACCGAGGGCGTGCAACTCATGGTGGTTGGCGAAAAGCGCCGCCTTTGGATCCCAGGAAAACTTGCCTACGGTGAAAGTCCACCACCGGGAGCACCGGCCGGCACGCTGGTTTTTGACGTCGAGCTTCTCGAAATCGTCAAATGACCCGCCCTTGGGCCAAACTCCTCTGCACGGCATCCGCTCTCGGCTTCGCGTCGTGTGCGGATGCCCCGCGGCAGGCGGAAACCGTGACCCGCACCGCGCCGATGGTCACCGAGCAGCGGGAAATTCCTTCTGCTGTCCCGGCCGAGCCAACAGTTAGGCAAGGCAAGGTCACACGGATTCCGCTAGGAGATTTTTTCCAACTCCAGCAGGCGGACAAAGCGCTCATTTTCGACGTTCGCCCCGGGTTCTTTTATGGCTTGGGACACGTCCCAGGTGCTGTCAACTGGCCAAAAGGCCACTTCCAGGATCAACTCGCCCAGCGTGAGGCACAAATTCGTGCAGCGGTCGCCGCGAACAAGCCGGTGCTGCTTTATTGCACTGACCTTGCCTGCCCTGATGCCCTCAACGTCGCCAACCGCCTTGCCGTGCTTGGCCACTCGTCCGCCGTCCTCCAGGGTGGCTTCGAAGCCTGGAAAGCCGGCGAACTCCCCATCGAATAACCCACTTTTTCCCATCTAACAAACATGTCAGCCACCTCATTCACCAACGTCACTGTCGAAGCCAAAGCTAATGTTTACTTCGACGGCCGGGTCATCTCGCACACCGTCTTTTTTCCGGATTCCACCAAGAAAACCCTCGGCCTGATCTATCCGGGCAAGTTCCATTTCGGCACCGCCGCTCCGGAGCGCATGGAAATCATCGCCGGCACCTGTGAAGTCATCATGGACGGAACCAAGGAAGTCCTTGTCATCGAAAACGGCTCCGCCTTCGACGTCGCTGGTAACAGCGGCTTCACCATCACCGTGAAAGACGGCATCTGCGAATACATCTGCTCGTTTTTGCCCGCCTGATGCTGCTCCCGGAGATCATTGCTAAATCCGCCGGATGCGTTCTAGCAGCGGCACTCATCAGCTCTTGCGGCATCCGCCTGCCGGACGTGCCGCCGCCCGATCAACGTCTGACAAAAACCTTCGTCTCCAGGCCCGGACAGGACCCGGACGTGCTGATGTGGCTGATCGCCGATGAATTCCACACAGGTTTGGTGTTTCAATACGACTGGCTGCTGGAATCCGGATTCATCCCGCCTGATGGCTTTGGCCGGCCGAAATATGTCACCTTGAGCTGGGGAAATCGGACCGCCTATGTCGAAAAAGGTCTTCACAGTCCGGGCAAATTCATGGCCGCCATGTTCACGGCGAGTCCATCGGTGATGGAACTCATCCCGGCCAACTGGAACGTCACCGAAGTCTGCCCGCACCAGCGGATCTGGCGGAAACTCGTCCCGCGCGAACGCGGTCGGGACATGGCCGCGTTTCTCAACGACTGCAGCCGGATGGGACCTGACGGAAAACCTGTCGTCTGCGGCACCTCAAGCTGGGGCGGTGGCGTCCTGTTGGAATCACGCCATCATTATTTCATCCCGCGCGTCTGCAACATCTGGACCGTGCAGGCGATCGAAGCCATCGGCGGCAAAATGCACCCCTGGCTTGCCATCACTGCGAACGGGCTGATCCGCCAAGCCGAAAAACCACCTAACAACTTCGAACAGGTCTGGTGGGGCAACGGCGAAAAACCCGGTTCGTCGAGCAGCGAAGCTGCGAATCAACAAGGAGCGGCGGAATCTGTCCGCCGAGCCTATGAAAGCGCCAATGCCGGAGAGGCCAGCCGCTGATCATGGACGTTCCATTGTCTCAGCGATTCGGAGATCGCGGCTCCCTATTCAATCCTCCACCCACAACCGTCCCTCGCGGCGTCTTAAGCGCTTGCCTCCGGGAAGGTTGATCGAAGCAGGGTTTTTCACGTCCAACAGATTGAGCGAACTTTCGATCAGCGATCGGTCCGGCGATGTGATTCCATGTTCCACCAGATAGTCACGCAGGGCCGAACGCTGGAGAATGACAGGCAATTTCCCCATCGCTCCCAGATGAAGCCTGCCTTGTGAATCGAGCACGTTCGCTTGTTCGAGAGCCCATTTTTCCAATGCTTCTATTTCCTCCGTGGCAGCAAGCGCCCTGCCGATGGCGGACGCGGGATCGCGACCGGAAATCTCCGCTAACAGCGGAAGCGCCTCGTTGCGCAGCCGGTTTCTGATCGCAACCGGTTCCGCATTGCTGGAATCCTCCCGCCACTTCTTTTTGCGGGTGACGAGCCAGTCCACCAGCTCATCACGACGAACTCCTAACAAAGGCCGATGGAATTCCAGACGCGTGCCGCACGCCGTCTTGAAATCCTGCCGTGCCCGCATGCCTTTCAGCCCGTGAGAGCCTCGCAGGAGATTCCACAAAACCGTCTCCGCCTGGTCGTCCGCATGATGGGCGAGCACGATCCGCGGGCAGCGAAACTTCCGTGCGCAACCAGCGAAAAACGCATGCCTTGCGTTTCGGGCAGCGGTTTCCATCGATTCACCGCGATCCTGCATCGATGCCTTCACATCGGCTTTTCCCAATTCGCAGACCAGTCCAAGCGTTGCTGATAGACGTTTCACGAAAGCCGCATCGCCTGAAGACGCCCGCCCGCGCAGGCCGTGATCGAGATGACAAACGATCAGGTTTGAAAAACCAGCATCCACCATCAGATGCAGCAGCGCCACGGAATCCGCGCCACCGGAAAGGCCCACCAGCCAGCGTTTGCTGCGGGAGGCGGTCGCGATCCAGGGAATGTTTCCAGCCACAAGCACCCGCCCGTTCTGCCTGCCATTCGGGGTCCAGACAAACCCCTTTTGCAAGTGCGGAGGAATCGGATCGAATCCGTGCTTGGCAGCACGCGCGATAATTCTGAAACTTCCCGCCATGCAGACCGCAGCTTATCTCAAGGATCTCTTCGACCTATCAGGAAAAACCGCTGTCATCATCGGTGGCACTGGTGAGCTTTGCGGGACCATGGCCGTGGGCCTGGCCCGTGCCGGATCGGAAGTCGTGCTAGGCGGCCGCATCCCGGAAAAGGCGGAAAAGCGCCTCGCGGAAATCGAATCCTACGGCGGAAAAGGCTATTTCGTCCCGGTCGACGTGACTTCTCGCGAGTCGCTCCATCATCTGCTGGACACCGTGCTCGAGCGGTCCGGCCAGGTGGACATTCTGATCAACGGCGCGGGAACGAACTCCCCCACCCCGTTCCTCGAAATCCCGGAAGAAGAATACCAGAAAATCATCGATACCAACTTGTCCGCCGTCTTCCGCGCCTGTCAGGTTTTCGGGCAGTATTTCGTGGATGAAGCTCGCCCCGGATCGATCATCAATCTCGGCTCGATTTCCGGGCTCAACCCGCTTTCCCGCGTCTTCACTTACTCCGCATCAAAGGCGGCAGTTCACAACCTGACCCGCAACCTTGCCCGCGAATGGGCCGACCGCGACATCCGGGTGAACACCTTGGTTCCCGGATTTTTCCCCGCCGAACAAAACCGCAAGGTGCTCGATGAATCACGCGTTCTCGATATTCTCCGCCAGACTCCGGCGTCACGCTTCGGAAGTGCGGATGAACTCATCGGCGCCACGCTGCTGCTTGCTTCCGCCAAGGCTGGATCGTTCATCACCGGCATGGAAATGATCGTGGACGGCGGCTTCCAGGCGATGTCGATTTGACCTGTTCCCGTTTTACTGGGTCGCGACTTTCACCAGAAGACCGGTTTTCCTCACATGCCGGAGGTTCGCGGCGAAAAACAGGCCAGCCACTGAGCCCCAGATGAGATTGAGAACGATGGCGTGCTCGATGCTTCCCCACGGCACCGGTTTTCCTGCGAGCACCGTGCGCATGCCTTCAAAGACGGGAGTACACGGCAGTGACATGGCGATCGGTTGAAGCCAGGACGGCAGCACCGAGACCGGATAGAAAACCGCGGCGAGCGGCTGGATGAAAAACGGGACCGCCCACGCAAGGCTCTCCGCCGCCTGGCCAAACCGCATGATCAGCGCGGTGGAAATCATGCCGAGAAACCAGCCGAAAATCATCAAGTTTGCTAGAAACGGCAGCAACGCAAAGCCCAGGTCCGTGAGCTTGAACTGATAGGCAAGCGCGGCCACCAGGATGAGCACGACCAATGTCACCGCCACCCGCAACACGCCCACCAGACAGGTCGCGGCGACGTATTCGACCGTGCGGACCGGTGCGACAAAAACATTGAGCAGGTTTCGTGTCCATACGTCTTCCAGAAACGAGATGGCTACGCCCTGCTGCGAGCGGAACAGCACGTCCCACAGAATCATGCCACCCATCAGAAAGGTGATGGCGGTTGGAAAATCACCGGCCCCCTGTTTTTTCAGATAGATGGTGAGAAATCCCCACATCAGGAGATCGACGAGCGGCCAGAAAATCAATTCCACAAAGCGAACGGGATTCCGCGTGTAAAGGAAGAGGTAGCGCAGGACGAGGGCGCTGATGGTGTTGAGGGAGAAAGGCATGGAAGAGGTTGACAGTTGAGGGTGAGGTTACAGATTTTCAGAAACGCGATCAAATTGGGCTTATCCGTGTAAATCCGGTTCATCCGTGGTTAAAAACTCATATCTTTATTTTTCCATCAACCATCCGCTATCAACTTCTTTCCGATCTCCGCGATCTCACCACGGGCGACTCCGATGAAAAGATCTTCCAGCGACGAGCGGTTGAAGCGTTCGTGGACAACGTCGGGCGTGCCCTCGGCGAGGACTTTTCCGCCGTGAAGGAAAATGAGCCGGTCGCAGACTTCCTCGATGTCACGCATGTTGTGTGAGGTGTAGAGAATGGAGAGTCCCCGCTCGGACTGAAGCTTGCGGAGGAGCTTGCGCACGCGGTCGGCGATGTCCGGGTCGAGCGAGGCGGTGGGTTCGTCAAGCAGCAATAGGCGCGGTTCGTTGAGCAGGGCCTTGGCGAGGTTCACGCGGGTGGATTCACCGGCTGAGAGTCGGCCAGTAACAGATTTCCGGAGGTGCGTGATATCGAGCAGTTCTAGCAGTTCTTCAATACGTTGTTTGGGTTTGGCGACGCCATAGAGGCGGGCGAACACGGCGAGATTCTGCCAGACGAGGAGGTTCGACGGCAGCGCGGTGTAGGCGGAGGAGAAATTCACATGCCGGAGGATCTCGATGCGGTGCTTCCAGAAGTCTTTGCCAAAGACGCGGATACTGCCGGAGGTGGGCGTGGTCAGGCCGAGCAATAAATTCATTGCCGTGGTTTTCCCCGCGCCATTCACACCGAGCAGGCCAAGGGACTCGCCTTTCCCGACCTTGAAGGAAAGCCCGTCGAGAGCGGTATGGTCGCCGAAGGTTTTAACGAGCTTGTCGGCTTCGAGAATGGGAGTGGCGTCGGGCATCAGCATAGAGTGGTAGTTGTGGGCCATACGCAGTGCGAGCCCAGATCGCAACGCAAATTCACGATGCTTGCCACCAAGAAAAAAAGGAGCCTTTCAGCTCCCGAGGTGGATGAGAATGAAATCATGGGTAGAGACGCGAAAAACGAATTACCTTGATTGGAATGCCCAAGAAATGGTCCGGGGCAAATACGCTCAAGTTACGCACGATCCATTTTGGGGGCGGTGGCGAGAGCGAGTTCAATCACAGCGGTTGCGACGGCGAGCTCTTCTCCGACGAGTTCGAGACGGGGTGGGCGGACGCGGTTGTTGCCGAGCTTTCCACCTGTGGCGAGGTTCTGCTGGAGCTTGATGAGTTGTACGAATTTCACCACCGTGTCCATGCGCAGCATCGGCAGCATCCATTGATAGATTGGCATCGCTTCTTCGATTTTTCCGCTGGTGGCAAGGTCCCAGAGTTTCACGTTGTACGCCGGAAATGCGTCGCCCACTCCTGTGATCCAGAAGGTCGCGCCCATGGCGGCTCCTTCCAGCGCACAATCATCGACTCCCACGCCCAGCGCCAGACGATCCCCACAAAGCTCGCGGATGGCAGCGATGCGACGGACATCGGTTGAGGATTCCTTGACCGCCTCTACGTTCGCGCACTCGTCGGCGAGCTCCTTGATTTGCCAGGGGGTGAAATCGGTTTTATAAGCGACAGGATTGTTATAGATGATGCACGGCAGATCAGTGGCGTTGATGACGGCTTTCATGTGCGTCTTCATTTCACGCCAATCCGAGGCGTAGAGATAAGGCGGCAAAACCATCAAACCACGACAACCGTTGTCCTTGGCGGTCTTGGCGATATCCACGGCCTCCTTGGTGGAAAGCGCAGCAACACCGGGAATGATCGGCGTGGCTGGCAGTGCTTCCACGTAAGTCTTCTGCAGCGCGATTTTTTCCTCGAATGAAAGGGTGGCTCCTTCGCCCAGTGATCCGTGGCAAACGATGGCGGTGCAGCCGTTATCTATCAGCCACTTGCCGTGGTCTGCCATGATGCCATGGTCGATGCTGAAATCGGCATTGAACTGCGTGAGTGTGGCGGGCATGACGCCCTTCCATTGGATGCACATGATCGTGTTTGCGTGTTATTGTTAGAAAATGGTGGGGATGCCGTTGCGGAATGGATCGGAAGGATCAAAAAAATAGGAGGACTCGCCATTGACCCAGGCGCGGCCGGAGATGTGCGGAATGACCCTGCCTTCAGGGAGTTCCGTGATACGCCCCTCGAAAATGGTGTCGAGAATGCTGGCCTGACGCCAGATTTGTCCGGGGACGAGCTTCCCTGCCGCATGCAAGCAGGCGAGCTTCGCACTGGTCCCAGTGCCGCAGGGCGAGCGATCGTAGGCTTTACCAGGGCACAGGACAAAGTTCCGGCTGTCGGCAGCGCTTGGATCACCGGGAGGGCCAAAGGACTCAATATGATCGATCTCCATGCCATGATCACCGGTGATACCCTGTTCGCCGAGTTCTTTGCGAACCTGCCAGGTGAATTGAGTGAGCGCCTCGAGATTGCAGAATTGCACGGCGGGACCCTGTTGTTCGATGAGGAAAAACCAATTTCCGCCCCACGCAATATCACCCGACACCGTGCCCCAGCCGGGGACCACCACGGGCACCTGACTGGCCTTGCGGTAACTTGGCACATTCGCCACTTCCACCGACCCATCACCCCGCAGCGTGGCAGCGACGACACCCACCGGCGTATCTATCCGATGGGTGCCGATACCGATCCGCCCCATGTGCGCCAAGGTCGCAGTTAGACCGATGGTGCCATGAATGCACATGTTGAGGGTGGAGACATTGTTGAAGAAAATGACGCCACAAACACAGCCGGGTTCAGCACTTTCGCAAAGAAGCGCACCGATCATTGCGTCATGACCGCGGGGCTCGTTGCAGACGGCGCTGCGCAGCCAGTCGTGATTCCTTTGAAAACGTTTTGCCTGCTCCGCCATGCTGCCACCGCCGAGATCCAGTCGGCCATCGATGACGACGCGGGTGGGCTCTCCTCCTGTGTGGGAGTCGATGACGCGGAGGAGGACTTGGCTCATGAAACGGCCCTGACTCTACCAGAGTGGTCTAGGCGAATGCGCTAGCCGCAACTTCCAAATTTGCATATCAACCCGCAATCCCGCGAACTCATGGCATTCACTCAGAAAATCGTTGTTTGAAACCACCGGCGGCATCCGCTCTGTGGACCGGTAGGGTGACGGCATGCCGGACATGGTGTTCTTCGTCCAGTGAGGATGACGAGTGCAACCGTTTTGCACTCGTTAATTTCACCCACACCCTCAAAAAAGGGAGCCATTCGGCTCCCTAAGTTGTTCATTTTAAGAATGGTGGGTAGAGATGGATTCGAACCAACGTAAGCTTTCGCTAGCAGATTTACAGTCTGCCCCCTTTAGCCACTCGGGCATCTACCCATTCCCGTTTGCACGGGGGCGGATGTATGAGGAGGGGGGCTGGATTTGACAAGGGAAAACATCCAGGGGATTTGAAAATAGTTCCGGCAGGGTAATCCGCCCATTCACTCAGCGGTTTCGTGATTGGGAACCGATTTGGCCGGCCATGGAAAGTGCCATCAACCAGCGGAACGGACGGATGGGCTGGGCAATCTGGAAGAAGATTCTCCGCAAGGGTGCGAGCCATTCGTAATCCGACTGAAACCACGGCGTGAGCCAGCGGGTGGCAAGTGCGTAGTAACGCAGCGCCAGCCGGCGACGACGTTGATAGTGTTTCAGGGCATCCGGCAGCGCGTGGTGGGCAAGGCAATCGGCAAGGCAGGAGGCATCGGCCAGGGCGAGATTGACACCCTGCCCGAGCTGCGGACTCATCGCGTGCGCGGCATCGCCAAGGATTACGACACCCTCTCCATACCATCGGCGCATCCGCACGTCGCCGTAGCGCGCTGTGAGGATTTGGTCCCACGAGGTGATCTGGGCAAGCAACCCCGCTGACCTCGGGCAGAGGGTGAAAATTTCGTTTTTCCATTCTTCCAGTGGCCGGGCCCGCCACGCCGCGTCGTCGGCGATGCGGATGCTCCAGAACAAGCTGACCAACGGATCGGAGCCGTCAAGGTCGCGGCCCGTGGCGAGAAATCCTCCGAGCTTGCGGGTGCCGTCGACGACTTGATAGAGTTCGTTTTCAGGGAAGATGCCATCATTTTTCCCGATGAACCAATGAGCGCCCCACGGGTAACCGCGATTGATGCCACCGGTTCCTGCAAGGTCCCGGAGTTTGGAACGTGCCCCGTCAGCGACGATGAGGAGATCAAAATCCTGCCAAGTGTTTCCATCGGCCGCCGTGAGTGTCCAGCCAGAGGGAGACCTGGAAACGGATTCGATCTCACAGCCCGAGCGGGTCTCCACATCGGCGGCGTGCATGGCGTCGATCAGGTGTTTTAAAAGCACCGGCCGATGCAGCCCGGCACCGAAACTCCCCTCCCCCAGCTCGCGATACGTTAAATCAAGAAGCGTGCTGCCATCGGCATCCAGCACATGAAGGCAATCCACTTTTGCCGCATGAGCGAGCACCTCCTGGAGAATGCCCAGTTCTTCCAACACTGCCATGCCGGACGGCTGGAGCAGGAATCCAGCTCCCACCGCCTTGCAACCGGCGGCCCTCTCGAACAGCACTACCCGGTGACCCTGCCGGCGCAACAAAATCGCCGCTGCCGGACCCGCCGTGCCGCAGCCGACGACCGCAATCCGGAGTTTCTCCAATGCCATCGGCGAGAGACTAACGGTCACGAACGTGGCATCAAAACAATTCCATAACCCGCGCGCCAAATTGACCGGGTCAATCCGTCACAAGTGCGACAACCCAATCCAGGGAGCAGCCTGCCAACTCCCAAGTGACTTCTTGAATATGTATCATAAATCCTTGTCAGTCAACATATTGTCTATCTTTTCAAGAACCTTGCATGAATCCTGCGGAAGGCGGTTCGTAACCAACAACTCACCATCATGAACTTCATCCAACGATACCAACCTGACATTTCCTGGATCACCGAACTCGATCGTTTCTTCGAACGCGGCAGTCGAAATCCCGACCATTCCCACGGACCTCGCGAGGCGTTCCATGAATCGGATGACTCCTGGATTCTCCGCCTCGACTTGCCCGGATTCGCGAAGGAGGAGGTCGCACTCACAGTGGCCGACAGCACGCTCGTCCTAACAGCGGCAACTCCGCCAGACCGCCCGTTCGGCGGGAAAGTCGAACGCAAGTGGAAACTGGGAGAAGCCGTCGACCCAAACGGCATCGCCGCCCGTCTCGAAAACGGAGTGCTGGAAGTCCGCCTTGCGAAAAGAACACCCGTCGTTCCCGAGCCCGTCACCATCAATATCCAATAACCCCACCACCACCCAATCCCATGAATTCCTGCTACTGCCCTACTCCATCAGAAACCGCGAATGCCCTAACGGAACAAGCGTTTGAACGCCCGCGTGTCCACAAAACCGAGGATGAAAACGGCGTCCGCCTGCAAGTCGCCTTGCCCGGCGTGCGCAAGGAGGACGTGAAACTCACCCTTCACGAATCCAACCTCGGTCTATCGGCCGACCGCAGCGAACAACTGCCGGAAAACTGCAAAGTCCTTCACGAATCAAACAGCACCCGGCGCTATGGCCTCGACGTCCGATTCGGCGCCAAACTCGACGTTACCCAAACCCGCGCTTCGTTTGAAAACGGCGTGCTCACCCTGCAGGTCCCGATCCGCGAGGAGGCGAAACCACGTCAGATCCAGATTACCTAACAAAATCTAACTTGAGGCCGGCAGCATGCATGCTGCCGGCCTTTTTTTCATCGTGCGTCAGGGCGTTTCAAGCGACTTCAATTCGATTTTGCGGAACCATACCGGTTGTCCCTCCGCCTGGAGTGCGATGTGGCCGAAGGAAAGGAGCTTCGCCGCCCCCACTTTCAGGAGCTCTGTTGCCGGCGCGAGTTCATTCCGTGGATCAAGCTGCGGCTTTTGATAGCGCAGCACTTCCACTCCGTTAATGCGGTGGATGACCTGCTCGCCTCCGTGCACCTCCACCTCCACCCGCACCCATTCATCTGCGGCAAACGTAGGTGCCGAAGACTCGATGATGTGCTGTGTGACGAGCTTGCCCTCAAGTTCCAGATTCGTCCCCGGCGTGCAGACGTTGCCGGTCGGGCGCTTGCCTTTTCCTTCATCTGCTAGAAACTGGCACTCGAGGCTGGCGGGAAATCCCTGATCCAATCCCATGCTCTGCGGTGACTGCGAGTGGATCATCACACCGCTGTTAAGGTTCACATAATCCGGCGCATCCGGCATCATTTTGCCAGTGAAACGATACTCGAGGCGCAGGATGTAATGTGAGTAGGCGATGTGGGTATAAAGGTGGCCATACTGCCCGCTGAATTTCTGATAATCGTCGTATGAGACCTTAATCATGCCGTCCGAAACCCGGAAGGTATTGGCGAAATTTTCACCCAGCACATGCCCGGAAATCTTCGGCGTCCAGCCGTCGAGATTCTTGCCATTGAAAAGCGGCACCCATGGATGTTCGTCCCCCAGAACCTTCAGCATTGGAAACAACAGCAGAGTGAGGCAGACGAGTGGTTTCATGAAAGGCGATGCTAGCCGCCTGGCCGCCGAACGAAAGCGCCATTCCGGGCGAAATCACCTAAGGGCCAGCAGCGCGACTTCCCGATGATGCACGCTGAACTGCTGCAGGCGCACGGTCCTGAAATCCATTTCCCTGAGCGCGTTGAACCACTGCTTCTTTTCCGCCACCTGCGACATTTCTGTTAGTTTCAACGTGACCAGCACGCCGCGGATGGTCGGCGCCATGCCGCAGAAACGGGCGCACTCCTTCATCACCACCGTCGGCGACTGGTTCATGTCCGACATGAACCACGTCACCCCGGCGCCGAGATCCTTCTTTCCCGCAAGTGCCGCAGGTTTGCAGCAATGATAGAACCACTCCTTGCCCGGTGGCGTGTAGGTCCGCCCGAGCACCGAGTGCGCCATCACCACGTCTGCCATTTTTGCGGGATCCACACCGATCACCGGAATGCGCCGCCTTAAAAGCGCCAGAACCACCCCGCCGGGCGCGCATCCCACCTCTACCACGATGTCCTTACGATCCAGATCCAAGTCGAAAAACCGCACCGCTTCCTCTAGCTTCAGCCACGCCCGTGACGGTGAGTCATCCGGCATGACGATGCCCGAATCTCCACCGGGATCCGGGCTGAGGAAGGGCGCATGTAGGTGCAGACCTGCCCAGAATTCCTTCGGGCCCAGTTCCACCACCGTGCCAACACAATCCCCATTTTCAGGGCGCGCTCCCAGCGGACCGGGCACGCGCTCGAGCCGACGGTTGCAAAAATGCACCTGATGGATCGGCCCGTTCAGATAAGCCGGATGCTTTTTGATCAGGATCTCCGCCTCCTCGCGGGTTTCTGATTTCCCGAGGGAAAGGCATAATCTCCGAGCACACGCCAGTGGCTGATCCAGCGAACCCAGCGAAAAAACACTGCCTTTCGGTGACGCCTTGAAAGTAACAAATCCCTTCCGCTGATAACTCAACCGCCAGTCGAGCCGCATGCTTTCCACTTCCGCTTTAAGTGCGGATTCCGAGCCTGGGTTGGTTACGGCGAAAACATACTCAGACTCTATTTCTTTCATTACCAGGGATTATCGGGGGGATTTCGGCTTCGGGTGGCTTAGTTACCCCGCGCCTGCTCCAAAAGTCCAGCCCTATCAGGCAGATGGATTGCCCGGAATCATTGGGAATTTCCGGCTCAACGATGGCGACGACGGGTCGCCAAAACGCCAGAGACGGTCCGCCGCTCGTGAGATGCCGATCCTCGGTCCCACACAGACCAACGTGTTAGAATCCCGGAAAATTCC
>JANODE010000117.1:0-24771 GCA_031412525.1 Akkermansiaceae bacterium | reverse complement strand
CTGTTCCATGGAATAGCGGAGTCGGCCCCGGCGGTCCGACTTCAAGATGGCGTGGTTCGTAGCGGTCATAATCCGCAATGCTATGACGGCTATGCCATGCGGCCGCTAGAATCTTTGGATGGTGCTTCGGACTACGCTTACCGCCTGAAGGCGAATCCAATGCCCGCAGCGGCCACAGCGCAAAGACGCGGCGCAGCGACGAGGGCAAGTTCGACATCAAGGTGCCGCGCGACCGAAACGGCGACTTCCAGCCAATGGAAAGAAGAAGAGCTCCGCACCCCATGGAGCGGAGTTTCCATCCACCGCTGGCGGCAGCAGGGCGTGCCGCACTCCGGGTGAACGCTCCATGCGTGAGATTGAACCCTGAAAGGCATCGGACTGAAGTCCACGACTACTTTTCCTCTCGGCACCCCTCTCACGCGATAAAACCGCTTCCCATCCACTGCCCCGCCACTCCATGGCACGGGAGTTTCAACTTCCCATCAGAAATCATCATGGGCAGCGTGGGTGATCCCTCACGCCCCGGAGGACACCAGTGGGGTCGGGATCGCGATCACCTGCATGCCCGCGCGTTGGGCGGCCAGGATGCCGGATGGCGCGTCTTCCAGGGCAAGGCACTTGGTCGGATCCACGCCGAGCAGATGGGCGGCACGGAGGAAAATGTCCGGAGCCGGCTTGCCGTCCGCCACGTCATCCGCGGTGACGACCTCGTCGAACCAATCGGAGATGCCGACGATTTTCAGGGTTTTTTCGATCACCATGCGTGATCCGCCGGTAGCGATGGCCATCGGGACCTTGCCGCGGAGGGATTCTGCAAAATTCGCGACCTCTTCGATCAGCGTGACGGTATTCAGGCGCTTGAGAAACGCCTCGCGCTTGGCAAAGGCCACCGCTGCAGGGTCGAGTTTCAAATCATACTCATCATTCAGCTCCACCACGATGTCGAGGGTCGGCCGGCCGCCCATGGCGAAAAAGACGTCCTCCTTGAAAACTCCGCCGGCTCCGTAGAGTGCGAGTGCCTCACACCAAGCGTCGAAATGGGCGGGCATCGAGTCCACCAGAGTGCCGTCACAATCAAAAACTACTGCGTCGAAACCGCTGACAGGGAAGGAGAAGGGACCGATATTTGCCATTGCGCCGCACGACGTAGGGTTAGAACCCTCCGTTGGCAAGACTGTCATGGAGGAATTTCAGTTTTTCCTGAGCAATTTGTTTAAAGCACAAGCTGGATCGTGCGAACTGCATCTCGGGCTGTCCCGTCTTCGACAAGAATTCCTCTCATGGAGTCGGCCGCGCTGGTTCGTCAGAAAATGCCCCGCAGAATTTTCTAGCAGCAGCTGGCGAATGAATAGCGCTAGTTTCTCCGGCTGGATTGGGATTTTGAAAACACGGCGGCCCTGTTGCGGTCGGGCAGAATTGGTCCTTGGCACCGTTCTCCTTTTAATTCTTTATCCAGACGTCCGCTTCGGCGGACGGGGCCTGATAAACCTCGCACACATAGCGGTTGGCAATGACCGCCCACATTGCTGCCAAACCGACCAAACGGCCGGGGAGGCGGCGGCGCATGTCCAGGTTGTCTCTCCGGGGGTGGCTAAAGGCCGTTGCGGTCGACTATGTGCGACTTTATCACTCCCCGTCCACCAGGAAGGACTTTCCTAAATCAGACCTTCCTTATGAAACCTGTTTTCACCGTACTTTTCGCACTCGCGTCCGTCACCATCGCCCGCGATTTCCGCCCGAAAGCCTACTTTGAAGACATACCCGCTCTGGATACGTCCGTCCTCCAATGCTACGTGTTCAAGACTTTGCCAGGCATCGGTTATCAAGTCCAAGTATCCAACGATTTGGTGAGTTGGTCCGATATCGATGAAGTTTATGGTCTGGGCCATGAATACGTCGTGACCATGAGGGAGACTGCTCCCGCCCCGCCGGAGGACCCGGGCTCACCTCCTCCGTCACCGCCGCCAACCACTTCCAATCCCATAAAGTCCGCCAGCATCCGCATGCAACCCGCCAGCGGAACAGGGGGCGGCACGGTGATTGCATGGCCTTCCCTCGATCATGGGGGACCAGTGATTGTGAAAATCGCAGGCTCACTCGACGAAAACTGGGCCAGCGTGCCGCTCTACGTGAATGGATCCGGCGACTATCAGTTTCTGGTTTGGCACCCTTCGGAATCCGTCGAGCCACCGGCCACAAATCCACCCCTCGGCCCTGAAGATGCCGCGATGCTTGGCGCCCTTGAGGCCAATCTACCTGCGATGAATGCGGAAGTTGCCGCCAGCGCCGCCCGTTCACGTAACGCACCACACCCCGCCCCCTCTGACCCTGATTCGCTGCGCTTCTGGCGGATCAAGGTGGATGCGGGGATCGACACGGATATGGACAGGAGCCCGGATTGGGCGGAGTTCGAAATAGGCTCGCGCGGGACCGGCATCCTCATCTCCGGCGTGCAGCCCGATCCATTCTCCGCCGACTCTAACGACGACGGCACCCCAGACGGTTTCCAACTCGATGCCGACCTCGACGGCACCGCTGATGGCAATGACCCCGATGTCGGCAACAACACTTCTTTCTACCCCATCGGCCCCCTGCCCCGCTACGCCCTCTTTCCCATCACCATTAGCGGGAGTCTGTTTCCCGAATTCGCCCACAAACTCCCGCTCCAGATCAACGACAAAGGCCGCGTCCTCTATCAGAACGGCACCTGGTCCGCTGGCGTATTCACTCCGCTCATCGCCCCGCCGGGTGGCATCCAAGGCAGCCAACAACTTGCCCGGGCCTATGGCATCAATGACAACAACGTGATCCTCGGCACCGGCACCTATCACATCAGCGCCGATCCCGAACACCACGCGAACATGCTGTATTACTGGAACACGCCGGTTGCGTCACCCATACCGATAAAATCCGGCAGCGACATCAAAGCAGGCTATGCCGGGGGTTCCATCGGAAACACCTACGACATCGCATTCACCCCCCGTTCCGTGCTCTCCAACGAAGGACGCTTCACCTCCATGACGAAGGAGTGGTCGCAAACCCAACGAGGCAACACCGTCGCGCAACAATCCACCGGAGGCACCAACTGGTATGAAAATACGCTGCGGTTCAGCACCTGGACCCTGCCCACCGGCAACGGCCTGCCCACCGAAGTAGAAGGATCCAAGCACATTTCATTTCATGCCGATCCCGAACTCTCTTGGGGATACACCACAGATCTGGACGAAAACGGCAATGAAACAGGCCCTCTGAAAGGCAAAGTCCTGACCCCTGCCGCATTGCCAGACCTGCCCTTTGTGCCATATAACGCTTTCAGCACACCCAACGGCATCCTCGCTCTGCCTCCATCGCATTCGGAAGAAGCCCCCAAACTCTATACCGAAGGGACTTGGCAAAATGCCCCACATTACAAGCCCGCGGTGGACATTTCAGCGGACGGAATAGCAATCGGCCGTGGTGGTGATGGTAACGCCTCACCTCTCATGGCAAATGGGAAATGGCACGATATTGAACGGATGTTACCCATCCCAAGTGACGGTTTTGAACCGACCCCTCCTTGGCATAGCAGCTCCGTCACATTTCTGGACATCACACCCGGAGGATGGATACTGGGACAAAGGGAAACTTCGCCTGCGATCCACGAACATGCCGTCATGCTCCCAATACGAGCAGAAGGTTACTACACAAGAAGCGATGGGTTGTCAGTTATCGAGGCAGCAGGCGTCGATGACTTTTCTATCGGCAGCGATGCCCCCGGAGTAGGCATTCAGGATCGGGTGTGGATAATGGCCCCACAGGGTGGTTTCAACAAGATCGTCAAATTCAAATCCCCTCTAAACAATGACACACCATTAAAGCTCACAGCCCCAAACATCCTGTTTGGTTCGCAGGAAAGCATTAGTATCAATAGTGCGGTGAATTCCGTTACCCTCCGAGGAGAAGAAGGGGCGCTAAGTGGCGGAGAGAGGCTTTTAACCCTCTCGATGGGAAGTGGCGACAATGAGATACTTTCTGTTAGCAAGCCGATTGGTCTCAAGATCATGAAAGGCCGTACCGTGAACGTGACAGTCTACAAGGTAACGAAGCTTTACGGAAGCAATGCCGAGGAACCCATCGATCAAATCATGATGCCCACGCAGGAGGAAATTACCGACTACCTCAAGGACACTTTCCGACCGCAGATCAATACAGTCTTCAATGTGAATCTGGTGGATGAACCGCTGAAGGCAAGATGGGATGATGACACTGACGCGAAACTTGATATCAATATCACGTCAAACATTCCTGGAGAGGAAGAGGCCATTATCGCAAAGATACCCGAGAATCCAGCACCCTACGACATCCGTTTTTTTATTGTAGCGAACCCCGGTGCGGCATTGGGAGATGGACTGGGTGCCTATGGACTCACGGACAGGGCCAAGGCGACCTGCTGGGTGCATGGCTCTTGGTTCGCGAAGAACAAGAGCAAGCAGTTCCTCCTCCACACGATAGCCCATGAAATCGGACATGTGCTTGTGGGCGAGGGCCACCCGGATGATAAAACGCCTGATCCGATCACGGGCCCTGCGCCGCTGCCGGGGACTAAGCACGTGAGCCGATTGATGTGCAGCGGCCCGAACACTGATGGCTCCTCTCATCTGCTTGTGAAGGGTGAGTGGGACAAGGCGGAGACATGGTTGAAGGCAGAAATCGACGATAAAGAACCGCAATGAGGATCGCCATCCAGACCACATGGCTGATTGCCAGCCTGATTTTTGTTGAGCAGATACGGGGGCAGTCCCCCGAGAGAAGCGCTTGGCTAGCTGAGAGGCGAGAAATGATCGTGCGAGCAAGAGCCGTTTCAGACGAACAGACGATTCTTGACCTGTCACGGATTGTTCGCGGAATAGGCAGTGATCTTCCCAATGCTTCGGAAGAAGCAAAAAGGCTCTACAAAGAAGCTTTTGATCTACTTAAAGGTATCCCGGGCCATGCGGAATACTACCGGGATAAAATTCTCAGTGCTCAGGAACGCTTGCAACGACACGAAGGAGAATCCCCCGCGTCCCAATATCTGGAGGAACAAATGTATGGTTTTCAAACCTTGGCTCACCTGCACAGTCCGGAAGGCGTTCGCGTCATCGGGGAGATGTTGTCAAACAATTGGGAGTCGCCGGGAAATAAAACCGCCGGACCGGCCGAAAGGATTCCAGTGCTTTCGGAACAGGCAACGGGCATTCTAACGAAGTTTCCGATCAAAGACAAGCCCTTCACTGACCGCCTCACGATGAAGACCCTTGGGGAGGCCCGCGAGGCGTGGCGACTTTGGTATGAGCAGATCAAATCCGGCAACCGCACCTTCCGCTTTGAAGGAGACACGACCGAGTATGACCTCGATGGCCCTGCATCCAAAGTAAAGGTCCAGCACATCGAGCGTGACCGGAAGCGAGATGCCGAACGGACTACAGGAACCCGTAAGTCCCATGATCTTCATGAACTTCCTAAGAAGGCAACTTCCTCAAGCGGCGGGGTACTAAGTAGGCCAGGAATCGTTGCCGCGCTGGTCGCCTCGGGTCTCTTGCTTATCGCAGCACTCGGGATTTACATGAAAAAGCGGAGATGATTTCCGCTTGTGGGATCACGGACGTCGATGAATCACCCGGACCGGCGCCTTTGCCGGCGACAAGACACTATCGCCGCTTGATGTGCAGTGGCCCAAACTCGGATGGTTCTTCCCACCTGCTGGTAAAGGGCGAATGGGACGTTTCGGAGAACTGGATGAAAGTCCAAATTGATAACCCACAACCATGAATTCTTTTAGAAATAGCATAACTCTCATGTTGGCGATTCTTGCCACAAGATCCTTTGCAAATCTTCCAGAATCACCCGGTGAGTATTCTAAATGGGAGGCACAGATGCTATCGGCGATTGATAACCAGAAAAATCGCCCGCCTACAGAAGCTATTCCAAAGCTCGGGAGCTGGGTCATGCAAATGTCGATCCCTTCAAATCTCGAACATGGTAATCGTCCGGTGTTTCATGCCGCACAAGCTGACCTTATTTCCATCCCCGGGCATGCGGAATATTACCGGGACAGGATTCTCGAAGCTCAGGAGCGGCTGAAAAATTCCGGCGGTGGCACAACATGGTATGACTATCACCAAGTGACCAGGAATGCCTTCCAAATATTCCCACATCTCCATAGCCCAGAAGGCGTCCGTGCCTTGGGTGAACTAATGTCAAACGACTGGGCGCTTCCCGGAAACGACACGAAAGCCATATCTGAACGAGTGCCGATTCTATCCGAAAGCGCGACAGTCGCACTTTCTCGTTTTCCACTCGCGGAAAAACCGTTTAACGACCGGATTACAAAAAAACTACGAGAGTGCACATGCCGCGTGGCAGCTCTGGTATGAGCAGATCAAATCCGGAAACCGCACTTTCCGCTTCGAGGGAGATCCGACGGAATACGACCTCTACGGGGCGGCTTCAACGGAAAAGATCCTACACGTCGAACGCGACCGGAAGCGAGACGCCGAGCGGCTTGCAGGTACCCGGAAGTCCGGTATTTTGCCAGTAACGGAAACCTACTCAAGCGTTGGAGACCGCCCAAAACCGGAACTCATTGCCGCGCTGGTCGCCTCCTGTCTCTTGCTTATCGCAGCACTCGGGGTTCACATGAAAAAGCGGAGATGATTTCCGCTTATGGAATCACGGGAGTGGATGAATCGCCGGGCCACTCACCGCTGCCCGGAACCAAGCACCCCCGCCGCTTGATGTGCAGCGGCCCGAACTCGGGTGGTTCTTCCCACCTGCTGGTAAAGGGCGAATGGGAAAAAACGGAGAAGTGGTTCAAAAAGAATGTCGATCCTCCAACGCCATGATACCACGTGCATTTATATTGTTAGCTTATTTGCTATTTCAAAACGTCTTTGCGAATTTACCAAAAGATCCAGTGGAATATGCCGTTTGGGAATCAAAAATGCTGGATGCCGTGAGAAATCAGAGCAAAAACCATCCAGCCGTCGCCATCCCAAATCTCGGATTTTGGGTGATGCAGATGGGCATGCCAAACAATCTCGAAATGGGTGATAGGCCTGTATTCAAGGCCGCACAAACCGCTCTCCTCGCCCTCCCCGGTCACGCGGAATATTTCGTGAACGAAATCAAACAAGCGAAAGCCGCCGCCATAAGCCCTGAGGAACTCCAAGGTAGAGATGGGAAAATTTCCTGGTCCAACTACAACAGAGTGCGCTCGGAGGCGTTTGATACCTTGGAGCATCTGCCGAGTATCGAAACCGTACGTGCACTCGGGGAATTTCTGGGAGATGAGGAAAATCCCAACGCCTTGCGTCCTGGAGACGGTACGCCCGATACGCTTGGACCTGGCAGCAACAGCGGTCTTGCGATTATGGCGCTGAGGACATTGATCCAGAATGATCCGATCAAATTCAGAACACTTGACCTAGAACTCGGAGAAACCCAAGTGTGGCAACAGTGGTATGAGCAGATCAAAGCAGGCAACCGCACCTTTCGTTTCGAAGGAGATCTGACGGAATACGACCTTGATGGTCCGGCTCCGAAAGAAAAGCTTACCCGCATCGAGCGCGACCGGAAGCGAGATGAAGAGCGTGCGGCAGGGCAGAAGAAAACGTCATCAGCACCAGAAAGCGCCGTTTCCCATGCACCTATAAACAGACCCTTGTCCATCGCCGGACTTTTCGCCGCCTGTGTTCTGTGCGTGGCGGCGGTTTGGTATTTACTGAGAGGTCGGAAAGTGGCGCGAAAATCCTAATTTGGAGTGCTGACCCATCTCTTCGCGGGATTACACCGGGAAATTTATGGCCCGGAATCTCAGAATCCGATGACCTGATTCTTATAAAAGCCCGGCTCGACTGTTTGGCGTTCCGGCGTGGTGTTCGTGATTTCCACCTCTCCTTCGATGATGACTCCGGGAGCAAACTGAATTGGGCCGCTGATTTTCAATGAGTGGCAATTGATCAAACCCGGCACGCCTAGCGCTTCGATCTGGTCGACCAGCTTGTAATCGTCCGAAAGCACGATGACTGGTGGCACTCCATTTCGCGAGGCGGCGAGGCGAACCTGGCCGTCAGAAAGAACGTCGTAGGCATCCGATCGGAGCGCGAGCAGGTCGCCAGTCGTTTTCACCGGAGCAAACCGACTGCGCGGAACATTGATGGCGGTGGAGCCCTCGAAGCATTCAATGGCGGCGCCCATGGCGATTTCCAGCTGGATGACTGCGGGCGATTTCTTGTCGCGCGGATCGACCGTCTTATTGTTGCGGATCATCGGCAGCGGCAGCACCCCAGAATCGGCGGCAAGCTGTTCCTTGAGCAGGTCGAGGCGGAGCCAGAGGCTGTTGGTGTTGAAATACTGGTGGCGGTCGATGTCCTGGAACGCATCGACATCTGCGTCCGGACACTGAGCCACCTCGCGGAGGAGCAGGCGGCCGTCGGATTTTCGAACGGCGAGATGCCCGCCCTTGCGGTCGGCGGCGGTGCGGCGGGTGACTTCCATGAGAAACGGCGCGCCGGAATCCGCAAAGTATCGGAGGATCGTGGGATCCAGGATGGCCCCGAGATTGTCGGAATTGGAAACGAACGCGTATTTCACGCCTTCGGCTAACAACCGGTCCAGCCAACCGCTGCCAACGAGCGCCGGGTAGAGATCGCCGTGACCGGGCGGACACCATTCGAGGTCGGGATCGGCGGGCCAGGCGACCGGATCGAGCCTGACGTCATCGATTTTCGGAATCTGGTTCTGCATCAGCTCCACCTCGGAAGCGTCGGCCAGACCGGCTGCGCGGTATTTTTCCAAATGCGCGAGCGTGTCCTCGCTGGTGCTGAAGCTGTTCATCAATAGCAGGCGCACGGGAGCGCCGCTGGTTTCCCGCAGGTCCAGGATCTGGCGGACCATGAGATCGAGGAAATTGACTCCCTCGCGGACGGAGAGAAGGCTTTTCGGACCCTGCAGGCCCATGCCGGTGCCGAGTCCGCCGTTGAGCTTGATGACCACCGCTTGCCCTAACAGCGCAGCATCGGCCGGAGTGCTGTTGGCGATGCTTTCGAACGAAATGAGGCCGGTCGCCGGAGCAATGGTGTCTTCCGGAATCATCCCGGTCTCGTTGCGGAGAAGAGCCTCGTAATTGCGGCGGAAGGCGCGGATGGCGGCATCGCCCATTCCGGCGGCGGTCATTTTGGATTCGAAAGCGGCGAAATTTCCCATGGTTATGAATTTAGTCCGCCCGAAACCTGACCGCCCGACGTGATCGGGTCACGCTGATTTTTCACTGCGAAGCGGCCATCACTTCGCCTGCAGTTCGTGATCGGATGCTTTCACGCCTTTTTTGAATCCGTTCGTCTGATAGGAGCTTGGCTGATAGTCGCCGACCGGTGTCACGTCCGCCTTTGCGGGGATTTCGAGACCGAGCGTGCTGAAAACGCCGTTCACCACGAGACGGCGGAGACCTTCGCTGCTCAGATCGGTGGCAGCGCCCATGGTGGTGCAAAAAATACTGTTGGATTTCCCGGCGCTGTTTTTCACCACTCGTGTCCAGGCGATCGGCATCATCGGCGTGTTCACATCTTGGGCCTGCTTGTCGGTGGCGCGCTTCTTTTCATAAGCCGCGGGCGGATCTGTCGGGCTCATTCCCTTGAGCACCTGACCGCGCATCAGGATCTTTGCATCGGCGGGTGGATGTGCTTCATAAACGTCGCTGTCTCCGAAGATATCGGTCACTCCGCGCAGCAGCGGGTTGTTTTTTTCATCCGCTTCGACGAGTCCACGGGTGGCTTCGAACTTGTGGCGGCCCCAATGAGTCACCCATCCCTCACCGAGCACGTCCTTCCCGAATTTGTTGTAGGATTTGTAGGCGCTGGTATCGGGCAGTTGAAATGCGTGAGTGCTGGTCCTCAACGCGACAACTGGGATGCCGCGCAGAATGGCTTGGTCGAAGTGCTTCATCGTCTCATCCGGCCATTTGCGGAAGCGGACCAGCATCACGATCGCATCCGCCGAATCGAGCGCATCGGGCTTGGCGAGACTTTCCGCGCGGTTCGGGTTGATCGTGCCATCGGGATCAGCGGAAAAAAGCACGGTGCAGTTGAATCCGTGCCGCTGGCTGAGGATTTTAGCCAATAAGGGCATCGCTTCTTCGGAACGGTATTCCTCATCACCCGCCAAGAGGACAATGTGCTTCGCTTTCCCCGGTCCGTCACCACCGGCGTATGAAATCCAGCCATTGCCTGATTCCGATCGGGCCTGTGCGAGAAAGACGGATGTGGTTAGACCGGCAAGCATGATGAATTTTTGCATAATGGAAGCTCATTACTGCCGGGCAGACGCAGATCTTTCCTTCAGCGGACGATGATGGCGCGAGGAGCCGGGTTGAATGCCTCAGGTTCTTTTTTCGGCATTGCAGGTTCCTGCTGGCTGGCAGGGGAAATAACGGGCTCGGTCGGTTTTTTCACGACGGGCGGAATTCGCGGCGCTTCCCGACGGGGCTGTTGGGTGAGGTCATCGCCGAAACGGGATTCGAAAAACTCGAACGCCTTCACTACACCAAATACGATGCTGCAGGACACCGCCAGAAGCCAGATTGTCGAGGTCCATCCCCCGCGAGTGCCAGTTTCGGATGGCGAATCAGGCGCGGCCATGCCGGAGGGTTCCAACAGTGGCAGAAGCGGATCGCCCTCGATGAACGCGGAAGGCTTGAGCGCATCGAGCCAAGGAGTCGCATCGACATTCAGGAAATCACTGTACTGGGCGAGGAAACTTTTTGCATAAACCGGGCTGATAAAATGCGAAAAATCCTCTCCTTCCAGTGCCTGAATCGCCGCGCGCGGAAGACGTGTCTTGAAAACGACATCATCCACCTCAAGCCCCGCTTTTTCGCGTGCCTGCTTCAGTCGCTCACCGATTTGTTCGAACTGATCCACCACTGATGAAGCGCTGACTTTACTGAGCCTCGTTGGCCTCCGCAAGTCCGAGTCCGCGGCGATTTTGGGTTAAAATGCCCGTTGGCAGTGAAGACCGGTACTGGATTTTTTTGCACGATGGACGTTAGCCTCAAGGTGCGTAATGCGAATTCCGTTTGCGTCCGACCAGCGACAACTCTTGTGTTTACAGGCATCAGGAGGGATTTTGAAAAGGGAATGTCTCCTGCATGAAGACCGCTGCCATCACCCCTTTTTTCACCATGTCATTTCCCAATCCAGCTTCCCATACCGCCGAGATTGCCTCTGCTTTCCCAAGCAAAGGTCCTGAAGCCCATGAAGATCTCACCATCGCAGAACACATTCAGTCCATGCGGTTAGGCTCGTCGGATTGCCCGGGGGAATCGTGTTTTATCAATCAGGCTGGAAAAAAGTGCTGGATCACGGACGGCGTCGTCGAGCGGTTTATCCGCAAAAGCGGAGCCATGCATCCCTCGGATTACCAGGCAAAAAACGGCGAGGAATGGCAGTCGTCCTTTTTCAAGGAGACCTGAAGTCTTTTTCAAATCAACCAATCATGAACACCGAAACCATCACTGACGAAGCATCCGAACCCATCGATGTCCTCGAAATCACCAATGATTGCATCCGGAAAAATCCCCTTGCCAGCGTGATGGGAGCGGCAGTCTTCGGAATCGCAATCGGCTGCCTGATCATGTCAGGCAGGCATACTCCAACCATGCAGGAACGTTATGTGGAGGAACCCTTGGAAAACGCCAATGAACTGTTGTCCAACGTTTCCGAAAATTTAACGCGCCTCGTCGCCAATCTCAAATTCTGGTAACCATGAATCCACTTCCAACAGAATCGTCTCAGGTTCCCTCCGTTGAACAGGGGATCAACTCGTTGCTTGCCGACGCACGCCTTAAAATCCACGACACGTCCGCAAGATGTCGTGAAAAGGTCCGAAAATCCCCTGGAACTGCCGTGCTCACAGCTGTCGCAGCGGGATATTGCCTGCATCGTCTGCCAGTCCGTTCACTTTTGGTCACTCAAGTTCGCCTCTTGGCAGCCCTGACGCCACCTGCCCTTCTCGCGATCGGTGCCGCAAAGCTCTGTGAATTCCTCCAGGCAAAGGCGCGGGAAAAACCTCAGGTGGCTCCGGTCATCCGCGAGGCTGGTGAATTCTACGGTGACGTCTAATTCGCCGTCCTCAGGCAAAATACGTGTCGTCGTGAGAATAAGGCGGCGCACAGCAGCAGAGAAACCTCAAGGGTACCAATGCTCGGATCTGGTGCCAGGCGCCGGGAGGGATGAGAATGGCATCTCCCGGACCGACTTCCCGTTCTGTTCCGTCAATTTCCATGACGCCACGTCCATCCATCAGATAGTAGAGTTCCTCACTCACCTTGTGATAGTGCCGCTCGGTTTCCCTACCAGCCGGAAGAGTTGCCTCCGCGAGACTTTGACTGACCACCGGCGCGTTTGATAGATCCAACAGACTCCGGATGGTAGAGCCATCCTTGGTGGTGAAAGGCGATTGTTCATCGCGGTTGCGAATTTCCATGCAAAGAGGAAATCACCTTGTGCGCCGGAGATCAACTGGACATGCGCGCCGGTTGTTTCATGCTCCCGTGCATGCCCGCCGTCCGAGTCGATTTAGCTGAAAGATCTTACGATGTTATCGTCGCAGCCGGATCCCTCATCAATGCGGGAACGCTGATTTCCTCGGCTGGGCTGAGCGAGCTTCGCGCTGCGGTCATCAGCGATAAAACCGTTGCAACATTTCATTCCGCCGCCCTGCTGGATTCGCTCAATGCCGCCGGTTTCCGCCCCACGCTGCACACCGTGACGGCTGGGGAGGCGTCGAAATCGATAAGTCATGTCGAGTCCATCTGCCGCGAGATGATCCGGGCCGGGCACGACCGGAAATCCTTCGTCGTCGCCCTCGGTGGCGGCGTCGTGGGTGATCTTGCGGGTTTCGTCGCGTCTGTGTTCTATCGCGGGATTCCATTCGTCCAGATCCCGACCACGATTGTGGCCCAGGTCGATTCCTCCGTCGGTGGCAAAACCGGCGTGAACGTCGGCGAGGGGAAAAACCTGCTGGGTGCCTTCCATCAACCTCGTCTGGTGATTGTCGATCCGGAAAGCCTGCGCACCCTGCCGTCTCGAGAGTTCTGTGAGGGATTCGCCGAAGCCATCAAACACGCCGCCATCCGCGATGCCGCGATGCTGGATGAACTGGCCGCGTTCGATCCCTCAGGCCGCGACGTACCGGCGGAGTTGATTGCCCGCAACATCGCAATCAAGGCGCGCGTCGTAGAGGCGGACGAACACGAGACGCTTGGCATTCGCGCCCTGCTGAACTTCGGGCATACGATCGGCCACGGCATTGAGGCGTCTCTTCCTTATGGCGAGATCCTGCACGGCGAGGCCATTTCCCTCGGCATCCGCGCGGCGCTGTTCATTTCGGAAAAACACGCCGGACTCACGTCGTCCGAGAGTGCGAAGGTGATCCGGCTGTTGGAACGCTATCACCTGCCGCTGGTTCTATCAGCGGACATCACCACCGATAGGGTGATGGAAAAACTCGCACGCGACAAAAAGTTTTCCTCCGGCGCGATCCGGTTTGTCGTGCTCACCCGGTTAGGAGATGCCATGGTTGTTAGTTCGGTTACTTCGGATGACCTGAGGGAAACCATCGAGCATCTGCGCACGCCAGTCGAAACCGCCTAGCAGTTATAAAAGCAACACGCGCTAACAAACATCCCCGAGTAGCAGTGGATTGCTTCCGGCGGTGTGTGGCGGTCCAATTTAAAACGCCACGCCAGCGCATAGACCGGATACCGGAGCCGGCTGGTGGGAAACGATCTGTTCAACTGTCTCCATTCGGCACTTCATTCTCCGCTATTTTCCGGTCTACCAGAAATGGCCCGAACGGTATCAAAGAAGCGACGAACGCCAGCGCCGATTTCGCGAGTGTCAGCTTCCCATCCGACCAGGCCGCGAAAACCACCACTCCGTAGAGAATGAACAACACCCCGTGGATCCAGCCGGTCACTTTCACCGCTTCCGGCATGCCTGCGAAGTACTTGAGCGGCATCGCAACCCCCATCAACAGTAGAAATGAGACGCCTTCAAACATTCCTACGAGGCGCACCCGGCCAACCGCTGTTTTCCAATTAGGCATGAACAAAGGGAAAGTTTCGCCACCCGGCTGACAACTACAAAAAACCAATGGCCCCTGTTGGAGAAGCCATTGGTGGTTGATGGAAATTGTTTTGGAACCTGCTCAGTTCACCGCCACGGCGGACGAACCCGTCTCGCCGGTGCGGATACGGATCGCCTCTTCGACTGTCGAAATGAAAACCTTGCCGTCACCAATCTTGCCGGTGTTCGCACTCTTCACAATCGCAGCGGCGACGCCATCCGCTTGCGCGTCGTCGACAACGATCTCAATCTTTACCTTAGGGAGAAAGTCTACGGTGTATTCCGAACCCCGATAGATTTCCGTGTGCCCTTTTTGCCGACCGAAGCCCTTGACCTCGGTGACTGTCATGCCCTGCACACCCACCTCGGCGAGGGCCTCCTTTACTTCTTCAAGCTTAAACGGTTTGATGATCGCTTCGATTTTTTTCATAGTTCGGCGGATTGGTGATTTTGGTAGAGCAATGAGCGTGCCAAGTCGGACTCGCTCTCAATTATTTTCTGTAGCAATACTAGGCACTTATGGCGGAGCTGACGAGGGCAAAAGCTGCTAATTCGGAATTTCCCAGCCCCCCTGCGGAGCCTCTGTTTGAGGAGGGAAAATCAGAGGATTTGCATCAAAGCTCGCCCATTGAGTGAGTCGTTCCCAACCAGATTCCCCACTCGCGCCGCTGTCAGGCTTTTTGTTTGAGAAGGTCCCGGATCTCGGCCAGCAAGATCTCCTCGGCTGTCGGTGGCGCCGGGGCGGCTGGCGTGGCAGCCTCTTGCTTGATCGCGAGCGCCTTTGCTTTGTTGATTGCTTTGACAACGAGGAACATCACGAAGGCGACGATAATGAAATTGATGGCGATGGTGATGAAGTTTCCGTAGGCGATGACCGATCCATACGTTTTCGCATCCGCCAAAGTCTTGATCGATTCAATGGGAACCTCGGTCGGAACTGGTTTTCCGTCCACCATGACCGTTTTTACTGCTTTCGAGTAGAGGGGGAAGAAGCTGTTGGTGAAATCCATACCACCGGCAATTTTCCCGACCCACGGCATAATCAAATCCTCGATGAAGGCGGTGGACAATTTTACGAACGCAGCGCCCATCACGAAGGCCACAGCCATGTCGATGAGGTTGCCCTTAAGTGCGAATTCCTTGAACTCTTTGAACATGTTGATGGGGATTGGTCTGCAAAATGCATGATCTTTCAAAACCCATCCGCCAAGCAGTTTTTTTCCTGCCGGAAAACTTGGACCTTGGCAGTAGTTACCTTTCCCCTGATTCTCGACCCAATGACCATTCAGAATCCCAAAGCCTTGAGCCGGCTCATCGACGAGGTCGGCCCGGTTGACCAGATCGGCGTCGAAGAGCGTGTCGCAAAATACGGCACCCGCAGCATCAAGAAAAACGCTAAGGTTTTCGGCTTGAAACTGGCCACGACGATGGTCGATTTAACGACTCTTGAAGGTAAGGACACGCCTGGCAAGGTTGCCTCGCTCTGCCAGAAAGCCCTGCATCCCCACGACGATATCGACATTCCGCCCACTGCTGCGGTCTGCGTCTATCCAGCGATGGTGAAACACGCCGCAAAATGGGTAAAAGGCACTTCAGTCAAAATCGCCTCCGTCGCCACCGCTTTCCCGTCTGGCCAAGCCCCGCTTAAGACCCGCCTTGCCGAAGTTCGCGCCGCCGTGGCTGATGGTGCTGACGAGATCGACATGGTCATCAACCGCGGAGCATTTCTCGCCGGGGAGTTGCAACTCGTTCAGGATGAAATCGCTGCCGTGCTCGTAGCGTGCGGTGAGAGCACGCTCAAGGTCATCCTCGAAACCAGCGAACTCGAAACCTACGACAACATCCGCGCCGCTTCCTTCCTCGCCATGCGGGTCCTCCGACCCGGCGATTTCATCAAAACCTCCACCGGCAAAACCAATCTCAACGCCACGCTCGGAAATAACCAAGTGATGCTGGAGGCCATCCGCGATTTCTATTTCGAGACCGGCATCGAGATCGCCATGAAACCCGCCGGCGGCATCCGGACCTCGAAGCAGGCGCTGCATTTTCTCGTCGCCGTGAAGGAAACCCTCGGCGACCGCTGGCTCACCAACAGCCGCTACCGCTTCGGTGCCTCCGCCCTGCTCAACGACCTCGTCCGCCAGCTCGTGAAGGAAAAGACCGGCCACTATCAGGCACCCTACACCTTCTCCGAATCTTCCTCAGCCTATTGAAATAGGTCCTATAAGACCCATACGACCTACACTTCCATGCCCTCCAAGAAATCAACCCGCCCTGCCGCTCGCGAACTGCTTTTCGGCGATCTTTGGGAATACGATCCCGCTCCGGAAACCGCTAAAGCCTTCATCGACGAGCGCTACGGCCTTTTCATCAACGGCAAATTCGTCGCGCCGAAGACCAAAAAACACTTCGACTCCATCAGCCCGCGGAACGAAGAGAAGCTTTCTGAAATCGCCCTCGCCGGAGCCGCCGACGTCGATGCCGCCTATCAGGCAGCTGCCACCGCATTCAAATCGTGGAGCAAACTTTCCGGCACCGAACGCGCGAAATACCTCTTCCGCATCGCCCGCCTGCTTCAGGACCGCGCCCGCGAGTTCGCGGTTGCGGAAACCCTCGACGGCGGCAAGCCGATCAAGGAATCCCGCGACTTCGACGTGCCGATGGCCGCCGCGCACTTCTTCTATCACGCCGGTTGGGCGGACAAGCTCGACTACGTCACCCCGGGCCGCACGCTCGCTCCGTTAGGCGTGATCGGCCAAGTCATCCCGTGGAATTTCCCGCTGCTCATGCTGGCGTGGAAAATCGCCCCCGCCCTCGCCACCGGCAACACCGTCGTCCTCAAACCCGCGGAAACGACCTCCATCACGGCGCTCAAGTTCGCCTCCATTTTACAGGATGCCGGACTTCCTCCAGGCGTCGTCAATTTCGTCACCGGCGCGGGTGAAACCGGGTCCGCCGTGGTCAACCATCCGCTTGCCGCGAAAATCGCCTTCACCGGCTCCACCAACGTCGGCAAGGCCATCCAGCGCGCGCTCGCAGGAACCGGCAAGCGACTCACCCTCGAACTCGGCGGCAAAGCGGCCAACATCGTTTTCGACGACGCCCCCATCGACCAGGCTGTCGAAGGCATCATCAACGGCATCTTCTTCAACCAGGGCCACGTCTGCTGCGCCGGCTCACGCTTGTTAGTCCAGGAATCCATCGCCGACACCGTTCTAGCAAAACTCAAGATCCGCCTGAGAACCATCCGCACCGGCGATCCTCTCGACAAGAACACCGACATCGGCGCGATCAATTCAAAGGCCCAGCTCAACCGCATCACCGATCTCGTCGCCCACGGAGTTTCCGAAGGAGCGGAAATCTATCAACCCGCCTGCACCTTGCCGAAAAAAGGTTTCTACTTCCCGCCTACGCTCTTCTCTAACGTCTCACAGAGCCACCGCGTCGCCCGCGAGGAAATCTTCGGCCCCGTACTTTCCATCCTCACCTTCCGCACGCCGGAAGAGGCCGTCGAAAAGGCTAACAACACCCATTACGGCCTGAGCGCCGGCGTATGGACGGACAAGGGCTCGCGCATCCTGAAAATGTCCACCGAGCTCAAGGCCGGCGTCGTCTGGGCGAACACGTTCAACAAATTCGACCCCACCTCCCCCTTCGGCGGCTACAAGGAATCCGGCTTCGGGCGCGAAGGTGGCAAACAAGGCCTGCTGGACTACGCACAACTCGTCTAACTTCAAATCAATCACATGTCCCGTCTTCCCATCACCAAAACCGCGAAATGCTACGTCGGCGGAGCTTTCATCCGGTCCGAAAGCGGCCGCGTCGCCCCGTTGAACGATTCGACCGGCGCGTTTTTCGCCAACATCCCACTCTGCACCCGCAAGGACCTGCGCAACGCCGTGGAAGCCGCCGCCAAGGCGGGTCCTGGCTGGGCCGCCCGCAACGCCTACAATCGCGGGCAAATCCTTTATCGTCTCGCGGAAATGTTGGAGGCCCGCGCGGCGGAAATGTCAGACGCCATTTCCATCACCGGCATTTCCAAAAAGGACGCCGACCGCGAACTGGCCGCGAGCGTGGAACGCATCGTCCATTACGCCGGATGGACCGACAAATACCAAGCCTTGCTCGGCAGCGTGAACCCGGTGGCCTCGTCACATTTCAATTTCACCGTCACCGAACCGTTGGGCATCATCGGGATCGTCGCGCCCGACGAGGCACCTTTGTTAGGACTGCTCTCGCTCGTCATGCCCGCCATCACCAGCGGCAACACGGTCGTCGCCCTCGCCTCCACTACCCAGCCTTATCCATCCATCCTGCTAGGTGAAATGCTCGCCACCAGCGACCTGCCCGGCGGAGTCGTCAATCTCCTCACCGGCCAGCGCGGCGAACTCGTCCCCACCTTCGCCACCCACGCCCACCTGCGCGGGATCGCTGCCGTTGCGAATCTCGCCGATCGCAAAACCCTCCAGACCGGTGCCGCCGACAGCGTCAAACGACTCAAGCTCATCCCATCGGAAAACGCCACCGACTGGTTCTCCGAAAAAGCCCAGGGCCTCTACGAAATTCGCGAGCATCTGGAGTGCAAAACCACCTGGCATCCAATCGGAGCTTGATTCCCCGGAGTGCGTGACGCTCTGCTCACGCCGGAGGCTCTGCTGAATGTGGAGCGGAGCTCTTCCTATTTCGTGAAAAGCTCCCCGCCCCATGGAGCAGGCATCCATCCCCTACTAGGCGGCATCAGAGCCTGCCGCACTCCTGTTTCAGCACTTCGCGCTTGTCGGAAAGCCCATCCGGTTTACCCATGCGGCATGCCAGATGCCGTTTATGTCCATGATGCCTTTGCGCGAATCGCCGACCGCTATGTGCTCACCAACCACGTCCTGAGCTGCGGCATGGACATTGTCTGGCGGAAAATCGTCACCGCTCGAATCCGAAAATGGGCTCCTTCCCGTCTGCTCGACGTCGCCAGTGGCACCGGTGACCTCGCGCTCGAAATCCAGGACCAGATTCCGCAATGCGAGGTCATTGCGTCCGATTTCTGCGCAGAAATGCTCGCCCACGCCGCCAACCGGGGCATTCTGCGCACCGTCGTCGCCGACGCGCTGAAGCTGCCGTTCGTCGATGGCGAGTTTGATGTTGTAACCGTCGCTTTCGGGCTGCGCAACATGGCGGACTACCCTGCCGCCCTTCGCGAAATGCGGCGCGTCATCAAGCCCGGCGGCAAGCTGCTCATCCTCGATTTCTCCCTGCCGGAAAACATCATGCGGGTCCCCTATCGGCTGTATCTCCACCACGTCCTTCCCCATCTTGCCGGACTGCTCACGGGTCAAAAGGACGCCTACGAATACCTCGGCGGCTCGATCGAACAGTTTCCCTCGGGCAAGGCCATGACCGAGCTGTTGGAATCCTGCGGTTTCAACGAAACTGACGCCACCCCGATCACCCTCGGCGTCGTGACCATCTACGAAGGCACCGCCTGCCACCCGTGACACGATTCTCATGAACAGCCATCCCACCCCCGGTTCCGTCGCACCTGATTTCACCGCCCTCGCCGTCGGCGGAAAACATGCCGTTCCTACCACCGTTAGACTCAGCGATCTGGTGGGCGAGACGGTGATGCTCTATTTCTATCCGAAAGACGACACCCCCGGCTGCACCAAACAAGCCTGCGCCTTGCGTGACGGTTGGAGCGACATCTCAGCGAAGGCGAAGGTTTTTGGCGTCAGCGTCGACCCGATCAAGAGCCACGAGAAATTCATCACAAAGTACAGCCTCCCCTTCCCCATCCTCAGCGACGAGGATCACCAAATCGCCGAAGCCTACGGCGTGTGGGTGGAAAAGAGCATGTATGGAAAAACCTACTTCGGCACCGAACGCACCACCTTCATCATCGGACCTGATGGCACGATCAAAGCAGTAATTCCAAAGGTTAAACCGGACGAGCATCTCACAAAGGTGCTGGCGTTGATCTAGCAGGAGTCAATCAGGACGCTGCCGACTCCGATCCACTCCCTGAGTGTGGTTTCGTCACCGATTCAATACTTTCGCCACTTGTTTCGGCAGGAAACTCCCGGTCAGGGCGAGGATCACCACGGCCATGGTGGCGAGCATCACTTCCAGCCCGCCTTGACGAAGGGCGATGGCGGCGAGCATGGCCACGGTGGCGGATTCGATGAGTTGGATGCGCACCAGTTTCCCGACCTGGCCGGTCCCGATCATCATCGTGTGGTTCAGGTGACGCCAGACGTGGGCGACGAAGTACAGGCCGTAGCAGCCCAACAGAATCCGGCTGATTCCTGAAAAATCCTTCCCCAGCCAAAGTGGCAGCACCCACGGGCCGACAAGGGCGAGTCCCACGGCGCTGCAGATGGCGAAACCCGTGCCGTAAAGATAAAGCCGTTTCGCCGCATGGCGTGCCCATGCTCGGTCGCCACGGGCCATCGCTTCCGCCACAGCGGGCCATGTGGGCGTGCTGAGCATGACCACGAATCCGAGTTGCATGATGGTGAGGCTGATGAAAATGCCGTAGAGCGCCACCGCTCCCGGCCCGCCAGCGCGGCCGACCATCCAGCCGCAGAAATTGAATTCGATGATGCCGGTCACCAGGCAGCAGGTGGAAAACGCCATCCCGTCCGAAAAAAGTGAGCGCCCCATTCCAGGACGGAAGAATTTGAGGGAAGGCACCATCAACGGGTGTTTTTTCCACATGGCGACGGTGTTGCAGAGTTTTCCGATCACCATCGCCCCATGAACGGCGAGCACGAGGAACCACACCTGCGGCACGAACCAGATTCCGACGCCGACAAACGTGGCGGCCATCACGTTGCCAGCCGCACCCCACATGTTGTTGGAAGCGACTTCAAGGTGTCCTTCGCGGATGCGCTCGGTCAGGTTGAGGATGAAATACAGCAGGAATATTCCCAACCCAATCCACAACGCGGGCCGCAGCGCGGATTCCTTGCCGGAGTACGAGTTGCCGAACAAGGACGGCAGCGGCACTGTTGTTAGCAAGGTAGCGAGGGCGAGTCCCGCCAGTAGCGAAACCCCGAGCATCAGGAAAAACGCAGTCGATCCGAGTTCCCGCTGTCGGGTTTCATCTCCCGCAGTACGCGCTTTGCTCAGACCGTGGGTGAGCGCCGGACCGATGCCGACCTCCAGCAGCACCATCGTCGCGAGCGTGAGATTGACGGTGGTATAGAGACCGAATTCCTCGCGACCCAGCACGCGGGTCGCGATTGGAATCGCAAGGAGCTGGAGCAGGACCGTCCCGGCCTTCGAGACGAAAGAAGTGGCCACCGCCTGGCGGATGGACCGGTCGCGAAGGGAAGCGTTTTCCTGGGTCGAAATCTCTGACATGCTCTCGGTGGACGCGCTGCTTAGCATGCGCCGCCGCGTTTGTAGAGAGTCATGAACATGATTTGCAGATCGAGGGTGAATTTCCAGTTTTCGATGTAGTCGAGGTCGAACTTCACGCGCTCACGCAGGCAGGTGTCGCCGCGAAGACCATTCACCTGGGCCCACCCGGTGACGCCAGGCTTAATGTTGTGGCGAACGTTGTAATGCGGGATTTCCTCCTTGAAACCCTCGATCAACTCGGGGCGCTCCGGGCGAGGACCGACGAGGCTCATTTCGCCACGCAGCACATTCCAAAACTGCGGTAACTCGTCAATGTTCCATGCGCGGATCAAAGCGCCGATCTTTAGGCGGCGAGGATCGTCTTTTACGGTCCAGCCGGGAGTTCCTTTGACCTCGGCATCAAGCTTCATGCTGCGGATCTTATAGATATCGAACGGCCGCCCGTTGAGGCCGATGCGGCGTTGGCGATAAATGACACTGCCCGGCGACTCGAGATAAACGAGCGTTGCAAACACCGCCATGATTGGCGCAAAAATGATCATTCCAAGGATGCTGCCGACGATATCGACGGTGCGCTTCGCTGCATTATTGAACGCGTGGTGAAGCGGCATTTTTCCAATCCCGAGGACGGGCATGCCGTGGAAACTTTCCAGTTGGAGACTGGAAACGAGGATTTGGAAACAGCTTGGGACGAGCTTGAAATCGATAAACTCGCGGCCACAGGTCTCGGCGAGTTCGAGCATTTGGTGACGATCCAGTGTTCCTTCCACCACCATCACCACATCCGCACCGGACGAGCGCAGGATCGGGCGGAGTCCCTCGTAGGTACCGAGCACGGGCACCCCATCCGGAGGCAACATTTCAAATGCATAACGAGGTGGCGCGATCGCTCCGATGACAGTCATCTGGTTTGCACGCCCGTTGCCGAAACGACGAAGAGCACGGTCACACTCGCCATTCCATCCGACAAACACCGCCTTCTGCCGCAGCGCGCTGGCGAACGGATCGCGGCGGAGGAAGCAATAAAGCGCCCAACGCCACGTGAGGAGCCCGACCATCGAGGTGGCGCATCCGATGAAGCAGTACAACCGACTGATGGCTGGCTCGATTTTGAAAACCAAACTCAAGGCCAGGAAGCTGACCGCCCAGATCAGGCAGGATTTCGCGATGGTGACGAAGGTCGTGCGAACGGCGAGGTAGGTGCGCGGGTCATGCAACCGGAAGTTTGCGAGCAGAAACACCAAATAGGCGCTGCCGAGCAAGACGTGACCGCAATAGCCCCAAACGGTGATGATCGGGTCCACCACGCCAACCTCGCGAATGCCCGTTTCAAAACGGATCACGTAGGCCAGCATCATTGCCAGGAGGACGACCGCAGTATCACCGAGGAAACTAACAGCAACAAGCTTCTGGTGGGCAACCCACGGGCGGTGCCGGTGGCGGAGAGTGAAGGATTCAGCAGTTTTATCCGTCGTTTCTAGTGCGACGGTGGGACGAGCAGGGGGAGACTCGCCCGCAACCAAGCGGGATGTCGAATTCATGTTTCTGGGGGGTGGGGGGAACAACCAACGTCATTGGGGGAACAACGTTTATCCGGGGGGGATATGTGTTGGAGAATATCAGGTGTTTAAAAATTTTCTATGCAAAATTTGTCGCGATCGCGTAGGTATCACAACCCGGAGTAGCATGAGTCACACCAACCGATTTCGGACTTGAAAGTCCTGGACGATTCAGAGGCACGCCGGGGCCAACCGAAGATGAGCCGGATGCATTTTTGGAAAACTCACTCCAAACGAATCCGACGAGATTCCCGCCCGACGAACGGATCAATTCCGCCGCGCGTTTGAGTTCGCGGCTGTCGCTGCCGCCGTCGCGGACGATCAGGCAGGTGCGGTCGGCGTAGCGGGCGATGGCCAGCATGTCGCTGACGGCGAGCACCGGCGGGGTATCGATCACTACCCGGTCGAACCAGCGGTAGGCGTCTTCCATCAACGACGGAAAACGGGTGCCGCCGAGCAATTCCGCGGCATCAGCGCGCATGGGACCGGAGGAAAGAAGATAAAGATTCGGCAACGCGGTCGCGAAACAGGCGGTGGCTGGATCGGTTTTACCTGCGAGGTATCCGCCGAGCCCTGACTCTTCGGTGCTGTCCACAAGATGCTGGCGGCTGAGTCCGGAACCACGGAGGTCGGCGTCTAGCAGTAGCGTGCGATGCCCCTGCAACGCGAGGGCAGTGGCGTAATTCAGAGCGCAGAATGATTTCCCCTCGCCTGCTTTCGCACTGGTGAAAAGCACGGTCCGCGCGGTGTTGCTGCCCGGCGGCGGGGCGAGGACCACGCGCAATCGCCGGAAGGCCTCGGCACCCGCGGATGCGGGATCAGAAACAAGAACCATACCGTCACCAGAATTTTCAATAACAGGTAAGGTGGCGAGCAGCGGTGCCCCTGTCGCGCGAGCAGCGGCAGCGGAGTCACGGACTTTGCGATCTCCCAGTTCGAGACCGACCAACAGGACCAATCCGCCGAGAAATCCGAAGAACATGCCTGCGGCCGCGAAGACGAGTTTTTTCGGGCTGCTCGGTTTTTCCGGAGTCAATGGCGTGTCCTCCCAGCGGAGCACGGAAGCCGGAACGGAAGCGGCGAGGCTGGTCTCGCGCAATCTCAGGGCAACGGAGTCATGGAGCGCACGGTCGGCCTCGGCCTCGCGTGTCATGCCGCGGAATTGCTCGCGGATGCCTTCGACATCGACGGCGTTTCCACGTGCTGCAGCGACTTCCGCTTCAAGCTTCATTTCGTTTTCTTTCGCCACCCGGAACCGTTGTTCAAGGGCTTGACCGGCAGAGCGCACCGTTTCCGCGAGGTTTTTTCTCAGGATTTCAATCTCGTTGGAAATTTCCTTATAAACGGGGTGCTTGAACATGTAGCGCTCCTTCACTCGGCCGAATTCCGCTTCTTTCAACTGGAGCACGCGCACCTGGGAGAGCACTTCGGTTCCCCGCTCGGAAGACTCGAGGCCGGCGAGCGCTTCCGGATTGGCGGAGTCAAACTTATCGAATGCCTCGAACTCGGATTGCAGGCGGAGCCTGGCGGCTTTCGTCTGGGTGAGCTGGGCGCTGAGTGAGGAAAGTTCGTCGCGAACCGGACTACCGCTTTCCGATCCTTCCAGACCGGGAACCGGATGCGTCTGACGGAATTCCTGGAGTTTTCTGGCAGAGGCTTCCATGCGTTCGCGCAGGCGCTCCTCCTCACGGGCAAGTCCGTCGCTGGCTTGT
>JANODE010000116.1:0-90731 GCA_031412525.1 Akkermansiaceae bacterium | reverse complement strand
GGCAGCTGCGGTTGTGTGTGGAAAACGAATCCTGAAGCCCTCGTTTCGCTCCCAGCCTTGACCCCGCCGCGCTGGCGTGCACCCTCCGCGCCCGATGATTTCCGTCCAGTCACTCCGCGTTGAATTCGGCGCCCGCGTCCTTTTCAATGACCTCGCCTTCTCGGTGCAGCCTCGTGAGCGCATCGCCTTCGCCGGTCACAATGGTGCCGGCAAGTCCACGTTGATGAAGTGCGTGGCTGGTATCATCCGGCCGACATCCGGGCAGATCAGCGCGCCGAAAGGCACCCGCATCGGCTACTTGCCGCAGGAGGGGATCCACGTGAAAGGGCGCACGTTATGGCAGGAAACGGAATCCGCGTTCGGGGAAACCATGGCGCTCTCGGAAAAAATCGAGCGTCTCTCCAGCGAACTCGTCAAACTCGATCCCCGCTCGTCTCCGTATGGCGATCTGCTAGAGGAGATCGGTGAGCTCGAACTCCAGCTCGACACGATGGACCCCGCACGCATGAAGCCGCGGATCGAGTCCGTGCTCAAGGGCCTTGGATTTCAAACCAAGGACTTCACCCGCGATTGCTCGGAGTTCTCCGGCGGCTGGCAGATGCGCATCGCCATGGCAAAACTGTTCCTCCAGGAACCGGAGGTCCTTCTGCTAGACGAGCCGACGAACCACTTGGACATCGGCACCCAGATCTGGGTCGAGCAATACCTGGTCAACTATCCCGGTGCGATCCTGCTCATTTCCCACGACCGGGCTCTGCTCGACACCCTCTGCACCCGCACCATCGCATTTGCTAACGGCCGCGCCGAGGAGTATGCCGGAAATTTCTCCTACTTCGAACGCGAGTCAGTCCTGCGGAAGGAAATCCAGCTTAAGCAGTACGAAGCCCAGCAGCGCGAGATCGGGGAGATCCAACGCTTCATCGACCGCTTCCGCGCGTCGGCTAACAAAGCGACGCTGGTCCAGTCCCGCATCAAGATGCTGGCGAAAATCGAACGCATCCCACAACCCGAGCGCGATGATGCGGTGATGAATTTTAAATTTCCCCCGCCGCCAAATTCCGGCCACACGGTGGCGAAACTCGACGCGGTTTCGAAATCCTACGGCGCGCTCAACGTCTTCAGCGGCTTTGATTTCGAGATCAACAAGGGTGAGAAGTTTGCCATCGTCGGCCCTAACGGAGCGGGTAAATCCACCTTCTGCCGCCTCATCACCGGTCAGGAAGAACCGGACGCCGGCGGGCATACCTTCGGCCACAAGGTCGCCACGTCGTTTTTCTCCCAGAACCACGCCGACGAGTTGGACCCGGAACTCACCGTGCTGGAGACCGTCGAAGCCGCAGCCTCCCGCGAGGCCATGCCGCACGCGCGAAACCTGCTAGGCTGTTTCCTCTTCCGCGGCGATGATGTCTTCAAGAAAATCGGTGTTCTATCAGGTGGTGAGCGTTCCCGCGTCGCCCTCGTCTGCATGCTCCTGCGCCCGGCCAATTTCCTCATTCTTGACGAGCCGACGAACCACCTCGACATGCAATCGCAGGACGTGCTCCAGCGCGCGCTGATCGACTATCCAGGCAGCGTGATGATCGTTTCCCACAACCGGCAGTTCCTCGATGCACTCGTTACCAAGACCCTCGAGTTCCGCCCCGGCGAGCAACCGGTGCTCTACGCCGGCAACATCACCTACTACCTGGAAAAATCCGCCGAGGACGATGCGGCGAAGAAGGGCATCCCCAAGCTCGCCTCACTCGCCCCGGCAACAGCTAACACTTCGTCCCGCCAGTCCATCCCCGGCGTCAACCGCAAGGAACAACGCCGCATCGAGGCAGAGCAGCGTGAGATCAAATCCAAAGTCCTCAAGCCTTTGGAAACCGAGTTCGCTGCCCTGGAAATCAAGATCGCCGAACTCGAAGGCACCCAGTCCACACTCACCCAACAGCTTTCCAGCGAAGAAGTGACGAACAACCCGGGCAAACTCCGCGAAGTCACCAACGCCGTGGACAAACTCGCGAAATCGTTAGAAGTCAACTATACCCGTTGGGGCGCACTCTCCGAAGAGATCGAACGCCTCCGGACGAAGCATGGAATTGAGGGCTGAGGGAAAAGGGTCGAGCGGCTCGCTTTTTCGACATCCCTCGAATGTTCGCACATGCGCCGTGGGAAAATGGTCTTCGATGCACATCAATGTGACCATGTTTCCTGGCAAACATTCTTGCCGGTCACCGAACCCACAGCTTAGGCTCCGGCATGCAAGTCAAAGGAAAGTTGACCGTCGCGGAATATTTCGCGGGTATTGGACTGATGCGAATGGGTTTGGATCTTGCGGGCTGGTCAACGGTCTTTGCAAACGACATCGATCCTAAAAAGCGGGAAATGTATGTGCATAATTTCGGACAGTCACCCGAGTTTATACTTGGTGATGTTCACCAGTTGGAAGCGAAGTCCATCCCTCAAACGCTGCTTGCTACCGCCTCTTTCCCATGTAATGACCTTTCTCTCGCAGGTGCGCGCAAGGGTCTGGCTGGCCAACATTCATCCGCTTTTTGGGGATTTATCCGAATCCTGGAGGAGATGGGATCACGTCGTCCGCCGATGGTCTTGCTGGAGAACGTGCCGGGGTTTTTGACCTCCAACGACGGAGCGGATTTTAGGGAAGCTTTGCTTGCACTCAATCGGCTCGGTTACAGCGTCGATGCGTTTATCATCGATGCCGTCAGGTTTGTTCCGCAGAGCCGTCAGCGCCTGTTCGTTGTTGGGAATCGGCAAATGACGAGTCGGGTTGAGGAAACTCCCAGTCTCCTCCAAAGCGATCTTCGCCCGGCTGCGCTTGCCGACTTTATTCTCTGGCACCCGGAGATTCGCTGGAATCTTCGCCCGCTGCCCTCGCTTCCCCGGAGTGAGGCTCGCTTAGAAGATATTGTTGAGGAACTTTCGCCAAATTCCGCCGCATGGTGGAGTATTGAACGCTGTGATTATTTACTCAATCAAATGAGTCCAAAGCATCGCCTTCTCGCAGACTCCATGATCAAAGGCAAAAAGACCGCCTACGCCACGGTTTTCCGTAGAGTCAGGGCTTCTGGCTCGATGGCGGAACTGAGAACCGACGGAATCGCCGGATGCCTTCGGACTCCACGGGGTGGAAGCGGGCGCCAGATTTTGTTCATTGGGGGCAAGGGAAATTTTCGGGTAAGGCTTCTAACCGCACGTGAATGCTCCCGATTGATGGGCGCGGATGACTTCAAGCTGAATGTGCCGCTAAACCAAGCGCTCTTCGGCTTCGGGGATGCGGTGTGTGTGCCTGTCATCCGTTGGATCGCTGATCATTACTTAACGCCAATCGCCCTCGAACTACATGTCGACTCGCAAAAAGAACAACTCCAGCCGCGAAAATCAGTCAGATATGGCAGAACAGCCATCACGTGAAGGGGCTCCCCCGGACGTGGCGGCTATTCGCAGGAAAATTAAGGAGATCTTGAGCAGCCAATTGCCCAATGGGCGAACCCTGGGCAATACCCAATGGGGAGTTTACGCTTTCTACGATTTTGACGACGAACCGATCTACGTTGGGCAAACCCGTGAGGGAATCAGCGGCCGGATAAGCCGCCATCTAACCGGCCAGCGAAGCGATGCTGTCGCAAAGAATGTGCTCGACCCATTTGAAGTCGCTGTAATGCGGATCTGGCCCTTGGATTTACGGCATCTCGCAAGAGAAGAAGTTGGTAAAACCGGCAAGATCCTTTATAAGGAAACTGCCCCGTTGGTGGCACACCTTAACAATGTTGAGTTCACCGTGTATGAAATGTTAGTAGCAGAGTCGAAGTTTGGAGCTGTGCTGAACGAGAAACGTCCCAGCGGTGCGTGCAAGGTCGGGCTGCCAGAGGCCGTCCCTTACAGCATTATCCCCGAGGAGATGCGCCCGCAAAGGAAACATCCTGATGTTCGGATTGCCCGCAGGGCAAGTACCATTGCGTCATTGGCTCGAGTCATCAGCGAACGTGAAGTTGATGCCGGATTGCGTCATGTTCTGGTGCTCCAGGCGCAACGACTTGAACTCCTTGCTAAGGAAAGGTTGGAGCAGTTCGCCAAAGAGAAGCCCGTCGCTAGCAACGCGGCAGATGACAACGACTGAAAGAGTTGGTAGTCCGGCCGAAGATGCTGATTGATTCTATCTATTAACTGCGAAAAGGCGCGAAATGCTTCCATGGAACGTGCCTCACGTTCGATTTCGCTTGCGGAAATAAAATGGTTTCATGAGCTGATGAGGCCATTGATGTTCTCGGACTGGATCTAACGGACCAATGATGGCGTGAATCTTCTCTGCGCTCACGCACTCAAGCCCAGGGCGCACTCACCTCATTCCTTTCGACAGCCGTTCTATCAAATCCGCCCGCATGCCGGATTTGCCGAGCCACGATGTTGCGGCATCGGGATCGTTTTGAGACCAGACTTTCCACGCGTGGACCAGCGAGCGCTCGCGGGCTGCGGGATCGGAAATTCCGTTCACCATCTTCATCGCGTTTTCCGGGTCCTCATCGGCGAGGACGGTGGCGGCGATCTCGCGGAAATGGTCGCCCGACCCGCCGGCCGGTTGTTTCTCCACCCAGGCACTCATCTCGGCAGGTGACAGCGTCGCCCACGTTGTAATCGCTGCGTCCACGGCATCGCCTTTTTCTTCGGACTCCGGCAGGTCAAGACTCCATCGTAATGCCTTTGCCGGCTCCGTTCCCGCCCACGACTGGGCGAGCGCGGGGATGGCACTGGAACGGATTTCTCCATCAGGAAATTTCGAAACCCACTCTGCCGCGACGTCTGGTTCATTCGCGCCCCAAAGGGAAATCAGCGTGGAAACCGCGTCCGACTGATGGGACTCGTCCAGACGCATCACCCACTTCGACGCGGCGACCGGGTCCTGTTCACCCCACGCGCCAATCAGCGCCTCCACAATGTCGGCCGATTCCGGCGTGCCAAGGCGACTGTCCGCCCAGCGCGCGGCGTCCTCCGGAGACAATGCGCACCATCCGGTGGCTAGCGCCGCCAGCGAGGCGGTCTTGCGGCCCTCGTCGGAAAACCGATCGATCCAGCCAGCCGCCGCCTTCGGGTCCTGCGAGACCCACGCATCGATCACGGAGGTGACGGCTGCTTCCGATAGAACTCCATCGGGCAGCTTGGAAACCCAGTCTCCGGCCCGGCTTGGATCCTGCAGCGCCCATTCTTTTGCGATCATTCCGAACGTTCCTGCCGCCAGCGGCCCTGATAGATTCTGCTGGGCCCACTCCGATGCCTGTTCGGGATGGAGCGACGCCCAGCCCGCACAGGCGGCACCGAGCGCTTCCTTCTGGAGCGTGCCCACTGGCAGTTCGCGCGCCATGGCGATGGCGGACTCGGGATCGGATTTCCCCCACTCCCGCATCAGTGCGGTTAGATAATCAAGGCGTTCGGTGAAGTTGGAAATCCCTTGCGCCTGTTCCCACGCCTGTTTGGGGTCCATTTTCGAAAAATCGTGCTTCGGCCGGGTCACTTTTTCCGGCGAATTGACGGAGGTTCCACGGCTGAGTTTCCTAGAGCGGGCACCCGCCACCGAATCTGGCTCCACCATGGTGCCTTGCGGATTGGATTTCAGAAGCCATGCGGTCTGCACAATGCCGCCTCCCAGAATTAAACCCGCGGCCAACATCACGAGCGGGTTTTTGATCAATGGTTTCATGAGTTCCCGGGAAAAAAGAAAGACCGGAGCTCCCGCATTTCACGGAAGCCCCGGCCGAAGTTATCCATCAAGCCCGGTCATTCGAGCATTTTGAAGTCCTCTGTTGGATTCTTTCAGAGGTCTTCGGGGAAATCATCGTCGACGTCCTCATTGTCATCAATGCCGTCGTTGTCATCGTCATCGTCGTTGTCGTCGTCGATGTCATCCCCGTCGTCGTCGTCATCCTCGTCGCGGTCCTTGCCGTCGCCGTCGCAGTCGTCGTCTTCGTCATTGGGTGAATCATCGCCATCGGCGTCGTCATCCTCGGTGTCCGGCGCGTCGTCTCCATCGATGTCATCTTCATCCGCGTCATCGTCGTCATTACCGTCGCCGTCAATGTCGAGCTCGTCAACGTCATCGTCGTCACGACCATCGCCATCGATATCAAGTTCGTCGGCATCATCGTCGTCTTGGCCATCGCCATCAATGTCGACTTCGTCGGCATCATCGTCGTCTCGGCCATCACCGTCGATGTCGAGTTCATCCAAATCATCGTCCTCGCGACCGTCGCCGTCGATGTCGAGTTCACCGGGTTTGTCGTCGTCACGGCCGTCACCGTCGATGTCGCTCTCGTTAGGCCCGTCGTCCTTGCGTCCGTCCCCGTCGATGTCGCGCTCGCGATCCTTGTCATCCAGCTTGCCGTCACCATCGATATCGAGTTCGTCATCCGAGTCGTCCTTCAGGGTATCCGCATCGATATCTTTTTCCTTGGGGTCATCGTTAGACAATCGGTCACCGACGTACTTCCCTTTGAAAGGACCTTTTTTGCAAACGCCGCCGTCCACATTGCGGTCTTGGCCGTTGAGGGTTCCGTCGCCGTCCACGTCGGGATCGACCAGGTTGGAGATGCCGTCGCCGTCGAGGTCAGGTTGGCCGGCCATTGCCGGGCTCGCGCCGAACGTGGCGATGGCGGCAGCCGTGAGCGCCAGGCTGCGCAGCGGTCGGGTTTTCAGGTGATGTCGTGGTTTCATGGTGTGTGTGAATAAGGGTGAAAATTTCTCGCGCCAGAAGAGGATGCGGAAATTGACCCTCAACATACCCCGAAGCCGTCCTTGCGTCGAGGCAGAAGTTTGTAACGGTCTGGAAGGAATCGGATTTCACTCGGGATCCTCGTTCTCCGTCTTCGAGAAATCAGCCAGCGATTCATAACGCTTGCGCCGGGCGACGACGGCCTTCTGGGCGCGCGTCAGGTATTCCGCCGCTTCGTCCGGATGGGTTTTCGCGACGATCCTGAAGCGGTTTTCCCCCGCATGGTAATCGGCCAGCGTGGCGGACGGGGCCTTGGAATCGAGCTTCAGTTTTCCCATCGAGCGCTTGTCGTCCGCCGGCGTGTAGCGGTAGAGCAACCAGTGGCCGGAGGTGACGGCGAGTTTTGCCTGATCCAGCGAACGCACCATGTCCATGCCGTGAGCGACGCAGGGGCTGTAGGCCATGATCAGCGACGGACCCTGATAGGCTTCCGCTTCCTGGAGCACGCGCAGGGTGTGCGTGTCATTCGCTCCCATGGCGATGGAGGCGACATAGACATTCTGATAGCTCATCGCCAGCATGCCCAGGTCTTTCTTGTAGGTGGTCTTGCCGTTGGTAGCAAACTTCGCGCTGGTGCCGAGCGGAGTGGACTTGGACGCCTGTCCGCCGGTGTTCGAGTAAACTTCGGTGTCGAGCACCAGGATGTTCACGTTTTCTCCGGAGGCGAGGATGTGGTCGAGTCCGCCGAAGCCGATGTCATAGGCCCAGCCGTCGCCGCCGACGATCCAGACGGACCGGCGGACAAGCGTGTCGAGCACGGTGAGCAGGTTCGCAATGAGCGGGTTCTCTTTCTGATAGACGAGAATGGACTTCACCATTTCGATGCGCTCCCGCTGGGTCGCGATGTCGCCCTCGGTGGTGTTGAAATAGTTCTGCTCGATCGAAGCGGTAAGTTCCGCGGGGATTTCCGGAGCGAGTTGTTTCAACAGGGTGAGCGCATGGCGTGACTGGTGATCGAGCGCGAGGCGCATGCCGAGTCCGAACTCCGCATTGTCTTCGAACAGCGAGTTCGCCCAAGCCGGGCCGCGGCCGTTCTTGTCGGTGCCCCATGGCGTGGTGGGCAGGTTGCCGCCGTAGATCGACGAGCAGCCGGTGGCGTTCGCGATGACTGCGCGGTCGCCGAAGAGTTGGCTCATCAGGCGCAGGTAGCCGGTCTCCCCGCAGCCTGAGCAGGCGCTGGAGAACTCGAACGTGGGCTGGCGCAGCATCGCATCCTTGATCGTCATCTTCGCTGCGGCTTCTGCGGTTTGACTAACAACAACACCGAGGTTGTCCGGCAGTTCGGTGAAATATTTCCAGTGCGCGCGGTCGCTTTCCAGCGTGTCGGTGATGTTGCGCATGTTCAGCGATTTAAAATTTTTGTCCGTCTTGCTAACAGCCGGGCAGGCTTCCACACAGAGCGTGCAGCCGGTGCAGTCCTCGCTGGAAATCTGGATGGTGAATTTCTGACCAGGCGCGGATTTGTATTTCGCATCCATGCTGAGGAATCCCTCCGGCGCGGCAGCCAGGTCATCGTGTGTTAGGATCTTGGCGCGGATGACCGAATGCGGGCATACGATCACACACTTGCCACACTGGATGCAGAGGTCGGGCTCCCATTTCGGAGCGTCCATCGAGATCCGGCGCTTTTCCCAACGCGTCGTCGCGCTCGGCCAGCAGCCGTCGGGCGGCAACGCGGATACGGGCAGTTCGTCGCCACGTCCGGCCAACATTTTTGCGGTGACGTTGCGGAGGAAATCCGGTGCGTCGTCCGGGATATGAAGTAGCATGCGGCCGGCAGATTCCGCTTCGGCGGGCACGCTGATTTCATGAAGATTGGCGAGCGAATCGTCCACGGCGGCACAGTTTTTCGTCACGATGGCCTCGCCGCGCTTGCCGTAGGTTTTTTCGATTGCATCCTTGATCGCATCGAGTGCTTCGGTCAGCGGGATGATGCCTGATAGAGCGAAATGGCAGGTCTGCATCACCGTGTTGATGCGTGGGCCAAGGCCATTCTCACGGGCGACCTTGTAGGCATCGATGGTGTAAAGCTTGATGCCCTTGTCGATGATGGCCTGCTGCACCGGCTGCGGCAGGCTGTCCCACACGTGCTCCGGTGCGAGCGGCGCATTGATCAGGAAAACAGCACCTGGCGCCGCGCGTTCGAGAATGTCGAATTTTTCCAGAAACGGAAACTGTGAGACGCCGACGAATGACGCGTCCTCCACCAGATAGGGCCGGCGGATCTCGTTCGGGCCGAAACGCAGGTGCGAGACGGTGTGGGCACCTGCTTTTTTCGAATCATAAACGAAATACCCCTGGCAATTCTGATCGGTGAGGTCGCCGATGATCTTGATCGTATTTTTGTTAGCACCCACCGTGCCGTCGGAACCGAGCCCCCAGAAGATCGCTGCGGACGTCTGCGGATCATTGAGCCGGAAGGCAGATTCATACACCAGGCTGGTGTGCGTGACATCGTCGTTGATGCCGATGGTGAAATGGTTTTTCGGCGCGGGCTTCAGCAGTTCGTCGTAGATCGCCTTGACCATCGCAGGGCTGAATTCCTTGGACGAAAGACCATACCGGCCACCGATGACTTTTGGGAAACGTTCGATCAATCCCGCGCCCATGCCTTCGGATAGGGCAGTGACTACATCCTGATAGAGCGGCTCGCCGATGGAGCCGGGTTCCTTCGTGCGGTCGAGCACGGCGATGGATTTGACGCCCGGCGGAATTGCTGCTAGAAACGCTTCGGTGGGGAACGGACGATACAGGTGAATCTTGACCACACCGGTTTTCCGTCCGTCCTTGGCATTTAGATGAAGCGCAGTCTCCGCACAGGTTTCGGCTCCGGATCCCATGATGACGATGACCTGCTCTGCATCCGCATCGCCCTCGTAGTCCACGAGGTGATAGGCACGGCCGGTCAGGTCTGCGAAGCGGTCCATCGTCTCCTGCACGATGGCGGGAAGTGCGTTGTAGAACGGGTTCACCGCCTCGCGGCCTTGAAAATAGACATCCGGGTTGGCTGCGGAGCCATGCAGGCTTGGGTTGTCAGGGTTTAGCCCCCGGCCACGGTGAGCACGGATGCAGGCGTCGTCGATGAGCGAGCGGATCTCCACGTCGTTGAGCGCTTCAATTTTCTGAATCTCATGCGACGTGCGGAATCCGTCGAAAATGTGCATGAAGGGAATCCTGCTTTTCAAGGTGGCTGCATGGGAAACGAGGGACAGGTCCATCGCTTCCTGCACCGAATTGGCGAAAAGCATCACATAGCCCGTCGCCCGCGCGGCCATGACGTCCGAGTGATCGCCGAAAATCGATAGGGCTTGTGTGGCGAGGCTGCGCGCCGCGATGTGAAGCACCGTGGGCGTGAGTTCACCGGCGATTTTATACATGTTCGGGATCATCAGCAGCAGACCCTGGCTGGCGGTGAAACTCGTGGTCATCGATCCCGATAGAAGCGCTCCGTGCAGGGTGCCGGCCGCGCCACCCTCCGACTGCATTTCAATGATGCGCGGCACGTCACCAAAGATGTTAGGTGTGCCTTTGGCGGCCCATTGTTCGGAGAACTCGCCCATTGGCGAAGAGGGAGTGATGGGATAGATGGCAATGACTTCCGAGCACCGGTAGGCCACGTGCGCCGCCGCTTCGCAGCCGTCCATCAATGCGCGGGTTTGTTGTTTTTGGATCATGGGAACACTTTCTTCGGGGTTTTGCCGATTTGTGCACCCGACACCCCTCAATTGAAACCATATCAAAATATGCGCGGTGCCTTTGATAATTGAAGCGCTGTGGAAAAGGACAAAAACACACGATTTTCGACCGGGGTGACCAAAACCCGTCCTTGTTGACAGCGGGTTTCTGGGGCAACTTCGGCAATGCCGGAAGAAGATGCCACGCCACCTCGCGCGAGCTGGGCACAAAATGGCGGCCAGGCGGTTCTGGAGCTTTCAGGTGATTGGCACCGCGATGGACCGGTTCCGGAAATAGAGGGCGAAGCATTGGATCAGGCACCCGCGCGATATGTCACTGACAAGCTGGGAGAGTTTGATTCCACGCTACCGGCTTTCATCCTTGCCCATCTGCGAGCTCACCTATCCGAGAAGGGGACACCGCCATTGGATGGGCTGCCACCCAATTTGATCGGCCTCATGGAACTGGCCCTCGCTGTCCCTGAGGAGAGTGAAACGCGGAGCAAGACGGCGAATTCCTCCGACATCAGGAAACTGGGCAAACTCTCGATCGCCGTCTGGCAGAATATCCTCTCCATTGCGGAGTTCACCGGACAGGCCATGCTCTCACTCGCACGGTTTTTCACCGGCAGGGCGCGTTTCCGCTGGCGGGATTTCTGGGTGATCGTCCAGGAATGCGGGGCACAGGCACTCCCGATCGTGTCGTTGATCAGTTTCCTGATTGGCCTGATCCTCGCGTTTGTAGGAAACGTGCAGTTGGCGAACTTCGGTGCCAGCCTCTACGTCGCGGATCTGGTAGGGATCGCGATGGTTCGCGAGATGGGCGTGGTGATGACGGCCATCATCATGAGCGGCCGCACGGGGGCTGCGTTTGCCGCGCACATCGGCAGCATGAAGGCGAATGAGGAAATCGATGCGCTGAGGACATTCGGGTTTGATCCGTTTGATTTCCTGGTGCTGCCACGCATCCTCGCGCTGATCCTGATGATGCCGGTCCTCACGCTCTACGCAAACGTCGTGGGCATCCTCGGCGGCATGATCGTCGGTGCCGCCGTGGGAATTCCGCCGGTGCTTTATTGGAATGAGACGATCGAAGCCATTGATCTAACGACCGCGTCGCTTGGCGTGTTCAAGAGCTTCTTTTTCGGCGCCATCATCGCGATGAGCGGCTGTCTACAAGGCATGCATGCCGGAAACTCATCTGCCGCGGTCGGCGAGGCGACGACCCGTGCGGTGGTGGCCTCCATCACCGGCATCATCATTCTGGATTCTGCATTCGCAGCGATTTTCACCGTGCTCGACATCTAACTCATGCCTGACAAATCAAAAATCACCGTGCGGGACCTGACGATGGCGTATGGCTCCTTCGTGGTCATGCGGGATTTGAATTTCGAGGTGATGGAAAAGGACATCTTCATCATCATGGGCCCTAGCGGATGTGGTAAAAGCACGTTGCTGCGCCACCTCATCGGCCTGCAGGAACCGGCGAAAGGAAGCGTGCTATACGAGGGCGACGATTTCACCGCCACCGAGCCAACAGACCGCGGGAAGTTCATCCGCCGATTCGGAGTGATGTATCAGTCCGGCGCGTTGTGGTCGTCACTCACCCTGGCGGAAAACATCGCGCTGCCGTTGGAGGAGAACACGAAACTAACACCCACGGCCATCGGCGACCTCGTTTCTTACAAGCTCTCGCTCGTCGGTCTATCAGGTTATGAGGATTACTATCCGTCGCAGATCAGCGGGGGCATGAATAAACGCGCCGGCATCGCGCGGGCCATGGCGCTGGACCCCGACATCCTGTTTCTCGACGAGCCCGGTGCGGGCCTCGATCCACTCAGCTCGCGGCGTCTTGACGATCTCATCCTCCGCCTCCGCGACAGCCTTGGCTCCACCGTCGTCATCGTCACCCACGAGCTCGCCAGTATTTTTGCGATAGCGAACAACTCGATCTTCCTCGACACTGCCACACGCATGCAAGGAGCCACCGGGAATCCTACCGACCTCCGCGACCATTCCGACAATCCCGCCGTCCGCCTTTTCCTCCGCCGCGGCGAAGAAACGGAAACACCAGCCACTCCACTTTCATGAGCAAAAAAGCCAGCCCCACCGTCATCGGCATTTTCACCCTCATCGGCCTCATTCTTGCGGGTGCGGCGCTGGTTCTCTTCGGTGCTGGAAGATTTTTCAAACGCACGAATGACATCCTGCTCTACTTCGACAAGAGTGCCTACGGCCTTCAGGTCGGCTCGGACGTGCGTTTTGGTGGTGTTAGAATCGGCGCCGTCAAGTCCATCAGCGTGCTGGTGGACCGGAAGGAAAACCGCAAGATTATCCCGGTGGTGGTCGAGCTCGTGGAAAAGGACCTCGAGCTCATCAGCACCGAAGAAGGCGGCGGCATCGATTTTTCAACCTTCGCCGGAGTGGAAAAAGCGGTAAACGAAGGACTTCGCGGCGGGATGAAGCAGCAGAGCCTCGTTACGGGCCAGCTTTACATCGAGTTCGACATCGCACCGGATACCACAGGCTTCGTCTATCAGTCCAAAGGCGCTCCACCCTATCCGGTCGTGCCCACCGTCGGCACCGAAATCGACGAGCTCGTTTCAGGCATCGCCGACGGGTTGAAAAAATTCAATGCACTCGACCTCAACGGTGTGATGACCGAACTGAAAAATGTCCTGGTCGGTGCCAAGAACCAGATCGCCGCACTCAATCTTAAGCAAATCAACGACAACGTCATCGACATCACCAATGACGTCCAAAAGATCACCAGCAACGAAAAGCTTTCGAGCGCAGTTGAGAATCTCGATGCTGCCCTCGTGCAGATTGACCAACTGGCGACCAAGGCCAACAACGGGTTTGATCCGCTGCTGGCCGATCTCAATGCGGTGCTCGCCAAGACCGACGCCGGTCTGGTGAAAATCGACGAAGCGGCGAGGGAGATCACCGCCCTGTCCAACCCGCGTTCGCCGGTGCTGCTGCGGTTGCAGAACGTGATGCAGGAAACCGAGCGGGCCTCGCGCGCGCTCAAGGAACTTTCCAATGATTTGAAACGCGACCCGAAAGCCCTGATCTCCGGCAAAGCCATCCCCGAATGAAAACTCCGCTCTTACTAACACTTCCTTTTCTGTTTGCCTCCTGTGGCGTGCTGCAACCGGTCAAGGACACGTCGGTCAACCACTTACTCGATCCCGCCGTGCCGAACCGTTCGATCAGCGGTGCCAGCCCTGCGGTGGCGATCACCCGGCCGTCACTGCCGAGTTACCTCGACCGCCAACAGCTTGTGAGTCGGAGTGGTAGCGGTCAGTTGGAGATGAACAGCTATCATCTGTGGGCGGAGCCGCTCGACGCCGCGATCTCGCGGGTGACGGCAGTGAATTTGGGCCGGTTGACAAACTCGCTCAACATCCAGCCGGTGGAAAATTTCGTGACACTGGACTACCAGACCTTGCTGGAAATCCGCGTGTCCCGGTTCGAGCCGGATGTGTCTAACCGCGTGGTGCTGGAATGCACGTGGAAACTGCAGCCCGTCGCGGGCCGTGTTGCCAATACACGACCGTTCAGTACGAGCGTCTCGATCAATCCGCCCGACACGGCGACCGATCTATCAGGCCGGGTGGTGGCGATGAACGAGGCGCTGGCGAGACTGGCGCGGGAAGTCGCACGTTCGCTATGAGGTTAGAACGGAGTTTGCGACTACTCTGGATCGAGCAGGCCCGGCGGGGTGCCGTAGCCCGCGAGTTTTGATGGAGATTCCGCTTTCGGAATGCGGAAATCATAGACGCCATAGCCGTTCGCCTTCTTTCCACGGTAGGATCGGCCATCGGTCGCGTTGATCATTACGGGTCGTCCGTCTTTTCTTTCGCTTCCGAGATACATCGCCACGTGATGGATTCTCGGAACCGCAGGACCCGTCGCGAGCGCGTCCGATTTGCTCCAGAACAACAGGTCTCCCGGTTTCAATTCCGCTAGAGAGGGATGCTTGTCATCGACCGCATCCGCCGGCACCTCGCGCAGGAGTTTTTTTTCTTTCAGCCAGGTGAACTGCCCCGCCGAGCTGCGCGGCGGATCGAGCCCGGCCTTGCGCAGGACGTAATACATCGCGCCGGAACAATCGAAGCCGCCGTCTTCAGGAGCTTTGCCGCCGTTCAGATAGGGCAGCCATGGGGAATCATTGAGCACTGCCAGCGCGCCGGCGATGAGCTGGCGGCGGGTTTCCGGCAGGGATTCGAACTCCGCGAGATCCTCCGTGGTGATTCTGGCGGGCGGCAGGTTCGGTGCCGGGGCGGCATCCTGAGCCAATATCGGGGAAAAGAAGAAAGCCAGAATGACAGTTAGGAAACGACAACGTCCGACTGGCTTCGGGCGGACTGAAGTCCGCGCTCCAGTTGGGGTTTCCAAGGTCATCCGTGAATGTAGCCATGGTTTTTGAATCCGGCAACTTCGGGAACCATCACAAAAAAGGCGTGTGTCCGGTTGGAACACACGCCCTGATAGAAAAGCAGCGGGTTATTTGGCTGTCTCCGGTGGTTTGACGGGCTCCGGCTTTTTCGCATAGACGGAACACCAGCCGGGGGCGGTGACGAGCTTCATGCCCACCGCGGCGCAGGGTCCGGTGGCTTCGCCGGGTTTTCCCTGATAGAGTGCGCATCCATCACACCGTTGTTCGGGCTTGTGCATGGGATACTTGGCGGCGTCAACCTTGGTGGTGTCTTCCTTGTAACCCAGCGCCATGGCGACCGGATCGGTTTCCTCAAGCTTGGCAGGTGGCGGTGCTTGGGCGCTGAGACGGCTGGCGATGGCAAGCGGCGTGCCTGCGGTGACGGCGAGCTTTACGAGGAAATTGCGGCGGGTGTTCATGATGATTTGAATGAGGTTGGTTCAGTGCTGATAGAGCCGGTCATGACTTGCTAGAATTCGACGGAACCGGAATCAGATACGCCGCCACTAAAGGCGATGAAGCTGCAAACACACGGATTTTTTCCGGAATTCTCATCTCAGAAATGAGATTCATTTGCAATAGGATCAATGGCTTAGGTCGGGCGGATCATTTCAAACAGATCACCTGTCCTACAATACCAGTTCGGCACGGACATGCGGCCGATGGGATGGAATTTCTCCCCGCGCACGCGTAGGGTTTTCTCGTCGAAAAACTCGTCTCTCAGATGAACGCGGTGGACGATGCCGAGCACGAGACGGTTCTCGCCGATGAGTTGGATCGAGTGAACCTTGCATTCCATCGCCGCCGGAGCCGCCGCGATGCGGGGTGTAGCAATCACGCTGGACGCTGCGGTTTCGAGTTTTTCCACCTCCGTTTCACTGGTGCCATACGGAAGCGGTGCGGACGTGCGGTTCATCACGGCGGCGAGTGGTTCATCTACCAGATTCACGACAAACTCGCCCGTGCGCTGCGCGTTGCGGGCGGTGTCTTTCGGCGATCCATCATCACGGTCGCCCGGCGCGAAGGCGACCAGCGGCGGCGAGGCGCCCATCATGTTGAAGAACGAAAACGGCGCGGCATTCACGCTGCCGTCCTCGTTGAGAGTCGTCACCCAAGCGATGGGCCGCGGTGTGACAATGCCGGCAAGAATCGGATAGGCGCGGTCAGCGTGGGTGGTGAGCAGGTCGAGTTCCATGGCTGGCGGGAGTAAAACATGGATTCGGAAGATGGACCGCGAAATTTATTTCGCCCGGTGGGAGGGCCGATGGAATAGGACGGATAGGAGTGATAGGACCGATGGGATCCATTTGGAGAAGCGTCTTTACCTCGGGGCATCAGACTCGTTAACAACCACTGCGGATTGCAGTAGTTCTGAAAATTCAACGGTGAACGAGGTCGTGTCGCCGTCGTATTGAAACGTGGCGCTTTTCTCGTCCACCGTGATGATCCGCGGCCAATCAGAAATTGGAAATGCTGGCCGGGTTGGCCCTTCAAAGATCCTTACCTGTGCCGGAGTTTCTGATTTTGCGAAAATAAAACCATTGAATCCGGACTCTGACGTTTCGCTGATGTCCTGGATAATCGCGGATTTTCCATCAGGACTGAAAACCACCGCACTTGTGGTGGAGGATCGCGGAGTTTTCGAAAATGATTCGTTTACCTGTTCCGGAGAGAGCTGGCTCCGGACGAATGAGGCGCTTTCCGAACCATTGAGTTTGATCGCATAGTAGAGCATGTCATTGCCAAGAGCCTTTCCATATGCTCCCAGCGAAATGCTGATAGATTGAGACTCCCACTTTTTGAGCGGGACGACCTTGCCAGTAGGTAGTGGAAGGGAGCAGCTTGCCATACAGATGCAAGCTACCGCCATTGAGCTGATCCTGTACATCGGAAAGGTGGACGGTGTTCGAAATCAATCCAGCAGCGAGGTCCTTGTGAAGAGCGAGATGACGTGCACGCCTCTTTCTTCAATGGCCTGGCGGCCGCCTTCTTCACGGTCGACGAGGACGAGGCAGAAGGCGACTTTTCCGCCTTCGCGCTCGATGGCGTCGATGGCTTTTAGGGTCGAGCCACCAGTGGTGATGACATCATCGACGACGATGATGTTGTCGCCGGATTTAAAATTGCCTTCGATCTGTTTGCCGGCGCCGTGGCCTTTGGGTTCCTTGCGGACGGTGAAGACCTGGAGGGCTTCGGTCGGGTTTTTGCTGGCGGAGGCGATGCCGACGGCGAGTGAAATCGGGTCGGCCCCGAGGGTCATGCCGCCGATGGCGTCGATCTTGAGGTGCTCGGAGTGGATTTTGGAACGGACGGCGTGCCAGCCGAGGTCGCCGATGAGAAGGGCTCCGAAGGGGTCGAGCGCGGTGACGCGGCAGTCGATGTAGAGATCGCTTTGTTTTCCGGACGCGAGGGTGAAGGTGCCGGTGCGGACGGATTTTTCGAGCAGGAGCTTCTTGAGGGCGGAGGCGGTCTGGAGCATGGGGAGATGATGGGGCGCGCGGCTGGACGCTGAAAATCTAAAATGTGGGAAATCTAAAGCGAAACTGGCGAAATAAATTTGCTGAGGGGCCAGCCGGTTTGGGCTTCGGCGTTTTTTTGATGCCTGCTATCGCAGACTCTGGATTTGCGGTCCGTGAAGAAGGGAATCCGACTCTCAACTCTCAACCATCCACGCTCAACTTCTTCCTCTTCTTTTGTTGCTCGCCAGCGAGTTGACCCGGCGTTTAGTTTTTCTCAGATGATTTTAGCGTTGATGGAACCTTCCGGCATGATCGAGCAGGGTGGCCCGCTGGTGTGGGTGCTGCTGGGATTGGCGTTTATCGGATCGGTGTGCGTGGTGGAGCGGTTGTTCTTTTTCCACCGGGCACGGATCAATGTGGGGGATCTGCTGGTGGGCTTGTCGCATCACATCCGGCGGCGGGCGTTTGCCGAGGCGTTGCACGAGGCGGCACGGGCTCCCGGGCCGGTGGCGCGGGTGGCTCATGCGGCGCTTTTACGATACTATCTGGATCGGAAGGATCTGCGCGATGTGGTGCAGGAGGCGGGTCAACTGGAGGTGCCGCGGATCGAGAAAAACATCCGGGCGATCCTCGGCGCAGCACTTCTGGCTCCGCTGGTGGGCTTGTTAGGCACGATGGTGGGCATGCTGGACACGGTGCAGAAAGTGAGCGAGCACGGTGGATTTTCCGATCCGGCAGAGCTTTCTCGCGGCGTGTTCGTGGCGCTGATCACTTCGGTGCTGGGGCTAACGGTGGCAGTGCCGTTGTATTTGTTTTACCTGTATTTCCTGAGCCGGGCAAACCGGTTGGTGCATCGGATCGAGCGGGCGGGGATTGAAATGGTGCATCTCATCGCGGATGCGCGGGAAGAGGAGGAGTTCGCACCGTTCCGTGGCGAGGTGACTCATGGGAAAAAGCCGTCGAAACCGGGGAAAGAGCCCGCCAAATGAAGCTGGAAATGACACTGCCAGAGCGCCCCGGGCTGCTGCATGCGGTGCCGGTATTGAATCTTTTCGCGCTGATGGTGTTTTTCCTGCTGCTCGGGCCGTCGCTGGTCCTGCAATCGGGCGTGGCGGTGGAACTCCCGCCGTCGCGGTTTCAAATGCAGCGCTATCAGGAGACGCTGGTGGTCACGCTGGGGCCGGGCGAGCCGCTGCCGCGCATCCATCTCGGGCGCGACCCGTTGACGATGGAGGAGCTTTCGGAGAGATTGGAAAAACTCCATGACGACGGGGCCTCGGCGAAGGCGATCGTGCTGCTGCAAACAGACACTGGCACGCCGGTGGGCACTGAGCGCGAAGTGACAGAGCTGGTGCTCGGCAAGGGATTTCGACTGGCCATCGTTGGGAAAAATGCCGGCGAAACCAAAGCGGTCGTACCCAAAACCGAGCCGTAGAAAACGCCGATGGCCACCACCAGCGTCAAAAAACCCCGCTTGATGAATACGCCTGACTGGGTGTTTCCATGGCGCGGTCGGAAAAAGACATTTTTCCCGATGCTCGCCGCACAGGTGCTGGTGGGAGCAGCGTTTCTGGTCCTGCTCGGAACAGTGCATGTGAAGGTGATTTCGCCAAAACCCATGGTGCCTCGGAAAGCCTCGTTGATCTATCTGACCGACGACTCCCAAGGTCGCGCACTGGCGCTGCAGGCGCAGGAAGGTGGGCCGTTTCCTTCGCGGTTCGAGCCCTCGCAATGGGAGGGCATGGCGGCGCTGGAGGCCGAGGCGATGGCCGCCACGCGGAAGGCGAAACCCTACGTGCCGCAATTGCAAGAGCTGCCTCAAGAAACGCGCATCGCACCAATGGAACTTGCCGCAAAGGGCGAATTGGTTTTCCCGAAACGCCAGCCGGTCGCCCAAGGCGCCAACGATCCTGCGAAAATGCGCTTGGTGCCAACGATTTTCCCTCTCTCCGGCATCTTGGCGGAAGCCATCCCCACCGAACTTCCCCCATTCGCGGGAGTTCTTGATAGCACGATGACCGCAGCGTCGTGGCGATTCCTCGTGCGGTTGAATTCCCAAGGCAGCGTTGCCGAGTGTGTTTCACTGGAAAAAGGCGGCGAAGCGGGGGCGCTCGAGCTGCAGGCCTGGTTGCACGGCATTCAGTTCCGCACCTCTTCGGAGAAACCGTTGCGCTGGATTTCAGTTGGCATCGGATTCAGAAACCAACCCGCCGATGGAACTGACCACCGCTGAATTCGTGCTCTACGCACTACTGGCCGCCGCCGCGCTCGTGCTTTGCATCGCCGTTGTCTCGCGCACCCTCCATCGCCGGGCTGAGCGACGGTCGCTCGCGAATCGCGTGATCTGCCGACTCTGCCTCTACGTCTTCGAGGACACCAGCCACGTCGGCGCCGTCGATTGCCCGATGTGCGGCGCGGCGAATGAAAAGGGACGCAGCCGCCGACTCGGGTGAGCTTCTTGATTTTTCGTGCCTTGTCGCGGATTTCCTGCTTTCCCTCGCCCCGTCCACGCCGACTTTCCTTTGCCCATGTCCACCGAGCTGACCCGAAATTTCTCCATCATCGCCCACATCGACCACGGGAAAACCACGCTGTCCGACCGGCTGATGGAAATGACGAGCACCGTGACCATGCGCGAAAGCAGCGCCCAGCAGCTCGATTCCATGGATCTGGAACGCGAAAAAGGCATCACCATCAAGTCCCATCCAGTGGCCATGGAATACACGGCGAAGGACGGGAAAACCTACAAGCTGAATCTGCTAGACACACCCGGCCACGTCGATTTCTCCTACGAAGTCTCCCGCGCCCTCGCCGCCTGTGAAGGTGCCATCCTGATGGTGGATGCCGCGCAAGGCGTGGAAGCCCAGACGGTCGCGAACCTCCATTTGGCCACGGAGCAGAATCTTCTAATCATCCCGGTCCTCAACAAGATCGACCTGCCCGCCGCTGATGTGCCGAAGTGTAAAAAGCAGCTCGAGGAAATCCTCTGCATCCCCGCTGAAGATTGCATCCCTGCTTCCGCGAAAGCCGGCATCGGGATTGAGGAAATCCTCGAAGCCATCGTCCACCGCGTCCCGGCACCGGTGGAAAATCCCGACAAGCTGCTGCGCTGCTCCGTTTTCGATTCACTCTACGACACCTACCGCGGCGTCGTCTCCTACGTCCGCGTTTTCTCCGGCACCGTGAAACGCGGACAGCGGGTGAAACTCATGGCGACCGGCAAAACTTACGAGGTGAAGGAAGTCGGCGTCTTCACTCCGAAAATGAGCCCGCGAGAGATTCTATCAGCAGGCGATGTCGGCTACGTCATCGCCAACATGAAGTCCGCCAGTGAGGTGAAAGTCGGCGACACGATGACCGACAACACCCACCCGTGTCCCGAGGCGCTGCCCGGCTACAAGGAAATCCAGCCGATGGTATTCTCCGGCATCTATCCGGTCGATTCGTCGGACTACGAGGCATTGAAAATGGCGATGGGCAAGCTCCAGATCAATGACCCCGCCTTCACGTATTCTTCGGAAAGCTCCACTGCCCTCGGCTTCGGATTTCGCTGCGGATTCCTTGGATTGCTACACATGGAAATCATCCAGGAGCGACTCCGCCGCGAGTTCGACATGGATGTGATCTCCACCTATCCGTCTGTGATTTACAACGTCACCATGACCGATGGCAGCGAAAAAATCATCGACAACCCAACGCTTTTTCCCGATCCGCAGGGCATTCAGGAAATCCGCGAGCCGGTGGTGAATGTCTATATCATGGTGCCCGGCGAATACATCGGAGACATGATGCAGCTTGTATTGGAAAAGCGCGGCGATGTCACTAACACCGAAACCATCGACGACACGCGCGTCATGCTTTCCTGCGTCCTTCCTCTATCGGAAATCCTCGTCGATTTCAACGACAAGCTCAAATCCATGACCCGCGGCTACGGTTCCATGGACTATGAACATTCCGGCTACCGCGCTGCGAAAATGGTCAAGATGGACATGCTCATCGCCGGCGATCCGGTGGAAGCCTTCTCCACCATTGTCCACCGCGACAAAGCGGAATCGTATGGCCGCGTGCTCGCGGCAAAGCTCAAGGAAGTCATCCCGTCCCATCTGTTTGTCGTCGCCATTCAGGCGGCCGTTGGCGGAAAGATCGTCGCCCGCGAGTCGATTTCCGCCATGCGCAAAAACGTCACCGCCAAGTGCTACGGCGGTGACATTTCCCGGAAACGCAAACTGTTGGAGAAACAGAAGGAAGGCAAAAAGAAGATGAAGATGTTCGGCAAAGTGAACATCCCCCAGGACGCCTTCATCAAGGTTCTGAAAAGCGGAGATTGAGAAATGGTGGTTGCTGCGTCTCGCCGCAAAATGACACCTACCATCAACTTGGGAAAATTTCCCGAATTGCAAAAACGCCGGATATGTCGATAATCCGGCAATGCAAAAGAATCTCCGCGTTTTCCCGGCGGCCGTCCTGGCCGGGTTGGCAATGTTTGGACTCGTCGGCTGCGATCAGGTGGAAACGCTGAAGTCGGCCAAGGCGAAGTTGGAAAAACTCAAGGATGCGAAGACCGCGGTTCCGGAGGTGCAGGGAAGTTTTAGCCGCGACCAGATATCAAATCTCCTTCCGGCGGATCATGCGAATTTCATCTCGCGTAAGAACGCCCTCGTGATTGTGGATTTTCATGCCGAGTGGTGCGGGCCGTGTAAACAAATGGGGCCGGTGTTGGAGAAGGCAGCCGAGGCTCATCCCGGCGTGGTGTTTCTCGGAAAAGTGGATGTCGATCACGCGCAGCAACTCGCCGCCGCGCAGGGAGTCAGCGGCATTCCAGACGTGCGGTTCTATCAGGACGGCAGGGAGGTGGGCCGCCTGATGGGATTCCCCGGCGAAAAGGCGGTGATGGAGAAAGTCGCCACCCTCGCCGCAGGGATTGTCCCTTCGGCACCTGCCACGGTGGCTCAGGCTAAAGCGGCGAAGCCGGAAGTGGAGCAGTTTTCAAAAGGCTGGCTGCCGCCGGGAATGTCGCGCGGCGAGGTGAAGCAGCCGCAGTCCAATCAAAAGCCCCAACCGGTTCAGCGGCCGTAACTTCGGATAGGCGAGTTTTTGCCTTCGGAGACAACGTGAATCTGATTTCCGTCCTTCGAAATCGCGATCGACTCCGCCTGAGGCAGTGTGTGCGGCGCGAGGAGTTCCGGCTTGTGGGAAAAAGCCTCCGCCCACGTTTCGGCGGGCTTCCGCGGGAAAAGGAAAACGCCGTAATAGGTGACGACCGCGGCGAATGTGCGATCGGCGCTGATGTCGAGTCCCACCGGTTGGCTGGCGAAGGGCAGGGCATTTCCTGCGGGGGAATCCACCGCAGTGACTCCGGATTTTTCCAGGACGAGCGGCGCGCTGGATTTTTGTGCGCGCAGGGGCATTTCATAAACCTCCGGTGGCTTGGTGCGTTTGCTGATGAGGATGATTTTTTCGGCGACCTCATCCACGGCGACGGATTCGCAATCGCGGGGGCCACCATCGTATGTGAATTGGATCTGCCACGCGGTGGTGACCGAGCCGGAGAGTTTCCGGTCATCGACGGGAAGCGTTGGCTCTGCTAGAATGTAAATCGTGCGAATCGGACGCACGGCAGCGTTGTCTCCGGTGTCGGCGACGAGCAGATAGGATTTTCCATCAAGCGTAAACGACGCCATGTCCTCCCAATCGATGTTGGCGGCGTCGGTGATGGTGACCTTGCCGCGGTCCTCGCCATCGGTCGTTAGAAGATGGAGATCCGGCGTGCCGCCGCTGTCGTTGAGGGTCCAAAGGAAGCGGTTGTTTTTCGGAGAAACAGCCAGGCCGCTGGCTTCATTGACTGCGGTGGAGCGGATGGTGGGTTCCGGGTCGAGAAGCTTGAACTCAGCGGCAGGGGAGTTTGTTAGGAGTGCGAGGAGGGAGCAGTGCCGAAGGAATATCATCGAGTGGATGGGGTGGGGCGCTTGGACGGTGTTCCCTGGCGCCGGGCGAACAGAAGTGGCGAAATGAATTTCGCGGTCCTTGAAGAAGGCTATGGGTTCTCGGCTTTTTCCTCCTGCGCGCGGCGGAGGCGGATCTGGAGGTCGGCGAGCACGTTCATGAAATAGATGTAGGCGTCGTAGGGACTCGGATAGGGGGTGAAATAGGTGTGCACGCTGCCGTCGGTGCCGCCCTTGGTGGCCATCCAGTAGAAGTGGTCTGAGGTCTGCATTTTCGCCCAGGTGTGGGTGAGCTCGGGATCGTTGACGGCGAGGATCTGCTGCTCAAGGCGGTGGACTTTGGCAATCGCTTCCTTCTGCATGTCGTTGCCCATCCAGGCTGATAGATCGCGCTCGGCATCAGCCCACGAACTCATCGAACGGCTGCTGTATTCGCGCGATCCCCGATAGAGATCGACTGACTCGGATGGAGTGACCCACTGCAGGCCGGCATCGTCCACCGCTTCCGGCATGGCTTTCCAGAAATCAAAAATCCCGCTGTCCGCCCACTGGTGTTCGCCAATGTTTTCATAATCCATGAAAAGGTTGATCACGTCGCCCTCGGACTCGGCGAGCCACCCGGCGAATTTTTCCGGAGTGAGCGGATACTCGGTCCAAGTCTTGTCCGAGTAGCGGAAACTGAGGTCGTCCGAGAGCGTACTGTTTCGCAGCAGCGTCTTGATCCGCGCGGTTTCCGGAGCGCGGTAGAGGAAATTCGGCGAATGCCCGTCGAGGTTCCAATCGAGGCCCTCGGCGATGATGCCGTCGAAGCCCATCGTCTCGGATTTTGCGGCGATGGCGTCGTTGTAAATCAGTTCGGTGTTCCTGAAAACCCGCGGCCTGACGGAGAACACCTCCTCCATCAGGTCCAGGTGCATGTCCACCTGGCGGTCGAACTCCTTGTTCGAATGCACGAACGCAAGCGAGTGATAATACGTTTCCGCTAACAGCTCCACACCGCCGGATGCGACGAGCTCCTTGAATGAATCCAGCACGTCCGGCCGGAAGCGCCGCATCTGTTCGATGAGGGTGCCGCTGATGGACATGGCCATGCGGAAACGGCCGCCATTGTCCTCGATGAGCTGCTTGAACATCCGGTTCGCAGGCAGGTAGCATTTCTCCGCGACCTTATCGAGGATCGCGGCGTTCATCGCATCGTCCTCGTAGGTCGCGTTCTCGCCGATTTTGAAAAAATCGTAGGACAGCAGCCGGTTCGGCTGATGAACCTGGAAGTATAGGCAAACGTCGGGCATGGGTTGGTGGGAAAGGTTTTTGGTGAGGAACTAGCGGGCCAGCTCCTGATAGATCGTGAGCACCTTGGCCGCCGCGGCGTCCCAGGTGGAGGCGGCGATGTCGAGCTTCGCCTGCTCGACGACGCGCGCGCGGAGCGCATCATCTGTCAGCAGGTCGTTGATGTGTTTTGCCATCAGTTCCACGTCCCAGTAATCCGCTAACAGCGCACCTTTCAGCACTTCTGCGACGCCGGATTGTTTCGAGATCACCGCGGGAATTCCAAACTGCGCGGCTTCCAGCGCGGACAATCCAAAAGGCTCTGAAACGGACGGCATGCAGTAAACATCCGTCATCGAGAGCAAATCGTGGACTTTTTCCGTATTGAGAAAGCCGGTGAAATGGAAATGCCCGCCGAGGCCGCGGAAGGCACCGGTCTCGATCAGCGGACGGAGTTTCTCCCCGGTCCCGGCGACGACGAAGCGCACGGCCGGATTTTGGGCGATGACTCGTGCGGCGGTTTCCAGGAAAAACTCCGGGCCTTTCTGCGAAGTGAGGCGGCCGAGGAAAAGCACGAGCTTTTCGGGAAATTTTTTCTTGGTGGCGAAGGTGGTCACGGGATCCGCGCCGTTGTGAACGGGGCGGATTTTTGCGGGGTCGATGCCGTAGTGGCTGGCGATGATTTCGCCGGTGTAGCGGCTAACGGGGATGACGAAATCCGCTTCCTCCATGCCGTATTTTTCGATGTCGTAGATCCAGCCGTAATCGTCCGCGCCGGACCGGTCGTATTGCAGGGCGTGGACGTGCACTACGAGCGGCTTGCCGGTGGCTTTTTTTACCTCCACACCGGCGAGGAACGTCATCCAATCGTGGGCGTGGATGAGGTCAAAATTTTCCAACATCGCCATCTTCGCCGCCACTTTTGAAAACTCGACCACCTTGGCACCGAGATCCGGACCGTAAAGATCGCCGACCTTGAACGCGTCGAGTTGGACCTGCGTCGTTTTGGAAAACGTGAATTCATTGCCGGGCACCCATTCCAAGGTCTTGGCCGACTCACGCCCGATTTGCCCGTCCTCATAGGGATCGAGAAACACCGGGATGTTGCGGACCTGGGCGAAGCTTTCGTAACGATAGCGCTCTTCCGCCGCCTTGATCTGCTCCACGGCGAGATGATTGAGCCCGCGCAGGGCGAAATTTCCCAGATCCGACTCCGGGCAGGCCTTCGGCACCAGCACCGTGAGGTCCACGCTTTTGGCGAGTGCCCGCGAGAGTCCAAGGCATGCGATTCCGAGGCCACCGTTGATGAGTGGAGGAAATTCCCAGCCGAGTTTGAGGACGCGCAATCGATTCATTTCTAGGGTTCTGGAGCAATGCGCCGAACCTGATTCTGATGTGCGGCGCGGTCGTTCATCTCTATCTAAGCAAGTCGTGGGCCAAGATCCAGCGGCGATCCCCCCGCGCTGGTGACAATACCGCCGCATCGGAGGAATCGACTGAAACTTTCCGTGCCCTGCGCCGGATCCAGCCCATCCTGCCTGGATGAAACGAATTTTTGCGCTTTTTCTAGCAGCCCTGCCGTCCTGTGGGCTTCTCCCTCGCAGCACTCCGGTGCCGGTAAAGACCCTGCAATCGGGCAAGCCGGACGCAACAGAACTCATCGTTTTCCTGCCGGGCCGCTGGAGTCGCGTGGAGGAATTCGAACGCGAAGGATTTTTCGGAATCGCCCGCCAGCGTTGGCCGGACGCGCGCCTCGTTGCCCCGGACCTGCACCTTGGATATTATCAGAACCGCAGCATGGCGCGGCGTCTGCACGAGGATGTCATCCGCCCGGCCCGCATTGGTGGAGTGAAAAAGGTAACGCTCGTCGGCATCTCCATGGGCGGCCTCGGCGCGTTGATCTATGACACGGAATTTCCCGGGCAGGCCAACCGGATCATCCTACTCTCGCCTTTTCTCGGTGATGAACCCGCGATCCAGGAAATTGAATCTGCCGGCGGTTTGCGAAATTGGCGGCCCGGCCCAATCGCAGAGTCGGATTTCAGCCGGAAATTGTGGGTCAGTTTGAAACAAAACCGCCTCGAAAACGCCAAAGGTGCGCCCATTCTCTTGGGCTGCGCTAACGAAGACCGCTTGGCGTCGTCGAATCGATTGTTTGCCCGAGAATTCCTTGAACCCGGCGACCAGAAATGGATCACCGGCGCTCACGACTGGCCGACGTGGCGAGCGCTTTTTCAGGATTTAACCTCGCGTTGAAACCGGATCGCTCAGCGCCGGTTGTTCAACACCTGCTGCCTTGCTTCCGCTGGCAATCCGCTGCTCTCCAACCATGCCTGAGCTGCAGTCGGATCCCTGCGGAAATACGCCTGACCGGCGCGAGTGAGCGATGTGAGGCGGAGCCCCGGATCCTGGATGTCTTGCGCCCAGGCGATCGCGAGTTGGGGATTCTGCCAGGCGTAGCCCATGGCAAATCCGCTGATTGCAGAATCCCGTTTCGCCGACTGCGGCATGGCTAGCAGATACTCGCCCGCCGCAGCTGGATCGCGATCTTCCCAGTCCCCGAAAACATTGCGCAAGCCCGAGGTCTGGCCGGGGCCAGCGGGGAGTTGCTCCAGCCAGCCGACCGCGGCCACTGGATCGCTTTCTCCCCATTGGGCACCTACCTGCTCGATGGCTCCCGCGCCGAAATCCTTGTCCGCAAAACGTTGCGCCCACCGCGCGGCTGCCTGCGGATCTTGGCGGGCGTAACGCTCGGCGATTTCACTCATCGCATTTCCTTTCAGCGGCCCATCAGGAATTCCCTCCGCCCATTGAGAGGCCGCCTCAGGCCCCTGCGTCCGGAGGGTTTCACCTGCGATCATCTCCATCAGGTCATCGGCGCGCTCGTTGCCTTCCCGGCCTAACCGGAGAACCAGATCGGTGGCGAGCGCGGGATCCGTGTGGGTAAGGCCGGTCACGATGCTTTCCGTTAGTTCTGCCCGCTGGCCTTGCATTTCGGGAGGTAAGTTGTTCAGCAGGGCCAGGGCGTCCGCAGGATTTGCCGCAGCCCAGCCGGACATGGTGGCCGCGAGATCCGGCTCCTCGCTCTTCATCGCGAAGTCCAGCGCGGCCTTGCCGGAAACGGCACCCCAACTGTAATGGAAGTCTCTCCATTGGTCGCCGCCCGCGCCGAGACTGACCATTTGCGCACGGATCGTCTCGGCATTTTCCGGAGTGAGCGATTCTAACAATCGGCTGAACGCAAGCCGCCGCGTGATGGGATTCGGGTCTTTCAACGCCTGCTCGACTAACAGCTCGAGACTTTTTGACCCCGAAACCACCCGACCGAACAAGCCTTCCAGCCGACTCGCCTCACGGTCCTGGTTCACCCGGTCCGTCCCCCGGCTGCTGCGGCCATCCGCGCCGATTTCGCCGGGCGTTGTGGAGGAACGGGAAGTGGCGGACGGTTCCGTTAGGTTGGTGGTTTTTTGAACCGAAGACGCGCCTCGCTTCCCGCCGAGGCTGAAGGCAGTGATCACTGCGAGAACCCAGAATCCGTGGATGACCAATGTCTTTTTCATCGGGCGCAGACTAGACCCATTTCCTCATCAGGCAACCGGCAGAGTGAAAATTCATCACCCTGCTTCCCATCCATGTGCCTGATGATCTTCCTCAGCCGGCGGACGGACACGGCCTAACCAGGGTAACTGATGCGGCTGATGGTAATGATGGAAATGGGGGGTGGCATTTTGAAAAACCTCGCTCAGGGTCCCCGCCGTTGTTTCAAAGCAGCCCCTGACCTCCCCGCCATGCCCTCCCCATTTTTTGTTAGTGCCCTTCGCCCCGGATCGATTGTTTTTCCCATTTTTGCTGCTTTTCCGGCTCTCATGTTCGCCGCGCCGGAATTGCCCACCCGCACGTTGTATTTAAAAAGCGTCAATACGGCGCTGGGCTCCGGTGATTTTTTCGGCAGGGCCACGGCAATTTCGGGCGATACAGTCGTCATCGGTGCTTCCGGCGATAACTCCAGCACGCCCGGAGTGAATGCCGCAGTGAACGAAAATGCCCTCAAAGCCGGGGCCGCCTACGTGTATGTCCGCAGCGGAAACACCTGGGTGCAGCAAGCGTTTTTGAAGGCGTCGAACACTGCCGCCGGTGATCGGTTCGGCTCGGCTGTGGCCATTTCCGGCGACACCATCGTGATCGGAGCTCCCGAAAAAGCCGACCCTAACGGACCAGTGTCCAAAGCCGGGGCAGCCTACGTTTTTGTGAGAAACGGCGGGAACTGGACACAGCAGGCCGTTTTCACCAGCTCGTCACAGATTTCCTTCGGCCAGTATGGTCAGGCGGTGGCGGTCTCCGGTGATACCGTTCTGGTGGGGCAGGACTCAAGCTTCCCTGCTGAGCCGAATTTCGCCGACGTTTACGTGCGCACTGGGAATACCTGGGCGCGGGAAACGACGCTGCAGGTGGCGACGGTGCCGAATGAAAACGGCTTTGGCCGCTCACTGGCACTTGAGGGAAATACCGCGGTTATCGGTGCATGGGCGGAGAGCGGCCCGTTGGTGAACGGGTTGCGTCCCTCCGGTGAGGGCGCTGCCTACGTTTTCACCCGCACTGGGTCGACCTGGACTCAGCAAGCGCAGCTCAAGGCATCCAATCCCGGGGCGCTCGATTATTTTGGCTGGTCGGTGGCCATTTCCGGCGAGTCCGTGGTCGTCGGGGCCTACAGCGAAAATGGCGGCGGCCTGGGAGTGAATCCGCCGTCAGACGAGTTCGGGCTCAACGCCGGCGCTGCCTACGTGTTCACCCGCAACGGATCTGCGTGGAGTCAACAAGCCTATCTGAAAGCATCCAATACGGATGCGGATGATGAATTCGGAAGAGCGGTGGCGATCATGGGAGACCGCATCGTCGTCGGTGCGCCGTTGGAGGATAGCAGCAGCGTCGGGATCAATCCTGCAGGGAATCAAAGCGCCACGGATCCGGGTGCCGCCTACGTTTTCACACGGGAAGGCGCATTTTGGAGCGTTCAGGCGTTTTTAAAATCCTCTAATAGGAACCCCGCAAATGTCTCGGGCGGAGATGGTTTCGGCGGGGCAGTCGCAGTTTCGGAAGCCACGATTTTGGTGGGTGCGATCGGCGAGGATGGAGGGGGCACTGGGTTAAATTCCAACCCGTCCTCTTTCGTGCCGGTCGAGAGCTCGGGAGCCGCTTACTTTTTCGACAATTTGCCTGCTCTTGTCACGGTCCCTGAAATTTCCGTCGAACTCGCAGGAAAAGGCTCTCTCATCGACGGCTCCGGGAGCGTCAGCTTCGGAACGGTCGCCAAAGGCAAGTCCTCGACGTCCAAGCGCTTCACCATCCGAAATACCGGAAATGCCAACCTATCCCTGACCGGACTGACGAAAAGTGGCAAAAACGCCTCCGAATTCACGGTCAGTGGCTTCACTTCCAAGACACTCGCGGCTGATAAGACGTTGAGCTTCAGCATCGTTTTCAAGCCCAAGGTGAAAGGTGCCCGGAAAGCGGCCGTCCAGATCAAGAGCAACGATGCAAACGAAGCCGTGTTCGACATCAATCTGTCCGGGACCGGGCGCTGAAGAAACGACGGACGCGAAGCGCATTCACCGCCCTTTCGAGTTGAAGGCGAAGCCAAAGTGGCGGTCTGGTTTGGGGAAAACGAGCTGAACGCTGGCATCAGTGGATGCTTGCAAGTTGCGCTAAATTGCCCGGTCGGAGTTACAGCCTTGCCAAAGCTTCGAAACTTCGTAGTTTCCGCCCGAGCAGGTATTCCCTACCTCCAAGCCCGCTTTTGGCCGATTGCTGACTGATTCACCCTTGTTCTGAGAGCGGTGAAATCGGCCTGCAGGCAGGAAAATCGGAATTTCCTGCCTCACGGGCGGCGGCGCAAGCCGGCTGATTCCGACACGGGTGAAGTCTCCTTCCGCGATCGTAGCGGAGCTTCACCACGGCACCAAAAAGCCGGGTTGTCGGAGTCATTCCGGTCAGCACGAGGTCCTTCCAGCATTGCCGGACCCAGCCTTGGGTCCGCCGCGCCGGGCCGCCTGAAAACCATACCCCACTGACAACATGTCAAACGCAACACACGATTCCCGCAATTCGGGAGACAGCCGTCGCCGCCGCTCACGCGGAGGTTCCAACCGCAACAACAACCGCGAAGGTCGCGACAACCGCGATAACCGCGATAACCGCGGTGGCGGAGAACGCCGCTCCGGCGATTCGCGCAACGACAGCCGCAGCCACTCGCAGGGCCGCAGCCAAAGCAGCCAAAGCAGCAACCGCGCCGAGGAATTCCACTTGCAGGCTCCGCGCAAATACGCACCTGCCAAGCTCACCCTCTGGCAGAAAATCCTGAAAGCCGTCGGTCTCTACAAAGAGCCAGCCCCGCCATCGCGCATCGAGCGCGGCCAGGAAATCGCCAAACAGGCGGTAAAACCCGTCACCGAGGCGCGCGCCCCGAAGTCCAATACCCGCAATGCCCGCTCCAACGAAGGTGGTGCTCCTCGTGAACGCGAAGAGCGCGAACCCCGCCCGGAACGCCAGCCGCGTCCCGAGCGTCAGCCAAAAGATCGTCCCCGTGGCGGCGACCGCAGCAGCGTCGAGAGCCCGCGCGTTTACGTCGGCAATCTTTCCTACGACGTGACCGAACAGGACCTTCAGGAACTCTTCAAAGGCATCGGTGGCGTTCGGAACGTTGAAGTCGTCTACAACCGCAGCACCCACCGCTCCAAAGGCTACGGCTTCGTGGAAATGCTCCATATGGATGAAGCCATCCGCGCCGTGGAGGTCCTCAATGACCAGCATTTCATGGGCCGCAAGCTCACCGTCTCCGGTGCCAAATCCAAGGGCAACGATGAGCGCGAGGAAGCCGAAGACCGTCCGGAGCGCGAGCCCCGCAAGATCGTGGTCGCCTCCGCAAACCCCAATCCTGCCCCAGTCGCCGCCGTGGAAACGGCCGAGCCAGTGATCCAAACTATCGTCGAAACCGTCCCGCAAGCTGACGCGGCCCCGGCCGACGTCGAAACCGCCACCGACCTCGAAGCCAAATACGGCTTTGAAGAGCCGAAAGCGAAGACGGAAGAAGCTTAGTCCGCGACTTGACGAATCCAATCAAACCAACCCCCGTCCGGCTAGCCGCGACGGGGGTTTTGTTTTTAAATCCCAGTCATGTACTTCAGTCCGCTCTTCAACGCTGCGGGAAAATTGCCTTTTGGGATGAGGTATCAGACAACCGAGTCATTTTGAAAATCGTTGGCTAGGATGCTGTCCAGACACCACGCGGCGATTTTCCAGCTAGACCCACGGCGATGGGCTCGGCAGCTCAATGCCGAAATTGGAGATTCTCTTGCGGAGCCAGCTTTTTCCCGTTACTTCACGCAATGAAGAATCCATCCGGTTTGACGTTCCTTTTCACCTTTGCCTTCTGCGGCTCGATGCATGCCGCGCCGCCGGTGAATGATCGGGTTTCCACCAGCATCCAGGGATTCGTTGCTGAAAAACAGATCGCAGGGGCAGTCACATTGGTGGCCGATGGCGAAAAAATCCTCCATTTTTCCGCAGACGGGATGGCGGACATTGAGGCAGGCAAAGCCATGACGACCGACGCTGTTTTCTGGATTGCGTCGATGACGAAGCCGATCACTGCGACGGCCGTGATGATGATGCAGGAAGAGGGGAAACTGTCGGTAGACGAGCCGGTTTCGAAATACCTGCCGGAGTTCACCGGCGACAAGGTGGGCATCACGATCAAGCAGTGCCTGACGCACACCAGCGGGCTGGCTGAGGTCACGAACGATGATACCCAAGAGGTGGCAACACTTGCGGAACTGGTGCCGCTGTTCACCGCGAAACCTTTGCAATTTCCGCCCGGCAGCAAGTGGCAATATTGCCAGACGGGGATCAACACGGCGGCGCGGGTCGTGGAGGTCGTTTCCGGGAAAGCATTTCCGGAGTTTTTACAGGAGCGGTTGTTCGGGCCGCTTGGGATGAAGGACACGACTTTCTATCCGGATGAGGCGCTGGCTGCACGTGTCGCTTCGTCCTACAAGCGGGCGGATGATGGGAAGCTGGAGAAATCCGGGATCGCCTTTCTCGGCAGCAAGCCGATCACTGATAGAAACCGCTACCCGCTGGCGAATGGCGGGCTGTTTTCCACCGCGGAGGATTACTCAAAATTCGCCCGCATGATCCTGCGTGGCGGCGAGCTCGACGGGAAACGCTATCTGAAAGCGGAAACGGTGAAACGGATGACCAGCGTGCAAACCGGCGATCTCGCGGCCGGATTCATTCCCGGCAGCGCGTGGGGCCTTGGTTGGAGCATCGTCCGCGAGCCACAAGACGTCACGGCGGCCCTCTCACCCGGGACCTTCGGCCACGGTGGGCTGTTTGGCACACAGGCGTGGATCGATCCGGTGAAACAGCGCGTCTATCTGCTTTTCATCCAGCGGGCGAATTTCGGGAATCAGGGCGGCGCCGATGGCTCTGACATCCGTCGCGAGTTCCACAACACGGCGGCCCAGCCATGAATCTCCTCCTTATCGGGCACGGCTATCTTGGACAGGCGGTCACCCGCGAGTTTCGCGAAAACGGCTGGCACGTCGCAGCCACTTCGCTTTCCGGCAGTGAAGGCACGATTTCCTGTGATGTCGGAGATCCGGAGTCCGTGGCAAATCTGCCGCCGGACGCGGATTTTATCGTCCACTGCGCCGCGTCCGGTCGCGGCGGGGCGGAGGCCTATCAGCGGGTGTATGTCGATGGGTGCCGTAATCTGGCGGGGAAATTTCCTGGAGTGCCGCTGCTCTTCACCTCGAGCACGTCGGTTTACGCGCAGACCGACGGCAGCGTGGTGACGGAGGAATGTCCAGCGGTGCCGGACCGGGAGACGGGGACCTTGTTGCTGGCGGCGGAAGTGGTGGTGCTCAATGCGGGAGGCATTGTCGCCCGGCTTTCCGGCATCTACGGCCCGGGACGCAGTGTGATTTTGAAGAAATTTCTATCAGGTGAGGCCGTGATCGAGGAAGACGGGCGCCGGTTTCTCAATCAGATCCACCAGCACGACGCAGCGCGCGCCATTTTCCACCTCGCGGAAATGAAAGTCGCCGGACTTTACAACGTGAGCGACTCCACGCCACTCAGCCAGCTCGAGTGCTATCAGCAGCTCGCGGCGATGTTTGGAAAACCCCTGCCGCCCTCAGGCCCCCGCGATCTGAACCGCAAACGCGGCTGGACTCACAAGCAGGTTTCCAATGCGAAACTGCGCGCCACCGGCTGGGCGCCGCGCTTCCCGGCTTTCATCGACGCCGCGCGCTCCGTCGCCCAGACCTTGGACTGACGGCGGGTGACTTCCCGCAGCTTGGCTTTGACCGATGGCAGGTTTCGGTCTATTTCCAGCGCCTTTCTCATGAAGGAGCAAATCGAAGCCATCCAAACTGAAGCGCTTGCGCAAATTTCCGCCGCCGCGGACGAACGTGCGCTCGATGACGCCCGTGTGGCCGTGCTCGGCAAAAAAGGCACGCTCACCCTCGTCGCCGCGGGCATCAAGGACGTCCCGAAAGAGGACAAAGCCGTCGTCGGCCAGCTTCTTAACGCTGCCCGCACCGCCATCACCGCCGCGCTAGAGGAAAAGCAAGCCGCGCTCCGGGAAATCGCCGACCGCGCCGCTCTTGCTGGAATCGATGTCACCCTACCCGCCCGCCAGGTTTCCACGGGCTCGCTGCACCCGCTCACCTTGATCCGCGACCAAGCCATCGGCATCCTCCGTCGCATGGGCTTCGCGCTCGCCGACGGGCCGGAAATCGAGGACGAGTTCCATTGCTTCGACGCCCTGAACACCCCCGCCGATCACCCGGCGCGGAATGAAAAGGATACGTTCTATTTCGACTCCGGAAAACTCCTCCGCACCCACACCTCCAGCGTGCAGATCCGCACCATGGAATCGCAAGCACCACCCATCCGCATCATCTGCCCCGGCTCCGCCTATCGCCGCGATGAAATCGACGCGACGCATCTATCAGTCTTCAGCCAGCTCGAAGGCCTCTACGTCGGCGAAAACGTTTCCCTCCCTGATCTGAAGGGCACGCTCGAGTATTTCCTCCGCGAATTGTTCGGCACCCAGACGGAAGTGAGATTCCGCCCGCATTTCTTCCCGTTCACCGAGCCGAGCTTCGAAATCGACGTGAAGCTAACGGTCAAAGGCCAGACCCCGAAATGGATCGAAATCGCCGGCTGCGGCATGGTCGATCCCGCGGTATTCGAAGCCATCAACAAGTCCCGCAAAGACAACGCCTTCGATCCTGAAAAAGTCACCGGCTTCGCCTTCGGCATGGGCCTCGACCGCCTCGCCATGATCCGCTGGGGCATCAAGGACATCCGCCTGCTCATCGAAAACGACGCCCGATTCCTAAAACAATTCGCCTGAAGAATAAAATTGAACCGCAGATGAACGCAGATGGACGCAGATAAGATTTAAAAATCCATTCTCTCTTATCCCCTCTTCCATCTGCGTTTATCTGCGTCCATCTGCGGTAAAAAAATCTTCCTCTTCTCTCCATGAACGTTTCATTAAATTGGCTCGCCACCCACCTCGATCTATCTGGCAAATCCATCAAGGAAATCGACGACCTCTTCACGTTCGCCGGCGTCGAAGTCGAAGGCATCATTTCCAAAGGCATCGCCTCGGAAAAGATCGTCGTCGCCCAGATCATGGAAGCCGTCCAGCACCCGAACGCGGACAAACTCAAGGTCACCCAGGTCGATGCCGGAGAGGGCACCCTCCGTCAGATCGTCTGCGGGGCTCGAAATTACAAGGTCGGCGACAAAGTGCCTTGCTGCCTTCCCGGAGCCGAGCTTCCCGGCGGTTTCACCATCGGCGAGACCAAGATGCGCGGAGTGGAATCGAAAGGCATGCTTGCGGCGGCGGCCGAGATCGGCTTGCCCGCCGGTGAAGACGGGCTGCTCATCCTTCCTCCGGATTCCGAAATCGGGAAACCCGTCAAACAACTCTTCGATTCCGACACCCTGCTTGAACTCGAAGTCACGCCGAACCGCCCCGACCTCCTCAGCCACCGCGGCATGGCCCGCGAACTGGCGACGTTGCTTAAAACGCCGCTTCTTCCACTGGAAATCCCCGCGCCTAACACCAACGTCTCGGTCAACATCCGGATCGACGCGCCAGCCGCTTGCCCGCTCTACACCGCCGTCGGCATCAAGGGCGTCACCGCGAAAGAAAGCCCCACTTGGCTGAAACAACGCCTCGAATCCATCGGCCTGCGTCCGATCAACAATATCGTCGATGTCACCAACTTCGTGCTCCACGAACTCGGCCAACCACTGCACGCCTTCGACGCCGCGAAACTCACCGGCAACATCATCGTCCGCAGCGCCGCCGAGGGCGAAACCTTCCTCGCGCTCGATGAATCCAGCCACATCCTCACCACCGACGATCTCCTCATTTCCGACGAATCGGGAACCGCACTCGCTCTAGCAGGTGTCATGGGCGGTGCTGAAAGCAGCGTCACGGAAACTACCACCGACATTCTGTTGGAGTCCGCCTATTTCACCCCGCAAGGCATCCGCCGCACTTCGCGACGTACGGCTCTATCATCCGATTCCTCCTACCGCTTCGAGCGCGGAGTCGATCCCGCCGGAGTTCTCACAGCTTCCGCATTCGCGGTCAAACTCATCCTCGAAATCGCAGGTGGCACTGTCGATTCCGCCACCCAGGTCGCCGGCGCAGCCCCGACACTCACCAAGCCCGTCACCCTCGACTCCCAAAAACTCGACCAACTCATGGGCGGCTCCATCGCCCTAGCAGACGCCGAGGAAATCCTCACCCGCCTCGGCCTCACCAAGCTCGCCGACGGCACTTGGGACGTCCCCTCCTTCCGCGCCGACCTCCAGCGGCACATCGACCTAGTCGAGGAAATCGCCCGCGTTCACGGCCTCGACAACGTACCCTCGCGTTTCCTCGGCACCTTCGTCCCCGCCAGCCAGGTCGATGCCGCCTACGATGCGGACATGGTCCTCCGCCGCCGTCTAGCAGCCCTAGGCCTGCACGAATGCCAAACCATCAAACTCATCTCGGACGCCCAGGTTTCCGACATCCTCCCGCTGCGCCCGCTACAGGAAGGCGACGTCATCCGCGTGAAACTCCCGCTCAGCGAGGACCACGCCGTCATGCGCCCGAGCATCGTCCCCGGCCTGATCGCCTCCGCTGCTAGAAACATCCACCAACAGGCGAAATCCCTGCGCTTCTTCGAAATGGGCCGCGTCTTCCGCAACGCCGGCGGGGGCAAGGCCAAGGACCAGGAAAGCGAAACCCTCGCCCTGCTCCTCTCCGGTTCTGCCCAACCCACCGGCTGGTCCCAAGCCGACCGCTCCGCTGATCTCTACGATCTCAAAGGCATCCTCTCCGCCCTGCTAGGCGACCGGAAAATCAGCTTCACCCAGAAGGACCGCCCCGGCTTCGTCCTCGCCAGCGACATCAAAGTCGATGACCAGAACATCGGCGTCTTCGCCCGCCTCACACCCGCCCGCGAGCGCGAACTCGATTTCACCACCCCCGTCTTCGTCGCCGAACTCGATCTCGGCAAACTCCGCAAGCTGCTCAACGGCATCAGCCACGTCGAGGACCTCCCGCAGTTCCCCGGCTCCTCCCGCGACGCCGCGATGGAACTCCCCCTCAACACACCGAACGCCCAGATCGAAGCTGTCATCGCCAAACTCGCCGAGCCGTTGTTAGTTTCCGCCGAATGCTTCGACGTCTTCACCGACCCCACCGGCCAGAAGATCGCCGCCGACAGCAAGTCCGTCGCTTACCGCTTCCACTACCGCGAAGCCACCCGCACGCTCAAAACCGAAGAGATCGACACTGCCCATCAGAAAGTGCTCGAAGCCCTGACGAAGGGGCTGGGTGTGAAGTTCCGGTGATACGGGTTCACGACATATTGTCAGAAAATCAAATTAGATTCTTGCTGCCACTTCTGGTGGAATCTTGTCGGGCGGTACCAAGCTTCTCGCCCGAGGTTGCTCGACGATTGGCCGCGATACAGTGAAACAAAACACCGCTCGATGGTTACTTTCGTTGTCGATGAAATGAAACTTGGCGCTCGAGAGAGGTTTGCCGTGGTAATCTTCGATTCGAGATAGGAGGTGATATCCTCGAATCAAGCACCAAAGTTCGACTCCCCTCCAAACCTCTTCTCGCTCGTGCCTCTTCGGAACAATCCTCGCACAAGGAGGGCATAGTCCCGATTGCTTCAGCAACGTGGACACCGCAGAAGATCTAATCTTTTTGCAGTTGGGGCAGTGGTAACGGATGCGGGACGTGGTTCTCACTACTTCAGTCAATGGAGACATTACTTCCAGACCAATGTCGTGAATTCGTTGTGCCAACCGAGATTGGAGTCGCTTGATTTCGAGAATCCTTCCGAAGTCGTCCATGCTCCATTTAGAGAGAGCATCTTCATGAGCAACTCTTCCAATCAGTTCGTGCCCGACGGCCGTGTTGAGTCGATCTTTGATGGATTCTGCTATATAAGTCATTTCATCGTCAAAAATGGTGTATGGGATTTCGACGAGGAGTATCCCAGAAGTCATGCACTCGCTGGCCTTGGCTTTGTCTTTTGCGATCTGCAATTGCGGTGAAGTTCCGCTCCAGCCTCGTGAATAGTGCTGCTCGCCATGCACTTCGACTGCAATGCATCGAAAGCGACCGACTGGTTTTTCGATCACAATATCAAGCTCCGGTCGCTTGATCACCACGTTCTTTCCTTTGAAACGGAAACGAAGTTCCGCGATCATGTCCCGCCTTGGGGCTTCCGAAACTACATTTCCAAAGATCAAGCGAAGGTAACGCCTGCACGCCTCTTCAATACGACTGGCCTTCGACGCAGCGCACGACGGGCAATTGGAACTTCGTCCGTCAAGATTGCATGCTAATGCCGACCACAAATGGTGACATGTTTCGCAAAGGACGACGAGTCGGCGAGCCGTGTGCTTGAACTCGTCTGGTTCTGTTTCCCAAAGAACGCGTATCCGTCGTTCGCTCAATCTGCGAGTCAACTCATGCAGTGATTGGCCACCCTTTCCGGCGCGAGTTCTGACGGGGAAAATGGATGAGATTGCTTCTTGTGGGAGAGGGTTTCCAAGGAAGTCGCAAGATGATCCTACACCTTCGGGGTGATATACTGGCTGGGGAAACTGGGGAGTATGCCCGTTTTCTATATCACTTACAATGACCACCTGTTCACCGGGTGGTTGAAGTCTTGCCAGCAAGACTCTCCTTCTTAGTTTAGGCTCAACCTCATAAAGGACTCTGAATCCGGGTCCAAGTTTGAGCTCAAGTAACTTATAATTCAATGGCCCGCCTCTGCCGCAGCTCTTGATCTTAGTGGAGCGGGAGGCTGGTCGAGAGTATCCCGGCCACGATGGGAGAGGAGGAAGCTTCCTTCCCTTCCAGTCGATTTCCTCGGAGGATCGGTTCATTTTGAGGTTTCTCAATAATAGGGATCTTCGACTATTTCAGAGTCTGAAACTCTGACGAGCATAGAAAACGATCTCGACCCATCTACTTTGTAAGAAACAGCTACTTTGTAATCGCCAGTGCCTCCCGAATTGCCTCCGGGTGCAGCCTTGCAACCGCCAGCAGAGTCTTCGCCGCACCGCTGGGTTCGCCGGTGCCGCGTTCCCACTTGCGGATGGTGGCGAGGGAGACGCCGAGCATGGAGGCGAAGTCTTGCTGGGTGAGATCGAGTTCGTGGCGGACTTTGGCGGCCTCGGTCTTGGCCTTCCAGGCTCGGGCTTGTTTGCAGCGGTAGGTTTCGGGGTCGAGTTCCACCCGGCGCATGGCACCGCCGGGAAGGATGGTGACTTCACGCACTCTTGCCGGAGCGATTTCACCGCGCTCGACGGCGTGGACCTCGCGGGTGATTTCCTGGATTTCAGATTTTTTCATGGATCGAGTTCGGTGAGGATTTGTTGGACTTCGGCTTTGGAGAGGTTGGCTTGGCTGGATTTCTCGTAGATGCGGCAGAACTGGATTTTCTCCGGAGTGACATACCAATAGTAGATCACGCGCGATCCTCCGCGTTTGCCTTTCCCACCGCTGGCGACTCGGATTTTCCGGAGTCCTTTGGATCCGGGAATAAGGTCGCCGGCATCGGGAGTCATGACCAGCAAGCGCTCGAGGCTGATGAGTTCATCTTCGGTTAGGATTTCGTAAACCTTGCGACTGAAGGCGGCGGAATCCGTGAAGATCATGAGTAAAAAGTCGTCTTTTTGATCACAAACTCAAGAAAATACGCAAAAGGACCTTTTGCCTTAGCGAATCAGATGCACGTCCGATCTCTGGAAAGTCCGGCAATGGCTGCAAACCAATCATCAAGCGCAAGCAATCGCAAAGCGCACGACGAGACGCAAGCAGCCGTTGGCGAATGGGATTCCTGAAGAGCCGGACAGTCCTGGACTACGATTGCTGCCTCGCCGCCTGCAGCGTGTTTTTCATCAGCATCGCGATGGTCATTGGGCCGACTCCACCGGGGACGGGAGTGATGGCGGAACAGAGCGGGGCGACTTCCTGATAGGCGACATCGCCCGTGAGGCGGTAGCCGGATTTTTTGGAAGAATCGGCGACGCGGTTGATGCCCACGTCGATGACGACGGCGCCGGGTTTTACCCAGTCCGCTTTGACCATCTCCGGGCGGCCGACGGCGGCGATGAGGATGTCCGCGCGGCGGCAGATGCCGGGGAGGTCCTTTGATCGCGAGTGCGCGATGGTGACGGTGGCGTTGGATTTTTTCGAAACCAACAACAAGGCCATCGGCTTACCGACGATCATGCTCCGGCCGATGACGACGGCTTCGGCACCGTTGGTATCGATGCCGGAAATTTCCAGCAGTTTCATGCAGCCGGCCGGAGTGCATGGGACAAAACCGGTGGGGTCTTCCAGCGCGAGCTTGGCGACGTTTTCCGGGTGGAAACCATCGACGTCCTTGCGCGGATCGAGCGCGCGGATGATCGCCTCCTCATCGATGTGCTTCGGCGGTGGCGATTGCACGAGGATGCCATGCACGGCCGGATCGGCATTGAGGTCCTGCACGACTTTTAGCAGCTCCTCCTGAGTGGTTTCCGCTGGCAGCTCGACCTTGAGCGAATGAAATCCAAGTTCCTCACAGGTCCGGGTTTTCGAGCCGACATAGACTTTTGAAGCCGGGTCTTCCCCGACTAACACCACAGCGAGGCCGGGCTTGATGCCGCGGTCTAACAATTCGGCGGTTTCGGCGCGGCATTCGTCGAGCACGGTGGCGGCGACGGCTTTTCCATCGAGAATTCGGGGCTGGTTCATGGGATTGGATTACTGTTAGTCGATTCCGGTGAGGAGGATGTTTTTGACGCGGGAGGTTTCGGATTCGAAGGCAGTTTCATCGAGCTTGGGCGGAATGATGAGTTTTTCATCGAACACGACGGTGACGCGGCTGAAGGGTTTCGGGATCACCAGATTGTCCCAGGTTTTCAAGTGCCAGGCCGATGAAAACTTGAGGTGGATGGGTATGATCGCAGCGCCGGACGATTGGGCCAGCTTGATCACGCCAGGGTGGAAACTGTATTTGGGACCGCGGGGTCCGTCGGGAGTAATGCAAACGTCAAGGCCTTCCTGAAGCGCGCGTTTCATGCCGATGAGAGCCGCCACAGCTCGCCGCGACGAAGAGCCCCGCACGGCACCGAGGCCGAAGACCGACATAGCTTTTGCCAGGATGGCGCCATCCTTGCTCGCACTTGTTAGGACGACTGTCTTGCGGAGGTTTCCCCCGGTCCGCCACCAGATCGGCGGCATCGTGAAAATGCGGTTGTGCCAGAGTGCAAAAATCACCGGAGGGAGCGGATCCGCCGGCTGGGTCACGCCGCAGCGGTCGTGGATTTCAAACTTCAACGTCTTCGACCATCCTCTCATCAGCCAGCCCGCCAGCGTTCCGAGGATCTCCGCCTTGCGGTCGCCACGGATCTCGGTGCTTTTCGGATCACTCATCAGTTGGAGGGAGGAAACTTCACAGGAAGCCCGCGGGGTGCAGGGTATCGACGAGGTATTGTTGGCGGGACATCAGTTCCTGATAGATTTCCTGCGTTTGAGGATCCGGATCGCAACGTGACCCGGCATCTCCGGCCACAAGGTAGGCGGCGATTTCCTCGAAGCCGAGCGACTCACCGCTCTGATGGAAAAACGCGACCGCCGCCTGCATCGCGGCTCCCACGGCGGCTCCCTGTCTGCTGGAAACAGGAACGACCGGCGCGCCGAAAACATCCGCCAGCATCTGACGCATGACGGGACTAACCACTCCGGGACCTAACAATCGAATCTCCGCCGGATCGAACCCGAGATCGCGCAGACGGCTCATCGCATAGCCAAGGCCCAGAGCTACGCCCTCCGCCGCGGCGCGGGCCATGTGGGCGGGCGTGAAATTTTCCGGAGTGATGCCATGCAGCACGCCCTTTCCATCCGGCAGGCGCGGGATCGATTCGCCTGTGAAATAGGGCAGGAGCAACAACCCGTCTGCCCCTGGAGCCACGCTGGTGACCATCGATTCGAACTGCACGGCGGACCAGCCGTAGTGACGGCGCAGGACTTCCGGAGCAACGGCCGCATTGGTCGTCGTTGCCAGCCCTAACCAGGATCCCGTCGCATTGCAGAGCGGCGTGATTTCTCCGCGATAATCGATGACGGGTGCTTCGCTGACGCCGACGATCACGCCGGTCGCACCGAGTTCGACCGCCACGGTTCCATTTGTCACGCAACCGGCGGCCAGCGCGGCCAGCATCGGGGAAGCGCTGCCAGCACCCACTTGCACGAGTTCGGAGACGCCCCACTCCCTCGCAAGGGCAGGCCGCAGGAGACCACGCGGTTGGTCGGACACGCCGATGGGAGGCAGCAGCGAGGCCAGCTGCGGATCGATGAAATCCAACAGCTCCGCCGACCACTTGCGCGTGCGAATGTCCAGCAGCCCGGTGCCGGATGCGCTGCCTGGCTCGGTCGCGCGTTCGCCGGTGAGCCAGTAAGCGATGAAATCCTGCGCTGTTAGCATGCTCGTCGCGCGTTGAAAATGATAGGGCTCGTGCTGTTTCAGCCAGAGGCATTCGGCAGCCGCGGACTCCACTCCCGGAGCCTGGCCGGCGAGTTCCATCAGGCCGGGCGCGCCGCCGAACGCGCGCGCTATTTCGTCCGCCTGGCGCTTCACCGAGACATCGCCCGCGAGCTTCGCCGGACGGATGATCCGGTTCGCCTCATCCAGCAGAACCAACCCTCGCTGCGGTCCCGCAATGCCGATCGCTGCGACCCGCTCTTTCTGACCTTCCAAGGCCGCCAGGCACTGGCGCACCGCGCGGTCCACGGCGTCGATCCATTGGGCCGGATTTTGCTCACGGTAGCCCGCAGGCAGTCCTTCGATCCAGTCATGCGGGACGAACGCCTCCGCGCGGATCACGGCGGATTCCAAATCCAAAGCCACCGCACGTGTCCCGCCATGGCCTATTTCGATTCCCAAAAAGTGCATGAGTGTGGATTGAAATCAACGCGCCGCCATGCGTCACGGGCGGGATACGCTGAGTTTCTCCAAGGCATGCACTTTGACAAGCCCGGGCGTGGAGAAATCCGGTGGGGATGCGGCGTTTGACAAATTTTACCAAATTGAATATTCAGGATGCGTGAACAATGAGCCTGTCCCGCCCCATTTACCTCCCGCTGCCGAGGCGGAGGAAGACCCACATCTCAGCCGCGGACACCGGTGGTTCTACTCCAGCGAAAGCGAAAAATTCGGCCCCGTGACGTTTTCGGACCTTCAGGAACGGGCAAAGGAGGGGAAGCTTAATCCGCGTCTCGATCTGGTCTGGAAACACGGCATGGATGACTGGCAGGCTGCTGGCGAAATCGAAGGTCTCTTCGAGCGCAAGGCAGCCGAGAAGAAGGAGGAACTCGCCCCGCCCACCGATCATTACAAACCGCCCCAACAGGAATCCATCGAGGAGCGGATGAGCCGCGAGGGAAACTGGCCGGGAGTGCGGCGTCGTGGATTTCTAGCAGCCCTGATCATTTTCCCGATCGTATGGAGTCTGGGATTTGAATTTGCCGCGCCGATGTTAGACGTGCAGTTCGGTCCGCACATCATGAGCTATCTGCGGATCGCGGCGCAGTTGCTGCCGCTGCTCGTGCTCGTGATTGTCGGCGTGAAACGTTTCGTGAACCTCGGCATGAGCGGCATGTGGGCGATCGGACTGCTGGTTCCCCTCCTCAACATCTGGGTGGGATTCCGCTGTTTTGCGTGCCCGGCGGGATATGGCTATCACAAGAAGCTCGATGGGATCGGGATCTTTCTCGCGATCATTTATTGGTTGTTCGTGCTGATCTGCATTCTATCAGTGGCCGCGGTCGTTGCGCTGTTGTTCGGTGCGATTGGCAGTCCGGAAATTCAAGAGAAGATCCGTGAGGCCATCCAGCAAGCCAGCGCGCAGATGCCGAAAAAGTGATCCAATACTCCAAAGAAACCGACGAGCGCCGCGCAGCCGGACCCCTCGAATGCTGGTGCCTGCATGGTGCCGTCGGGATCGCCGCTGACTGGCGGGGGCTTGCCAAACAACTCGCCACCTCCGGCATCGGCACCCGCGCGGTGGACCTCTGGCGCTTTCTCGACTGCTGCCCAATGCCTTTGCCCGATTTCGGCATAGCCCTCAACGCGGATGCCAGCGGGGAGGTCTTCCGTGGCAGTGGGCGGGCTTTGTTAGGCTACTCGATGGGTGGTCGGATGGCGCTGCATGCCTTGTTGGAAAATGCCCACCCCTGGCAGGCCGCCGTCATCGTCTCCGCCCATCCCGGATTGGAAAATGAAATCGACCGTGCCAGCCGCCGTGCCTCCGACACCGAGTGGGCTACCCGCGCGCTCACCGGAAACTGGCAGCAGTTTCTCGATGCATGGAATGCACAACCCGTGCTGGGTGAAGCTTCTATCAGGGATCCCCAGGCCTCCGGCCGGCTGATGCAACGCCGCCGCGAGATCGCCCGCAGCTTCATTGACTGGTCACTCGGCGCGCAAGAACCGCTGTGGGATCGGTTAGGGGAAATATCCATTCCCGTGCTCTGGATCGTGGGGGAAAACGACGAAAAATTTCGCACCCTCGCCGAGCGTGCCGTTTCCCAGATCCCAAACGCCCACCTCGCCATCGCCCCCGGAACTGGCCACCGCGCGCCGTGGGAAGCGGAAACTTGGTTCGTCGATCAGGTCGCCCGTTTTCTGAAACTCGGTCGCATTTGAATGAAGGGGGCACCCCGAATCGAGCGAATCAATTGCCTCAAAAGATTCGCCGGATTCGCTAGATTCGCGGTGCCTTTCGAAAATTTCAACTCACTCCATTCTCCCACAGCAGGTTGAGGGTTGCCGCCCTCAGCAGGAACGTCCAAACTGCTGTCGTTATGTGGACCATCGTGCGCGAATTTGAGGACATCCGTTATGAAACAACGGATGGAGGGACTATTGCCAAGATCACCATCAACCGGCCCGAAGTCCGCAACGCCTTCCGCCCGCTCACCGTGAAGGAAATGCTCGTCGCCTTTGACCTCTCCCACGAGGATCCGAAAGTCGGCGCGATTATCCTCACCGGTGCCGGCGATCTCGCGTTCTGCTCCGGCGGCGACCAGAAAGTCCGCGGCCACGCCGGCTACATCGGCGAGGACGGCATCCCGCGCCTCAATGTGCTCGATCTTCAGAAAAAAATCCGCTCACTGCCGAAGCCGGTCGTCGCGATGGTTGCTGGTTATGCCATCGGCGGCGGGCATGTTTTGCACATCGTCTGCGACCTCACCATTGCCGCCGACAACGCGCGCTTCGGCCAAACCGGCCCGAAAGTCGGCTCGTTCGACGGCGGCCTCGGCTCCAGCTACCTCGCCCGCATCGTCGGTCAGAAAAAGGCCCGCGAAATCTGGTATCTCTGCCGCCAATACGACGCCCAACAAGCGCTCGACATGGGGTTGGTGAACACGGTCGTCCCACTCGCCGATCTCGAAAAAGAAACCCTCCAGTGGTGCCGCGAGATGCTTGCCCACTCGCCGCTCGCCCTGCGCTGCCTGAAATCCGCCCTCAACGCTGACTGCGACGGCCAGATGGGCCTGCTCGATCTAGCAGGAAACGCGACCCTCCTCTACTACATGAGCGAGGAAGGCCGCGAAGGGAAACAAGCGTTCCTCGAAAAGCGAAAACCAGATTTTACGAAGTTCCCGCGCGTGCCTTGAATTCGGCGAGATCATACAACCAATCGAGGTGACATCTATCCAGTAAGTATCTTATCTCGACTTCAGACATGCCGGACTCCGCTGACCAGAAACTTCCGTGGATTCGTTTCTGGTCACCCCGCGAAACACGGGCTCACGGCGCATCAAGCGAGTTTTTCGAAGATCCACAGGGTGCTTACGGAAAGCATCTTCATCCTCAGGCCGCCTCCCTCGGCGAAATCACACCCGAAACCGGACTTCTTGTCTTATGCGGCGAGCCCGGCTTGGGCAAAACCACCGAACTTTCCCAGCTACGCGACAGATTGCCTAGCACCGCTGAAGATGAGACATCTCTGATCTATCTGCAAGCCCGGGAGTTCGACTCATTCCCCGACTTGCAAGGTCATCTTGAAAACTTACCAGCTTGGCAAACTTGGCTTTCCGGTTCGAATAGACTCACGATCATACTCGACGGCTTGGATGAAGGGATGATTCGGATGCCGACTCTGGTGGCGAGACTTCGAACGTTTCTGGAGAACAAGAACCTAGGTCGTCTGAGACTTGTTTTGGCGTGCCGTTCGTTCGAATGGCCAACAGCGGAAGGTGATCAACTCGCGTCCCTTTGGCCAAGAGCTGAAAATGCCAATTTCATCTACGAGCTTGAGCCTTTGCGTAGGGAAGATGCCCGACTTGCAGCAGAGCAAAGGGGGCACGATGGAAGCAAGTTTCTTGAAGCCGTTCACCGAGCCGATGTCGCATCTTTGGCGTCGCGACCCATCACGCTTCTTTTTCTGTTGGATGAATTCGTTGGCGGCGAATTTCAAACCACGTCGAGACGTCAGCTCTACAAAAACGGGTGCCGACGACTGTGCGAGGAACATAATGCCGAACGTGCTCGACTACTGCGGCGGTTCTCTCGCCAGGAGTGTTCCGTGGAGCAAAAAATCGACGCTGCGGGCAAGCTCGCCTGCGGATTGCTGCTGGGAGGCAAGCATTTCATTTATTTCCCAGCCTCGTCACAATCCTCGGCTCCAAGCGGCAATGTTTGCCGTGCGACCGACCTCATCAACAGCGGCCTGCTACATGAAAACACCGTCGAACATGCTCTCGTCACAGGACTGTTCGCTGCGGCAGGCAGTGATTGCTTCGGATTCTATCATCAAACCTTCGCCGAGTGCTTGGCAGGGCAAACATTGTCCGAGCTACCACTCACCCAACTGCGCACCCTTTTGTGCGCAACTGATGCATCCGGTGGCCTCGAGTATATCATTCCTCAACTCGCCGAACTTGCCGCCTGGGTTGCGGGCGATCACGCGGAGTTTTTCACACATTTGATCGAGGTCGATCCGGCAGCCCTGCTTCGCGCCGGCGTGGCTTTCGCTAGTCCAGACCAAAAGGCCAAGCTTGTTGAGAGAATCCTCGAACTCGCTGGCCAAAACCAATTTTTTGACGAATCCGCCTACTGGCGCTTCTGGCGCGATCTGGACCATCCCGGACTACCCCTCCAATTGGAAAAGGCACTGTCTGATTCTCGCCAGACCACGATGGTTCGAAGGGTTGCCCTCAATATCGCCGAGGAATGCCGCCGTTCCGAGCTGGTTCCGGCTCTCTTTGACCTCCTTCGGGCGCAAGAAGGGGATCGGTATTTCAGAAGCTCCGTGGCTGACGCGCTTTGCGCTTCAATGCCGGATGATCGTCTCAGCGAACTTGAGTCCCTCGCGCGCGGAGATGTGGGACCAGATCCGGACCAATCGATTCTCGGCGAAGCTCTTCGGCGGCTGGTACCCCAGCATTGGTCGGTCACCGATGCTCTGCCTTTCATTGAACGCACCAAGAATTCCAGTTTCTTCGGCAACTATTGGAGGACGTTGTCAGACCATCTTCCCGAGCACTTGCGTGACGGAGACATTCTTTCTGGCCTTCAAGCAATTCAGACGTGGGAGGGAGGCTTTTCGTCCACGAGCTTCCGTCGCAAGCTATGCATGAAAATTCTCGTGGGAGCTCTGGATCAAATCGATAGTCCCGAGGTTTGCTTAGAGTTGGTGAAACTCTGGAAGACCAAAGCCAAAAACTTCCGGGAGTTCTTCAGGACAGGAGATCGGGATGACGCCGACTTTTCGGCCATCAAGGATGAACCGCGTCGCAAATGGATCGCCGCCCTTATCAATTCAACCGCTGAGGATGCGGATAGCAGCGTCTACCATCTGACCTGGGATACCTATCGCCTTATCAAAAATGAGGATTTTGGCTGGGTGCTGGAAGGATTGCTCGGAGCCACGGAGAAAACGGCACCCACTTGGGCGAAGACCGTTCGGCACCTGATTTCGACCGAAACGATCCGAGTCGCCTGCTGGGATGAGTTCATCCATACCTATCAAGTCTCACCGGCGTTGCGCGCCCAGATGCCTTGGTTTGAAGAGACTTCCCTTGATTCCCCCTCGCGAAGAAGTCAAAAGGCCAGTTGGCTCTGGCATGAGCGACGATTCGAGCGAGTTCGCAACAGGCGCCGAGGTCCTGATCCGGAAACAGAAATCGACGATGCCATTGCCAAAATATCTGAAGGCGAAACATGGGCATTCATCAACCTATGCTGGGCATTGGCTCTGGATGAACAAGGGCATCGCCACGGCCACCTTCGCCACGACATCACCGATTATCCGGGATGGGCCAAGCTATCCGAAAATCAGAGAGAGTTCTTTCGAGAGGCTGCAAGGCGGTTCTTGCTTGAGCGATCTGACGGGTGGGAGGAATTGGGCACGGAAACGAATTACTCAAGGCCGGGAGTGGTCGCGATCTGGCTGCTCCGCGACGAAGTCGATTCTGACGATGAATTGAGAGCCTCCATTGGTTCGAAATGGATCGAGACAATTCTGAGGATATGGGACTCATCATCCGACCATGCTCAAGAGCTGTTCGCTCTCGCCTACAAGATCAACTCTGCGCGAGCGATCGCCGGTTGGATTCGTGAGATCCGTCGCGACAGCGAACGTCATGCTCACCTTGTTGCAATCGGCAGGGCTGGAAGGTGTTTCGACGGAACGCTGGCAGTGGAACTGATCGATCTCATCAAAGAATTGAAGGATCCACATTCCGTGCGAATGGCGATTCACGAATTGAAAGAGTTCGACAAACGCTTGGCCGGGGAGTTGGCAGCCTATCTTTTGCAACGTGAGCTGCACACCCGAAGATCTTCGGAAGAGTTTCTGAAAGCACTGATCATCGCCGGATTGGGAACCGGGTTGAGGCAATTCTGGAGATTGGCTTTTGCCATCCTCAGTTCGCAGCTCGAGTTTGCCAAACGGGTGATGCTCAACGTGTCGAGCGATGCGGACATGCGTAGTCTGGATCTCTGCGGTGAGCTGAAAGAGGACGAGATTGGAGATTTTTACCTGCTCCTTTGCCGGTTGTTCCCCCACTCGGAAGATCCACCGGACGAATCGGGGTCCGTGATCCCTCGACGTTCTGCTGTTCACTTTCGAAGCGGTGTCTTGGAAAAACTCAGCGCGCGAAGCTCATTGCAGGCATGCGTCCAACTGCAACGACTGGCAGCGGCCTTACCCGATCAAGCCACATGGCTGCTCTATCGTTACCAGCAAACCTTGAGCGCCGTCCGCCGGAACGAATGGACGCCCTGTCAGATGACCGACATGGCGACGATTCTAGCAAATGATCACAAGCGAATCGTCCGCGACAACGGCGACCTCATGAACTTGGTATTGGAATCGTTGGACGCGCTCCAGCGACAGCTCAAGGAGACCACGCTCCCTGCCGTCGAGGATCTTTGGCAATGGGAGGGAGCCGGGCAGAGGCGTGAGAACTTTCGCCACAAGGATGAGGAGGCGGTGTCAGACTACATCGCCCGATGGTTGCGCGATCAGATCGGCCCCGAATCCAAAGTGGTTGTGAACCGCGAGGTCCAACCGGTTCGAGGGAAAAGAACCGACATCCTCGTCGAGGCTTGGAGCCATACGCTCCAAGGCCGAAATCGTCAGGAAACGGCGCTGAGTATCACCATCGAAGTGAAGGGATGCTGGAATCCTCAAATCAAAACCGGAGCCGAGGGACAATTACTGAATGGATACTTGCGTCCGTTCGGGCGGACCCACGGAGTCTTCCTCGTGGCATGGTTTTACAGTCCCGGTTGCTCAAAACTCGCCCCGGCGCAAGGAAGCGACCTTGCACACCAAACTCTTGAGGAAGCTGAAAATACAGTAGCGAGTTTTGTCCAACCCGCTCAAGTCACTGGATTTGAAGTCCTACCATTTGTCCTCGATTGCAGGTTGCTTTGAAATTCCCGTGCGGGCCTTGAGTGGCTGCCCCACGGCGCTGACGTCTCACTCTTCCGCCACAACCTTCGCATCGGCCATGGATCCAGGCTTTTCCCATTCCACTTGATTCAGGATTTTTCCCGGCTCATCGCTCTCCGTTTCGATCACATAATAAACCGTGCCACCATGCCCGTCGGGCCAGGCGATCGGCTCTGTGGCGAAAATGGCGTTCTCAGATCCTCCCGCGCCGCTTTTGCAATAATAGCGGATCTTTTTCCCGATCGCGGGAATGAAGACTTCCTGCAGGACGATCGGTTTCTCCTCCGCACTGTAGCCGTCCGGCTGATATGTTTTCGGCATTTCGGGAAGCTTCGCGCTCGCGTCGATACCGATGTTATAATGACTCTGCAGACGTGACGGATTTTTCCACCCCAGTGAGTAAGACGGCTTCCCGTCCTCATCGAATTTCAAGGTGCGCAGCTGCCATTTCGCCGGCTTTCCCGACAGTACGAGCATTGGAATGTCAGTTCTCCCTGATAGATTGCTGGTTGCCGCAGCATGGGTCCCACTTGTCGGACTAACACACGAGGGGATCAATGTGGCACAAACCATTGCCGAAACCAGCAGGCCGCGGCGGATCGGGATTTCCATGATCTAATCAGTTCCGGTTAAAGCTCATCAACAAACGCAGTACATACCAGAACAGCAGGGCAATGCTGGCGAACAGTGACAACGAAGCCGCGACGTGCTGGCCGGGCTGATAGCGGTGGATCAGGTTGCTGGTGTTATAGAGGATTGAGCCCGAAGCGAAAACCACCATCGCCGCGGAGAACCACAGGCCGAGGGAAATCGGCAGGATGAACGACGCCACGATCAGTCCCAGCGCAATGAATCCGCCGATTTTCAGGAAACCTCCCAGGAAACTGAAGTCCTTTTTGGTCGTGAGCGCCACCGCCGAGATGCCGATCACCATCGCCAGCGTGACCAGTCCGGCCTGGAGAATGAGCGAGCCATCACCTGTCATCACGAGAGCAAGCATGATGATCGGCAGGAAAATCAACGCCTCCGCCACCGTGTAGAGGATCAGTCCGGCGTATTGCATGCCTTGCGACGAGCCATTGGTGGCCCAGCGCTCCGCCACCCAGGAGACCGCCATGAAGGCGGCCATCACGATCAGCCACGAGTAGTTGCTGGCACCGAGCAGAGCCAATGCCGTTTTTCCAAGTCCCATGCTGAGAAACGCCCACTCCAGCACCACAAAAAGCGCCACCGCCCCGGCGAGGTGCGCGTAGGTCTTGCGGATGAATTCGGCGCGGGCCGATTCCGGCGATTCGGAAACCATTCCGACGGCGTAAGGATTGTTGATGTGTGTGTTCATGATCTTTGAAAAACTTCGTAATCCAATGCCACAAGCCTAGCAGACAGGCAACTTCTAAATCTTTGCACGGTCGGCGAGCAAGGTTTCCCACGCTTCCTGCGAATCAATGTCACATGCGCCCTCCGCAAACGGAAACCACGCCGCGGCTCCCGGGTGTTTTGCGACGAGCGACTTCGCTCCACGGTCGCCAATGAGTTCCATGAGTTCCGGAAAATGAGGCCATTTGAAAAGTGCGGGTGGTCCGCCGCTATCGCCATACTGGCAGATGACCATCGAAAAGTGCTCTTCCAACAGCGGCAGCATCGTCCCTAGCAGAACGGAAGAAACCAGTGGCTGGTCGGCAAGCAGGATGAAAACCGCATCGCATTCCGGTTCGATTTCCAACAGGCGGCAGACCCCAGCCGCCAGCGAACTGCCCATGCCATCCTGCCAGTTTTCGTGAACGAGCGTGGAAACATCGGGAACTTCCGGCTGTTTCAAGATTTCCGCTGAGTGGGCACCGAGCACTCTCAGCACCGGCTCGCAACCCGCAGCCAGAGCGGTTTTGCAAGCTCGGTCTAGCAGAGTTTCGCCATCGATCTCCAACAACTGCTTCGGCCCGCCGAAACGGCTGGCAACACCGGCGGCGAGGATGAGCGCCCCGGTTTTCATCGTGACTTCACAGCGGAGGGACGGTGGATCATTCCTAATCGGTCCCTGAGAAATCCGCCGGAGGCGCCGGTGAAAACCGCCTGGATCTCTGCGACGATCGAGAGCGCGATGGTCGCCGGATGTTCGCCGCCGAGATCGAGGCCCACCGGCGCGTAAAGCCGCTCTGCGACCGTGGGATCTTCCAGCAAGCCACACGCGCCCGCTTCCGCCAGCAGGGTTTCCCGGCGGCGGCGCGAGCCTAACAAGCCGATGTAACCGTAGTTCTCCGGCAACACTTTTTTCAGAAATCCAAGATCCGTGGTCAACCGGTGGGTCATGACCAGCACGGCGCTCAGCGGATCGGCGGGGAACATTTCCACGAACTCATCCTCCTCGCAGACCGTCACCGTTTCGCCGGCAACCGCCACTTGTTGGGTTTTCGAAACTCGGTGCAGCTCCCAGCCTAACAACGATGCCATTTTCAGCAGGGGATCGCTGTCCGAAGTCCACCCGATGACGATCAGGCGCGGACGACGTTTGATTTTTTCGACCAGCACGCCGCTCTGGTTGGGATCCTCCTCGTCCTCCCGGAAAATCCGCGTGCCTGCGCCTTCGAAAAACGTCGCGAGGTGATATTCACGGCGATGCGCCACCTGCGAAAACGCCCGCTCTAGCAGATCGTGCGCCACCGGCTCCACAAACACCCGCAGTTTCCCCGGACAGCCAAAATGCGGGCGGGTGTCGATGTGCAGGGTTTCCGACTGACCGTTAGAAAGCACGCGTTGTGCAACTTGGGCGATGCCTTCCTCCAGACAACCACCGCTCAGAGTGCCGGAGAAATTTCCATCCGCCGTGACCAGCATCCGCGCACCCGGCATGCGATAGCTCGAGCCTTCGCGTGCGACGAGCGTGGCAAGCGCCATCGGCCGCCCCGCGTGGCGGCGGGCGAAGTCGAGCAGGAACGGCCAGTCGCTCATGTCACGCGCGGGCGAGGTTTTCCTTCACGAGCGGCAGCTTTCTAACGCGCTTGCCGGTGGCGGCAAAGATCGCGTTGCAAACAGCGGGTGCGGTTGGCGGCAGCGCAGGTTCGCCGAGGCCGGTCGGTGGGAACTCGGATTTGACGTAATGAGATTCCACGACGGGCGCATCCGAGATTCGCAGCAGCGGGTAGTCGCCGAAACCGGTATTCAGAACGCGGCCATCATTGACCAGCACTTCCTGGAACCATGCGGCACTCAGCCCGTCCATCATGGATCCTTCCACCTGGTTCTCGCCGCCGCTTGGATTGAGAATGGGGCCGACATCCACACCGGCGGTTAGTTTTTCCACCTTCAACACGCCTTGGGCATTCACGCTGACTTCCGCCACCACCGCGACGTATCCGGCGTGGCTGAAATGGAACGCGATTCCCTGGCCGCTGCCTTCCGGCATTTTTTTGCCCCAGCCGGCTTTTTCAGCGGCGAGCTTGAGCACGCGTTTCATGCGCATCGTGTTGTATGGCCTCCCCCTGCCGCCTGGCGGGGAAACGTCGCGATCGTCGCCTAGCAGATCGAGGCGGAACTCGAGCGGATCGCGCTTCGCCGCGTGGGCGAGTTCGTCGATGAAACTCTGGAACGCCCAGGCGATCGCGCAGGACCCCGGGGCGCGCCAGTAGCCGAGCGGCACGTTGCTCGGCAGGATGGTGCGCTCCAACAGAAAGTTAGAAATGAAACCTGCGGGCAGCTCGCCGCCGCCGACATCGGCGCCGTTGCCGGGGCGTTCGTCGTTGTTCAAGCCGTAGGTCACGAAATGGTCGGCCCATCCGGCGACTTTACCCTTCTCATCGACCCAGCCGCGCAGGTGATGCCAGCCGCCGGCTCGGTAGTAATCCTGTTGGAGATCCTGCTCGCGGTCCCAAGTGACTTTCACCGGCTTCCCATCGAGCCGCCGCGCGATTTCCGCGCACTCGAGCATGTAGTCCACCATCAGTCGCCGGCCGAAGCCGCCGCCGATGCGGGTGAGGTGCAGGGTGATGGACTCCTTGGGGATTTTGAGAGCCTTGGCGATGCCGTCGAGGCCGCTGCCGGGGTTTTGGGTGGGTGCCCACATTTCGAGTTTCCCGTCCTTGAACACCGCCGTGCAGTTCTGCGGTTCCAAGTTCGCGTGGGCGAGGTGCGGATAGTAATAGACGGAATCCACGCTCGGCAGATCGGCAGGGAAGTTGTCTAACACGCCATCACGCCGGATTTCCTTGGCGGCTTTGCCCTTGATGGCTGCGAGCGCTTTTTTCTCCTGATCAGCGCTGCTTTCACCACCGCGTCCGCCGTCGTCCCAAGTCACCTTGAGCGCTTTTTTTGCTTTGAAGACGCTCCAAGTGGAATCGCCGATGATCGCCACGCCGGGCAGCAGACCGTAGTGATCGCCGCTGCCTTCTACAACGAACGCGTCACTAACACCTGGCAGTTTTTTCACCGCGTCGAGATCGGCTTCCTTCACCTTTCCCGCAAAAACCGGGCAGCGGATGTAGGCTGCGTAAACCATGCCCGGCAGCCTTTGATCGATGCCGAAAAGTGGCTCGCCGGTGACGATCTTCCGATTGTCCACGCCGGTGATCCTGCGGCCGAGGATTTTGAAATCCGCGGGGTCCTTGAGCTTCACGGATTTTTCGTCTGGAACTGGCAGTTTGGAGGCTGCTTCAGCGAGCTCGCCGTAGGACAATTTTCGCCCGGATTTGGCATGGGCGACAGCCCCTGAAGCGGCGGTGCATTCGTCAGCGGGCACCTGCCAGGTGTTGGCGGCGGCGGTGACAAGCATGGTTTTTGCCACCGCGCCGAGGCGGCGGAGGCGGTCGTAGTTGCTTGGAATGGTGGTGCTGCCGCCAGCAGTCTGGCCACCGAAGCGGGGGTCGATCGGAGCCTGTTCGACGGTCACTTTTTCCCAATCCACCTCGAGTTCCTCTGCCACGATCATCGGCAGCGTGGTCTTCACGCCTTGGCCGATTTCCGGAGTTTTTGCGAAAAGCGTGACCGCTCCCTGCGGCGAGATGCGGATGAAAACGTTGGGAGAAAACGATGCGGCCCCCGCTTCCTGCGCGGCTGCTTTTTCCGGAAGCCAGCCGCCTAGCAGAAGCCCGCCGCCAGCGAGCGCGGTGGTTTTGAAAAATCCCCGGCGGTCGGTGTGAGTGAGTGGATCGGTGGTGTTCATACGGCAGCGGCGGTGTGGATGGCTTGGCGGATGCGCTTGTAAGTCGCACAGCGGCAGAGATTTCCCTGCATGGCGGCGTCGATTTCGGCATCCGTGGGTTTGGGTTTTTCAGCGAGCAGGGCGGCGGCGCTCATGATCTGGCCGGCCTGGCAGTAGCCGCATTGGGCGACGTCGAGGTCGCACCACGCCTGTTGGAGCGGAACGAGTTTGGCGGATTCCGCGAGGCCCTCGATGGTGGTGATTTTCGCATCCCCGATGGCAGAAACCGGCATCAGGCAGGAGCGCGCGGCCTTGCCATCGAGGTGGATTGTGCAGGCACCGCACTGGCCCGCGCCGCAACCGAATTTCGTGCCGACGAGCCCCAGCGTGTCACGCAGGACCCAGAGCAGCGGCGTGTCCTCGGCGACGGATGCCTCCAGTCGCTTGCCATTCACCGTCAAGTTGTAGGTTTTCATGGGATATCAAAAAAGTTCCGGTAGCGTAACGAATCGGAAGATCGGCGCATTACAAAAATCTGGCGCGGCGGAATTTTCCGTCGCCGAAATGGGTCGATTCCGGCGGGGCGTTCGGGTTTCACTCCGCGCGTGACCGGATCCACCCTCAAAGCCTGCCTGCTCGCCGCCCGGCCCAAAACGTTGCCCGCCGCCATCGTGCCGGTGTGGGCGGGGTGCGTGCTTGCGTGGAAACTGACTGGAAATTTCAATCTTCTGTTAGCTCTGTGCACCGTCGGTGGATCGATCGCCATTCAGATCGCGACGAATTTTTTCAATGACGCGATCGATGCGAAAAAAGGCGCGGACACCGAGCGCCGCCTCGGCCCGACGCGCGTGACGGCCTCGGGCATGATGAAATCGAAAACCGTGATGCAGCTCGCCATGGTGTTTCTAACTATCGCGCTGGTCTGCGGAGTAGTGCTCTATCAGGCACGCGGCTGGCCGATCATCGCCATCGGGATTCCCTCGCTGTTTCTGGCGTATGGCTACACCGGCGGGCCGTTTCCGCTGGCGTATCGCGGGATGGGGGAAATTTTCGTGATCGGGTTTTTCGGGCTGGTCGCGGTGACGGGCACGGTTTTCATCCAGACGGGGATGTGGCCGCGCGAGGCGCTTCTGCTAGGTCTGCAAATCGGACTTCTATCAGCCGTGCTGATTTCCATCAACAACCTGCGCGACCGCGAGGAAGACGCGACGACTGGCAAACGCACGCTCGCCGTGCGCTTCGGCCCGAAAGTGGCCGTGGCGGTGATTTGGCTGGAGGTGAAGATCGCGGTGTTTGCCGGGCTGGCGTGGATCGCATTCGGCCTGCCACCGCTGGCGATTGCCGGGGCACCGGTTTTCCTGCTGGGCCTGCGGATCATCTGGGGTGTGATGACGTTCCCGCCCGGTCCGGCGTTCAACCGCCTGCTGGCCCTGGGCGGAGTGCAGCTCATTATTTTTGCGGCGGCGTATCATCTCGCTGCGGTGTTCGGGTGAGATTGTCACGCCCTGCCTTTTCAAATGGTCACCCTATCGATCCACCAGAACATCGCCTTCTATTACGCCTTGACTACAAAACTTAGCCTAGGCTAATTTGTTCGCGTTATGACTCCATCTCGCCAGCCATTTGGTACAATCGCCTTATTCCTGCTGCCGTCGGTCGCTTTCGCAAACGGCCTGCGCCCACTCAGCACCGACCGCCCTGACACCACGGAAAGCCCGCATACCGTCGACGTCGGTCGTTTCCAATTTGAATTGGAAATCGCGAACTGGCAGCGGGATGGCGGACACAACACGTTCAATTTCGCCGAAATGAATGCGAAGGTCGGCCTTTCGCGGAACACCGATCTGCAATGGGTCCTGCCGACATTTTCTCAAGAAGCGAGCGGCAACGAGGGCTTCGGGGACATGGAAATCCGCCTGAAGCACAACCTCTGGGGAAATGACGATGGCCCGACCGCCCTTGCCCTGATGCCCTTCGTCAAGCTGCCCACCGCAGGGGGGGATTTGGGAAATGGCGAGGTCGAAGGCGGCCTCATCGTGCCATTTGGCTTCGAGGGACCGGCAGACTGGAGCTGCGCCGTGATGGGGGAGATCGATCTTGATCTCGATGAAGACGGCAGCGGTTACCATCCGGTTTTTGTGGCCTCCGCTACCGGCAGCCATGCGATCACCGAGCAAACGGCGGCGTTTTTTGAGGTGGTCGGCGTTTTCAACACCGACGCCACTTCAGAAGTCGAGGCCTACTTTAATACCGGCTGCACATGGGCGCCGATCGAAACATTCCAGTTCGATGGTGGCATCCGTATTGGCCTGACAGATGCTTCCACCGACGTAACTCCTTTTCTGGGAATGAGCTTAAAACTTTGATCTGAAATTTAGCCTCGCCTAAATTTATACGTTGTCATGAACAATACCGCCCGCCACTCTACCACTGTGAGTTTTATTCTTCGTTTGTTGGGCCTCCTGGCGACCGCACTTTGCGCCGTCCTCGTCACCAGTTGTGACAGCCCGGGAAAACCTTCGAATTCTGGAAAAAAGCGCGTCGTCACCAGTTTCACCATCATCGCCGACATGGCCCGCGAAGTGGCGGGTGATGCCGCCGAGGTGGATTCCATCACCAAGCCCGGCTCGGAAATCCACGGCTACGAGCCAACGCCCAAGGACATCGTGAAAGCACAGAGCGCCGACCTCGTTCTGTGGAACGGCATGAATCTGGAGCTCTGGTTTGAGAAATTTTTTCAAAACGTGAAGGACGTGCCCGGAGCCGTGCTAACAGAAGGCATCACGCCGATGGGCATCAGCGAGGGTCCCTACACCGGCAAGCCAAACCCGCACGCTTGGATGTCGCCCGCCAACGCGGCGATCTATGTGGAAAACATCCGCAAGGCGTTGGTGAAGGTGGATCCTCCGAACGAAGCGATTTATAACAAAAACGCCGCGGCCTACCTGGCGAAGATCCAGGCGCTGGACGAACCGGTCCGCCAAAAACTCTCCGTCATCCCGGAGGACCAACGCTGGCTGGTGAGCAGTGAAGGCGCGTTTTCCTACCTCTGTGCGAACTACGGCATGAAACAGCTCTATCTCTGGCCGATCAACGCCGACGCCCAAGGTACGCCCCAGCAGGTCCAGAAGGTGATCGACAGCGTGCGCGCTAACAAGATTCCCGTTTTGTTTTCCGAAAGCACCGTCAGCGACAAGCCCGCCAGACAAGTGGCAAAGGAGACCGGCGCACGCTACGGTGGTGTGTTGTATGTCGATTCCCTCACCGACGCATCCGGCCCGGCTCCGACCTATCTGAAACTGTTGGAAGCCAATGCGGAAACCATTGTGAAAGGATTTACCCAAGGAAAATGACCCCTCTCAAGCTGGACGTCGAATCCGTCTCGGTGGCCTACTCCAACGGCCACCGCGCGCTTCATGACGCCACGTTCCATCTGGCAGGCGGCACTATCTGCGCGCTCGTTGGCATCAACGGCAGCGGCAAGTCCACGCTGTTCAAAAGCATCATGGGCTTCGTGAAGCCTGGTGGCGGATCAGTGAAAATCAACGGTTTGCCGGTGCGTGAGGTGCTCAAACAGAATCTCGTCGCCTACGTGCCACAAGCCGAGGAAGTAGACTGGCAGTTCCCTGTTAGCGTCTGGGACGTGACGATGATGGGCCGCTACGGCGCGATGAATTTCCTGCGAATCCCGCGCGCGGCGGACAAGGCGGCCGTAGAGGAAAGCCTGCGTCGCGTCTCGATGTGGGACTTTCGTCACCGCCAGATCGGCGAGCTCAGCGGCGGCCAGAAAAAGCGGGTTTTCCTTGCCCGCGCACTCGCCCAGGGTGGACGCATCATTCTGTTGGACGAGCCGTTCACCGGCGTGGATGTGAAAACCGAAGAGGCCATCATCACCCTGCTGCGCGAACTGCGGCAGGCGGGCTGCATCATCCTCGTTTCAACCCACAACCTCGGCAGCGTGCCGGAATTCTGTGATCAGGTGGTGCTCATCAACAAGACCGTGCTCGCCTATGGCACCACCGCAGAGGTCTTCACCGAGCAGAACCTAACACTCGCCTTCGGTGGCGTGCTGCGGCAGTTCCAGTTCGAGGAATCCACGATTCAAGACCATGATGGCCGCGCGGTGCGTGTTCTAACCGACGACGAGCGCCCGCTGGTTTTCGGCAAGGACGGCCATCTCGAATACACCAACCGCGAAGGCCGCGAGAGTATCGTCAAAGAGCGGGAGGAAATCCAATGACCACGGCGAATCAGGAGCGTCGATATTCTGTCGACTGTTTCCGGCCGACATCCTGTCGGCAGAAACTGGAACGGCGGACAGATTGTCCGCTGCAAATAGCGTTCAAAATGAACACGCTCCTCTATCAACCAAATGGTTGAGTATCTCATCACGCCCCTGAATTACGATTACATGCTGCGCGCCATCTGGGTCAGCGCACTGATCGGTGGCGTCTGTGGATTTCTCTCGTCGTTCATCACGCTGAAAGGCTGGTCGTTGATGGGCGACGCCCTATCGCACGCGGTCGTGCCGGGTGTCGCGCTTGCTTATATGTTCGGCCTTCCATTCGCGCTCGGTGCCTTCGTCGCGGGATTGCTCGCGGCGGGAGCGATGGCGTTCATCAAAACCCAAAGCCGCATCCGTGAGGACGCGACCATCGGCATTGTTTTCACCACCTTCTTCGCCCTCGGACTGCTTCTCATCTCCATCTATCCGGCACGGGTTGATTTGAAGACCATCATCTTTGGAAACATCCTTGGCATTTCGGATCCGGACATCCTGCAGGTCATCATCATCAGCGCGGTCACGCTCATTGTGTTAGGGTTGAAATGGAAGGACCTGATGCTTTTCTGCTTCGATCCGAACCAGGCGCGCACGCTGGGAATGCCGGTGCGGCTGCTGCATCTCACATTGCTTACCCTGCTGTCCGCCACCGCCGTTGCTGCGTTGCAAACCGTGGGTGCTTGTCTTGTCGTAGCGATGCTGGTCACGCCCGGAGCAACGGCCTATCTGCTAACAGACCGCTTCGGCACCATGCTGTGGATGTCGTCCTTGATGGGGGCCGTCACCTCGCTGGCGGGTGCCTACGCGAGCTACTTTTTCAACGGCGCGACTGGAGGGTGTATCGTGACATTGCAAACAATCATCTTCCTCGCTGCCTTCGTGTTCGCACCGAAACACGGCATCCTCGCCTCGAAACGCCGCGCGAAAGAATCTCCTTCTGCTGATGCAAACCCTGCTTGAGCCCCTGCAATACGCCTTCATGCGCGACGCACTGTTAGTCGGCAGCGTGATCGCCGCGATGTGCGCGATGCTCTCGTGTTTCCTCATCCTCAAGGGCTGGTCGCTGATGGGCGACGCGATTTCCCACGCGGTACTGCCGGGCATCGTGCTGGCTTATATCGCCGGGCTACCGCTGGCGTTCGGCGCATTTTCTTCCGGCCTGCTCTGCGCAGTCAGTACTGGTTTCATCCAACAAAACAGCCGGATCAAGGAGGATACGGTGATGGGCGTCGTTTTCACCGGCCTGTTCGCGTTCGGGCTGGTCCTCTTCAGCCAGACGGATTCGGACATGCATCTCGATCACATCCTGTTTGGAAACATCCTCGGCATCACCCACGGACAGCGCACGGAAACATTCCTGCTAGGTGGAGTGATTATCACGATCATCCTGCTGTTGCGGCGCGATCTGTTATTAATCTGCTTCGATCCAGGCCAGGCCCGTGTGCTCGCACTGCCCGCCCGTTTCCTGAACTACTTGCTGCTGAGCCTGCTCTCGCTGGCCATCGTGATCGCCTTGAAAGCCGTCGGCATCATCCTGGTGGTGGCCATGCTCATCACTCCCGGCAGCATCGCGTATCTATGGTCGGATCGATTCGACCGCATGCTCATCATTTCAATCTCTGCCGCTGTGACCTCCACGGTGGTGGGAATTTTCGTCAGCTATCACATCGATGGATCGACCGGGGCCTGCATCGTGCTGACCCAGGCGCTCGGCTTTGTGGTATCACTGCTGTTCGCGCCGAAACACGGAATATTCCGTGCCTCACGCAAACAGGAAACGATTGCCTCTGCTTCGTGAGAGGAATCATTTGCCCGCTGATTTCAAGTGGCGTATGACCGGATTACCTCCCTATGATGCCGCACAATCCTTCGAAGCCAATGATCGCTCGCTACCGCCTGAAATCGCGGGGTTTTCTCAATGCCATCTCGAACCGGCGTGAGTTCGAGGGAGCGTTGATCGAGGTGGACGGCGGGTTCGGTTGTATTCACCCGTGGCCGGAGCTGGGGGACCCTCCGCTGGAAAAATGCCTGGCAGATCTCGCGGGCGAGCGCCGCTGGCCGATCGTGCGGCGGGCGCTCCGCTGTGTGGAGTTCGACCGTGCCGCGCGGGTTCTGGATGAATCGTTGTTCGAAGAAATGGAAGTGCCGGAAAGCCACGCAACTCTAGCAAAGGGCGGTGCCGCGGAAGTCGCCGCCGCCGTTGCCGCCGGATTCACGATCATCAAACTGAAATGTGGACGTGATCTAACCACCGAAGCCCGGTTTCTCGAAGACATGGCCACCGAACATCCGGCGCTGAAATGGCGGCTGGATTTCAATGAATCGCCGACGCTCGAACAGGCCGCGGAATTTCTCCTCGGGCTAACGGAAAAGACCCGCATGGCCATCGATTTTGCCGAAGATCCCTGCCCGTATTCAGCCAGCGCCTGGACTGAATTGCGGCAGAAAACGAAGGTGAGACTCGCCGTGGATCGCGAAGCCGCGCCCCTCAGCGGAGCCGCGCAGGTGATGGTCATCAAGCCGGCCGTGGACGAGCCCTTCCTGCTCGGCGAGGCGGCGATCAGCCACAACCAACGCGTCGTGCTCACGAGCTACATGGACCACCCCTTCGGCCAGGCGTTCGCGGCGTGGGAGGCCGCGCGCCTGGAGTTGCAATTTCCCGGACTGGTTGGAGTCTGCGGGCTGCAAACGCATCACCTGTTCGAACCTAACAATTTCACCGAAGCACTCGGTCCCTGGTCGCCGAAGTTTCAGATTCCCGCGGGAACGGGATTGGGATTCGATGACCAACTGGATGCCCTGCCATGGACCCGGCTTTACTAACAAACTCCAGATTCTGGGACGATCCCACGTTGTTCTCGTTAGGGAACTTCCCGGGAGATCTTCCGGTCGGTGAAGAATTGTTAGGTCACGTGCTTTTCGAAACCTCCGGCAGCTCCGGCACCCCGAAATGGGTTGCGCTGTCGAAGCAGGCTATGCTCGCCTCAGCAGCGGCGGTGAACCAGCATCTGCAAGTCACAAAAGAATCGTGTTGGGGACTCGCGCTGCCCCTCCATCACGTCGGCGGATTCGGTGTGGGCGCGCGGGCCTTCGAAATTGAATGCCGGCTGGAGGCCTTCGGGAAACGGTGGGACGCCGACGCCTTCACCAGTTGGATTCACGACCGTGGCGTCACCCACACCTCGTTGGTTCCGACGCAGGTGCACGATCTGGTAAAAGCCGGTTTGAGAGCGCCGGAGTCACTGTTAGCCATTGTGGTCGGGGGAGGACGTCTCGATGTCTCCACCGGCCAGGCCGCTCGTGATCTCGGCTGGCCGGTGCTAGCCAGCTACGGCATGACCGAGGCCGCATCACAGATCGCTACGCAGACGCTGGAGCAACTTTCGAAACCCTATCAGCCCGCACCCATCCCGCTTCTCCCGATCTGGCGCGCTGGGCTTTCCCCGGACGAACTCCTCAGCATTTCAGGTCCCGCGCTTTTCTCCGGATACGTCATTTTGGAAAACGGAGTTTGGCGTTTCCTGCCCAGAGAAAACGAATGGCACGTGACGTCCGACCGCGTCCTACTAGAGAATAGCCTCCTCACCCCCCTCGGCCGTGCGGACACTCTCGTCAAGGTGCTCGGCGAGCTCGTCGATCCCGAATCGATCGAGCGCGAACTGCTTGCCCTTGCTGACGGCAGCCTGACCGCCGGAACCTTTGCCGTCATCGCGCTCCCCGATGACCGCGCGGGCCATGTGCTGGTTCCAGTATTTGAGAGTCTGATAGATCGAAGCGTGATCGAGTCAATTCTCACGAACTATCAACAGGCAGCCCCCGGTTTCCGTCGTCTCCAACCCGCCCTCTACATAGGAAAAATCCCCCGCAGCCCGCTAGGTAAGGTGCTGCGTTACGAGTTGATCCAAAGCATTGCAACGAAGTCACTTGTGTAATTCCCTAATTTCGAGATTGTCATCGCCGGAGAAACATCGATAGTTCAGACATCTTGATTAAAAGGAGAAAAGATTCGTTGCCACGATTTGGCACTGCATATGCTGGCGACGGGCTGGCGTCATGCGCCCTATCACCCGTCAAAATACCCAGCACCCCCACCCACACCGATGATTCATCGTACCGAGGAAGCGCAGTCCGCATTGTTTGAGGAAACACCACTGGAAGAAGGAAACACCCGGAAAAAAAGAACCGGAACAGACAACCCAAAACCCGCGGATTTCGGACTCACCGCTCCCTCTCAACTCGTCAAAAACTACGTGCTGGACACCAATGTCCTCCTGCACGACCCCGCAGCCCTCGAGCGTTTCAAGGAGAACCACCTTTGCATTTTGGTGGATGTTTTGTCCGAGCTGGACAAATTCAAGTCCGAGCAGACCGAGCGCGGAGCCAACGCCCGCCGCGTTCATCGCCGTCTCACGGACATGTTTTCCTGTGCGGAAAAAGTCACCCGCGGCGTCTCGACTGAAGGCGGTGGCACAGTCCGTCTCGTCATCTACGATCCTGCTAGCTGCGCGAAAAACTCCGACCTGCTCAACCGCTTCCACCGGATCTTCCCGGACCGCGAGCGTGTAGACCACCGCATTCTAGCAGCCTGCCTGCTGTTGATGCAGTATAACAAGGCGCCCGTCGTGCTCGTCACGAAGGACATCAACATGCAGCTCAAGGCCCGCGCCGTCGGGATCGAGTGCCAGGACTATCTGAATGACAAGGTCGATGCGCGCGAGGTTTCCAACTACGAGGTCCGTCGTATCGAGGTGGATCCAAGTGAGCTCCATCGATTCGCCAGCTCCGGCGAGCTGCCGGTTTCCGAAGACCGGATCATCGGCGTGGCCATCAACGAATACGTCCTGCTAGGTGCGGGTGAAAAACAAACCATCCCCGCCCGCCTGTCAGCGACGGGAAGTTTTGTCAGACTGAATTTTCCGGAAGTCCTCAAGATTCCGGACGGCCAATCGCTCAAGCCGCTTAACCTTGGCCAGCGCTGTCTGATCGACGCGCTGCTCAATCCGGAAATTTCGCTGGTGACCTGTTACGGCCATGCGGGCACCGGAAAAACGCTCGTTGCAGTGGCGGCCGGACTTCACGAGATGTTCAACCGGAAATACACCGGCATCACCGTCAGCCGCCCGGTGGTGGCGATGGGCGAGCAACTCGGATTTCTTCCCGGCTCGCTGGATGAGAAGATGCGCCCCTGGTTGCAACCGATTCACGATGCGCTCGATCTGCTGATGCGCCCTAACACACCACTAGGTCCCCGCCGCAAGCAGCAGCAGAAGGCCGGCAGCGCGCCACCGGTTGCCGCCAAGAAGCCATACGAACTTCTGATGGAACAGGGGATTCTGGAAATCGAAGCGCTCTGTTATATCCGCGGCCGTTCGATTCCCAACCGCTTCTTCATCCTGGACGAGGCCCAGCAGCTAACACCGCAGGAGGCGAAAACGATCGTCACCCGGATGTCCCGCGACTCGAAACTCGTGCTCGTCGGCGATCCGGCGCAGATCGACAATCCCTACGTGGACAGCCGCAGCAACGGCCTGGTTTACACCCGCAACCGGCTCAAGGGGCAGCCCTTCGTCGCCCACGTCGCGCTCAACCGCGGCGAGCGTTCGGAACTGGCTGAGGCGGGTGCGCAACTGATGTAAACCTTCCTTATGCTTCCAAGGGTGCCGGTGTTAACTCGTCGGCACCCTTTTTTTCGCGTGATCTGAAACGGTCCAGAAACAGATAGACGACCGGCGTGGTGAAAAGTGTGAGCGCCTGGCTGAGCAGCAGCCCGCCGACTATCGCGTAGCCTAACGGCTGTCGCAGTTCCGAGCCATCGCCGTGGCCGAGCGCCAGCGGGATTCCGCCGATCATTGCGGCGATCGTCGTCATCATGATTGGGCGGAAGCGCTTGATGCAGGCTTCGAAGATCGCGGCGTCCGGTGCCATGCCGCGGTCGCGTTCGGCTTCGATGGCGAAGTCGATCATCATGATGGCGTTCTTCTTCACGATGCCGATCAGCAGCAGGATGCCGATGATGGCGATCACGCCGATGTCATGCCCGAATGCCCACAACGTCAGCAGTGCGCCAAGACCGGCGGATGGTAAAGTTGATAGAATGGTGATCGGATGGATGAAGCTTTCGTAAAGCATGCCGAGAATGATGTAGATCGCGATGATGGCGGCGAGAATCAGATAGGGCTGGGTTTTCAACGATGTTTGGAAGGCCTGCGCCGTGCCTTGGAAACTGCCGGTGAGGCTCGCCGGAATGCCCATTTCCGCGCCTGCCTTTTCGACTTCGGTCACCGCATCACCGAGGGCCACGCCGGGCGCGAGGTTGAATGAAATCGTCACTGCCGGATACTGGCCGAGGTGGTTGACCGAAAGTGGCTTGGTGGATTTGGTATCGAAGGTGATCAGGGATGATAAAGGAACCTGTCCGTTAGTGAGAGGCGACCTGATGAAAATCTTATCAAACGTCGACGGGTTCGCCTGCAGCTCCGGCGGCACTTCGATGATCACCTTGTATTGGCTGACCTGGGTGTAAAATTGGGCCACCTGTCGCTCGCCGAATGCGTTGTAGAGGGCCGTGTTGATCGTCTCCGTATCGATGCCGAACCGCGACGCAGCCTGGCGGTCGATCTCAACATTCAACGCTGGTGGTGTGGCGTCCTGGTCCGACGCGACATCGCGCAGAGATGGGATTTTTTTCAACCGCTCCACAATACGCGGGGCCCATTCGTTAAGTTCGTCGAGGTTGGCGTTGCGTAGGGTGTATTGAAACTGCGTTTTGGAAATCATGCCGCCGACGTTCAGGTCCTGTTGGGCTTGAAAAAACACGGTGACGCCTGGAATGGAAGCGGTTGCCTTCCGCAGCCGCGCGATGACTTGCGTGGCGGATGCTCTCTCTCCACGGTCTTTCAAGGTCACCCAATAGCGGCTGACGTTGCTGCCGCCGCCGCCGCCGCCCCCTCCACCGAGGCGGTTTTGAAGTCCGAAAACTGCGGCATCCGCTTTGATGATCGCGCCGATGCTTTCTGAATTTGCGAACATCGCTTCATAAGAAATGTCAGGTGCGCCCTCAACGGTCACGCTGATCATGCCGGTATCCTGTTGTGGAAAGAAGCCTTTGGGCATCTTCACAAAGACCCATGCGGTCAGGCCCATTGTTAGGATCAGCGAAAACATCGTCAGCCGCTGGTGCGCTAACACCACACGCAGCATTTTTTCGTAGCCGCCCTCTACGCTTTGGAAAAAGCGCTCTAACATCGAATCAAATTTCCCTCGCAATGTCTTCGCATCCGGTGGCGTGTGATGGTGGAGGTATTTTGCGCACATCATCGGCACGAACGTCAGGGATACGAATCCGGAAACCAAAACCGCGACGCTAACGGTGACGGCGAATTCGCGAAACAAACGTCCGACAATTCCGCCCATCAGTAGCACCGGGATGAAAACCGCGATGAGCGAGAGTGTGATCGACAGGATGGTGAAACCAATCTCACCAGCGCCCTTCAGCGCCGCTTCCATCGGTTTCATGCCATCCTCGATGTATCGATAGATGTTTTCCAGCATCACGATCGCGTCATCAATCACGAACCCGACGGAAATCGTCAGCGCCATGAGTGATAGATTGTTCAGGCTGTAACCCAGCACATACATGATGGCAAAGGTGCCGACGATCGTGATGGGCACAACTGCGCTGGCAATGAGTGTCGCGCGGCCGTTTCGCAGGAAAAGAAACACCACCAGCGTCACCAGCACCATGGTCAGGACGAGGTGAAGTTCTACCTCTTCGACCGAGGAGCGGATCGTGCGGCTGCGGTCGCTGAGAATTTCCACCTTCATCGCGGGAGGAACTGCGGCTTGAAGCTGCGGCAGGAGTTCCTGGATGCGTTTGATGGTTTCTATCACATTCGCATCCGCCTGCTTGCGGATCATCAGGCCGACGCCCCGCTGGTTGTTGACGAGCGCACTGGATCTCGATTGTTCCGGTCCTTCAATCGCACGTCCCACGTCACGGATGCGGACCGGTGCTCCGTTCCGCCAGGCGATGATCAAATCGTTGTAAGGCTCGGCCCGTAAAATCTGGTCGTTGGTATAAATGGAGAGGCTTTGCGACGGTCCGTTGAGGCTACCCTTCGGCGAGTTCACCGTAGCGGTGGCGATCACGCCGCGGACATCTTCCATGCCAAGGCCAAGCGAGGCCAGTTTTGCGGGATCCACCTGCACGCGTACCGCCGGCTTGCGTTCGCCCATGATGTCGACCTGGGCGACGCCGGCAATCTGTGAGATCTGTTGGGCGATGACGTTGCTGCCATAGTCGCTGACTTCTGTTAGCGGAAGAACGTCTGAAACGAGGCTGAGGATGAGGATCGGCGAGTCTGCGGGGTTGACCTTGCGGAAACTCGGCGGGCTCGGGAGATTGGTGGGAAGTTGTCCGCCCGCCGCGCTGATCGCGGACTGGACGTCCTGCGCTGCGGCGTCGATCTTGATATTCAGATCGAACTGAAGGGTGATGGAAACGCTGCCCAGCCGGCTGGTCGAGGTCATCTGTGTGATGCCGGGAATCTTGGCCAACTGGTTTTCTAACGGCGTAGCAACGGATGACGCCATCGTCTCCGGATTTCCTCCGGGCAGACTGGCGGAGATCTGGATCGTGGGAAACTCGACCTGCGGCAGCGGCGCGACTGATAGAAATGGAAACGCCGCCGATCCCACCAGGAAGATCGCGATCATGAGCAGCATCGTCGCAGCCGGGCGACGAATGAATGGCGTGGAAATACTCATGACGCCTTCTTCTGAGTGACGACGCGGGCACCCGGCTTCAGCTTGCCCTGGCCGGTGACTACGACGAATTCACCCGCCTTGAGTCCTTCCTCTATCAGAGTTCGGCCATCGATCACCGCTCCCGTCCGGATGGATCGGGGTTCTACGGTCTGGTCAGGTTTCACCACATAACAGAATTGTCCGTCGAGTCCGGGCATGACGGCCTCCGTGGGCACGGTGACCACTTTCTCCCGTGTCTTCACCAACACCCGCGCGGAAACAAACTGGCCGGGCCACAACGTGAGGTCGTCGTTTCTAAAAGTCGCTTTCAACCGCAGAGTGCCGGAGGCCGGGTCGATCTGGTTGTCGATCAATTCCAGCAATCCGTCTCCTAACACCTTCCCGTCGTCAGCGATGGCCTCGACTTTCAGCGGGGCGGATCCCGGCCGCACTTGAGGGGCGAGTTCCGCCAGATTCTGTTGGGGCAGGGAGAAAACCACTGAAACCGGCTGCAGCTGCGTGATGACGACAAGCCCGCCGGCCTGATCCGCGGTGACGAGGTTGCCAGCGTCGATCAGCCGCATGCCAGTGCGGCCGCCGATGGGTGCGCGGATGACGGTGAGGTCAAGATTGAGCTGGGCTGCTTCCACGGCGGCCTTGTCTGCGTTGATCATGGCTGTTAGTTCGGCTACTGCCGCACCTGCCTGATCGACTTCCTGCTGGCTGACCGCATCGGTTTTGACGAGCGCCTCGAAGCGGTTGGAAGCAAGCACCGCGTTCGCGAGCAGGGCCTCGTCCTGGGTTTGTTTCGCCTTCGCTTGGGAGAGCGCCGACTGATAGGGACGAGGATCGATCTGGGCCAGCACATCGCCTTCTTTGACCATTGCGCCTTCGGTAAAAGTGACCTTGTCGAGTGCGCCGCCGGTGCGCGGGCGGACGGTAACGGTGTTGGATGCCTGCACCGTGCCGATTCCCGAGAGCCAGATCGGCACGTCGCTCTCCCGGACATCGGCCAACACGACTGGTGTGGCCGAATTTTCCGCGCTCCTCGGGGTAGTTTCAGCCTTCTGACGGCCACGCCAAACGACGACTGCGGCGATGCCGACGATCGTTAATAACAGAACAATCCAACGTTTTTTCATGAGCGGTCTGGGTCTGGGCGACGATGGACATGTAGCACACGAACCCGAGGCCGCCACCATTTGCGCTAAAATGGGCCATCTGCCGAAGCTGTGGACGAGCCGGTGGTGTTACGGAATCATCGCCGCGCTTGTATCAATCCAAGGCAGGTTGTGGGCTTCGGCAACGGGGCGGCAGGTGAGATTGCCGCCCATGACGTTGATTCCTGATAGAAGTTCTTTTCGCGTCTGACAGGCCCCAGCGAGGCCTTTTTCTGCGATCATCAGGGTCCACGGATGCGTGACGTTGTTAAGTGCCTGGGTGGCGGTTCGAGAAAAAGCACCCGGCATGTTGGCCACGCAGTAGTGCAGAACGCCTTCCTCCTCGTAGGTCGGCTGGTCGTGTGTGGTGGCACGGGTCGTTTCCGAACATCCGCCCTGGTCAACGGCGATGTCCACGAAAACGCTGCCCTTCGGCATCATCCGCAGCATCTCACGGGTGATGAGTTTCGGAGCCTTGGCACCGGGGACGAGAACCGCACCGATGACGAGGTCCACGCGCGGCAGCAGGTCGGATAGATTGGCCTCGTTAGAAAATACCGTGTGTGCGCCACCCATCGTGATGTCGAGGAAACGCATGCGCTCGAAGTCCACTTCGAGAATGGTCACGTCCGCGCCGATGCCGGTGGCGACGCGCGCGGCATTCACTCCGGCGGTGCCGCCGCCGAGCACGACGACCCGGCCGGGAGCCACGCCGGGAACGCCACCTAACAAACAGCCGCGGCCGCCCTGGTGTTTCGCCAAATGATAGGAACCGACGATGGCGGACATGCGACCGGCGATTTCGCTCATCGGTTCCAACAGTGGGAGGCGGTGATTCACATCGATGGTTTCATAAGCGATCGCCGTGCAGCCGCTGGCCATCAGGAATTCTGTTAGCGTGCGGTTCGCCGCGAGGTGGAGGTAGGTGAACAGCACGTGATGTGGCTGCAGCATGGCCACCTCGACGGGTTGAGGTTCCTTCACTTTGACGATCAGCTCGGCTTCCGCGAACACGGTTGCCGCGTCGGCCGCCATTGTTGCGCCAGCGGCTTCGTAGAGCGAATCGGGGTAGCTCGCGCCCTCGCCGGCGCCGCGCTGGACCCAGACGTGATGGCCGCGTTTCACCAATTCCGCGACGGATCCGGGGACCATGCTGACGCGGTTTTCCTGTGCCTTGATCTCGCTGGGGACGCCGATTTTCATCGCTTGCACGCTACGCGGATCCCGGTCCGAACGCGAACCCAAAAGACGGCGGTTCAAGGCTCGCTCTGGCGGTTAGATCGTTGGCCCGTGTCATTTGCAAGATGTGAAATGCGACGGGGCAACGCGTTGACAGGCGGGGTGCGAGTGCTTATTGAAAAACCCATGGTTGTTTGTCGCGTTTTCCTGGCACTCGGAGTGGCAGTTTTGTCGCTGGGCTGTGCGGGCTTGCCGCAGGACAACACGTGGCAGGCAGCCGTGGACCGGCAGGCGGCGCAGTTGGGATACCGGAACTGGATCGTCATCGCAGAGGCGTCGTTTCCCGCGCAGAACCGGCCGGGATTGCGTCAGGTGGTCGCTCCGTGCGAAGTGCCGGAAGCGCTGGACTACGTGCTGCGCGCGCTGGAACAAACCGAAAGCGTCAGACCGCATGTCTATGTGACGCGGGAAATCCGCTCGGTGGAAAATGACTTCGCGCCTGGTGTGGACGAGCTCCGGAAGCGCACGAAGGACGCGCTTCACGGCCACGAAACCACCGAGCTCGACCAGCAATCGCTGCTCACGCTGTTGGAGGACGCGAACCGCAGCTTCGACGTGCTGGTGATCCGGACGACAACGGCGCTTCCTTACTCGTCGGTTTTTCTCGAACTCCAACCTGGTTATTGGGACGTCGATTCGGAAACCCGGCTACGCGACCGGATTGCCCGAGAACGCTTGGAAAAGATCGTGCGACCCTACTAGGAACGTGCATTCTCTCTGCGTGAGCCGCAAAGACGAAGACCTCCGCAAAGAACGTGAAGCCGCATGGGTGGGTGATGCTGTGCTCGCCCTTTTCGCCCGCCAATTCGTGCTCCGGGAACGGGATGCGATGGATGGCGAATGGTTCACCCGGCTCACTTCAAACGATTTTCTCAGCGCTTTCGGTAACCCGACACGCGTCGAGGCATCGATCGGCAAACTCTACCAGGCGGAAGGACTGGATGCTGCGTTTGCCTGGATGGACGCGGAACTGGTGCCGCTTTTCCGCAAACAAATCGCCAAAAAAGGCTGATGTCGGAGGAGCCGCCGCCGTGGACGTTGGAGAGCCTGGTCGATTTTGAGCAGGAAATCGCCACGCCCAGCGGCACACCTTCGGCGGCACGCACGGCGGTGATTGCGGCCACGCGCGGGCTGGAAGGCGCGGCGGCGCGGCGGGTGGGAATGCGCGTTTGGCTGGCGGAAGTGGGGAGAATCCGTGCAGGTAGGAAATTTTCAGGAGCGCTCTCGCTGGTCGGCGCGGCGTTGGCATTGATCCTCTTTCTAGCAGGGATCTCGGCGGTGCTGGGCCTGCTGGATGGCGAGCGGGGCGGAGTGAATGTGGTGCTTTTTCTGGCCATCCTGATCGGTGGGCAATGGTTGGTCCTTCTGTTGGCGCTCGCCGGTTGGCTGCTGCGCGGGCGGGCTAGCGAGGGCTTCAGTGGCGTTCAGGCGCTGGTCGGGAAACTGGCACGGAAATTTTCCCGAAACGCCGATGAAACCTGGTGGGACAATCTGATGGCGGGGGGTGGATCTCCGCGGGCAGCGGTGTTATGGCGGATCGCCCGGCTGACACAGGCGGTTGGAGTGTTTTTCAATATCGGCATTCTAACGGGCCTGGCCGGGCTGGTGCTGGTAAAACATGTCGGCTTTTTCTGGGAGACGACCACTGATTTGGCGATGCGCTCGGCTCTTGGAACGACAGTGGAAATTTTATCAGCTCCGTGGTCGGGATGGTGGCCAAGCGCGGTGCCGGATGCTGCGGTGATCGATGCATCGCGCTGGATCCCAACGCGGACGGAAGGACTGGCGCCTGGACCCGCCGCATGGTGGGAATTCCTGCTCATGGCGACGTTCGTCTGGGGGTTGATTCCCCGCGCGATCCTGTGGCTGCTCGCATGGCACGCGGGACGGCGGGCGCTCGCCAAGTTGGATTTCCAAGGTCGCGCCCACCGCGCGCTCTGGCGTGAACTAACAGGGGCCGATCGGATTGAGACGGATGAAAAACCCCTGGACGGCGTGCTTGTGCTCGACGTGGGCGGCAGTGGTCTAACAAGTGATGTGCTCCGACCGTTTCTCCTACGCCGCTTGCGCGTGCATCCGGCGGCGTGGCATTCCGTGGCGGTGCTCGATGCCGGTGCGGAGGAGGAGGCGGCGCAGGCGCTGGCAAAAGCACCCGCAGGTGTGGTTTTGTTAGCGGAAGGCTGGTCGTTGTCACCGGCTCGCATGAGTGTGCTCCACGCGAAAATCCGCAGCAGCGCCGGGCTACAGACGCCCGTTAAATTCCTCATTGCGAACGTGGATGACCGCAGCCGCCCGGCTTCTCCAACAGACGACGAGCGCCGTGAGTGGGAGCGATTTGTGGATTCCCTGCGCGACCCTGCAGCGGAGGTTTTTTTCTATCAAACGGACGCTCAGCCCGCAGAGTAGAGCTCGGCGAAGACCATCGTGCCGCTTGTCGTATGCAGCGTGCTGACGACGATCACCTCGGTGGTGGAGCCGATTTTCGAAACGGCGTGGTTCGCAACAATCATCGTCCCGTCCGGCAGGTAGCCAACCGCCTGATGATCCTCTTTCCCGGTGCGCACCAGCGCGATGCGAAGCCGCTGGCCGACGGCGATGCTGGGTTTTAGCGCTTCATCGAGCTCGTGGATGTTGAGCACGTCCACGCTCTGGAGTTTGGCGACTTTCGTTAGATTGTCATCGGTCGTCATCAGCCGGGCACCCAGCATCCGGGTGGTTTCTATCAGTCGACTGTTTATGGATTCCGGTTCTCCGGGCATGCGGGCGTCATGGATGGAAATCTGGATGTCGGGCGCTTTTTGTAGTTGCTCCAGACAGTCGAGCCCGCGCTGGCCGCGCTGGCGCGTGCCATTGGTTCCCGAATCGACCATCGCCTGGAGTTCATCGAGAACGAAGCGCGGGACGATCAAGCGGCCATGAAGAAACCCGGAGCGGAGGATGCCGAGCACGCGGCCGTCCATCACCGCATCGTGATCCAGCACCACGGGCTGTCCGGTGGACGCATCCTGGCGGAAGCGCACATACGGGATGATGAATGCGAAATCATCGCGGTTGTTTCTCAGGGCGAGCACGGCTCCAAGAAATCCGAGGCTGGCGAAGAGTGTGACATCGATCGAGATGCGCAGCGCATTCACGAGCACGTCGCTGTTTTCCTGATTCTCAAGTTGATCGCGGAAAGCCAGCTCGAGTAGTTTGGAAATTTCCACCCGAGTCAGCAGCCACGCGCAGAACAGCCCCACGCCCAGTCCGAAAGCCGCGGTGGAAAATCCGCGCAGTGTGAAGCCCTTCATCAACGACTCGATCCAGATGAAAAGCGCCGCTACTCCAAGTCCGCCGAGCACTCCCACGGACATTGGAACCTCAAATGTCGTCCCTTTCGTGCTCAACGCAATTGCCACGCCGGCCGCCTGACAGATCAGAAGGTAGGTGAGGCGCGCGACGTTGACGGACGGAGGGGCGGTCATGTGAAAAGGTTCGGTTGAATCCTTCCCTATCTCGTGCTCTCGCCGCAAGGCCAAACCGGATCGGGGTCCGGCTTGCCCGGTCGCCGACAATCTCGTTCGCGAATTCATTTCCGATCGCTGTCGGAAAATTTAGAATCGCAATCAGCGGGGTTTCCTGTATCTTGCTGCTCGAGAAAACGTGAACGATCATGAAAGCCATCGTCAATCTGAGCCGGGAAGAAACGTTGAAAGCGCGCTACAATCAGCCGCAACTCAGCTTGGAGGAACTTCGTCAGCAGGAGGAAGAACACAGGCGGGCCAGCGAAGAGTTCTCCAAGGCCGCCAGGAACGAGACATTGAAAGCTGGGCAGAAGAAGTCGGCTGTTGGTTGAATCCAGACGAAGCGCTGCGAGGTTTCGTCAAAGGGGGCGAAGAACACAGGACTCTACGCGGTGTGCGCGTCTATCAAAAAGCCACCTATCCGGGGCGCTACGGCTTCACGGTGATCGCCTTGAATGGACACCCTACCCTAACTCATGCGCTCCCCGCAGAGTATCTGCAACGGCTTCTGCTCGCCAACGAGATCTTCGACGATGATGTCCGCCTCATCGGTGTCACGCGGGAAACGGACGGGATGGTGATCCTCACGTCCCAGCCCACTGTCGTCGGCAAAGCCTGCAGCCGGGAGGAAATGATCAGTTATTTCAAGGCGCGGCACTTTTCGCTGATACCGGATTTTTCCGCAGGGCATCCCGGATCACTTTCCTTTTATCGGGACCTCGATCAGACCGGCGTTTTCGACGCGCATCCGGCCAATTTTTTGCGGGACAGCAACGAGATCATTCTGCCCATCGACGCTGGCACTCCGTGCGGATGATGAACTCGCAGGGCTGCTAGAGAAACTTTCGGTTCCTCAGTGAGAACCCACGACCCACGATCCACGCCGTTTTAATCCACTCACTCCTGCTCGTCCGCCGTCGCCTTGATGTCCGTCAGTGCGGCGATGAAATCCCCGAGAATTTCAGCAGGGACCATGATCGTGTCACGATTTCCGCCGACGTCTTCGGTGATCTTCACAACCATCCCGCGGGAGTTCTGTTTGAGATCGAGGAAGAAAATCTTCCGGTCTGCTAGAATTTTCTCGGTGTGCAATAAATCGGCATCCACATCTACCTCCGGTGTTATTCAACTATTCCGAAAGATTGCGGCATCAGTTGGAAAGTCAATGGAATTCCTTGACCGTGGCTCATCCGCGGTGCGCGATGCGGCCGGACTGATGCGCGATTTTCTTCCCAACCACCGCCCCGCCCTGGTGCTCGCGCCGATGCAGGACGTGACCGACCTGCCGTTCATGCGGGTGCTCGCGCGACGCGGTGCGCCGGATTGGTTCGTGACGGAGTATTTCCGCGTGCATCCCGATTCCTGCCTGAACCGTTATATTCTGCGGTCGATTTCGGAGAATCAAACAGGCCGCCCGATCTTCGCACAGATGATCGGTCGCGATCTGGAAAGTCTCACGCGCACAGCGGCGGAGCTGGCAAAATTTCCCGTCGCCGGCATCGACCTCAATCTCGGCTGCCCCGCGCCGATCGTCTGCCGCAAGGATGCGGGCGGCGGGCTTCTGCGCAGTCGGGAAACGGTCAACCGGCTGATCGGCACCCTGCGCGATGCAATTCCCGGGCGTTTCACCGTAAAGACCCGTATTGGATACACCACGGCGGACGAGTTTCCGGAGCTATTGGAGATATTCCGAAGCCACGCCATCGATGGTCTAACCGTCCACGGCCGCACGGTGGTCGAACGCTATCAGACGCCGGTCCACCCCGACTGTGTGCGCGCTGCGGTGGAAGCGATGCCTTGCCCGGTGATCGCAAACGGCAACGTCGTCGATGCGGAAACCGGACTCTCCTATCTGGCGCAAACCGGCGCGGCGGGCCTGATGGTTGGTCGTGGCGCGATCCGCGATCCTTGGATTTTCTCGCAGCTCACCGCCGCCTTCACCGGAAGTCTACCACCATCGCCGACCTATCAGGACCTCTGGGAATATGTGCGGGAACTCTACGATGAGATTGCCCGTGAAACCGTGAAGCTCGTCCCGAACGCCCATGTTCAGCGCATGAAAAAAACGCTGGCCTACATCAGCCACGGACTTGAAGGCGATTTCGAGCACGACATGCGCCGTGCAAACACACCGGAGGAATTCCATGAAATCTGCCGGCGGCACTTGGACCGGCCGGACGTGCTTCCCGCGAAGCCGCCTATTGGGTCGAAGCTGTTTTGTGGGTTCGAACTACTGAGTGCGGAAGAGATCGCGGCGATTGACGGTTATGCTAGAAAAATCCCATGATCCTCCATGGACGCGGAATCTGAAAATTCGAACCTGCCCCATCCTCAAGTTAACCACACCCTGTTATGGTTCCGGGCCATGTTTTGGATCGCCCCGCCTGGTTATGCGATTGCCAGCTTGATGGGATTGATGTGGTTTCAGGATTTCTTGTTTGTTATTCCTTTCAGCCCGTGGCTCTGGCTGATCTCTTACATCGCCTTTGTGATTGCCACGGGTTTTTATAGTGCCCGGCTATCACCCCGCAGATGGCTCAGGACCAATGGAGTGTCCCGATTCGTATGGATGTTCTGCGCCGTTCATCTCGTTCTCGTTCCGCTGGTGCTGATTGTGATTTGTGTCGTGATGGGTCTTGCCGCACTACTTGATGGCAAGGGCCTTGGCATTAAATGCTGAATTTTCCGTTCGTCAGCTGACGTTCCACCACTTCACTTGCATCCTGTCGACGGGCTGCTTTAATCTCGGCCCCGGCGCGCTGCCGGGCCGATTTTCAACCGACAAAAACCATGGGAAGAGCTTTTGAATGCCGCCGCCGGGCGAAGGAATCGCGTTGGGCCACGATGTCCAAGGTGTTTCCGAAGCTGGCCAAATCCATCACGATGGCTGCCAAAAACGGCGGACCGGATCCAGAGTCCAACGCGCCGCTGCGGGTGGCCATCAATAACGCGAAGGCGCAGAACCTCTCTCGCGAAAACATCGAGAACGCCATCAAGCGCGCCGCCGGCAAGGACGCTGCGGATATTTCAGAAATCACCTACGAGGGCAAGGGACCTCATGGGTCGTTGTTCGTGGTGGAATGTGCGACGGACAACTCGAACCGCTCGGTCGGCAACTTGAAGATCATTTTCAACAAAAACGGCGGTCAGCTCGTGAACTCGGGGCAGCTTGATTTCATGTTCAACCGCAAGACGGTGATTGAGTTTCCAGTGCCGGAAGGCCGCGACCTGGAGGAGCTGGAGTTGGAACTGATCGATGGCGGTCTCGAAGAGCTGTCGGTGGACGATGGCGTTGTTTCCGTGATCGGCGAATACGGTGCGTTCGCCAAACTCACCCAGGCGGTGGAGTCACTCGGCATCGTGCCCACAAAATCCAGCCTGCAACGCTTGCCCACGCAGCCGATCGAGCTCACCGAAGCGCAGATGGAGGAAGTGGAGTCGATCCTCGACAAGATCGAGGATGACGACGATGTGCAGGCGGTTTACACGAACCTGGCCTAACGGCCCGGAGGAGCGCGTTTCCTAACGATTTTTTCCTTCAGCCGCTTGAGTGCCAGTTTGCCGATCCGGGGGACGCCCTCTTTTTCCAGAAGCGCGATTGCCTCCTGGTCCTTCCCGGCGACTTCCAGAACGAGCGCTTTGTTGTAGAAAAAGTAACCCCAATGAATCGAGTGGGCGAGGGGATCGAGGCCCAGACCGCGCATGTAGAGTTCCTGCTGATTAATCTCGCGCAGGCCGGTGGGAGCGCCTTCCGTGTGAGCGAGTGCGACCGCGTAGGTGCCGCGGCACGCCACTTCTGCTAGAGCAAGGTGGCCGGTGGGAAGCTCGCGCGAGGGTGCGAGGCGTTGGTTCTCCGACAGGAACCTCCGGAAAAGCTCCGGCCACTCGGTTCGCTGGCGGGTGATGATTTCCTGCCATTTTCCGTCCGCCATATCGCGCTCGGCGAGTTCCCAGAGGGCGCGGGATTGGGTTGGATACTGTGCCAGCACATCGGCTAACAGCCGTTCGCGGTCATGCCACACGAACGAGCGGTTCGCGGAAAGCACGGTGAAAACGGCAATCAGGATCATCGCTGGAACGCGTGGCGGGATCTCCGTGAATTTCAGTAACGCCGCGTGCAGGACAACAGCCGCGCCAAGACAGAACCATGGCAGACCCGGATAGATGCGGTATTCCGGCATGAACTCGGGAACCAGATAGAGCACCCGAAACAAAATGGTGGCGCTGTACACAAACAGGCAGACGCCGACGACCCGGGTGGATTCCTTCCACGCGAGAAAAATCCCAACGCCTGTTAGCAAGAGCATCGCCAGTGTCGCAAGGATCGCGCTCTGATCCGGAACGGCGAGGAAACCCGCGCCGGCCGGGACCAGCGTTTCCGCGATGTGGTGGTCTGCACTCAGGGAGACGGGAATCACGCTGCGCCATGCAAATTCCCAGAACACGCGGCCGATGGTGTAGGCGTGGCCGACGTACCGCGGCTCGCTGAATTTTGATAGGTCGAATCCGTAGTTTGTCCTGCCCAGTGCGAACAGTCCCAGAACCAGCACGACGGTCGTTCCGATCACACTGAGGCGATGGCGGCGAAGGAAGCCCGAGTATTCCGGTTTTATGAACGCGAAGCCTGCGGCGCCGACCATCATAAGGCCGTGCAGAATCCCGGGACCTTTGGAGAAGGTCGCACCCAGCACGCCTAGCACCACCAGCAACAGGTCTTTCCAGCCGCCGCCCTGTGCCAGATGGAACATGCGCCACGCAGCGAAGAGTGAAAACAACGTGACCCAGGCAAGATCCTGAGTCCGTGCGTAGTTTGGAATCTCACTTCCTAACGGATGCACCGCGAACAACACTGCGGCAAACAATGCCAGCGGTGCCCGCCCGCGCAGCAGGTCGCGGCCTAGCAGAAAAAGCATGCAAGCCACCGCAGTGTGCAAAAGCCAGTTCACCGCATGAAAGCCAGGCGCGGAAACTCCGAACAAGCGGTACTGAATGACATACCAAAGATAGGTCCATGCGTTGACGCCCACCGTCCAGAACTGCCCGCCGGTGACGACTGGATTGCGCTCGATGATCATGTCGTCATCGAGGAAAAACACCGAACCAAGACACCACAGGTGGGCCAGTGCGCTGGTGGCGATGATCCATGCAAAGGGCTGCCAGGCGCGTGGGGCAGGGGATGGGTTCAGAGTGCTTTCCATGAGTTGGTTCAGGCTTGTTTCCACTTTTCCAACAGACCACAAAGCGCGGCGGCGGTGTTGGACTCGGTGATGTTGTCCACCAAGATTTCCTTCCTGCCGGTCAGACTTTCGAGCTTGACCTGATAGAACGACTGATTGCCGGAAGTCATGTTGGAGTCGTGTTTGAAGGCCAGGATGTCCCGTTTGTTGTGGTTGCGGTTCCAGATGACCGGACCGAACTGGTTGGTGACGGTCAGTGCCTCCCCGCCGAAGGAGACGCTTCGTTTGTGTAGCGCCATGCGGATGATCACAAGCCAGATGAAAGCAGCGCTCACCGACCAGACGATACGGAACAACCAAGGAGCTTCTCTATCAAAAAGCATGAGTGCCACTGCGCTCCAGGTGACGTTGAAAACAATCAGGATGAAGATCCTGGCGAGGTATCGAGAGGGTGGACAGACGATCGATTGTGGCAGCCCGTCTTTGCTGAAAGTCGCTTGAATGCGTCGCGCCGCCAGCAACTTCGGGAGATCTCCGGATGCAACTTGTGGCATGAGTTCGACAGCCTCCACCACTTCATCGGTAGAGAACTTGCCAGCCGTGAAGACGGGAATTTCAAAGGTGGAGTGAATCGCCGCTTCCGGGATTTTGAAATGAAGGTTCCAGCGATATTTCACGGTCTCGGATCGATCCAACGTGCTGTCGGGAGCGAGCGGCAGCTTGAATCCTACTGGCACGCTGGAGCCGTCCGGACCGCGGGGGATGGCGCCGAGCGGAAGGATTTCCTGATGGCTCCAGAGTTTTTCGGATTTCGTCGAACTGCCGTCGCCATTGGCCACCGCTTCGGATTTCACGCATTCCATGGTGAGTTCGGCATTGCCACTGGAGGGCAGTGGACGGGCTGACCGAATGATGCCGCGCAGGGTTCCTCCGGCGCTAACCGGCCTTTCTTTCAGTTCGAGGGAGGTCACTCCGACGGCAGCGCGATGGCGCAACCGCTTCAAAGTGGACCATGTGGGAATCACGCCGATCACGGGCAGCACCAGCGCCAGCCAGGCATACGGGTTTTGCTCCCATGCACGAGTCATGATCATCGTTGCCAGCAGCGGTGCGACAACGAGCCAGAACCAGAACGTGTAGTAAAATACTGCCATTTTCAGCGGGCTGTGGTCCTCGGGAATCGCAGGTCCGACCCATGCGGTTTTCCATTTCCATCGCTCGTCGGGATGGGCTGCGCGGAGGCGTGCCTCGGATTTCGCCTCGCGAACGGCTAACAGACCGGCGGTCAGCAGTCCGGCCCCGACCGCGGGGAACGTGAGGGCAAAAACCGCTAGAAAAGCCTGCATCGGCCAGCGCAACGTGCGATAGATCACGGCCTGCGCGGGATCTGCCGGATTCACATAACAACGAAACATGCGGTCGTTTTTTCCTTCGGCATGGGCGGATAGTTCTTGGTGGGCCTTCCACTGGAAATCGCCAATATTGTCGGAGCCACCATACAGGGAAACTCGCTCGCTGCGGTAGTCGCGCCCGGCGAACTGATAGTGATAGACCGCTGTCGACCGGTAGGAGTTCTTACTGCCCGTTACCAGCTTGGCGGATTCGATCCGGCAGGGGACTTCCTGCCATGTCTGCGCGCGCGACGATTTGATGTAGCCGCCGAAATAAAAGTAGCTCATCACCAGGCCCGCGAGGAAAAACGGCAGGCCAAAAAGTGACAGGCAGCCCGCGGATGTTTCCTTGGTTGCGTTCGGGGACTTGGCGGTCTTTCGAAACATGGAGAGATAAGGGGCGGGTTTTTCCAACTGCTACAAGTTCGCGCACAGTTATCTCCAAGGCAGCGGGAAACATCAAGGTCGGAGGAACCGACCGGATATCACATCCACCCAAGACGTCAGAAACCCCGCCGCAGCCGGAGCTGGACGGGGTTTCCTTTGGGTTTTGGGAGAGTAATTTCTGAGAGACTTTATTTCCAGGTGGTCACGTCGTCGGCGGCTTTGCCAGTGGATGTGATACCATCGGCACCGTCACTCCAGGCAGCCACACGCTTGCCGTTGAGGTCGATGGTCGTCGCACCGGTGCCTTTTGGCTTCACCCCTTTGACAGCTTCATCGTAGTCACCATCGAGCATGACATTGTATTTTCCGCCCCATGGATCGTAGATGCCTCTAATGGTCGTGCCGCTGGAGTAGATCAAACCGCCAGTGCCGCCACCTGCGGTTTTTTTGCCTTCCCTCACGGATAGGAATTTGATCGCCCGTGGATTCAAGGGAGATGCAACCGTCGCTCCTTCAGTTCCTAGCAGGACATTGAGCAGCTTGGTGTCTTCCGTATCGAGTTTCTTGTCAGTGGTGAGCCCTTCGTATGGCATGGTTCCGTATTCGCTGTAGAAATTGTTGACCGCCGATTCGATGGCGACGCAGGCGGCCAAAGCTGTGGTTTTGCGGGCTTTCTGAATCGCAGCGTTGCCGGCCGCGAAGCCAGCTCCGGCGAGCACCGCGATGATGGCGATGACGACCAGAAGTTCGACCAAGGTGAAGCCGTGCGAGCGGCGGATGGGTTGGGTTTTCATGGCGGAATGATTGTTGAATTTCACGAATGCAGAGCTAACACGAGATTTTAGAGGCTGACAATGCCTCAATCAATCGCGCATTCACATGGTGCATACCTACTCGCGTAATTTCACCCCGGCAATCTATTTCTTGCTGCCATTCAAAGGTAGATCTCTCGCGATGATGCCCGTAGATCCAGGAATCCAAAAATCCAAGAAGATGCCGCTGTCCCTCGTTTGCCGTTGCGGAGAAGGGCTTGAGCCAGCAAGCTTCCGCCATGCCCGGCACTAATTTGCGAGATTCCGTTCTCGACGCCCTCCGCTCCGCAAAAGGAAACCCGCTTTCCAAATCCCAGCTCGCCCGCAGCCTGAAACTTCCAGGCCCGAAAGTGGCCGCGCTGAAGGATTTGCTCGAGGCGCTGGTGAAGGAAGGCGCCATCATCGCAGGAAAGAAGAACACCTATCAGGTTCCGGCCGCGCCGAAAGACCAGCTCACCGGCACGCTCAAGTTCCATCCGAAAGGACATGCGTTCTTTTTCCCGGATCTCACCGACGAGCAGAACCTCGCGAGCGGCATCGATTTCACGCTGCATTCCCGCATTTTCATCGATCGCCGGAATGTCGGCACCTCGCTCGATGGCGACCGCGTGGGAGTTTCGATCATCAAACAGGTCGCGCGCCCGTTCCGCACCCGCAGCGAGTCGTCGCCGGATCCGGCGGATGAAATGCGCGGCAAAGTGGACGAAGTCATTGCCCGTCGCTCGGGGCGGTTGGTGGGAGTTTACCGGAAGAACGGAAATTTCGGCTTCGTCGAGTGCGACGACAAGGCGATCGATGGCACCATCGACATCGTGGGTGACACCACCGCGATGCCCGGGCAACTTGTGGTGGTCAATCTTGAGGAATGGGCGGACCGCAACACCACGCCTCGCGGCCGGATCATCGAGGTGTTAGGCTGGCCGGGCGAACCGGGGGTGGACATCATTTCCGTGATCCACCGCTTCGGCCTGCGCACGTCGTTTCCCGACAATGTGCTGGCAGAAGCCCGCGCGGTGCCGGAAGAACCCGAGCCGTCGGAAATCGCACGCCGCAAGGATTGGCGGGACAAACTGGTCATCACCATCGACCCGGCGGACGCGAAGGACCACGACGATGCGATCTGGCTGGAGAAAACCCGCAGCGGCTGGACGCTCGCCGTGCACATCGCGGATGTTTCCCACTACATCAAGCCCGGTAGCCCGATGGACCAGGAAGCCACCGAGCGTGGCAACTCGACTTATCTGGTAGATCGCGTGCTGCCGATGCTTCCAACAGAACTCTCCAACGGAATCTGCTCGCTCAAGCCGGACGTCGACCGCCTGACAAAGTGCGCGCTGTTGGAAATCTCCCACGAGGGCATCATCACCAAGTCGAAGTTCATCGACGCCGTCATCCACAGCCGGTCGAAACTTTCCTACGAGCAGGCACAGGACATCCTCGACGGCAAGTTCGCGCCGGAGGGCTCGGATCCCACGCTCGCCGGGATGGTAAAGGAAGGATGGAATCTCGCCTCCGCCATGCGAAAGCGCCGTTTCGAAAACGGCGCGCTCGATCTCGAAATGCCGGAAATCAAGATCCGCCTCGATGAACAGGGCCGTGCGGTGGTCGCCGATCCCGTGATCCACACCGAGAGCCACCAACTCGTCGAGGAATGCATGCTCGCCGCGAACGAAGCGGTGGCCAAGATTCTGAGAGAGCGGATGAAACCGGCGATCTATCGGATTCACGATGATCCCGATCCTTCGCGCCTGATGGACTACACCGAGACCGCAAAAGCTCACGGTTACCGGCCTGGTGATCTAACGAACCGCGCACACATCCAGAATCTGTTGGACGAATCGAAGGGCAGCCCGGAGGAGCACGTCATCAAGCTCGGCCTGCTGAAAAGCCTCAAGCGTGCCGCATACTCTGCGGAGCCGGTCGGCCACTATGGCTTGGCGAAGGGCGATTACTGCCATTTCACCAGCCCCATCCGCCGCTACGCCGATCTCATCGTGCACCGCGCGCTGCAGCCGCTGTTGGAAAACGCGCCGAAAAAACAGGACAGCACCCCGTCTCAGGCGGATCTGCGAGAGATTTCCCGCCACATCTCCGATACGGAGCGCACCTCGTCGGACGCGGAAAGCGAAACGAAGCAGATCAAACTGTTGGAATACCTGGACCGCGTCGCCAGCTCGGACGAGCCGCCGGTTTTCAACGGCCTGATCACTGATGTTAGGCCGATGGGTTTGATGGTCGAGATCCCTGACATGGGCGTGCGTGGCGTGGTGAAATACGAAGAGTTTCCCGAAGGTCGCTGGCGTTTCGAAGGCCACCGCATGGCGTGGGTTTCCACGGATGGAAAAGTCATCCAGTTAGGCATGCGCCTGCCGCTGCGGGTGGTGAACATCGACTTCGACAAGCGCTTTGTGGATTTCTCCGTCGCTGGCAGACCGACGACCGAGGGCACGCATCGGACCGCAGCGAAGATCGCGAAAAAACACGGCAAACCGCACACCAAGCCCGCTGCCAAGGTCGGCCCGGCCACCAAGCTGAAAGAAGGGCGCTACGCCAATCCCAAGGATAAGGTGAAGCGTCGCAGGCGGAGGTGAATCTGCGAAAAGTTGTAGCGATTAATCGGATAATATCAGTTTTTCTGTCTCAGGTGTCGAATCATTACTTTTTCGATATGGTATCAAGATGGAATTAAAAAAGCTTGATGGTTAGTGACTTGCAGCACTTATAAGCCATTCTGGGTCTTCTCGCTACGCCCATTCTTGAGTGGTTTGCTATTTTTCCTTAGAAACCTCTTGCCAATACTCTTCTAGTTTGTAGGGTTTCGCCGTCTGACCGAACGTTGGTCACACGCTATCGACCCCACTTGGGGAGGTGGGAAATTGTCATAAGGCGACCGAAAAATCGGAGCCTTGTGAGGGCATGCACATCCCAATCCCGTTAGATCGAATTCGCACGCCTGGAGCACATCCTCCGCGGCTGAATTGCGATTCCGACCTGTATCGGTAATGCCCGTTTCACAACGAGTTTGACCTGCCCAACAAGGGATGGTCTGGCCACCAAACGAGGGTTTCGAATCCACTCTAATCGTCAGGTCGCCACGGGTGCGCCCGGTGGGTCGATCTCGGATTCCGAGCACTCTCTTTTTCCCTACCCGATCCATCGAGCGGGAACCCCTTCAAAACCGGCAGCCATCACCTGCCCCAACAACCATCAAAACGAACGCAAACATGAAAATCAACTTCACGAACCCCAGGGCGTCATCCCGCTTGAAGCTGCTGGGACTCGTCCTGTCCGGATTCGCCCTCGCCAGCCAAGCAAGTGCGGCATTGGTCACCCAAGCCGCGCAGGGCGATGTCATCCTGGCATTTAGAAACAGGGCGGTCTCTGCGACATCCTCCTATCTGGTCAATGTCGGCCCGGCTTCCCAGTTTGTGAACGCTTCGCCTGGAACGACTCCGTTGGCACTCATCGGGCCTCTCGGGACGGACCTCGAGGTCTATAACAGCACAGACGAATTTGATAACGTGATACCTTGGCACACCAGCCCTAATGTCGTCTGGTCGGCATTCGCCCGGAATACCAATGATAACTATGCGCTTTTCATCTCGCGCCCGCGTCCGTCGATTGCCGTGAAAAGCAACAATTACGCAGCACGTGATGGTTATGCCCACAATAGTGCGTTCGGTCAGGTAAGCTCGGTCATCGGTCAGGGTTTTAATGTGCTTGAGGCCACGCCCGGAACCCCCAGGGGCGGCTATCAAACCAACCTTTTGGGAGACGCCACCAGGTATTTCACACAAGTCGCCAGCGAGGGGAAATTGGATTTTGGAACGTGGGCGGATGTCGAAAAAGACTTCGGCTCGGGGGCTGTGGCCTCCGCCATCGATCTTTATGTCCATCGTCCCCCAGCGGCGATTCCCAATCAGGGGACTGTCACCTATCTGGGATATTTCAGCATCTCCTCGTCGGGTGTGGTGAGCTTCACGGCTCCTGCCGGGGTGGACCCTTTTACCATCGATACGGATAAGGATGGTTTCAGCGATGGTGACGAAGCCCTCGCCGGAACCAATCCACTGAGTGGATCGTCCTTTTTCGCGCTTCCCGCTCCGGCGGTAGTGCGAGGCACCTCCACCACCTTTGGCCTCACCACGATCGCGAATCGCAAATACACCATCCAATACAATGCCAATCTATCTGGTCCTTGGCAGAACGTCCATGTCCACCTGTCGGGAGCCGGAGCGACGCCGCTCAGCTTCGTCGACACCGATCTCGCCCGGATCAACCAAGCCCAAGGATTCTACCGGGCTTTCGTCGCCAACCCCTGATTTATTCTAACATTACTCATCAACCGTTTTTCAATTCAACCATCTCAATCTCATGAAACTCTCCAAATTTGCTCTGGTAAGCCTCTTCACCCTGACTTCGGCGATCGTTTCCCACGCCCAGACGACCATTTATTTCGCCGCATCTAACGGTGACCGGAACGCGACTCAGGTCGCCATCGGCAGACTGCTCACCAACTGGACCTACCGCGGACTGACAGCCGGTTTTGCAGGTTCCGGTGGTTCGGGTCAGGCCTCCAACGATATCTTCCGGACTTCGAACTTCGGCACATGGCGCGGCACCTACAACGGCCAGACCGTCATCATCAAGACCAACTATGCAGGGGCGCTTGCAGGGTTGGCGGCTGTGGCCAACCAGACCGTTCAGGTCCGTTTCGACCCCACGGACGGCGTCCTGCCCAACCCTGGTGATCCTACAAACGCCGCCAACGCGATTCCTGCCAATCCCCTCACCACCACCAACACGAATAACTTCGTGTTGAACTACGCGGATTTCGGTTTGTCCACCAACTTCCAGAGCACCTCTCCATTCGTGGGGACCTATAATGGGCTTCCCTATAACAGCCTCAAACAGGACATCGTGGGCATTTCACAACTAGGCTTCTACGGAAGTCCCGGCATCCCCATTGATAACATCACCAGCCAGCAGGCGAAACTGCTCTATGATACGGGCGCGGTTCCTCTCGCCCTTTTCACGGGCAATTGGACGACGGACAGCAAAAAATATATCTACGCCATCGGCAGAAACACCGACGCGGGACAGCGTTTTGCCGCACAGCTTGAAATTGGGCGCACCGGTCTTGGCACGCAGTTCCAGTACACGCCGACCGTACCTGCCGCAGGGGGCACTGCCAATGTCCCGTTGATACCGGATCCTAACAACCCCGGGCAGTTCATTCCCAATCCCAACTATGATCCAGCGAAGTCTTATGAGATCGGCACGAGCGTGATCGGGGGAACCGTTGCCAGCCATGCGCTTGCCACCGACACCGTGGCCTCGGGTATCACTTCCACCAATGGATTCAACAGCGGCGCCAACCTGGCAATCGCACTCACCTACAAGCTCTCGCCCGCCGCTTACAAGCAGGTGGATCCCGCCGCAGAGGTTGGTTGGTATGTTGGCTATGTCACTCCCGGAGATGCCAATGCCACTGTTCTAGGAAACGGCCAAGGCGCTGCTAGACCTGCGGATAGCAAGGGTGTGGCTCTTAAATATAATGGAATCGAGAACACCGCCGACAATGTGAAAAGCGGCCGATACACGCTCTGGCTCTACAACCGCATTGTCACTCCGCTTGCCGGCGTGGCGCAGAGGAACGGCGATCCAAGTCCGACATTCCGGGCGGGTTTCGTGAGCGCTCTTTCTGCTAGAATCAAGATCGACGTGGCCACCCAGCAGGGCATCGCGCTTTCTGACTCAGCGCTCAAGGTCCATCGCCTCGAAGATGGTGGTCCGGTTCGTCCAGGTCCCTATCCGGCTGAGGATTGATAGAAAGCCCCCTTTGCTTGATTCCAAGCAAGTCCGCGTGGGGCAACTTTGCGCGGGCTTGCCTTTGGGATTAGTCGGAAAGCCCACAACGCATCCGTTCCTTATCTAAAAAATCAGGTGATCGAATCTTTGTCATATTTTTTCAACTACCACAGAAAGCAGTCGAATCCGCTCAAGCGCCTCCTCGTCATGTTCTCCGCATGGCTGGGAGGTTTTGGATTCTTACCCGCCTCCGGCCAGGAAATCACCTCGTTCTACATCCGCGAGTATCGCGTCGAAGGGGCGAAGCGCCTGAAAAATCTGGAAGTCGAGGAGGCGGTCTACCCGTTTCTCGGCCCGCAGCGCACGCCGGCCGATGTCGAGCAGGCTCGCCTCGCTCTGGAGAAAATCTATCACGACAAGGGCTTCCAGACCGTTTCCGTCGTTGTCCCACAGCAGGACCCGCGTCGGGGCGTCATCCGGCTGGAAGTCGTCGAAGGCAAAGTCGGCCGCCTGCGCGTCCACGGTGCGCGCTTTTTCCTGCCCAGCCGCATCAAGGCGGAAGCCCCCAGTGTGGCCGAGGGCACGCTGCCGAATCTTGAGGATTTCAAAAAGGACAACGTCGTGCTCAACCGCAACGCCGACCGCCGCGTCACTCCATCGCTGCGGACCGGCGTCGAGCCCGGCACCTACGACATCGACCTCAACGTCGAGGACAAGCTCCCGCTTCACGGCTCCATCGAACTCAACAACCGCAACAGCGCGGACACCACCGGCCTGCGCCTCAACGGCGCGGCGAGTTACGGCAACGTCTTTCAGTTAGGCCACACCGCCGGCTTCAATTTCCAGATCGCCCCCCAGCGCCTCGACGACGCCGCGGTCTATTCCGCTTATTACCTCGCCCGCGTTTCGGACGGCGTGAGCCTGATGCTCACCGGCACCAAGCAGAACAGCGATGTGAACACCATCGGCGGCGCCGCTTCCACCGGACGCGGCGAAATCATCAGCCTGCGCGCCCTTTACGACCTGCCCACCACCGACAAGTTCTATCAAAACCTCAGCATCGGCATTGATTACAAGAATCTGTCCGAAGACCTCATCATCGGAAAAACCGTCAGCTCGTCGCCCATCGAGTACTACCCGCTCAGCGCCAGCTACGGCGCCACCTGGATGACCAAGAACGGCTTCACCGAGTTCAACCAGTCGGCCATCTTCGGCCTGCGCGGTGTCGGCAGCAACGAGAACGACTACGCCACGCGTCGTTTCAATGCCAGCGGCAGTTTCGTCGCCCTGCGCGGCGATCTCGCCCACACCCACGACCTCGAGGGCGGCTCACAGATTTACGGAAAAATCCAGGGTCAGCTCGCCTCCCAGCCCCTGATCAACAGCGAGCAATTTTCCGGCGGCGGCCTCGGCACTGCCCGTGGCTACCTCGAGTCCACCTCGCTCGGCGACAACGGCATTTTCGGCACCGCCGAGCTGCGCAGCCCGTCTTTGTTAGGAAAGGCTCCGGACGATTCCGCCGGCGAGGCGGCCAAAGCCGACGATTGGCGTTTCCACACCTTCACCGACGCCGGCTGGCTCGCCATCTACGACTCGCTCCCCGGCCAGCAGGCCGAGTTTGGCTTCGCCAGCGTCGGCTTCGGCACCCGCTTCCGCGTCCGCGAGCACTACAATGGCTCTGTCGATGTGGCGTTCCCCCTCATCGAAAAGCCCTATGCCGATGAAGGTGACGTCCGCGTCACCTTCCGCGGCTGGGCCGACTTCTAACTGCATCTGTTAAAAATGAAACGATCCCTTCTCATCCTCCCGGTCGCCGCGGCGCTGCTCACCGGCATCGCCCACTCCGCCGAAGAAGAACCAAAAGCCTGGTGGAATCCCTCGTGGACCCAGCGCTCTGAGATCACCCTCGACACCGGCGGTGACGCCGCCGCCATCACCGATCCCGCCGGCAGCGCCTCGCTGCTCGTCCGTCTATCAGACGGAAACTTCCAGTTCTCCTCCGCCCGCGAGGACGGCAGCGACATCCGCTTCATCGCCGCCGACGGCAAGACCATCCTGCCCCATCAGATCGAAAAATACGACGGCCTGCTCAACGAAGCCTACGTCTGGGTCAAGCTCCCCGAGGTCAACCCCGCCGCCAAGGCAAATTTCCACATCTACTACGGAAATGCGGACGCCGCCATGACCGCCGCCGGCAAGCCAACGGACGCCTTCGATGCCGACACCACCCTCGTCTACCACTTTGGCGAACTCGCAGCCCCGGCCGCCGATGCCACTTCCAACGGCAACAACGCCTCCACCGTCGGCGGCACCTCCGAGAGCGGACTCATCGGCAACGCCCTTCGCTTGTTAGGATCCACTCCCATCACCGTCCCCGCCACCCCGTCGCTCCAGTGGGCGCCCGGCCAGGTCCTCACCCTCTCCACCTGGATCAAGCCCGTCGCGCTCCAGGAAAACGCCGTGATCGCCAGCCGCAGCGAGGGCAACGCTTCCTTCCGCCTCCTGCTAGACCAGGGTATCCCGCTTGTTGAAATCGGCGGCACCCGCAGCCAGCCCGGCGCGCCCGTCGCCGCCAACACCTGGGCCCACCTCGCCGTCGTCGCCGAGGGCTCCAACGTCCAGCTCTACGTCAACGGCGCGCCCTACGCTCGTCTCGCCGCCACCATTCCCGCCCTCAACAGCCCGCTCGTTCTCGGCGGCCTTGCTGCCGACGCGCCCGCCACCGGCACCACCGCCTTCGTCGGTGAAATGGACGAGTTCACCCTCTCCAGGACCGCCCGCTCCGCCGGCTGGGTCAAGCTCGCCTCCGTCAACCAAGGCACCACCGATGCCGGTCTCCGCACTCTTTCGTTAGGCCAGGCCGAAGCCGGCGAAGGCGGCGGCGAACACAGCGGCGGCGTCATGGAGCACCTTTCGCTCTTCGGCGACATCGCCAACAACATGATGTTCGACGGCTGGATCGCCATCGGCGTCTGCGTCATCATG
>JANODE010000115.1:0-11429 GCA_031412525.1 Akkermansiaceae bacterium | reverse complement strand
ACATTCAATCGTATCGTCACCGCCATCACCGCCAATTCCATCACCCTCGACGCGCCGATCACCTCGCCGCTCGACCCGGCATGGGGCCGCGGTTACGTCGTGCCGGTCACCGCATTTAACTACATCACCAACGTCGGCGTCTCCGACATCTACTTCGAGAGCACTTACGCCAATGACATCGACGAAAATCACGTCTGGAACGCGCTCGATTTTACCGAGGTCGAGGACGGCTTCGTGAACGGATGCACCGCCCGCCATTTCGCCTACTCGATCGCCTATGTAAACACCTCGACACGGAAAATCACCATCAACCGCTCCCAGTGCCACGATAGCATCTCCATCCTCCAAGGCGGCCGCCGCTACAGCTTCGTGCTCACCGGCGAGATGGGGCTCGTCACTAACAACATCGGCCGCAACGGCCGTCACACGTTCATCGTCAACTGGCCCGCCGCCCCGGGCCCCAACGTTTTCGTGGACGGCGTCTCCTCTCGCTCGTTCAACGAGTCCGGCTCTCACGCCGACTGGAACAACGGCGGTCTCTGGGACAACATCTCCGAACTCAGCGCCACCGTCGGCCTCCAGGTGAAACTCGAACGCCCCTCCGCCTTCTGCGTCGCGTGGAACGTCGTCACGAATACCATCAGCTTCGAAAACATGCCGCTCTCGCCGAACTGGTCCCTCGGCACCACCAACACCAGCGGCGGCCCTGCTGCGTGGCGCAACTCCGGGGGCGTGCCGTCGAGCCTGCTTGGCAAGGGTGAAGCCTGGTCCAATGGCACCCGCATGGCCGTCCGCTCCCTTTATGAGAACCAACTCCACACCCGCCTCCGCGCCGCCAGAAACCCGCGGACCTACGAGCGAAACCTCCCTGACCGCATCAACCTTCCGCCCACGCTCCGCACTCCGTCCCAGCTGGTAGTCCTTTCCGGTGCCACCTGGTCCTACCAAATTCCCGCGTCCAACGTCGTTGCCTCCAATACCACACCCAACTATACCGCCACCGGCCTCCCCGCCGGCCTCTCCATCAACGCCACTACCGGACTCATCTCCGGAACCGTCCCCACCGGCGCCAGCGAGACCAACTACGCACTCACCCTCTCGGTTCGCAACCAGGACGGCACCACCACCAAACCGCTCATCCTCACGTCCCGCCCAGCCGGATCTCCGAAAATTCCTCTCACCATGGCCCTCGAGGTGGACATGCAGCGCACCACACCCCTGCTGATCGGTGGAGTCCGCTCGGAAATCACTGCGCCCATTCCTGTTCCCATGGTCCCCGCCTCGCGCCTTCTCGCGCCGATGATCGTGAGAAAATCTTACACCTCCGACATCAACGGCACCGCCTACACGCTGGCCGACGTTCCGGTCCCGGTCCGCGGCGTACTTGCCATTGAAGGGCTGACCTCACCGGTCAACATCACCTACAACGGTTCTACCACCCTGCCCACGGCAGCGGGAGTTTACAATGTCGTCGCCACCCTCGACGACCCGATTTACGAGGCCTCCGCCACGGGCAGGCTCCTGATCACCAATGCCGGAGCCGTCACCGTCACACTCGCTAACACCACCGCACCGACTGCCGCATCACCCGTCACGGCCACTTCCACTCAGCCATCGATCACACCGGTCATCACCTACGACGGCTCTGCTACTTTCCCCACAACTCCCGGCCAATACACCGCCAAGGCCGTCGTCGCCGATACCGACTTTTTCGGTTCCCGCCTGGCCCTCATCAGCGTCCAGCGCCCGGCCGCCACGCTCACCATTGGGAATTCCAACCTGCCTTACACCGGCTCCGTGGGATCCCCCGCGATCACGACCAATCCCCCCGGCCTCGCCACCCGGGTCTCGGTCGTCGGCCAGGGCGTCCTCCCCGGCACCTATCCGATCACGGCCTGGATCAACGATCCTAACTACAGCTATACTCCCGTCACCGGCTCCATGACGATCAGCGGCCTGGTCATTTCCACTCCAGGAAACTTGACGGTCAGCGGCAATTCGTCGGGAGCCGTGGTCAACTTCGACGTCAGCGCTGGCGATGGCTTCACGGCCACCACGCCTGCGTTCGCCAGCCCGCCTTCCGGGTCTCTCTTCCCCGTCGGCACCACCGTGGTCAACGTGACCGCCACCGATACCAACAGTCAGGTTTGGAACAAATCCTTCACCGTTACGGTCTTCCCCGGCCCATCCGTTCTGCAGCAGATCAACCCCTCCGCCGGAGTCGCCCCGGGCACTGTGGAAATTCTATCGTCTAACTCCATCCGCATCGTTGGCGCGGGCGGGACCACGAGCGGCGGAGCCAGCGGGGATCTTTGGACAGGCAACAACGATTCTAACACCTATCTCGCCATGCCTTGGCAAGGAGATGGAGTGTTCACCGCGCGATTGACTTCGTTCACCTCGACAGATGCCTCCGCCAAGGCTGGCCTCATCTTCCGTGAAACCACCAACGCGGGTTCCCGCCACAGCACCATTCACCTGTTGAGAAGCGGTTCCGTGAATTTCCAACACAAGACTGCCACCAGCGGTTCCAGCAGCGGCACCAAATTCTTCAGCGGCTCCGCGAGCGGCGGTGGCGGCTTCCCGGAATGGATTCGCATGACCCGTCAGGGCGATACTTTCACGCTCTTCTTTTCCGAAAACGGCACCACCTGGACCGAGCTTTCCTCGCGGAGCAACGCCATATCCGGTGCGACCTTGAGCGTCGGCTTCGTGGTTGCCCCCCGCACCGGCAACACGACCGCCACCGCCACCTTCGACAATATCAGATTCTTCCGCCCCCAAGAACAGTGGCGTTTCGACGCCTTCGGCACCGAGATCGGCGCCGGCGACGCCGACACCGACGCCAACCCTGACTATGATCTGCTCAACAATCTCCTCGAATACGCCCTCGGCGGCAGTCCGCTCCTTTCCGATGACTTTTCCCCCGTCGGCAGCCTGAATGCCCAAGGACGGTTACAACTCACCTTCTTGCGTTTGCGTTCCGATCTCACCTACCTCGTCCAGGGCTCCGACGAACTTTTCACTTGGACCACCCTCGCCACCAACCCCGGCACCCTCGGCCAGTCCGTCACCTTCGTTGATCCATCCACCGACCCTCTTCGTTTCCTCCGCCTCAAAGTCACCCATCCATGAACTCATCTCGTTTGTGTCTCCGGGCTGGGCTTGCCCTCTGCCTCCTCTCCGCTCCCGCGTCCACACAAGCCGCCACTTTCTCACACGCCGAACGCATGAATACCGTGCACTTGTGGCTGGCGGAAGACCTCGCCCTGGCGGAAAAATCGAACCTGCCCCTGATCGTCAATGCGCGTCAATCCGACTTGGCTCAACTCAAAGCCTCACCGCCCGCCGGGACGTCAAACGCCTCGCATCCGGATCTTCTGCCGCCGATTCCTCGCCTGGAGGGCAACCCAATCGTGGAGGGGTTTTTCAAAAACCTGCAAAGAAAAGTTCTCACCCCCGATAGACGTTTTTCGAAAGGCCCGGAAGGCGGCAAGGCCCGTTCCGAAGAGGGCTGGGTCTTCATCGTGCGAGCCAATGACTTGTTCGATCTCACACAGGCCTTCTGTCACCCGCAGAGCAAAATGGCCGGCAGCCCCGAATTGGTTGCACCTCTTCTTCGCCGCTTGGCTTTCTTCGCCGAGTACATGGCGGAAGGCGGTCCGGTCTTGGGCGATTTCGGCCCCTGCGCGACCATTGCCGATGCCTGGCTGATTCTCCGCACCTGCCGTCCGGAGATTGTGCCGCCCAGCTTGCTAGCAGGAATGAATCAAGGGGTGCGAAATAACGCCAAAGTCATTCTCCTTAGAAATCCGGGCTGGTTTCAGCCGCCCTCGCCCGCCACGCCTTGTCTGGTCAACTCCGATGTGAATCTGGTGCTGGCAGTGGCCATCACTAACCGCCTCTTTCCCTCTCCCGAATATGCTGCAGCGCTCAAGGGCGGATTGGCTTATATCGAACCGCACATCTTGCCGGATGGAGCGACGAACTATGTCGAACAACAGAATGAATGTGCCGGTTACCATGGTACCGCCGTTTATTCCCTGACCCGCACCGCCCAGGTCACCGGTCTGGATCAGCCGCTGGAGATGGTGAAACGCCTGCGCTGGTATTACCCGTTAGTCGTCTCGTGGACGGGAGTCATGGAGTGGTCCACCGCGCCCAGTTGGCATCACTATTGGAACACGTCCAACGGAGCCAATGCCGCAGCCATCAAGGCCGAGTTGATGAACTGTGCGCACAACCAGCGCGTGGCGAAGCTGAGTTATAATGGCAATCTCTGGGATGCCTCCTTTTGGAATCCTCAGCGGGTGGCCGCGCCCTTTCCCGATCACTATGTCACCTACGACCGCAATGTCGAAGGCCCGCGCGCCCGCTATGGGCCATGGTCCTATGTCGGCACCACGCGGAAAACTTATGATAAGCGCGGTAAATCAAGCTACGTCGGTTGCGTGATCGAGACCGGCAAACCGGGCACGTGGCAGCTCGACTCCGCCCTACAAGACGCCGGCATGGAAATCCGCTTGAACCCATCGAAGGATACGGACACCGAACATCGCGGACGCATCACGTTGGCCCATGAGGAGCCGATCACGACCAGCGCCGTGGGGGAACGCGCCGCAGCTCTTGGCGCAGTGGCGAAGCTCGGTTCCTATGGCAAGCCCGCCACGGAATGGATCACGCGTCAGGCCTGGCTTTTTACTCCGGAACGGATGGTCGGGCTGGTCACCCTGGAAGCTGGAGAGGAATTCATCGGAGCCGGAATTTTCGGTCGCCTTTTTCTGGTGAGTGGACGGGCCGGTTGGGGCGTGCGCAAGGAACTCAAGCAATTCGCGCCGGGTCGTTTTTCCTACGGCGCTCTAACCGTGACCTTCCATGCGCACGACTTTACGAGCTTCGCTCATGAAGACAGCGATGTGATGGGTGGAGGACTGAACAGAAGCAGTGCCAGGAAATCCTGTCGCCTGATGTTGATGGACGAAGCCGCGAAATCGGGCGAGATCACCACCTATCCCAAGGGCACGAGCCACTTTTATCTGGTCGAATTACGTCCCGCTGCCTCGGCTCCGGCTAACATCAGCCACGAAAAGAATGACTCAGGTCTATTAGCATTCACCGTGAAAGATGGCAGCGGCAGTTATCGCGTGGCCTTCAATCCCACCGATCAGCCGGTGACGTTGACCTTGGATTCCTCACCGATCCTGCACCGCAGCGGAGAGAAATTCCGGGCCGCGTGGTTGAAAGAAGCTGGTGCGGTCGAATCGGTCGCCCCCATTCCCGCCCCCGCGACCTTTTCACTGCCCGCAGGAGAAATCATTTTTGCGAGCGAACGTTGAGAACCATCACCAGAAGCCAATGACTCTCTTGTTCCGACTGCTCTTGATCGCTGTGTGTGCGACGGATACTCCGTCATACGGTGCCGACACGCCTGCCACCCCGCCATGCCACTGGTTCAACGGCTACACCCAGAGTCTGCCCAACCTGCACGCCGCCTCCGCCTTCCAGGCCTTTCTCGACAACGACGCCACCCTCGGCCGTGCCTCCGCCGTTGCGCTTGCCAATTGTTACCGGCTGCAGAATTCCAACTTCTCAAAACCATGATGAGCCATCCCCATTCTCTTCGGGTCAGTCACTCCATCGTGTGGAGATTCACGCTATTTCTCGCCACTTGCCTGGCCTGCCTCTCTGCCCACGCCGCCACCGTGACTTGGGACGGCTCCGCCAGCACCGCCTGGGAAAATCCGCTCAACTGGAGCGGCGACCTCGCCCCCGCCGTGGGTGACATCGCGGTCATCAATTCGGGCACCTCCGTCTTCAGCACCGGGACAAGCCCCAACCTCGATGCCCTTCGCCTTCTCGCCGGCAATCTCACGTTTTCAGGGGGCACCTTCAACAGCTCCAACAACACCTCCGCCGCCAGCCATGTGGACGGCACCCTCAACCACACCGGAACCGTAGCGACCTTCAACGAACTGGAAATCGGCCGGACCTCCGCCACCACCGGCCTCTACACCCTGAGCGGTGGCAGCCTGAGAATTTCCCGAAGCCTTGGTGGCTTCTCGCTCTATCTCGGCGGCAACACCGCGGCGGCTAACGCAGGGACGGGCACCTTCGAAATCCGTGGCGGCACTTTCTTCACCCGCAGCGGCGTGAAGCTCGGGGATGCGACTCGCAGCGGCACGGGCAATTTTTCTGTCCTCGGTTCCTCCATCAGCCAGATCGGCATCGGCAGCAGCACCGGGGACACCGACGGCCGATGGGAACAGAACGCCGGCTCCACCCTCAAGGTGGGCATTGATTACGGCGGCGTCACCCGGATCTTCCTCGACGACAGCGCCACCGCGACCACCGGCACCTCCGCCACCTTTGCCAGCGGTTCGTTGCTTGATGTGGGTTATCACCTGACTGGCTCCGGCGGCGGCACCTGGACCGTCATGGAGGTCGAGAATGGAGCCATCATCAACAACGGCCTCGCCTTCGCCCCCGGCGTGAACACCGCGATCTGGTCCTTCTCCATCGACAACTCCGGCCCCAACGGACTCCTGAAAGTCACCGCCGCCGGAACCCCAAGCGCCATCGCGCTGACCGTCGGCAACACGAGAAAACAAACGATGCGCTACGGCCTCGATTACGAACGCCTGTGGTTCTGGTATGGGCCGTCCGCCAACTTGGACACCGTCGCCCGCTGGTCCATGGTGGATTGCGATGTGGACTACATCCGCGTGGCCATGAACTGCGAGTATGAGCTCACCGAGGGCACCTATAACCTCGCCGCCTACACCGATAAAATCATCCCCATGATGACGGCGATGAAAGCCGCCAAACCGGACATCAAGTTCTTCGCCAGCCCGCGGCCGCTCGACGAATCCACCGGCTACACCAATGCCGCGTGGCAGCCCTATCCCTACTGGATCACCGGCGATTCGGGCAACGGGAGTTCCTTTAGTTTCAAATGGCAAAAATGCGCCGAGTATCTCATCCGTTACGTGAAGTTGATGAAGACCTACGGCTTCAAGATCGACTTCATGGACATGACCAACGAGTGGAATTTTATCACCCCCACTCATATCCGCGACATCCGCGCCTACATGGTCGCCAACCTCGATGCCGGCGACATGCCGCTCATCATCGCACCCTCGACCTGGAGCTATGCGCAGGGCGTCACCTGGCTCGCCACGGCCGACACGACCGCAAAAAAAGCCGCCATAGACATCGCCGCATCTCACAACACCGACCTGACCGGCACCGCCCAGCAATTTGCCACCGCAGCGGCGACCCACCTGCCCGGCAAAGAAATCTGGAACACTGAACTGCACTGGTGGATGGGCAGCGGCCCCACCGAGGAAATCCCCACCACCTCTTACCTGTTCGAAACCATCCGGGCCGGCTTCTCCGGCATCAACGGGTGGCTCGCCATCGGCACCACGGCTCAGCAGCACTGCTATTTCCTGAACAATGGCACCACCGTGACGCGAAATGTGAAGTTCCACATCTTCCGCAAGCTCACCACCACGTCCAACTATGGCCACGCGCTCGATATCAATCAACCCACCCAGCTCACGTCCACCGCCGCCCTGATTCGCGGCAATTTACTGACCGTCTGGGTGCTCAACAACAACCTCGCCAGTGTGCCCGTCCGCATCACACCGACCGGCCGCACCCTTGCCGAGGCCACCGTCAAACGCACGCGATGGCATCCCACGCTCCCGCTGGAGGGTCTCGGCGAATTCGTCCCCGCGACGGCCGATACCTCCGTCTGGTCCACCGTCGCGGGCAATTCCCTCTACTGTTACGAAATCCTGCTCAACCCCATCGGCCAGCCCTACACCAAGGTCGAGGCCGAGAGCTTCAACGCCCAGTCCGGCGTTGCCACCCAAGTCTGCACCGACACCGGCGGCGGACAAAACATCACCAACATCTCCCACAACGACTCGCTGCGTTTCGACAACCTCGCGCCGGGCACCGGTTCGACCATCCGCCTCCGCGTGGCCCGCGCGAACGGCACGCCCGAAAGCCGCATCGAAGTCCGGCAGGGAAGCCTGGGCGGTCCCGTACTCGGCTCGCTCGCCGTGCCTGTGACCGGCGGCGCGCAGATATGGGAAACCATCGAAGCCACGCTCGCGCCCTCCAACGGCTCGACGCTCTTTCTCACGTTGGTCGAAAATGGCACCTCCCTGGGCACCCCGCTTTTTAACCTGAATTGGATTTCCCTCATCCTGCCGCCCATCCCCACCGCCCTCGTCTCAGGACCCGCCAGCACGACTCAAATCAACCTCACCTGGGCCGCCGTCGCCGGCGCCACCGGCTACAAGCTCCAACGCTCGACCAGCCCCGGTGGCCCCTCCATCGAGATCGGCGGCACCCTCACCAGCACCAGCTACACCGACACCGGGCTGATCGCAGGCACCCGCTACTACTATGTCGTCCGCGCACTCTTTGCCAGCGGCGTTGAAAGCGGCATCTCCACCCAGGTCAGCTCCGTCCCCTCCGCACCGCTCACCGCTGCCGACAGCACCTTGGCCGCACCAGCGATGGGCAGTGACGGCGCCGGCGGTACGAAGTTTACCCTTAACTTTCCCCAATCCGGCATCGGTAAATTCTATCAAGCCCTCACCTCCACGGACCTCACCAGTCCCTCGTGGTCGATCGCCAGCCCCGCGTTCATGGGCAACGGAGGCGTTTTGGTTATTGAGATCCCGATGACACCGAACGACCCCAGGCGGTTCTTTAAAGTGAACGTGTGGCGTGAGTGAATAAATCCCGCTTTGAACAAAATCGTTTTAAGAATGCCGGCGTCATTTCACCCCACATTGGAGACAGTCCCTACCCACGCCCGCCGCTCGACCATGACCACTTTGTCTCTCACATCGTTCTTCCCTCGCGGCTTCCTTCGCCTGTGGGCCTTGTTGCTCCTGTGCGGTGTCTCGCTGCGGGCGACTCCGGCTGAGTTATGGAATATCCACGCGCTCGCGGCGGCCCCGAAAGTTTTTCCCTCCGAGACGATCCGCTCCTCCGACGACCGCATCCGCGCTCTGTTTTTTGAAGGTGCGCCTTATCGCGGAAAACCCACGCGGGTTTTTGCCTGGCTGGGTATCCCCAGTCTGGCTCCGGGCGAGCAGGCTCCAGGCGTCATCCTTCTCCACGGGGGAGGCGGCACGGCGTTCGAGTCATGGGTGAAGACGTGGGTGGACCGTGGTTACGCCGCCATCGCCTTCGATCACTTCGGCACCTTGCCGCTCCCGCTCGACGCCAAGCCGCGTCCTCGCAATCCCGATGGCGGCCCTTCCGGTGGCAGCCTCGCCTTTTCCCAACTGGGCGAACCGCTTTACGATCAATGGCCGTTCCATGCCGTCACCGCCGGCATCCTCGCTCATTCGCTTCTGCGTGCGCAGCCCGGAGTGGACGCTCAACGTATCGGCGTCACCGGCATTTCGTGGGGCGGCTACCTGACTTGCGTCCTGGCCGGATTGGATTCGCGCCTTCGCTTCGCTGTTCCGGTCTATGGCTGCGGTCATTATGCCGAAACCGTCTTCGCCGGGTCCATCGCCAAACGCCCTGCCGCGGAGTCGGCCCGGTGGTTCAGCCAATGGGATGCCGCCAATTACCTGCCGTCTGTCCGTGTGCCCATGCTGTGGGTCAACGGCACCAATGATAACTTCTTCTGGCTCCCCGCCTGGCAGCAGAGTTACCGCATGAGTTCCGCATCCCCGCCCGCATTGGCCCTGCGAGTCAACATGCGCCACGATCATCCACCGGCCGGCGATCCTCCCGAGGTGCTCGCGTTTGCCGACAGCGTGGTGCGTAACGGAACTCCGATCACCGTGGTTGAGAAGATGAAAAACGAGGGCGGAACGGTCACAACTGCCTATCAGGCGGTTCGTCCAATCGTTCGTGCGGAATTGAACTATAGCGTGGAGACCGAAGGTCCGTGGAAACAACGCAAGTGGGTCGCCATCCCCGCCACGGTGACCCCCTCCGCCGTAACCATCCAGCTCCCCGCCGAAGCGAACGTTTACTTCTTAAACCTCATCGATGACCGGGGACGCCTCGTCAGCACCGAGCACGCGTTCGTCGCGCCCGCTCCAGCCACACCTACCCCCAGCCGTTAATGAGTTTGCTCGTCCGCCCCTCCTGCCCCGAGGCCTTGTTGCCGCCATCACCGCCCCCTTGCCTTTCGTCACGCCCGGCACTCTTGGCCAGTCCATGACTTTCACTGGCACGTCCATCTACTCCCTTCGCTTCCTCCGGCTCAAAGTCACCCATCCATCAACCATTTTCGTTTGTGCCCCCGGGCAGGGCTTGCCCTTTGCTTCCTCTCCACTCCCGCCACCTACTCTTTACCTGCTGGAGAAATTGTCTTCGGCATCGAGTTTTAAAAACATGAAAACCCTCCTCAGATATCTCCTCGGCGTTGCCTTGATTCAACTGGCCTCGGCTGCCGAATTCGCGCCCGTGTTCACTTCCGGCGCGGTCTTGCAGCGCGAAATGCCCGTGACGATATGGGGTCAAGGCCGGGAAGGGGAAAAGCTCACGGTCGAGTTTCTCGGGCAGAGCGTTTCCGCTACGGTGAAGGAAGGACGTTGGCGGTTAGAGTTGGCGGCGATGCCCGCGAATCCCGGTGCCGACTTGGTTTTGCGCGGAGACAAAGAAATCACGCTGACCGATGTCGCGGTCGGCGAGGTCTGGATTGGCGGGGGACAGTCGAACATGGAGTATCGCTTGAACCAATGTTCACCGTATTCCGATGCGGCGCTGGCAGGGGCCGATCAACCCGGAGTGCGTCAGCTCAAGATTCCGCACCGTTCTTATTCGGGCGATCCGTTCACGCCTTTTGAGTGGAAGCGTTTTGACAAGGCCTCGGCTCCGTTCTTCAGCGCTGTGGGTTATTATTTCGCGGCCCAACTTCACCAAAAGCTCGGGGTGCCCGTCGGCATCGTGAATTGCAGTTACGGAGGGGTGCCCATTGAGTCCTGGATGAGCCGCGAGGCCATCACGAAAGCCGGACTGAAAGCCACCCTCGATACGCATGATCAGAAGATGGCGAGCTTCCCCACGGCGGAAGCCTACGAAGCGGCGTTGAAAGAATTTGAATCGGCGCTGAAGGCTTGGGATGCGGGCAAGAAAGCGGGCACACCGGAGTCCGAGCTGGGGCCGCAACCGCAGGAACCCTATGGCTACCGATACAAGCGGAGGCCGACGGGACTCCATGATTCCATGCTGCGCGAGATCATTCCCTACACCGCGCGTGGGGTGCTTTGGTATCAAGGCGAAAACAATTGGGACAAGCCTGCTGAATACGCCGCCTTACTCCCGCAATTGATCGCCGAGTGGCGCAAGGATTGGGCTCGTCCGGACTGGCCGTTTTTCATTGCCCAGATTGCTTCCTCCAACAGCAAGCAGCCCGAGATCGAAGGCTGGGCCCCGTTCCG
>JANODE010000114.1:0-7828 GCA_031412525.1 Akkermansiaceae bacterium | reverse complement strand
CGGGACCGTGGCACTGGGCTTGCTTCAGGCAAATCGCGGCACCATTCAAGTCGGCTCCGGTTCCATCCTCAATGTCTCCAGCATCACGGTCGGCAGCGGCAATAGCGTAAGCTCCGGGTTGACGCTCTCCGGCGGTTCGGTCACTTTGTCGGGGGCGAGTCCCGCGTTGTTCGGCACCGCCACCAGCGGTACCGCCTCGGGCACACTCCAGCTCAACAGCGGCATCCTTACGGTTCCCAGCCTTGCCAAAGGCGGCTCCGCCGGTGCCAGCGTGGTCTTCAATGCCAACTTCAACGGCGGCACCCTCAAGGCAAGCGCCCCAACCACCACCTTCTTTGCTGGAGCTAACAGCGCCAAAATCCAGGCCGGTGGTGCCTTCATCGACGATGGCGGTAATGCCATCACCATCGGCCAGCCACTCATCCACGATTCGGCGCTGCTGACCGCGGACGGCGGTTTGACCAAGTCCGGCGTGGGGACACTCACTCTTTCCGGCGACAATACCTATGACGGAAATACCACGGTAAGCGCCGGAACACTCGAACTCGCCGCCACGACCGGTGGCCTGAAGTTTGTTCCTGCTGCTAACGGCGTCACCAACAAGGTCACCGGCACCGGCACTGCGAACTTCAAAGGCGTATTCAATATCGATCTCACCGGGACCGCTGTTGCGAATGGTAACTCCTGGACCCTCGTCGATGTCGCCACACTCAGTGAAACGTTCGACACCTCGTTCCAAGTCGCGGGCTTCACCGAGACAGCGAATGTCTGGAAAAAAACCGACGGTGCCAACACCTGGACCTTCACCGAGGCCACCGGCGCGCTATCACTATCAGTCGCTGGCGCCGGCTACTCCAACTGGCTCACTCTCCATCCCGGCATCCTCGACCCCGCAGCCGGAGCTGATCCCGACAACGACGGTCTCAAAAACGTGCTCGAATACGTCCTCAACGGCAATCCGACGATCTCTGATCTTTCCATCCTGCCCGCGCTGACTGTTACCCCTACCAACTTCGTCTTCACTTTCAACCGCCTCGACGATTCGGAAACCGACACCACCCAGACCTTCCAATACGGCGCGACTCTGGGAGCATGGACGGATGTCACGGTCGGAGCCGTTTCCAGCGGCCCCGACGTCAATGGCGTCACGGTAGGTGTCGTGGAGAATGGCGCTTCGCCGGACATTATCACGGTGACCGTTCCAAGAGGCTCTAACTCGAAACTCTTCGGCCGCCTCCAAGCGGTGACGATCCCTTGATCCTTTTGTCCATCCGTCTGTCCCTCGTTCGAAAAACCCTCGTCCGAGGGATAGACGGAGTTGGATCATTTGTTTTAAGTTCTATCTGCCTGAATTAGACCCGATTCTCATCATACCCCCTTAACCCATGAAGCCTCGCGTAAATCCGTATCTGTCCTGCCGTCTTGCTGTCACCGTGGTGACGGTTTGCTTCGCTGCCGCTCCCTGCGTCAAAGCAGGAATCATTTGGGATGGAGGTGGCGTAGCTACTACTGACATCAATAACGCAAGCAACTGGGATGGCGCCGGGGGAGGGGTGGTCAACGCCCTCAACGGATCCACGGCCGCCATTTTCGGCACGAGCGGTTCCTTGGCCACGATCAACACCAACGCGAGCTTCACCGGCATCACCATCAACCGGGATGGCAATTTCGAAATCGCGAACGGCAGTGGCTCGCTCACCATCGGCTCCGACGGAATTACCGTCACCCTGCCGAACACCACTACCAGAACCCACACCATCAGTGAAAGCAGCGTCATCCTCGGTGTGAGCCAAACCTGGGCGGTCACCAACAACACAGGTGCCGCCCAGTTGAACGTGACGGGAATCGTCAGCGGACTCACCTCCGGCATCACCAAGACCGGGACTGGCACATTGCAGTTGACCGGCGTAAACACCTTCGGCGGCGGTTTGTCGGTGAACGAAGGCACCTTGCTTGCCCAAACCTCGGGCAGCGCACTCGGCGGCACTGGTTCAGGCGTGGTGAACCTCGGCTCCACGTCTGCCGGCACGAACAATGTCACCCTTGCGCTTGGCACTTCCTCTATTTTTAACAACCCCATTACGGTGCGTTCCGGCAACTCCGGCACAGTCACCATCAACAACTTTGCAGCCTACAGTCCGACATTGGCCGCACAGATCACGCTGAACAAGGGGCTGATCCTGAACAATAGTGACAGCTCCTCGCCTTTCACGACCCTCACAGTCAGTGGCAAGATCACGGGAGTAGGTGGATTGACGATTACGGGTAGCAACATTGCGAGCGAGACCATCCTTTCGAATGCGACTAACGACTACAGCGGCGGCACCACGGTGTCGTCCGGCAGGCTGACGGTTGGTGCCACGGGCGTCTTGGGTTCCAATGTAAACACCAACAACATCGGCGTAAGCGCGGGTGCCTATCTAACACTAGCTGCCGCGACCAACGCCGGTGCCAACCAAACGATCACCCTCACCAGCACGGCGTCCAGCCTGTCCGTACTTGGGCTGGGCTTTAACGGCCTGCCCAATGCGGCCATCGCCCAGGCGGATGCCAACGGCGGCGTCATCGCCATCAACGGGGTGACGGGATACAACACCGATCTTTCCACTTTGATGACCGGAAAGAATTTGTTTGTCGGTGCCATCGGCACCAGCACCTTCACCGGTGCGGCCGGGACGATTGCAGCCATTAATTCCGCCTATAAGCTTGGCGGTGGCGGGGGGTCGATCAGCTTCAATACCGCGAATCTTTTCACGGGAGCCAATGCTTTGGTAGCCGGTTCCACCGCCACCAACGGTGGGGGAACTGTTATCATTGGGGCAGCTCAAGACTACAGCGGCGGCACCACGGTGGCGGCCGGCACGCTTTCTGTCGTTTCCGCTGTCACGCTGGGCTCCGATATCAACACCAATAATATCGGGGTGTCTCCAGGGGCTTTCCTGACGCTGGCTGCCGCGACCAATGCGGGCAGCAACCAGACGATCACCCTCACGAGCACAGCGTCCAGCTTGTCCGTGCTTGGATTGGGCTTCAACGGCCTGCCGAATGCGGCCATCGCGCAGGCGAACACCAACGGCGGCGTCATCGCCATCAATGGCGTGTCGGGATACAGCGCAGATCTTTCGACCTTGCTGTCCGGCAAGAACTTGTTAGTCGGTGCCATCGGCACCAGCACCTTCACCGGTGCGGCTGGTACCATCGCGGCTGGAAACGGTTCCCAGTACCGCGTCGGCGGCGGCGGAGGTTCGATCAGCTTCAATACCACGAACCTTTTCACCGGTGGCAATGACCTTGTCGTGGGTTCCACGGCCACTAACGGCGGTGGCACCGTGACTCTCGGAGCCGCCCAAAATTACACCGGTGCGACGACCGTCAATGCAGGCACCTTCAAACTCGGTCATGCCGGCGCGTTGGGCGACGGGACGAACAATACCTCAAGCGTGACGGTCGCCGGTAATGCCGTTTTCGATCTTAACGGCATCTCACCGACTGCCAATGTGACGCTCAACTTGAACAGCACTGCCTCTACAGCCGATGTCGGATCTTTGACCAACACCGCTGGCGGTGTCAGCGGCGGTGCTACGGCAACCTATGGAGGTGCCGTAAACTTTGGGGCGGCTACAGTTGTCGTGGGCGGGGGGGGTAACAGCGGCGGCAATGGAAGTATTACGTTGACCGGAGCCATCACGGGCAACGGCAAAAACCTCAACAAAAACGGTTTGGGCACCCTGACACTCTCAAACAATGGCACGGTAGCCTTGGGTGCTTTGCAGAGCAATCGTGGCACAGTGCAAGTGAATAGTGGCACAACATTAAGGGTCACCACCATTGATATCGCAACTGGGGCCAACGTGGGTGCCGGCCTGACTTTGAATGGGGGCAACGTCACCTCGACAGGTTTGTCTCGCTTCGGAAATGGCACCGGTAGCACAGTCGGCACGCTCACCCTCAACGGAGGCACGCTGACAGTCCCGGCATTAACCAAGGGCCCCCAAAATGTCGACGTGATCTTCAATGGCGGAATTCTTAAAGCAAACACCACAAGTCCCAGCTTCCTGACAGGAGCCACCAGCGCCAAAATCCAATCCGGCGGGGCCACCATTGATGACGGCGGCTACGCCATCACCGTCGGGCAGGCACTCCTTCAGGATACGGCTTCCACCGGCGGCCTGACGAAAAATGGCAGTGGCAGTGTCACGCTCTCCGGCGCAAACACCTACACCGGGGCAACGGCCGTCACCGCCGGCGTTCTGACAGTCAACGGCACCGGCACGATTTCAACCAGCAGCGGCATCTCGATAAGTAGCGGTGCACGGTTCAACTACCTGCCCACCACCCCCGGAGCACTGACCCTGCCGGCGGCTTCCACACTGACCTTGGCCAACGGCAGTGCCGTCGGACTCAATTTCGGCAGCAGCATCAATGTCCTCGGTGCGGCATCGATGCCCGGTAATTTGAATCTGAGTGTCTCGGGCAGCTATACTTCCGGCACTCTCTATACCCTCTTGACGGCTGCCAGCGGGTTCTCGACCACCGCTTCCAACTACAACGTCGTCAATCCAACCAACTACACCTACGCCCTGACTTTGGCCGCCGGTTCGGTGAAGATCACCCCAACTACCGCCACGGCACTGACCAATGCATACTGGAAAGGTGGCTTCTCGGGAGGCGCGGGTGTATGGGCCTATTCGAACGGCTCCACCGCAAGCAACTGGGCAAGTGCCACCGCTGGAACTGACACACCGCTCACACCTGGAGCCGCCGCCAACGTCATCTTCTCCGCGACCGGAGCGGCCGACCAGGGGAGCATGACCCTCGGCAGCGACATGGCTGTCAACAGCATCCTGGTGAACGGCACCGGAGCAACCCCGAACGAGATCAACGCCATCACCTTGGCAAACACCGGCGGCTACACCCTGACCATCGGCAGCACCGTTAGTCCGGGCATCACAGTCAACACCGGGTCGGGTGCGGTGTCGCTCAATTCGAACATCGTCGTCGGTAACGCCCAAACATGGACTAATAACAGCGGCGGTCTCCTCAGTGTCGGAGGAAGCGGCTCGATTGTCAGTAACGGTTCCAATCTCCTGACCATCGCCGGGTCAGGTGCCACCACGATTACGAACTTCAATGGCGGCACAGGTGGATTGACAGTCTCTGCAACCGGAAACCCTACCGTCACGCTTGCCGGCACGACGGTGACAATCGGTGCCGCCCAAACCTGGACCAACAACTCGGCAAACGCCCTCACCGTCGGTAACGTCTCGAACGGCTCGGACGCCCTCACCATCGCCGGCACCGGGAATACCTTGATCAGCGGTGCCATCGGTGGCGGATCCGGAGGTATAACCAAGACGGGCACGGGCACGCTGACCCTCTCCGGCACCAACACCTACAGAGGCACTACCTCCGTACTCGGCGGGCTCACGATCAACAGCGGCGGTTCAATCACGGGTGGTGGTGCTCTGACTGTCGGCGGCGGAAGCGCCCCGACAGGAACGTTCCAGTATGACAGTGCAGCCACCAGCACCTTTAGCGATGTCCGCGTCGGTGCGGGCAACGACGGAACAGGTAACTCAATTCTCAACCAAACCGCCGGAACGATCAACGCCAACTCGCTCATCCTCAATAGCGATTTGACCTCCCTCGGAGCCGGTGATGTGTATCTCAGCGGAGGCTCAATGTCGATTTTCGGTGCCACGATCATTTCCAATCAAACTGCCAGCGACAATATCCTCAGCACTTTCACCATCTCCGGAGCGAACACCATTTTCAATGCCAGCGGGGAGTTACGCCTGACCGGGGCACCGACGTCAGGACGATTTGCGAATGGTAAATTCGTTCAGTCCGCTGGCACGGTCAACGTGGCCGGCACCAACGGCTTGCTTCTGGTGCAGGGAATCTCCGGCAACACCGCCATCCGCCGTGGCCAATACGATCTCGACGGCGGCACGCTCAACGTCAACACAATCACCAGCACTTCGACTGCGGCAGCCGATGCCGTGGCCACATTCAACTTCAACGGCGGCACGCTGAAGCCCACTGCGTCGAGCACCACTTTCTGGGTCAACAACGCCCAAACCACCGCCAACGTGAAAGATGGCGGCGCGAAGATCGACACGGATGGCAAGGACATCACCATTGCCCAGCCGCTGGTGCATTTCGCCGGCGCAACCACCGATTCTCTGACCAAATCCGGACTCGGCACACTCACCCTCACCGGCACGAACACCTACACCGGCATCACCACGGTCTCCGCCGGAAGTCTCATCATCAACGGCAACCAATCCACGGCTACAGGTGCAGTCGGGGTATCTAATGCCGGGACTCGCCTGATGGGTACAGGCACAATCGGCGGTGCGACCACGATCAACTCGGCTGCGATTTATTCTCCGGGGAGCGCCACCGGAGCCGTCGGATCACAGTCTTTTTCCAGCGACTTGACCTACGCCAATGGCTCAATCTTCGAGTGGGACATCAACAACAATTCCACGGCATCTGGCTTTGATACAGTGGCGGTCACGGGCAATCTAAACGGCTCCACCGGTGGCGACACTTCGATCTTCCGAGTGGTGTTTGGCACCACTGCCAAGGCAGGGATCAACGATTCCGGCAATGCCTTCTGGAATACCGCGAATGCATCGCAGGTGTGGAGCATGGCCTCGCTGTTCGGTAAAAATTTCACGAGTGGCCTCTTCACCTCGGTCCAAACCTATGACAGCACCGGAGCCTTTGATGTGAGCTCCAAAGGCTCCTTTACGATCAACGGCTCTTCGCTCACCTGGAGCGCCGTTCCCGAGCCCACCAGTGCGCTTGCCGGACTGCTGATCACTGCTGGCCTCCTCCGCCGCCGCCGTGCGGCGTGAACCAAAAATTTTGCCGTTGTTAATGGGTTTTCAACGGCAATCCCATGCCTGTCGAAGCGCTGGAGAGCGTTTCGACGGGCGACTGGCGACCGGGTTTCGGCCCGGATCGCCAGCATTCATTCCAACACAGACATGACGACAGCCCTCAGTTGTTCCATTTGCGGAGCGGATCGTTCCAAGGCCGGCAGGCCGTTTGACGGGCCCGGGCTGTCGAAGCACGTGCTTCTCATGCATGGTGCTGTGGATGGCAAATCAGGCGCCGCCGCTCCACTCACCTGCGACATCTGCGGCGCCAACCGCAGTCTGCGGGGGAAATTGTTTTTAACGGCTCACAGTTTGCACCAGCACATGCGCAAGAATCATCCTGCACACGAGATCGCTTCCGCTGGCGGAGGCGCAGGTAAATTACCGCCTGCGACCCAGATCAAGTTGCGGCGCACACGCCCGGTTGACAAACCAGCCGGGGCTCGCCCGCCTCAAGTGCGATTCTGCCCGCATTGCGGACTGAACCTGGCGGTCGTGCATGCCGCGATGGAATTCGTCAATGGAGACTTACTCACATGAAAGGATCATCCGCCAAAAAACACCGCGAAATCCGTCCGGTTCCGACCCCGCCGCGCCGGGTGGACTTGCTCAGTGGCTCCGACTTCAAGTGTGCCCTGCTAGGCAGTCTGGGATTCTCAACCCGCCTGATCATGCAGCACACCGACCTGACTCCATCCCAGATCGGCTACCGCCTCCGCAAGGGGGAGATCCGCCGTTCGGATTACCGCAATGGCGAATCGTCCGTCGCGGCCTCCATGTTGCAACGTGCCAGAGTGGTCGCCGTGCCCGCGCTCAAGGAACACCTGCGCTCGGTCGTCCAAACGAATGGCAGGCACTGACCCCGATGGAAAGTCACCTAACGATTAAATGATCAGCCTGAACTATCTTAAATTTCTAGGGCTGCCGGTAATTTTCGC